>NZ_JBEOQT010000022.1:0-967707 GCF_040280225.1 Serratia sp. SM04 | reverse complement strand
CGTAATGTCTCGTGGGCTCGGAGATGTGTATAAGAGACAGGTGGTGGTCGGTTGACGTGCCCCCCTCTCTATAGTCAGGGTTTAGTCCTTGGCCTCCCAGTCCTGACGTTAACTCCCTGACAGTAAAGCAATAACCAGTCTAATGCTCAGTCTTTGACCATTGAGCACCAGCACCGGGTCTTTACCTCTGGCTCCTGCCACAGTCCCGGCCTCACGGTGGCCGATACGTCCTGCCGTCCCCACAGTGACCTTCCAGACAAGACCGGTAGGTGACTCAGGGTCAAGGGCTAAACGTTCCTCTATGGCGCTCCTGTGGGCTTCAACCAGAGCTATGCGACGTTTGGTTGACTCAGAGACCAGTGGTTTAGGTGGACGCTTAGGCTGTGGGACTTTACCGGACTTGAAGGGCGGAGCTTTGGGTCGGGAGGGGCTGGTGAAGACTTCAAGTAGTTGGAATGGTTGAATTGTAATCATGGTAATCGTCCTCCTTATGGTGGTGGTTATCTCCTGCGGGTGGTTGCCTTCCTCTTGGCTCGTGTCGCTGCGGCCTTGGCCTGCTTATCACGCTCCAGAACCTCAGACCATCGGGCTGCATTCTCCTGCATCCACGCATAGCCCTTGGCTGTCACCTTCCAAGAGTCTCGACCGTAGAGGCTAGTGTCGATGACGAACAGTCCCAGCTTGAAGCCCGCAGCGTGTGGGACAATCACATCGTCGCCTCTGTCGTGACAGAATTTGGTGGTGAACTTACCGCTACGCAATAGCCCTTCTTTCAATAAGTTAGGCGGCAGCCGCAGGGACTTACAGCAGGCAGACCACGGAGCGGCTCCACCATTCCGTAGGCGGTCAAAGAACACATCGGAGGCAGGCTCCAGCTTATCAATGATAGCGGTCTTCTCAGCTAACTGGAGGACGGCTACACGCTCCCGGAGAATCAGGTCGTTGCGCATCAAGACGTAGGCATCGACAACCTTCAGGTAGAACTCAGGAGACACCCACATTGCATAGGCGACCGCACCATGCTCAGTTGCCCAAGTACCATTACCATCGGAGGTCTGCAAATTTGCAGAGCTGACCATCACATCTTTAATTCTATCGCGCCATTGGCTAGGCTCTTTATTGACCGGTAGTCCCAACTCACGGTGAATCTCGTTCAGTGACCACATCCGGTCTTCACCTGCATGGAACTCCTTCCCGTCGATTACGATGGGCAGGGCTGGCAGCTGCGACTCATTGGTCAAGACTTCAGGTTGTTTATTAATCATATTTGATGCTCCTGTGTGAAAAGTAAAAAGCCAGCAGGGTTATCTCCCACCAGCTTTTACGTACAGTTACCGACTGCTGTTACGCCTTCCAGCTAATCCGGGTCACGATTGGGAACTTAGCGTCAACCGTAGCCATGTGCTCCTTGTCTTTAACCTTGGCAGTCGCTTCAGTCATCACGTAGGCACGAGCCAGAATCTCGAAGCTCCAAGCCTGACGTTGAGGAATACGGGTACGCTTCACAGAGAACCACTCACCATCTTTATCCAGAGGGCTGAAGGCAATAGCGGAGAACATCTTAGGCAGGGCAAAGACGCCACGGTCTTCACCACCGTAGTAACGCACATGGGTTCCCAGCAGGTCGTCCACATCTTCCAGTCCTGCACGATGAGCCGCACGGGTCAGGGCGCGATACATGTCAGCATGTACCAGATAACCGTAAGCAGACACCTCGTTGCCCACCGATGGGTCAAGACTCATGGTGATGACGTCGAGTAGGTCTTCAGCCATCTCACGTGGTTTACCGGAAGGCTTATCCTGCTCGGTGGTACGCATAGCGCTAGAGGTCAGCAGGACGTCAACCAGCTTGCTATTGATTGCAGACTGAAGGGCAACATGGATTTGCGTCAGGTGCTGCTCAAGGGCTGCTGAAGTCCATCCAGCCATCATGGCGAAGTCGGTCACGTGGAACTGGTGAGAGACCAGTAGTGCTTTGTCAGCAGGCAGTGAGAAGATTTCAGTACCGGCCAACAGCTCACCCTTTTCAGGTTTAGACCAATCGCCATGCAGGTTCAGCCATGCGCTCCGGTCTTCCAGCAATGAGGCTTGTACTGGGGTCGGCTGGTCTTGCTTGGTCGGTAGCCATTCGGTCGGGAATACTTCATTAGCGGTGGCCTGATTGTCGTCACTGTTCAGGCTGGTGCGCAGGGATTCCTCCAGAGCGACAGCGTAATCGTGGGAGGTATTAGCCCCAGCCAGAGTGTCGCCAGCATCAGCGATAACGACAGAGCTGTTCATGTTCGACAGGTTGGAGACTTGCAGGTCTTGAGGTGCTTCATAGTTGAATGGTTTCATAGTGATATTACTCCTTCTTAAAGTTTGAATAGGATAGGTCGTCGACACCATTGCTAACGACCCTGGGCAAATGAGTGATGAGGGTTAGAACTTCTCGTCCAACATGCTGTAGTTGCTACCGTCAGCCTGAGTGAACTGTGGCCGGTTGCTACGAGTCTGCGCCCGCAGGTCAGCGAAGTGGTTTCGAATAGCAGCCTGCTTACGCTCACGCTCTTCCCGCTTCTCAAAGTCCTTACTGGTAGGCGGCAGGTAGCTTGCGAACCGCGCAGCGTGCGTGTCAGCGTCTTTCTGTCGCATGTCCTTTTCAGCTTTCTGCTCTGCCAGTAACTCGCGCAGACCGGTAGTGAAATGACCGTATCGGGTAAGGTCTAACTCCGGGTGCTGTTCCATCAGGGGCAGCAGAACCTTCGTAGCGCCTTGACGTGGGCGACTCTGGTACGGTGCCAAGGCCATCGGGATTAGGACGTCCTGAAGATAATCCACGGTCACAGGCTGGCCGGACACGTTGGCTTCATTCTTCTTCAGGTCGAGGTGGATAATGTTCAGTTTCATGGTTGTGGTCTCCTTATTGATGGTTAAACTTACGGTCTGCCAACTGCTTAGCGAGACCATTGATTACTTCTTGGGGTGTGCCCGGTAGTCGGGACTCTGGGTCGAGGCCAAGCATGGACTTGAGGGTCTCCACCTTGTAGCCACGTAGCATTAGTTCGTAGCGGTCACGTGATGACTTAGGGTTCAGGCTGTGGGTCATGACTGGATGCTCCGGCGCTTCAGCTGAGAGAAGTCACAGCGGCCTACACGTCTCTCCTCGTAGACCTCTTCTGAGACCAGCTTGCCTCTGCTGTAATGCTTCACAGCGTGTCGGGAGATGAAGTCCTGAGCGTTGGTATCAATGCTGTCGTCAGCAGCCACAGCGGCCTGTACAGAAGCGCTGGAGGTCATTGCCACAAATGCCTTAGTGACTTCCAGTCCGTACTCAAAGTCTAACCAGCGTCCGAACTCAATGGCGGCTTCAGGTGTTGCTAACCAGCTGGTGCCGAGGCGACCCATATCTATTTTCTTTATGAACCCGTTTTTCGGGTTGATAAGATGCCTGCCTACATTGGTACGCATGAAGCGGGTAACTTCAGTCGAGCGACCATCAGCCACCTTGCCAATCTGAATGCCAATGCGTCGAATCTCATCGAGTCGGAACAGGCCGTCTTGGGACTGGATGTCTTGACCGAAGATGTGAATGGTGTATTCGTTACTGCTCATAATCGTTGTACTCCTTTTAAATATGCTCTCGTCCGTGTCCCCTCTGCGCGCAGCTACGTAAGCCCCCAACGATAGGGAACTGCGTCAGCACTTCAGAGAGCACATTCAGAAAGACTTACGGTTGGTGTGATTGGTCTGGGGGGAGACCGTGGTGATAAACCGGATTTTCTGGTTATTCATTTATGAGGGTGATTTTCGCCCGCATTAAATATCGACCAATCCTAACCTTCAGACCCACGAGTCAATGCGTACAGTCAAGAAGCCATCGCTGGCTAGCTGTCGTATCAATCAAGAAGTGAGCAACGAGATAAGGATGAGGTGTCGTTGGCAAAGCTAACTGTAAATTGTCGATGGATAGGTGAGTGGAGAGGCCGCGGCCATTCCCTCCGGTCTGTCACTACCGGGATATGCTTTAAGTCTCAACCTGATAGGGGTTGACTTAGTGGGTCGGGAATGTTGGTGACAGTTAGGTCACGGCATCTCATCCACATCAATCAAGCTCACTCCCAGTGAAGGAGACCAACCCGTTAATGAAAACCGGAAGTAAGCTTGTTGATGAAGACGATTAGGATTGAACTGGTCGTTCTACCTATAGTCGGGGTTTAGTACCTGAGGGTCATTCTCTCTATAGTCAGGGTTTACTTAACCACATGTTATATCTAACAAAAAGGCCACCCTCTCAGGTGACCTCATTCTCTTTCCTTATTACCGTAGACAGTCAGCTTTGCTCACAACACCGCCTTCTTTATCGCATCCTGCATCTTGACCAGCTCCGCCACTGCACCCTTGCCGTAATGGTCGTAGGTAATGGAGTTGCTGCTGTGCCCCAATATCGCCTGAGCTGTCGTCAGAGCCACGTCAGCAGCCTTCAGTCTCCCGGCCATAGAATGCCGTAGGCTGTGGAACGTCAATCCCTCACCGTCTGCCTTGGTTTTATCCTGAAGGTTTCGGAAATGCTGGCTTGCAACCCCACGACTGATAGAGAAGACCTTGCCTCCATCAAGCGGCAGACCCTCAAGGAATCCTTTGAGGTCAAATCCCAGAGCACCGTCTACGAGTGGGACTACACGCTTACTGTATTTATTCTTCAGGCTCTTGCCTTCACCGCTATCATTAATGTCGATGAAAGTTATTCCCCCGAACGTCTTAACGTCCGATACATCCAATTGCATCAGCTCCCCAAGTCTTGCCCCGGTAATAGCAGCAAGGGTCACCAAAGCCGCTATAGGCGTTCCCTTCGAGCCTTTCAATAGGTTGACCACCTGCTCATTGCTGAAGGCTTTGCGCTTGGAGTCAATATCCTTCGTATACTTCAGTTTCGCACTGTAATCATTGTTTATATGACCGTTCAATTTAGCCCAGCTGAGTAAAGTAATAAGTTTCGCCAGCAAGGCATTCACAGTGGAATTACTTCGAGTCTGAGCCAAATACTCTCTAATAGCCACGAGGTCAGCACGAGCATGATTAGCCATATCAACACAGCCTACAGCCGCCGAAGCCTCATATAGTGTCTTATGAGCAGACTGCACGACTCGCAGGGTAGAGGCCGACAGGTTGACTGCGTGTTCCGACAGGTAGATAGACGATAAGGTCTTGATGCTTAGGGCTTCAGTAGCATTTGAGAGGCCGGAAGGATTGTTGATTAAGGATTCATTGTGAGCGTCTTTCGGTTGTTCCATTCGGTTAAGCAGCCCACGAGCCTCACCACGAGCTTTAGACTTTACGTCTTCCATCAGGCTCAGTGCATCCACGAGGTGCCGGTGCTGGTCGATAGATAACTGCTGAGTTGCTGCAATTTCCTTAAGACTGGAGACCGTATCCTCCACCAGATTAACCATAGTTCCATCAGCATCAGGTTCGACCATATTCCAATACCCACGAGCATCACTGTCGGTTAGGAACTGTTCGGCCATGACCCGAAGATGCTCCTTTAGCTCCTCTCTGGTGGCGTCTGGCTTATCCAACATGAACGCCTTGAGGGTAGAGGACAGGTGGTCGTAACGCTGCATGGCTTCGCCTTTTAGTTTGGTCTTGAGAGATAACGCGAGCAGAGACTTGGTGCTGCCTACGATGCGGAGACGGTAAGTATAATACCCTGAGTCACTGCGCTTAACGAGCTGCGGCCTAGCAAGCGCTAGTAGGGCTACCTGTGATAGCTGCGACCTAGCAAGCTTTCGGTCTGAGACTGTAGGTTTGACTTCGTTGGGAGTTGACTCTGTGACCTCAGGGAGAAGTAACGAGTGACTAACAGGTTTGTGTCTACCTTGTGTCGGTAGACTTACAGATAGGGGCTGATGGACAGGTAATAACGTAGCGTTACTATGTGGCTGAGGCCGCATGGAGACTGACTCCTAGTCTTTAACTGTGAGTCCCTTCTCTTAATCTTCTCCTGATTATCTGTTCCGATAGTAGACAGAATCAATTTCCATAGGGGATACAGTAACCGGATTTATCGCAGGGTTAAACACGATAACAGGCATTATTGCCATCGTTCAAACCGATGACGACAAATCCGTCGAGCAAATTGCCGAATCAGTTTACGCAGGTTCCGCCGGCGAAAAAAGCCGCTTTTATCGGTTACTTGCGCAGCGCCAGTTTTACCGCCCCGGCGCCCAGCGCCATTAACAGCGCGGCGGCGATCAGTACCGTAATAAACGCGCGATCAAAGGCCAGACGCGCCAGCTGCGTCAGCTGCTGCGCGCGATCGGCCGCCATCCCGGCCGCCAGGCGCAGGGCTTCGTCGATGCTGTCGTATGCCAGCGGGTTGACCGGCAGCTCCGCCGGCAGCGCCAGGCTATGGCTGTAAACCGCCGTCATCAACCCGCCGAGCAGCGTCACGCCCAGCACGCCGCCCAGCTCGTAGGAGACGTCCTCGATCGACGCCGCCATGCCGGATTTTTCCTCCGGCGCGTTCAGCATGATGGCGGTGGAAGCGGCGGTGATCACGCCGCCGAGGCCAAAGCCCACCAGCGCCAGGCTGACCAATTGCAATGCCATGCCGCTCTGGTATAACGCGGCAAGACCGGCGATGCCGAGAGTGGTCAGGACAAAACCGCCGAGGATGATGCTGCGTTCGCCGTAGCGCGGCAACAGCAGGCCGGCTACGGGCCCCGCCAGCGCCGAGGCCAGCGGGATCGGCAAAATAAACAGCGCCGCCTGCAGCGGGCTGAGGCCGAGCACCAGCTGCAATCGCTGGCTGAGCACCAGTTCGATGCCGATCAGCGCCACCATCGAAAGCAGCGCCACGCCGATGCCGCCGGCGAACAGCCGGTTGCGGAACAGGGAGAAATCGATCATCGGGTGGGCGCTGCGCTGCTGACGACGCACGAACAGGGCCAGGAACAACACGCCGATCAGGGCTGCCACAAGCAAGGCACTCACATCAGGCGTCGGCTTGCTCAGCTCCTTCAGCGCATAGATAGCGCCGACCAGGCCAATCATGATCTGCACCGAGCCGACGATGTCCGAAGGGCGCGGGTTATCGCCACCGCAGCGCGGGATCAGTTTCCACGCCAGCGGCCAGACCAGCAGCACGACCGGCACATTGATCAGGAACACCGAACCCCACCAGAAATACTCCAGCAGCAGGCCGCCGACCACCGGGCCGATGGCCGCGCCGCCGGAGGCCACCGAGGCCCAGATGCCGATCGCCAGCGCGCGTTCGCGTTCGTCGGTAAAGACGTGGCGCACGATGGACAGCGTGGCGGGCATCATCATCGCCGCGCCAACGGCGAGGAACACCCGGGCGGCGATCAGCCACTCGGCGGTGGGCGAGAACGCGGCGCACAGCGACGCGACGGCAAACACCGGCAGTCCGGCGAGAAACAGCCGTTTATGGCCGATGCGATCGCTCAGCATGCCGGCGCCGGGCAACAGGCCGGCCACCACCAGCGGGTAGGCGTTGACGATCCAGAGTTTTTGCGAAGCGCTGGCGTCCAGCGCCTGGGTTAAGCGCGGCAGGGCGGTATATAACACCGTCATATCGATGACGATCAGGAACAGGGCGCTGGCGACCATCGTCAGGATCAACCAGCGGTTCTTGGCGTACATAAGTCATAATCCAGTTAAAGTGGGCCGCGCAGAGGCGCCGCCATTCGGGTAACCCACCGGCGATGCCGGGTGGTATACTGGTGATAATATATATCCATACGTTCGTATTGAAAAGAAGGGTTTCTTAATGGGACGTCAACGCAGCATCGATCGCGACAAGGTTTTGGACATCGCCGAAGAAATCGTCGCCACCCAGGGCGCCGCCGGCTTGACCATCGACGCCGTCGCCAAAGCGATGGGGATCTCCAAGGGCGGGGTGCAGTATTGCTTTGGCAGCAAAGACGCCCTGATTGATGCCATGTTCGATCGCTGGGGCAGTGCCTATGAAACGCTGTTCACGGCTATCGCCGGCGACGATCCTTCACCGCAGACCGCTGTGCGGGCGCATATGCTGGCCACCCACAGTTCGGATCAGACCGCCAGCGCCAAGGCCGCCGGGCTGATGGCGACGCTGATTCAAACGCCGGAGCATCTGGCGAGCACGCGCGAATGGTATCGCAGCCGCATCGCCGGGCTCGATTTGACCACCGAAGAGGGCAAGCGCGCGCGCCTGGCGTTTCTCGCCACCGAAGGCGCCTTTATGCTGCGTTACTTTGGTTTGATGGATATCGACCAGGCGGAATGGGAAACGATGTTCGCCGATATGCAGGCGTTGATTTTAACTGAGGATGCCTATCGCACTGATAGCTAGTAAAGCCCGCAGTGAAGGGCGTATGGTTATCGAACAAGATATTCCCTCGAAGAACTTTTAAGCCAGCCACTCCGTGCTGGCTTTTTTTTGTTTGCAGGCAAGCGCCCAAGCGGTGCCCCCTGGAGGCAGGGGGCGGGGGGATTATTTACGGGCGTCCAACAGCGATTGGGCGTTCTCTGCGGTGACGACGGTCCACGGAATGTAATAATGCTTCTGCGTGCCGCCTTCCCATTTCAGATCCTTGGCGTACTGTTTCCAGATATCCGACTGCGGCTGATAGCTTTCACCTTTCACGGCGCGCAGCGCGACGTCGATGGAACCCTGCATCTGGCCTTTGGCATCTTGCAGGATAGAGACCATTTCACCGGCCTGCACCGCATGAATCGCGTCGGAAACGCCGTCAACGCCGGCAATCGCGAAGTCCTTCACATTCAGGCCGGCGCCTTTAATCGCCTCGATAGCGCCCAGCGCCATCTCGTCGTTTTGGCCAATCACGCCGTTGATTTTGCCCCGATGTTTCTGCAGCCAGTTTTCCATCAGCGGCTGCGCTTCCGCGCGTGACCAGTTGGCCGTTTTGCGTTCAAGCACGGTGACCTGGCCGGCACCGCACTCGGCTATCGCTTTATCATTGCCCTTGCCGCGCTGGATCTCGCCGCTGCCGCCTTTCGGGCCTTCGATAATCACCACGTTCACCTTATGGTTCTTGCAGTCGAGTTTGTCCAGTACGGCTTTGGCTTCCAGATATCCCCCCAACTCGTCATTAGACACCACTTCAGACGTCATCGCGTCTGTGTTCAGGCGCGCATTGGTGACCACCACCGGGATTTTGGCCTCGTTGGCATTGGTGACGATATCGATATTGGCTTCAAAATCCATAGGGTTGACGATAATGGCATCGGCGCGCGTCTGGATAGCGGTGGCGGCCTGATCGTTTTGCACCGATGCATCATAACGCCCATCGTAGAAGGTCAGCACGGCTTCGCCGCTTTTCACCGCCGGGTGTTCCTTCCCGAACCTTTCCATCAATTGCACGAACTCGGCTTTGTTGCCGTACATCAATACCGCGATTTTAACCGGGGCGGCCTGGGCTGCCGACATGCTGCCCAGCATCAGGGCAGAGGCAAACAACGCTATCTTGGTCTTATTCATGGTTTTCTCCTGGTAGAGTTGGGTCTGATGTTATTAATCGCGCTGTTGCTTACGCGAGGGGTCGAGCAATACGGCAAGGACGATCAATGCGCCTTTGATAATTTGTTGGTAATACGACTGCACGCCGAGCAGATCGAGGCCGTTATTCATCACCCCGATAATCAGCACGCCGAAGAAGGTGCCGACCAGCGTACCGACGCCGCCGGCCATGCTGGTGCCGCCGATCACCACCGCCGCGATGGCGTCCAGCTCATACCCTGCGCCGGCATTGGTCTGCGCCGAACCGGTGCGCGCCGTGAGGATCAGGCCGGCGATGCCGGCCAGCGCGCCGCACAGCGTATACACCAGTATTTTGATGCGGGTGACGTTGATCCCCGAGGTGCGCGCGCTCTTCGGGTTGCCGCCGACGGCGTAGATGTAACGCCCGAAGAGGGTTTTATTCAGCACGAGCCAGGCGAGGGCGAACAGCACGATGAAGATGATGACGGGCACCGGAACGCCGCCGATATAGCCATTGCCTAACCAGCGGAAATCGCTGTTCAATTGCGATACCGGATTGCCGTTGGTGGTCAGCATGGTTAAACCGCGCGCCGCGGAGAGCATGCCCATGGTGACGATAAACGGCTGCAGCCGATAACGGGCTAACACGGTGCCGTTCATCAGGCCGCAGACGATGCCGATGCCCAGCGCCACAATCAGCGGCGCCATGACGGCGGTCGCGGTGTCGCCGATAGCCAATCCGCTGTTGTTGGTGGCGAAGCGGGCGGCGACGATCCCGCTTAACGCCAGCACCGAGCCCACGGAGAGATCGACGCCTGCCGTAATGATGACGAAGGTCATGCCGATCGCCAGAATGCCGTTGATCGAGACCTGGCGCAGGACGATCAGGGTGTTTTCATTGCTGAGAAAATAGTTGCTGCTCCAGGCCCCCTGAGCGACCTGATATTCGCCAATCAGCGCCACGATCAGGCACAGGGCGAAAAAGGCGATGATAATGCCGTATTTGTGCATACGGCGCTTATTGCGGGTGAAAAATGAAATTCCTGGTGATAAGGAGTGGGCGCTGCTCATTTTTTTTCTCTCTCTGTTAAATCGCAAGTTTCATCAGTGCTGCCTGGGTCGCATCGGCTGCCGAAAGCTCGCCGGCCAACTGCCCGTCACGAAACACCAATATGCGATCGCTCATGCCGATAATTTCCGAAAGCTCGGAGGAAACCATAATGATCCCTTTGTTTTGCAAGGCGAACTCCGACATAAATCGATAGATCTCTTTCTTGGCCCCGACGTCGATACCGCGCGTCGGCTCGTCGAGCAGCAAAACCTCCGGATCCAGCAGCGCCCAACGGCCCAGCACGACTTTTTGCTGGTTGCCGCCGCTCAGGTTGCCCACCGGCTGTTCGCCGTCGTGGGTTTTAACGTTGAAGCGCTGGATCATGTCGCGGGTTCGCGCCTGCTCCCGTTTCTCGCTGACAAACCCCATCCGGCTGATGGCGGCAAAAGAGGCGATATTGATGTTTTCACTGACGGAACGGCACAGCACCAGGCCGGTTTCCTTGCGATCTTCCGTCACGTAGGCAATACCGCTGTCGATGGCCTCGCGCGGAGAGTGGCGGTTCAGCGTCTTGTCGCCCAGGCGAATCGTGCCGCTGTCGGCATGCTGAATGCCGAAGATAAGATCGAGAAATTCACTGCGGCCCGATCCCACCAGCCCATAGATGCCCAGGATCTCACCGTGCTTCAGCTGCAGGCTGATATCTTTTATCTTGCTGCGCCAACACAGGTTATTGACCGCCAGCAAGACCTGTTCGCCGGGCTGGTTGAATTTGGCGAACTCGCTGTCGTACTCGCCGCCAATAATGTGTTCGATCAGCTGTTCACGGGTAATGTCGGCGATATAGCCTTCATGGATATAGGCGCCGTCGCGGAAAATGGTGTAGCTGTCCGCGATTTGGAATATCTCTGACAAACGGTGAGAGACGTAAATAATGCCTTTACCTTTTGCCGCCAGTTGCTGAAGCGTCTGAAAGATTTTCTGCGCATCCTCTTCGCCAATCGCCGAGGTGGGTTCATCCATGATGATGATGTCGGCATTGGCATGCGACAGCGCCTTGGCGATCTCGACCAGCTGCTGTTCGGCGACGCTCAGGTTGCGCATTTTTTCTCGGGCGTCGATCTTGAAATCGAGTTCTTTGAGCAGGCTGGTCGTGCGCTGGTTGAGCGTTGCGAAATCGACGAACCCCAGGCGTCTCGGCTCGCGGCCCAGCCAAATGTTTTCGGCCACCGTCAGATCCGGGATCGCGCTCAGCTCCTGCTGCACGATGGCGATGCCGGCATTGAGGGCTTCCCGAGGATGATGAAATTCGCAGCGTTGGCCATTGATAAAAATGTCGCCGCCGTCGGGTTGAATAAAGCCCATCAGAATGCTGAGAAAGGTGGATTTACCCGCGCCGTTGCCGCCGCACAGGGCATGGATGGATCCGCGCCGCAGGCAAAACTCCGCATTCTTGAGCGCCACGACCGGGCCGAAGGCTTTCGTGACGCCGCTGACCTCCAGCAGGTAGGCGGGCGCTGGCGTATGGGGATCTCGCGTCACAGTTGCACCTCCGGATAGTTCTGCTGCAAGCGTTGCAGGTAGCGTTGATAAAGCGTCTCGTATTGCGCCTGCCTGCCGGCGTTTGGCGGCGTGCGCGTGGCCTCATCCAGCGCAACGAAGCGTTGGCACAGTTCGGCCAGCAATGCGGTGGCGTTCCGGCGCGGATCGTCGGCCAACATCGTCGCCCACATCGCCTGAATGGCGCCGCCCAGCGCCGCGGTCTCTTTGGCTTTCAGACAGACCACCGGGCATCCCATTACGTCCGCGACGATTTGTCGCCAGGCGGCGCTGCGGGCGCCGCCGCCGGTGAGGCGGATTTCGCGCGCTTCGATGCCCTGACGGCGAAACAGCTCGATGCCATAGCGCAACCCATACGTGGCGCTTTCGACCACCGCCAGGCAGAGATTGGCGCGGGTAAAGTTGTCGCTATCGAGGTTATGCAGGCTGGCGCGCGCGTGGGGCAATGGCGGAACGCGTTCGCCATTGAAGAACGGCAACATCTCGACACCGCCTGCGCCGGGCGAAGCCTGCGCCAGCAAAGCGTTAAAGCCGGTAAGATCTTGGTTCAGCAGCGTTTGTACCGCGGTGGTGGCCGAGGTGACATTCATGGTGCAAATCAATGGCAGCCACCCGTTGGTGCTGGAGCAGAAGCCGGCAATCATGTCCGATTCCGCCGTGACGGGGGCGGCGGACCAGGCGAACAGCGTGCCGGAGGTGCCCAGGCTCAGGGTGAGGGTGCCGGCCTCGATGTTGCCGGAACCGATGGCCGCCATCATGTTGTCGCCGCCGCCGGTCGAGACCCGCACTGCCGGGCCGAGGCCGAGTTTTTCCGCCGCGGCGGGGCGCACCGTGCCGATGCAGCACTCCGCGCTTTTGAGCGGCGGCAGGGCTTGCCACAGGCGGCCGCTGTCGTCGATGAGATCGACGGCGGTTTTGCTCCAGCGACGGGTGCGCACATCGAACAACCCGGTGCCGGAAGCGTCGCCATATTCCGCTACGCGCTCCCCGGTCAGCCAGAAGTTCAAGTAGTCATGGGGCAACAACACGGTATGCAGTTGTGCCCACAACGCCGGATGGTGCGTCTTGAACCAAAGGATTTTTGACGCGGTATAGCCGGTGGCGATCCGCAGGCCAAGCGTTTCCAGCGAGCCGTTGGCTCCGCCGAGCTGTTGCAGGAGCCGTTCGTTTTCTTCTGCGGTTTCGGTATCGCACCACAGCTTGACGCTGTGCAGCACGTTGCCGTCTGCGTCCAGCGGCACAAACCCATGTTGTTGGCCCGAGACCCCCAGAGCGTGAATCTCCCGTGCATCAACGCCGGCGTGAGTCACGGCTTGGCGAAAAGCGATGACTAGCGCCTCAATCCACCAGTCGGCCTCCTGTTCGCGCCGGCCATTGGCTTGGCTGATGAGACGGTGAGGGGCGTTACCCTCACCGAGGATCACGCCCTGTGTGCTGTCGACAATCACGACTTTCGTGCCTTGCGTACCGCAGTCTATGCCAGCATAGAGCGCCATAGGATCACTCCATCTCCAGCATGATTTTGATGTCTGAGGCATGTCCCGCCGCCGCGCGCTCGAAGGCCGCCACGCTGTCGGAGAACTTGTAGGTTTGGCTTATCAACGGCTGGACGCGCAGCTTGCCGCTGCTCAACAGCCGCAGCGTGCGCGGGTACATGTTGGCGTAGCGGAAAATGGTCTTGAAGGTAATTTCCTTGGCCTGCGCGGCGACGATATCCAGCGGCGCGGCATCGATCGGCATGCCGACCAGCACGGCGGTCGCCCCGGGCGCCGCATGTTCGGCCAGCGTAGCGATAGCCGGTTTCGCGCCGCTGCATTCAAACACGACATCGGCGCCATTGCCGCTGGTGAGGGCGGCCACTTTCCCCGCCAGGTCGCCGGTTTTGATATTGACGGCGTGCAGCCCCTCGTAACTGGCCGCCACGGCGAGTTTTTCGTCGAACAGATCGCAAATAATGACGTCCGAGCAGCCGCCCGCCAGCGCCGCGAGGGCGGTGACCACGCCGATCGGCCCGGCGCCGATCACCAGCGCGATATCGCCGGGTTTGATCCCGGCTTTGGTGGCCGCTTGCATGCCGATGGCTAAGGGTTCCACCATGGCGCCCTCAGCGAAACTGACGTTGTCCGGCAATTTGAACGTGAAGGCGGCAGGGTGGATGACGGTTTCGCGCAGGCAGCCGTGCACCGGCGGCGTCGCCCAGAAGCGAACGGCCGGGTCAAGGTTGTAAATACCGGCGCGCGTCTGCGCCGAGTTGAGATCGGGAATGCCGGGCTCCATGCAAACGCGATCGCCGATGCTGAGGTGAGTGACGTTTTTACCTGTCGCGAGCACCACGCCGGAGGCTTCATGGCCGAGCACCATCGGGGCGTTAACCACGAACGGGCCAATGCGGCCATGTTGGTAATAGTGCACATCACTGCCGCAGATGCCCACGGAATGAATTTTTATCTGCACATCATCAGGGCCCAGCGTTTCGGCAAGCTGGACGTCCTCGATAGCGATTTCCCCCGCTTTGGCCAACACTAATGCTTTCATATTGCCTCCTGGTGAATCATTTTTATGGTAACGGTATCATTTCAATGCGGCGATATTGGGCCAAAGCGAGGGGGTAAACTGTGATCGATGTTGGAATTACTCGACGAGAGTTAATTTTTCTGGTGGGTTGTTATTCAATATGGGGATAACGATCACAAAATCGGCGATGCAATGACGGTTTTAATATCAGCGTGTTGATATCGATACCGTTACTTTGCAGGGGAAATGATGAACAAACGACAAACCGCCATGGCCGCTACGCTGGAATATTTGCGCAAGGCGGACATTATTCTGACCGAAGAAGAACAGCAACGTATTGAAATTGCTACATTTGGTCTGGCCGATTATCCCGCCTCAGGGCTGCAACTGCTGACCTATGTCAACTCGCCTCGCTATTGTGCGAAAGAGTTGGTGCTGTTTCCAGAGCAGACTTGCCCGGAACATTTGCATCCTCCTTTCGCCGGCACGCCGGGCAAGCAAGAGACGTTTCGCTGCCGTTGGGGCGAGGTGTTTCTGTTTGTCGATGATGAAAACCTGACGCTTAATGACGCCGGCGGCGAACCGGTATGCCGGGTACCAGAGGGCGCGGAGCCTTGGTATACCTGCAATCGCTATATCCTCTTGCGGCCGGGCGAGCAATACACCATCGCGCCCAATACCCGGCACTGGTTTCAGGCTGGAAAGCGGGGGGCGGTGGTGTCCGAGTTCTCTTCCGAGAGCCGTGACGAGCTGGATATCTTTACCGATCCCCGGATTAACCGCCTGGCGGGCGTAAATCATTAGCGCCACGATGAAAGTTCTGTCATGATGTTGTTAATGGTACAAAATGATACTCAAAGCTAAGGAGCTGCATTTGGCAGTGGGTCGAGGACGGAAAGCGACGCTGGCTAGCGTCGCCGCACAGGCAAACGTCAGTAAAATCACCGCGTCGCGGGCATTTTCACAGCCGGACAAAGTTCATCCGGAAACGCTGCGCCGCATTCGGGAGACCGCAGCCGAACTCGGTTATGTGGTCAATGCCGCAGCGCGTAACCTGCGGGCGAAAAGCAGCAGAACCATCGGTATCGTCAACCCTGATATGGCCAACCCGTTCTTTGGCGGTCTGACGCGGCTGATGACGCTTGAAGCGCAAAAAATGGGGTATGACACCCTGGTGTTCGACTCCTATGAGTCTCAGGAAAGCGAAGACAGAATCATCGACAAGCTGATTGGCTACAACGTCGATGCGATCATTCTCTCGGTCATTTCCAACGATCATCTGTACCAGCCCTCCTATCTAAAACGGTTGGAAACCTTGAATATTCCGGTGGTGCTGATCGACCGGGAGCTGGACAATCGCCACTGCAGCGGGGTGTATATCGATAACCTGGACTGCGGCCTCCAGGCGGGGCGCTGGCTGCTGGAACAGAAGGCGCAGCGGGTGGTGGTGGTCTCCGGGCCGGAAAACTCCAACGTGGCGCGTGACAGGGTCACTGGCTTACAAGCGGCATTACAAGGCAAGGTGGCGTCGCTTGAAGTGCTATATGCCGATTTCTTTATGGATGTCGCCTGGCAAGAGACGAGCCGTTGGTTGGCCAATAACCGCGCACCGGACTTTTTCGTCGGCTGCAATAACCAGATCTCCCTGGGTATTATCAAGGCCTGCATTGAACACCGGCTGCCGTTGATGCAGAACGTGTCGCTGTTCAGCATCGATGAGGTTTCACATGCTGAGATCTACGGTTTTCATTTCCCCTGCGTGTCGCATGATTTGCAAGAGATCGCCTGGCAAGCGTTGAATCTGGCGATCCGGCGCATTGCCGACCCCGATATCAAGCCGGGCAAGGTGGTGGTGCGGGGAAAACTCATCGCGTAGCGGCGGCGCCGTTCGCTTTACCCGTCATTTTTCAGCGCGTTGTGCCGTTTACGGCTCATCCCCGCGGCGGGACGGATTAGCAACCACAAACCGCTTCCTGCGGCCGCCGCGCCCAGCAGCATCGGCCAGGAAAGGGGCTCATCGAACATTAACCATGCCCAGCAGAAAGTGACGAAGGGACTGAGAAACAGCAGGCTCGTCACGCGCAGCGCAGAGGTGAGCCTTAGACAAAACCAGTACAGCCCGTAGCCGCCCAGCGTCGCCAGCAGCGCGGTCCAAAGCACGCCGATCACAAAACCCGTCGTCATGGTTGGCAGCAACGGGCCTTCAGCGCCGGCCATCGCGGCGAAAGCCAGTGCTGAAACCGCGCTTTGTATCCCCAGCGCGGCCGGCAAACTCATTGCCTGCGTCTGCGGCAGCCTTTGCTGCCACAGCGTCGCCAGCGCCAGCGACAGCATCCCCGCCAGCGGCAACAAGTAGCTCCACATTGGGGCGTTTCCCCATGAGATGGCGCTGCCGGTCGCTAGCGTTACCCCGCTAACCCCCAATGTTAACCCGAACCAGACGCGGCCATCGGGCAGGCGACGTTGCACCAGCATGCTCAGCAGCGCCGTGCCGAGAGGGAGCAAATCGGCGATGAGCGCGGCCAGCCCGGCCGGCACGCCATATTCAATGCCTTTGCTGACGCCGGTCAGGTAACCGGTCATGGCGAGCAACCCGATCCCGGCGTGAACAGCTACCGTCAGCGGAGATGCGCGCCTTATGGCGCTCAGGCTAAACGGCAGCAGCGCGAACGCGACCACCACGCAGCGCCAGAACGCCACCAGCAACACCGGCGCGTAATCGGCGGCGAAGCGGATGCCGACGAAACCGGAGCTCCAGGCCACGATCAGCAGAACCTCGGCCGCAGCCAGCCAGAGGGCGGCTTTGCCGCAGTGGGAAGAGGGGCGGAATTGTGGCAGGGACATGGTGGTCACCTCCTTTTCCGCCCGATGGTAGTGAGTGGCTATAATTTAATAAATCGAATAATTTTTGTTTAGTCGTTTAACGGAGTTAAATCATGCGGCCGACATTGGATATCGATCTCTTGCGCACTTTTCACGCCATTGCGCGTTTGGGGCAATTTCGCGCGGCGGCGGCATTTGTCAATCGCAGCCCCGCCGCCGTGAGCGTACATATCCAGCGCCTGGAACAGCTGGCGGGCGGGCGCCTGCTGGAGCGTGACAATCAGTCCGTGGCGCTGACGCCGCTGGGAAACAGGCTGCTGGCCTCGACGCTCGGGCTGCTGAACGCCCATGACGATATTTTGCGGGAGCTGCAGGGCGCGCCGCTGAGCGGCCATATCAAATTGGGATTGCCCGATGAGTACGCTTCTCATGTGATACGCCATATTTTGTCGCGGTTTGCCGACAGTTTTCCCGCAGTGGAGCTGGAGGTCTCTACCGCCGCCAGCCAGGCGCTGGCGGAACAAATTGGCCGTAATCGGCTGCATCTTGCGCTGGTGGTTCAACCCTCGGGGAGACAGTGCCAGACACCGCTTGCGGTGACTGCGCCGGTGTGGGCCGGAGGCCGTTCGCTGGCGCTGCAGGCTAACCGGCCGTTGCAGCTGGCGTTGCATGCCGCCGATTGCCCTTATCGCGAAGCGATGCTCGAGGCGTTGACGGCCGCGGGGCGGCCATGGCGGGTCATTTTAAGCAGTCCCTCGGCCAGCGTGGTGGCCACGTGCGTAGAGGCGGGGTTAGCCGTCACGTTGCTCGATCGGGCGCGGCTCTCTGGCGCGATGCGGATACTCGAAGAGTTGCCACCGGTCGCGCCGTATGAGGTGCAGCTGCTGCGCTCTTTGGCCGCCGACGGCGAGCCTGCGACGACGATGCTGGAGAAAGTCATCGGCGAGTATTTTCAGGCCGGTGAACGCATCGCGCAGTAAGCGCGGCCAAACCTGGGAGGGCCGCCTCACATCCTATAGCCCAAACACCGCCGCCGCATTGCGATCTAAAATGGCGTTCACGTCTGCCTTTGACAAACCCGCACGGCGGATGTAGTCCACCGTGGTTTGAAACAGGTCGCCCGGCTGGAACGGGAAATCGGTGCCGAACAGCAGCCGCTCTGCGCCGAAGGTCGCCGCCGCCGCTTGCAACGCGGGCACCTGATCGTGGCCTACCGTGTCGTACCACATGCGCAGAGCGGCGCGGCTCGGCGGTTCCGGCGTATGCGGCGCTTCCCACGCGACGGTTTGGTCGAGACGCTCCAGCGTCATCGGCAGCAGGCCGCCCAGGTGCGGCACAATGATTTTCATCTCCGGAAAGCGTTGGGGGATGCCGTGGAGAATAAAGTGCATGGCGGCGACCGTATCTTCGATCGGCGCGCCAATCGACCAGGTCAAAGCGTAATCGGCGATCAGCGGCGAATGCGCGCCGCGGCCGGCGGGATGAATGGCCAGCACGCTGTGGCGGCGATTGAGTTCCTGATAGAGCGGCTCGAACAGCGGGTTGGCAATAGACAGCCCGAGCACCGAGGTGGTGATGCAGGCGCCCAGCATATTGAGCTGGGTAAAGGCCCTTTCAAGCTCGAGCAACGCCGCGTCGATATGCGGCAGCGGCAAAGAAGCGATAGCCCGAAAGCGGGTGGGATAACGCGCTACCAGTTCCGCATATTCATCATTGATCCGGCGCGCGGCATCAACAGCCGCCTGTTCGTCTTCCAGATGCGGCGACAGCGGCGTCGCCGACAGGATTTGCATGTCGATGCCGGCGCTGTCCAGCAGGGCGAAGCGGGCGTCGAGTTCGCGCTCGGTGCGGCCGGCGCCCAGTTGCCGATAGGCGGCGACGTCGTGCACGCCATGCGCTTGCAAAAGATCCAGATACTCTGTGCTCCACAGGTGAGCGTGTACGTCGAGTCGCATCGGTCTATCTCCCGGCTTCGCGGCGATGCCGCGGGTTCAGGAGAGTATAGGCGGGCGACGCGACGCCTCCTGAAGGGAGAGCATTTTTTCTACCGACGGGTTAGGGTGAAAGCACGCATTGATCCGGGAACGGCGCGCGAACGGGCGTTCCCGGTATTGCGGGGCTGGAGATCAGAACACCTGCTTGAACGGTTTCACCGTCACGTCGGCATAGACACCGGCGGCGATATAGGGATCCTGTTGCGCCCAGGCCTGGGCTTGCGCCAGCGACTCGAATTCGGCGATCACCGTCGAACCGGTAAAGCCGGCGGCGCCGGGATCGTTGCTGTCGATGGCCGGGTTAGGGCCGGCGACCACCAGGCGACCGGCGTCGCGCAGCGCCTGCAGGCGCGCCAGGTGTGCCGGACGCACCGCCAGACGATTTTCCAGCGAGTTGGGGACGTCTTGCGCGTAGATCAGATAAAGCATGTTTCACCTTTAAAATCATGGCTATAAAACGGTGCTACCAAGGTAGCGCAAAAGGCGCGACAGGGGAACGGCGTAGGGCGAATTTCCCGGCGGATTGGCGCTTATGCCTTGAAGCCGCTACTTTTTATTCGTATAGTGCGGCGCGCTTAAACTGATATGCCATTGAGGTGAGGACATGACGGAACTGGTAAGGGAAAAACTCGATTTGCCGGCGGGCAAAAGCAAACTGCTGCTGCATTCGTGCTGCGCGCCCTGTTCCGGCGAGGTGATGGAAGCGATCCAGGCCTCCGGGATCGAGTACGCCATTTTCTTCTATAACCCCAATATTCATCCGCAAAAAGAGTATCTGCTGCGCAAGGAAGAGAACATCCGCTTCGCCGAAAAGCACGGGGTGCCGATCATCGATGCCGATTACGATACCGACAACTGGTTCGCCCGCGCCAAGGGGATGGAGAATGAGCCGGAGCGCGGTATCCGCTGCACCATGTGTTTCGACATGCGTTTCGAGCGCACGGCGCTGTATGCGCATGAGCACGGTTATGACACCATCTCCAGCTCGCTCGGCATTTCGCGCTGGAAGAACATGCAGCAGATCACCGACTGCGGCATTCGCGCGGCGGAAAAGTATCCTGACCTGGTGTACTGGGATTACAACTGGCGCAAGAAGGGCGGTTCGTCGCGCATGATAGAGATCAGCAAGCGCGAACGCTTCTATCAGCAGGAATACTGCGGCTGCGTCTATTCGCTGCGCGACACCAACCTGCACCGCAAGGCGCAAGGACGGCCGTTGATCAAGCTGGGCGTGCTTTACTATGGCGATGAAGAATAACGCTTAATCACCGCAATCAACCCGCTACGGCGGGTTTTTTACTTTTTGACGCCAGGCGAAACGTTAATGAAGCGTGGTGTTCCGGCGATAAAAAAGCAACGGCCAGGTTAATATCCTTATGAGTTTGCTGGTTTTAGCCGCGCATACTGACGATTAAAGCGATAGTTTGCCTTTCGTTATTGAATATGATTGCTATTTGCATTTAAACTTGGCGAACCAGAGGAAACAGAATCATTATGCCGCTAAAAAAGATGTTCCTTAATCGCCGTATATCCGTGCCTTTCGTCTTGTCCGTAGGCCTGCACAGCGCCCTGGTGGCGGGATTGCTTTACGCTTCGGTAAAAGAAGTGGTGGAGCTGCCGAAGCCAGAGGACGCGCCGATCAGCGTCATGATGGTCAACACCGCCGCGATGGCTGAACCGCCACCGCCGGCGCCGGCCGAGCCGGAACCGCCGCAGGTCGAACCTGAGCCGGAGCCAGAACCGGAGCCTATCGTGGAGCCGCCGCCGAAGGCGATCGTGAAGCCGGAGCCGGTCAAGCCGAAACCGAAGCCTAAGCCGAAGCCGAAGGTCGAAAAACAGGTCAAACCGGAGCCGAAGAAGGTCGAGCCGCGCGAGCCGTCGCCGTTCAACAACGATTCGCCGGCCAAGCCGATCGATAAAGCGCCGGTGAAACAGGCGCCTGCTGCGCCGGTGCAGGGCAACTCGCGCGAGGTCGGGCCAAGGCCGATCAGCCGCGCCAATCCGCTCTATCCGCCGCGGGCCCAGGCTTTGCAGATCGAAGGCAACGTGCGGGTACAGTTCGATATCGACAGCGACGGGCGCGTGAGCAACGTGCGCATCTTGTCGGCCGAGCCGCGCAACATGTTTGAGCGTGAAGTGAAGCAGGCGATGCGCAAGTGGCGCTATGAAGCCAAAGAAGCGAAAGATCGCACCGTCACTATCCGCTTCAAGCTGAACGGCACGACTGAATTGAACTGAGTTCGGTCAACACAAAAAGAAAGGGTCGCCTCGGCGACCCTTTTTGCATTTGCGGCGTAGCGTCAGTTTATTCTTCGAAGCCGACGCGGAAATTCATTTTGCCCTCAGGCAGCGCGCGCGAGTTGCCTTCCGCATCGACCGCCACATAGGTGAACACCGCTTCGGTCGCCCGGTAGCGCTGGCCGATCGGGGCGGAGGAGACTTTCTTGACCCACACTTCGATATTGATGGTGATCGAGCTGCGCCCGGTACGGATGCAGTGCGCATAGCAGCAAACCACATCACCTACCGCCACCGGTTTCAGGAAGGTCATGCCGTCCACGCGCACGGTCACCACGCGCCCTTCGGCGATCTCTTTTGCCTGGATGGCGCCGCCGATATCCATTTGCGACATCAGCCAGCCGCCGAAGATATCACCGTTGGCATTGGTATCGGCCGGCATCGCCAGCGTGCGCAGCACCAGCTCGCCGCTGGGTAAAGGTCGTTGTTGTGTCATAGCAGTCTGCTTTTAAAGGGAGGGAATAACATCATACTGCCCGCGGCAAGCGCCGCAGGCATTAACAATTTTGTAACTATTTTTTCTGTTCTTCCGGCATGTGCCGGTAAATATAGATACCGCTGAGGAGGGTGAAGACCAGCGTCAGCACCGTCAGGCCAAAGACTTTGAAATTGACCCAGACGCTTTGCGGCAGCCAGAAGGCGACATAGATGTTCGCCAGGCCGCAGGCCAGGAAAAAGACCGCCCAAGCCAGGTTAAGGTTGCTCCACACTTTGTCCGGCAGCGTCAGCTCTTTGCCCAGCATGCGCTGAACCAGCGGTTTTTTGAGCACCCATTGGCTGATCAGCAGCGCCAGCGCGAACAGCGCGTAAATCACCGTGACCTTCCATTTGATGAACAAATCGTTGTGGAACACCAGCGTCAGGGTACCGAACACCAGCACCATCAGGAAGGTGATCAGCGTCATCTTCTCGACCTTGCGGTATTTCACCCAGGTGAACACCAGCGCCAGTGCGGTAGCGACGATCAACGCGCCGGAAGCGACGTAAATATCGTACAGCTTGTAAAAAGCGAAAAAGACAATTAACGGGAGGAAATCAAGAAACTGCTTCATAAATCAATCCATCATCTGTTCATCGGCCGACTATACCGGATTCGGCGAGCTCTGTGTACCGCCGGGCGCTGCCGATTATCGGCGTTTGGCCGGCGGATTTCTGCCGCGAAAGCAGGAATTTGCATAAACTTACGCGAGAAAGCGCGGGCGCATTGCCAGCGCGTGCCGCAGGCCGCATAGTAAGTAGCATAATAACCAGATAATTTACCGCGGAAAACAGCATGCAGTGGAAATCTCTCCAGGCCCTGACGCCGGGTTTGACGCATTTATTGGGCTATCAACGCAGTTGGCTCAAGCCGGATATTCGCGCCGGCCTTTCCGTCGCCGCCGTCGCCTTGCCGGTGGCCATCGCCTATGCCGAGCTGGCCGGGGTCAGCCCGGTGGTGGGGCTCTATTCCTGTATTTTGCCGATGGTGGCCTATGCGCTGTTCGGATCGTCACGCCAGCTGATCGTCGGGCCCGACGCCGCCACCTGTGCGGTGATCGCCGCGGTGGTGACGCCGCTGGCGGCGGGCAATATGGAGCGCCATTGGCAACTGACCATCATGATGACCGCCATGATGGGCGGCTGGTGCCTGCTGGCCAGCCGGTTCAAGCTGGGGGCGCTGGCGGATCTGCTGTCGCGGCCGATCCTCAGCGGGTTGCTGAACGGGGTGGCGATCACCATTATGGTCGATCAGATCGGCAAGGTGTTGGGGTTCACGGTGCGCCCGGCGCAGCTGATCGAGCGCATCTACGCGCTGCCCGGCAACCTGCTGCACAGCGACTGGCTGACGATGGCGGTGTCGTTATTGACGCTGGTGACGCTGCTCGGATTTAAAAAATGGCGGCCTAACTGGCCGGCATCGCTGTTCGCCATCGTGCTGGCGGCGTTCGTGACCTGGGCGGGCGGCCTGCAACAGCATGGCGTGGTGACGGTGGGCGGTTTCAGCGGCGTGTTGCCGATCGTCCAGTGGCCGGATTTCCAGCCCGGTTTACTGCGCGACATGGTGATCCCGGCGCTCAACCTGGCGGTGGTGAGCTTTGTCAGCATGATGCTCACCGCCCGCAGCTTTGCCGCCAAAAACGGTTATGAGGTGAACGCCGACGCCGAGTTTCGCGCGCTGGGGCTGGTGAATATCGTCTCTGCGCTGTCGCAAGGTTTCGCCATCAGCGGCGCAGACTCGCGCACCGCGGTGAATGACGCCAACGGCGGCAAGAGCCAGCTGGTGTCGATCATCGCCGCCGCGGTAATCGCCTTCGTCTTGCTGTTCCTGATGTCGCCGCTGCAGTTTATTCCGGTGGCGGGATTGGGGGTGGTGCTGATGTATGCGGCCTGGTCACTGCTGGACATCCGCGGCATCTGGATCTTGCGCCGTCGCAACGCGCAGGCGTTCCGCCTGGCGCTGTTTACCTTCCTCAGCGTGCTGCTGGTGGGGGTGATCAGCGGCATCGGGCTGGCGGTGTTGCTGGGATTGATGCAGTTTCTGCGCACCGTCTTCCGGCCGACGGAACAGCTGCTGGGCGTCAACGACGAAGGCATGATCCATTCCATGGGCAACAACAATGGGGTGAAGGCGGTGCCCGGCGTTATGATGTATCGTTTCAATTCGCCGCTGACCTATTTCAACGTGGCGTACTTCAAACGCCGCATTCTCAATTTGGTCGACGGCACGCCGTTCCAGCCGCGTTGGGTGGTGGTGGACGCGGTGGCCAGTTTTACCCATGCCGATATCAGCGTGCTGGCGGCCATCGACGAACTGAAACGCGATCTGTTACAGCGTAACGTTAGGCTGGTGCTGGCGGGGCGTCGCACCGAACTGACGCGTTGGTTCCGCATCAACCGCTTAGGGCGCGACAAAGAGCTGATTTTGGTGCCGGATCTGTATCTGGCGCTGAAGCTGATTCAGAGTAAGGAGCAGGCGGAAGCCGCCGTGATGGGGTAAACAAAAAAGGGGCGCGCCGAAGCGTGCCCCTTGATTTTCGCTGACGCCGGCGTTAGCCGCGCAGCAGCATATACAGGCGGAACAGGTAGATCAGCAGCAGGGCAGACACCAGGTTGCTCAACGCGGTCAACACCACGCTGGCGACGTTCGGCGTCAGCACCGACAGATGGCTCACCAAAAACAGCACCAGCAGTTTGGCCGCCAGCCACAGCATCATCGCCGGCACGATCACGCGCGCATTGGCGAAGGCCAGTTTGCTGCTCAGCTTGAGCGAAGCGAACACGCCTTTCTTGTCGACCGAGGCGATCACCGGCGCCAGCGCGAAGGCGATCGCCATCAGCACGCCCGGCACCACAAACAGCGTCAGGCCAAGCTGGATCAGCAGGGTGCAGATAAACAGCAGCAGCAGCAGGCGCGGCAAGTCGGGCGCCGAGGCGCCGAGCGCGCGCAGGGCGCTGGTGCGTTGCCCTTGCGACACCAGACGAATCAGCGTCAACATCCCGCCGACCAGCAGCACGTTGCCGACCAGCGCGGAGAAGGTGGCGGCCGCCGACACTTTCAGCAACACCATCTGCTGTTCCGGCGTCATCTGCTGGATCACTTCCTGAATGCCCATACCGGTAGACGAAGCGAAATCGCTGGTGGTGGCAGCGAGCGTCGCCAACTGTTCGGCATCGGGGCTGAAGGCCTGATTCAGCAGCACGGAGATAAACGCCGTCAACAACGCCAGCATCAGGATGCTGGCCAGTTGGTTGCGTAAAAAGTTAAAACTGTCACGGTACAAAGCGTTGGCCGTGATAGACATGCAGACTCCTTGGCGTCGGGAAAACAGAGATAAATCAGTGGGTGATTGTACCCTGTTCCACGCCGCTGTGGCACCCCGCGAATTGCACTACGCCTATTTCTTCAACGATCGTCGTCTCAGGCAACGACAGCGGCAGGGGCACCGGCAAGGGCGGCAGGCCGTAGCGTTCCCGGGCGCGATCGCAGGCTTCGTTGCGCAGGCCGTTTTCACCGGACTGATCGAACTCTCTGCACGGGCTGGGCCGATTGAGGTAGATCGAGCAGGACACGGCTTTGCCGATCTCGCCGTCCAGCGCGTTGCAGCGGGGGGACTTGCTGTTGGTCCCCTGCATGCAGCGCAGGAACGGGGTTAAAGGCTCCGTCAGGGAAAGAGGGACGGTGCCGCCGCCGTCTTCGGCTTCGGCCCAATAGAATGACACTCGAAAATAACCGCAGCATGCGCCGCAGCTGACACAGGGATTAAGGATTTCGCTCATCTTGATTGCCCGCCGACTCCTCACGGCACCAACCAAAACCAACACGGAAAATGAAATTACCTCAGCCGCAATTTTCTCCGCAACCGAAATTTGAACATGTAGATAATTTGCAACAAAATCGATTTTTTGATGCAGATCAATCCTTGATTTATTAGGCGGTTAGGTAACCTTGTTTTTAGTAGGATTTTAAATTTTTACACATAAGATGTGATCTCGATGGGATCACAAATACCCGAAAGTAGGTATATTCCCCCTCGAGCGATTAACCACACAAATGGAATGGATAATGAAAAAGACAACTCTGATGGTATTGGCGACGATGATGGCGCCTATGTTGGCAAGTGCGCATCAGGCCGGTGATTTCCTGTTCCGCGCGGGCACCGCGACGGTGCGTCCAAATGCGGGTTCGGACAACGTGCTGGGGTTGGGTTCGCTGGATGCGAAAAACAACACCCAGCTCGGTCTGACCTTCGGTTATATGGTGACGGACAACATCGGCGTTGAGTTGTTGGCCGCAACGCCATTCCGCCACAAGGTGACGCTGGGCGGCACCGATCTGGCGACCGTTCACCAGTTGCCGCCTACGCTGATGGCGCAATACTACTTCGGCGATAAGCAGGACAAACTGCGTCCTTACCTGGGCGTCGGCGTTAACTACACCACTTTCTTCGATGAGAAGTTCAACGACTACGGCAAAAGCGCCGGGTTGAGCAATCTCGATCTGAAAGATTCCTGGGGTGTGGCGGCGCAGGCCGGCCTGGATTACAACCTGGATGAGCACTGGATGCTGAACATGTCGGTGTGGTGGATGAATATCGAAACCAAAACTCGCTTCAACGATGCGAATGGCGGGCACCACAGCTTCGATACGCGTTTGGATCCGTGGGTGTTCATGTTCGGGGCGGGGTACCGCTTCTGATGAAGGCTCCAAGCAGGGAGGCGTTGCGCCTCCCTGTGTCGGTATTATTTAATCTGCATTACGTTTTCAACCGATTTCACGCCGGCCACGCCGCGTGTGACCTGCACCGCACGGTTGGCGTCATCGCTGGACGTCACGAAGCCGCTCAGCTGTACGCGCCCTTTAAAGGTTTCCACGCTGATTTCGCGTGACTTGATGTTTTTATCCGCCAGCAGTGCCGATTTCACTTTGGTGGTGATCACCGTGTCATCAATATAACCACCCGTTCCCTCAGATTTTGCCGTCGGCGCGCAAGCGCTCACCGCGACCGCCACAACGGCTGCCATGCACAAGGCCGAAAGGGTTTTAAAAAGCTTCATAAATTACTCTCCATGCAATGTTATGGTTGAAATTCGCTACGGTTTTTCGCCGCAGCGGGCGCATTCCCCAAATCAAACGAAGAAATGCATAGCGAACAAAGTTCATTGTGAGACAAGACCTGGGTTTGTTCAAATTTTTGCTGTAAATAAATGGAACAAACTTTGAGGGGAAACAAGCTGTTAAAGCGAGCGCCGGCAGGGCGCTCGCTGAAGAGGATCACGCCCGGGTGGCGCGCTTCATATTGCTGACGAAGGCCGCCAGCCTGGTCAGCATCTCCGCCGGGTTGGCATGGTGCTGTTCGATGATTTTGACGATTGCCGAGCCGGAGATCGCGCCGGCGGCCCCGGCCTGCAGCGCGGCCTTCACCTGCTCGGGTTCGGAGATGCCGAAGCCTTGCAGCGGCGGCGCGGCGCGGTACTCGCGCAGCTTGTTCACCAGGTGATGCAACGGCAGCTGCGCCCGGCTTTCGGTGCCGGTGACGCCGGCACGCGACAGCAGATAGGTGTAGCCGCGGCCGTGCGACGCGATTTCACGCAGCAGATCGTCATCGGCGTTCGGCGGGCAGATGAAGATCGGCGCGATGCCGTGGCGCGCGGCGGCGGCGCGGAACGGCGCAGACTCTTCAAACGGCACGTCGGCGACCAGTACTGAGTCCACGCCCACTTCGGCGCAGCGTTGATAAAACGCATCGATGCCTTTATGGAACACCAGATTGGCGTACATCAGCAGGCCGATGGGAATGGTCGGGTGCTTCTGGCGGATGGCCGCCAGCATCTCGAAGCACTGGGTCGGCGTGACGCCGGCGGCGAAGGCGCGCAGCGTCGCGCTCTGGATGGTGGGGCCATCCGCCAGCGGATCGGAGAAGGGGATGCCCAGCTCCAGCGCGTCCGCGCCGGCTTCGATTAGGGTGTCGATAATCTGCAGCGACAGCGCCGGATTAGGATCGCCCAGCGTCACGAACGGGACGAAGGCGCCTTCCTTGCTGCTTTCCAGACGCGTGAACAGTTGCTGATAACGTTCCATCAGATTTCTCCCCGTGCTTTCAAAATGTCGTGAACGGTAAATATGTCTTTGTCGCCGCGGCCGGACAGGTTGACCACCAGGATCTGCTCTTTCTGCGGCGTTTCACGGATCATTTTCAGCGCGTGAGCCAGGGCGTGCGAGGATTCCAGCGCCGGGATGATGCCTTCATGGCGCGACAGCGCCTTGAACGCTTCCAGCGCTTCGTCGTCGGTGATCGACACGTATTCGGCGCGGCCGGTGCTGTTCAGGTAGGCGTGCTGCGGCCCGACGGACGGGAAGTCCAGCCCGGCGGAAATCGAATAGGACTCTTCAATCTGGCCTTCGGCGGTCTGCATCATCGGCGCTTTCATGCCGAAGTAGATGCCGACGTGGCCGTGCTTCAGCGGCGCGCCGTGCTGGCCGGTTTCGATGCCCAGGCCGGCAGGTTCCACGCCGATCAGCCCAACGTCGGCGTCATCGATAAAATCGGCGAACATGCCGATGGCGTTGGAGCCGCCGCCGACGCAGGCGATGACCGCATCCGGCAGGCGGCCTTCGCGCTCCAGCACCTGCGCTTTGGTTTCTTCGCCGATCATGCGCTGGAATTCACGCACGATGGTAGGGTACGGATGCGGGCCGGCGGCGGTGCCGAGCATATAGTGCGCGGTTTCATAGCTGCCGGACCAGTCGCGCAGCGCTTCGTTGCAGGCGTCTTTCAGGGTGGCGGAGCCGCTGTGCACCGGGATCACTTCCGCGCCCATCAGCCGCATGCGGAACACGTTAGGCGACTGGCGCTCGACGTCTTTGGCGCCCATATAGATGCGGCATTTCAGGCCGAGCAGCGCGCAGGCCAGCGCCGACGCGACGCCGTGTTGGCCGGCGCCGGTTTCCGCGATGATCTCGGATTTGCCCATGCGCTTGGCCAGCAACGCCTGGCCCAGCACCTGGTTGGTCTTGTGCGCGCCGCCGTGCAGCAGGTCTTCACGCTTCAGGTACAGCTTGGTGTTGCTGCCGGCGGTGAGGTTTTTACACAGCGTCAGCGCCGTCGGGCGGCCCGCGTAGTTCTTCAGCAGATCGATAAATTCCGCCTGGAATGCAGGATCGCGCTGGGCGCTGACAAAGGCTTCTTCCAGTTGTTTCAGGGCCGGCATCAGAATTTGCGGCACGTATTGGCCACCAAATTCGCCGAAGTAGGGGTTAAGCAGCGTCATGAGAGTTCCCGTTATTATCCGTTATTAATGTTGAGCCGTATTCAGTAGGCGCGCAGGGTCTGGAAGACCGAGGCCAGGCGCGCGGGATCTTTGATGCCCGGTTCGCTTTCCACGCCGGAGTTGAAGTCCAGCCCGGCGCAGCCGAGCTTGGCCGCCTCGACGCAGTTGTCGGCGCGCAGGCCGCCCGCCAGCATCACGTCAGTCAGATCTTCGCCTTGCAACACCGACCAGTCGAAGCGTTGGCCGGTGCCGCCGGCGCCGTTGTCGAGCAGATAGCGATCCACATGCTGCAGATCGCGCGCCGGCACCCGATCTTTCACGCTCAGCGCTTTCCAGATGCGGCAATCGGCCGGCAAGCGGGCGCGCAGGGCGTTGATATAGGCCTGGTCTTCTGCGCCGTGCAATTGCACCGCGTGCAGACCGAGGCGCTCAACGGTCAACGCCACGGTATCGACCAGGGCGTCGCAGAACACGCCGACGTACTTCAGCGGCGCGCCGGAGATCACTTCGCGAGCGCGGGTGATGTCCACATAGCGCGGCGAGCGGCCGACGAAAATCAGCCCGCCGTAGATGGCGCCGGCCTGATAGGCGGCGGCGGCGTCCTGCGGACGGGTCAGGCCGCACACTTTGTTGTCGCCCAGGATCACGCGGCGCACGGCGGCGCGCAGATCGGGTTCCGACATCAGCGCGCTGCCGATCAGGAAACCGTTGGCGTAATGGCTCAGCTCGCGGATCTGCCCGTAGTTGTTGATGCCCGATTCGCTGATCACCGTCACGCCGTGCGGCACGCGCGGCGCCAGCTGACGGGTGCGGTTCAGATCGATGCTCAGATCGCGCAGATCGCGGTTGTTGATGCCGACCACGCGCGCTTCCAGCGCGATCGCGCGCTGCAGCTCTTCTTCGCTGATCACTTCGGTCAGCACGCCCATATTCAGGCTGTGGGCCACCGCCGCCAGCTGGCGGTACTGCTCGTCGGTCAACACCGACAGCATCAGCAGGATGGCGTCGGCCTGATAGTAGCGCGCCAGGTAAATCTGATACGGATCGATGATAAAGTCTTTGCACAACACCGGTTGGCTGACGGTTTTACTGACTAGCGGCAGGAAATCGAAGCTGCCCTGAAAGTATTTCTCGTCGGTCAGCACCGAGATCGCCGAAGCGAAATCTTTATACACCGTGGCGATCTCCACCGGATCAAAGTTCTCGCGAATCAGCCCCTTGGAAGGCGAGGCCTTCTTGCATTCGAGAATGAAAGCCGTCCGGGTGCCCTGCAGCGCGTGATAGAAGCTGCGTTCGCTCGGTACGATGTCGTTCTGAAAGCCGGCCAGGGGCTGTTGCTGTTGTCGCGCCGCGATCCATTGCGCTTTGTCGCGGACAATCTTGTGTAGCACGGTTTCCTGCATCATTTATCCTCTTGCCGCCAGTGCGATGACACGCTCATAGGCCTGCCCGCTGTTGATCATATCCAGTGCCTGCCGCGCATTTTGGCGCAGGTCTTCATGTCCGAATAACTTCAGAAGCAACGCGACGTTGGCCGCGACCGCCGCGGCGTGCGCCGGCTCGCCTTTACCTTGTAACAGCCGCGCCAAAATGTCACGGTTTTCTTCCGGCGTGCCGCCCAGCAAGGCTTCCAGCGGATAGGTTTCCAATCCGAAGGACTGCGGCGTGAGCTGGTAGCTGCTGATTTCGCCGTTGTTCAATTCCGCCACGTGCGTCGGGGCGTGGATCGCCACCTCGTCCATGCCGCCGCCGTGAACCACCGCCGCACGCTGATAGCCCAGCACGCGCAGGGTTTCGGCGATCGGCAGCACCAGTTCCGGGCTGTAAACGCCGATCAGCGCCAGTGGCGGACGCGCCGGGTTGATCAGCGGGCCCAGCACGTTGAACAGCGTGCGGGTTTTCAGCTGCTGGCGTACCGGCATGGCGTGACGAAAACCGGTGTGGTACTGCGGCGCGAACAGGAAACACACGCCGAGATCGTCCAGTGCCTTGCGCGCTTCTTCCGCCGGCAGATCCAGGCGGATGCCGAACGCCGCCAGCAGATCCGAAGAGCCGGAGCGGCTGGAGACGCTGCGGTTGCCGTGTTTGGCGATCTTCGCGCCGCACGCCGCCGCCACGAAGGCGCTGGCGGTGGAAATATTGATGCTGTTGGTGCCGTCGCCGCCGGTGCCGACGATATCGGCGAACGGGTAGTCAGGGCGCGGGAACGGCTGAGCGTCGTCCAGCAGCGCTTTGGCGGCGCCGGCGATCTCTTCCGGGCGCTCGCCGCGGACTTTCATGCTGATCAACGCCGCCGCCAGTTGGCTCGGCTCCAATTCGCCGCGCACGATGGCGCTGAACAGCTGTTGGCTTTCCTGCTGGCTCATCGACTCGGCGCGGTACAGTTTCTCAAGAATAGGTTGCATCGTCGTGTTCCTTATATTACTTCGCCAGCGCCCAGGCCAGGGTCTGCTCAAGCAGGCGCGCGCCGTGGGTGGTCAGAATCGATTCCGGGTGGAACTGGAAGCCGCACACGCGGCGATGATCGTCGCGCACCGCCATCACCATCTCGCCGAACCGGGCGTTGACGGTGAGATCGGCCGGGATATTGCTGCCGACCAGCGAGTGGTAGCGCGCTACCGGCAGCGGGTTGGCCATGCCGGCGAACATACCTTCGCCATCGTGAACGATCGCCGAGGCCTTGCCGTGCAGGATCTCGCCCGCCTGGCCGACCTGGCCGCCGTAGGCTTCGACGATCGCCTGGTGGCCGAGGCAGATGCCGATGATCGGCAGCCGGCCGCGCAGGCGCTGCAGCAGTTCCGGCATGCAGCCCGCTTCGGACGGGGTGCCGGGGCCGGGCGACAGCATCAGCACCGGCTGGGTCATGTGCTCCAGGCGTTCGATGATCACCTCGGCGGCGATCTGGTTACGGTAAATCACCACCTGGTGGCCGCTGGCGCGCAGCTGATCGACCAGGTTGTAGGTAAAGGAATCGACGTTGTCGAGCAGCAGAATATCGGCCATCAGAACACCTCCTTGGCATGGTGCGCAGTGGCGATGGCACGCAGCACGGCACGGGCTTTGTTGCGGGTCTCGTCGGCTTCCGCCTGCGGGATGGAATCCAGCACCACGCCGGCGCCGGCCTGCACGGTGGCGATGCCGTCTTCAACGTAGGCGGAACGAATGACTATGCAGGTATCCAGATCGCCGGTGGCGGTGAAGTAGCCTACCGCGCCGCCGTAGCTGCCGCGGCGTGTGCCTTCGGAGGCGGCGATCAACTGCATCGCCCGCACTTTCGGCGCGCCGCTCAGGGTGCCCATGTTCATGCAGGCCTGGTAGGCGTGCAGCACGTCGAGATCGGCGCGCAGGGTGCCCACTACCCGGGAAACCAGGTGCATGACGAACGAATAGCGGTCCACCTTGGTCAGGTCGGCGACGTAGCGGCTGCCGGCCTGGCAGATGCGCGCCAGATCGTTGCGCGCCAGATCGACCAGCATCAGGTGCTCGGCCAGCTCTTTGTGGTCGGTGCGCATTTCCAGCTCGATGCGGCTGTCGAGATCCAGATCCAGCGAACCGTCCTTACTCCGGCCGCGCGGGCGGGTGCCGGCGATCGGGTAGATTTCGATTTGGCGATTGCTCGCGTCGTATTTCAGCGCGCTCTCCGGCGAAGCGCCGAACAGGGTGAAGTCATCATCCTGCATGAAGAACATGTACGGGCTGGGGTTGTTGTCTTTCAAGGTCTGATAGGCCGCCAGCGGCGCCGGGCACGGCAGGGAGAAGCGGCGCGACGGCACCACCTGGAAAATCTCGCCCTGGCGGATCGCTTCCTGCAGCCCGCTGACCACCGCGCCGTACTCTTCGTCGCTCTGGTTACAGCTCAGCTGCATGTTCTCCAGCGTTTGGTGCGGGATCGGCTGCGGGGTTTGTTGCAATTCGGCCTGCAGCTGTTCCAGGCGTTGCTGCAAACGCTGCGCTTCACTCGCCTGCTCACTGAAGACGCTGGCCTGCAGACGGGCCGTACCGCGTTGGTGATCCAGCACCAGCAGGGTTTCCGCCAGATAGAAGCAGAAGTCCGGGCAGCGCTGATCCTGGCGCAGCGCCGGCAGGTCTTCGAAACCGGCGACCAAATCGTAGGCGAACAGGCCGCCCAGCATCACGGCTTCGCGCTCGTCCGCCGGGGAGTCCACCAGGGTCAGCAGCGTGCGCAGCGCGTCGAACACCGACAGTGAACGCAGGCGGGCGTCTTCGTCCTGCACCGCGTCGATCGCCGGGAAGCTCAGCTCGCGGCCGTTGGGGCGCGCCTGATTGCGCACCTCGGGCGGCAGCGCTTCGTCCAGCAGCGGCAGCAGCGCCGCACCGTTGGCGCTCAGCGCCTGCACGCTGACGGTGTGGCCCAGTGCGGTAATGCGCAGCGCGCTGTCAATCACCAGCAGGCTCTGCAGATTCTGTTTGCTGTTGATTTCCGCCGATTCCAGCAGCAGGGTGGCCGGACGGGCGCCGCACAGCTGGTGGAAAATGGTGGTGGGATCGCCCCGGTAGCTGGCTTGCGCCTTCAGCAATGTCATTTGTGGTTTGATGTTCATCATCGGTGGTTCCAGTGAATTCTGTCCATAAAAAAGCCCGCATCAGGTGCGGGCTCAGGAAATCTGCATTGTCAGATGACAGCTATGCGCGATTACACCGCCCGCAAGAGGGAGGTACGCCACCAACCGTGAAGAGAAATGTAGTTGTTCATTTGTAGACTCTCTCTGTTAACGCTCATCCGACACGGCCGTTGCCGTGAACTTGTGTACTAGTTAACTGGTTCGAGAGGGCAAAGTCAACCCTCTTTTTGCACAATGTTTTAGCGGTCAGCGTGAATTCTATTCATCATTCCGCCTGGCGTCCGCGGCCGGGGCAGAATAGATTTCCGTCCGGCCGCCGATCGCGGGTATGATAGAAAACCAAGCCATTGCCGGATAGCCGTTTTGACAGACAGTAACCCCCCATCCACCGCCTTTACTCTGTACGACCTCCACAGCCACACAACCGCCTCCGATGGCTACCTGACGCCGACGCAGCTGGTGCAGCGGGCGGTCGAGATGCGCGTGGGCGTGCTGGCGATCACCGATCACGACACCACCGCAGGCCTGGCCGAGGCCGCCGCCGCCATTGCGGAGCAGGCGTTACCACTGCGGCTGGTCAACGGGGTGGAAATCTCGACGCTGTGGGAAAATCATGAGATCCATATCGTTGGATTGGGCATGGACGTCGCGCACCCGGCGCTGGTGGCGCTGTTGGCGGAACAAACCGAACGGCGCAATCGGCGTGCGCAGGAGATCGGCGTGCGTCTGGGTAAGGCGCGCATTCCCGACGCCTATGCCGGCGCCCAGCGGCTGGCGGGCGACGGCGCGGTGACCCGCGGCCATTTCGCCCGTTATCTGGTGGAGATTGGCGTGGCGGACAACATGGCGCAGGTGTTCAAGAAATACCTGGCCAAGGGCAAAACCGGCTACGTGCCGCCGCAGTGGTGTACAATAGAACAAGCCATTGATGCGATTCATCAATCGGGCGGCCAGGCGGTGATGGCGCATCCCGGCCGTTACGATTTGACCGCGAAGTGGTTGAAACGTTTGCTGGCGCATTTCGCCGAACACGGCGGCGACGCCATGGAAGTGGCGCAGTGTCAGCAGGCGCCGCATGAGCGCTCGCAATTGGCGAAATACGCCCAGGACTACCGCCTGTTGGCCTCGCAAGGCTCTGATTTTCATCAGCCTTGTTCGTGGATCGAACTGGGGCGCAAACTGTGGCTGCCGGGCGGCGTCGAGCCGGTGTGGCGCGATTGGCCGCAGCCTGGCGAGGCGGTCTGATTTTACGCGCGTGGCAACGCGCGCGGGCATCATTTTAGGAGCAAGTCATGAGTCAGCTTTTTTATATTCACCCGGACAACCCGCAGCCGCGTTTGATTAACCAGGCGGTCGAGGTGTTGCGCAAGGGCGGGGTGATCGTTTATCCCACCGATTCCGGCTATGCGCTGGGTTGCATGCTGGAAGAGAAGGCGGCGATGGAGCGCATTTGCCGCATCCGCCAGTTGGACGGCAACCACAACTTTACCCTGATGTGCCGCGATTTGTCCGAGTTGTCGACCTATGCGCACGTCGATAATACGGCGTTTCGCCTGATCAAAAACAATACGCCGGGTAACTACACCTTCATTCTGAAAGCGACCAAGGAAGTGCCGCGCCGCCTGATGAATGACAAGCGTAAAACCATCGGCCTGCGCGTGCCGTCGAACCCGATCGCGCTGGCGCTGCTGGAGGCGCTGAACGAACCGATGATGTCCACCACCCTGATGCTGCCGGGCAATGATTTTGCCGAATCGGATCCGGAAGAGATCAGCGATCACCTGGGCAAGGTGGTCGATCTGGTGATCCACGGCGGTTTCCTCGGTCAACAGCCGACTACGGTTATCGATCTGACCGAATCCTCGCCGGAAGTGGTGCGTGAAGGGGCGGGCGACGCGGCGCCTTTCCGCTGATGTAAACCGTCGCCGACTTGCCCATTGTCTGAAAATCGGCTGAAGCGACGCTATTTCGGGTGAAAGCAGCTATTCTTGCTACTTCAGAATTGATAATGGGCAGGATGCGCACCAATGATTAAACGGGTTTCTTTTTTAGCGGCCTTATTATTTTCCTCGATGGCAAATGCGGGTTTTTATTCGGGCAGTTCCTTGCTGGCGGAATCCGGCGGTTACGTAAAAAATAAAAACGGTGAGGCCACCGTGGCCGAAGCGCTTAACGGCGGCATGTTTATGGGATACGTCGCCGGCGTATTCGATACTTATTCGATGCAGGGCAACCGCAATATTTGCCCGGAAGCCGGGATGAGTATCGGCACGGCCGCCGATGCGGTGATGCGCTATTTGAACGAGCATCCCGAGCAGTTGCATTACTCTGCGCCTTCGGTGATCATGCTGGCGTTAAGCGCCGCCTATCCCTGCGTGCGCCATTAAATTTGCATTCCATTTAGTGCGCATTTTTTCATAAGGTGCGCTCTCATACTTTCCGCACGAACTTCAATAGATCAATCTCCGCGGCGCTGTCACCTTAGCATCGTCGGCATCCCCCGAACGGGTCGGGGAGAGACGCGCAGGAGGTTATATGACCACATTTCACAGCGCCAACATCGCTCTCGATTATCAGGATATCGGCTCAGGGCCGCTCACGCTGGTGCTGCTGCCCGGCTGGTGCGAGCCGAAAACCGTGTTCGATCCCTTCATCGCCCTGGCGGCAGAACGTTATCGGGTGATCAGCATCGACTGGCGCGGCCACGGCCTGTCGTCAAAAACGGCGGAGATGTCGCTCGCGGCGGACGATTTGCTGGAAGATGTGCGTCAGCTACTGACGGCGCTGCGTTTGGACAACGTGGTGACTCTGTCGGTGGCGCACGCCAGCTGGCTGGCGGTGGCGTTGGCCGAAGCGTTGCCGCAGCGGGTGCGGGGCATGGTGTTTCTCGATTGGATCATGACGCAGCCGGAACCGGCGTTCTTTACGGCGGTGAGCCGCATGCAGCAGCCGCAGCAGTGGCTGGCGGCGCGCGACGCCTTGTTCGCCTTCTGGCAGGGCGGCATCCGCCACGAACGGGTCAAACGCCATCTGGAGGTCGAGATGGCGCAGGAAGATTACCGGCTCTGGCGTGCCGCCGGCGTGGCCATCGAACAGGCCTACCGGCAATTCGGCTCGCCGCTGCAACGTCTGGCGGGAATGAGCGCGCCGCCGCCGTGCCGCCACATCTACTCGCTGGATCGCCGCGACGACTATCTGCGGCGCCAGCAGGCATTTGCCGCCGAGCAGCCGTTTTTCTCCGTGGTGCGTTTGGGGGAGGCTCGCACTCACCTCGGCATTCTGGAACGGCCCGACGCGGTGCTGTGGGCGGTGGAGGATTTTTTGGCGCCGTAAACGCTGCCCGAGGGAGGTCGCCGCCGATAAAGTGGGTTTCAACACCTTAGAAAGCCTGTATAATGCGCGGTTCGATCCTGATAAATGTATTGTTACCGTTGTGGCGGTTGGCCGCGGCGGTTATCCCCCCGACGCCTGTGAAGGCGCAATATCTAAAATTAATTACCAATAAAAACAACTAGTTGTGATTTTGTCGTTCTGGGCTGGGTGGCTTTGTGTGACAGTCTGTAGCTCAAGCTGTATTGCTCAATGTGTTACACCTCGCTGTAGAATTCCAGACAACAAAAAAGCCCCAACCGTTAGGAAGGGGCTTAATCAATTCAAGGCCAAGTAGACCACGCCGAATAGGCAGGCTAATCCAAAAATCATTTAGGTATTACTCCAAAAATCATTTGGTCAGGCCTTATTCTTCTCGCTGAAGTGTCGAATGGCTTCTACCAAACCTTGGCGCTCTACGTAGGAATGCAAGGTGGGGCGGGGCACGTTCAGCTTTCTGGCAATTGCCGACAGCTTCAGATCTTCGATCCCAAGGTGCATAACCGGACGGCCTACTGCATCGAGCATTACAATCTTCATGGTGTTTTCCTTTTGTCTTAAACAACAAAGGCGGGGGCTAGTGCCTCCCGCCATTGCTTAGGCCAAACAGTTTAAGCCTTATTCGCCCAGCGTGATTTTGCTCACGAAGTCCGGGCGGTACAGGACCGGCAGCAAGCTGAACTCGCTGTAAACCTCTGGATTATTCAGCTTATCTTCAAGCACATACGCGTAGAAGTCGCGAACCTGACCGCTTGCAGCTTGGTCGAAGTTCCGTGAGGCAGGGCCGACGATATTCCGGGCATAGCTGCCAACGCTGCGGTGGGTCATTGGGAACAAGAAGCCTTCACCCTCGCCGATCGCGTAGTCGGGGGTAGGGTTCTGGATCACGGTCAATCCGTTAACAGTAAACCATTCATAACCCGGGGTTTCCTCTTTGTTGTTGAACAACATGTTAGGAGAAACCAAGCCGTCTTTCAGCAGGGACAGGGTTGCGGAGTCCCATTTGATAGCGCTGTAAAGATCGTCATCTGCCACAAGGATGAAGCCCGGCATGTTGCGGGTTGATGCACCCATCAGGCGGCGGATGCGGCGCTTGAATGCATCCAGCTGTTCGAGGGCGATCTCACCCGCGCCAGTCTTCAGGGTTTCATTGCCCTGACGCTTGTCGAACACATCGGCATAGTCGATCACACCGGCATTGGTATGCGTGTCTACAACTTTGTGTTCAAACAGCGCTTGAGCGAACATCTTTTCGCGGGTTCGGGTAAACGATTCGAACTGCCGATCGCCTTCAGCTGCGATCAGCTCAAGCGCGGTTGTTTCGCGGTCTGTACCAAAAGCGCGATGACCTTGGAAATCACTGGCATTCAGCTTCCCACTTGTGGCTACGTGAGGTAGCTCAACAGTGAAGTTTTTGGCGCGGTCGCGGGAAACGTCATTCAGGTCACTGCCGTAGCGCTCTGTGGTGTTCAGCAGTTTGGACTGTTCAGCCAGCAGGTAATCAACCTCAACCTTTGCAGTCTGCGAGGTTTCACGGTCGAACAGGCCCAGATCGGTCAACAGGTTACCCGGGGTCTGGCGATCCATATATGGGGTTACCATGTCCAGCTTTTCAAATGCTTGCTTAGCCATTGTTTTTATTATCCTTTATTAGTTAATGGTCAGACGGTTGATGCCGGATGCTTCGATAGCGGCAATGGCTTTAGCGGTGCCTGCTGCGTCTGCGCCGTTCAGGGCGTCGCGTTTCAGGACCACACCACGATCAGCGATGATCACGTGAACCTTAGCGCCAGATTTTGCAGGGTGAATAACTACCAACGGGGCTTCGGTATCAGCTGCGCCGAATTTGGTGCCGTCGGCTTTGATGACATCGCCGGGAACCAGATCTGCGGCCAGTGTTTCGATCACGATCTCGCGCTTGTCGAATACAGGATCGACGGAATACGCGATCACATCGGTAAAGCTCTTGGCCTGAGTGCCTTCAAGTTTCATCTTATTGATATCCTTATGAATGATTGGATTTTGGAGGGGGTGAGGCGTTGCACCTCTGGGGCGTGTTTGAGGCAAGCCACAGGAACGCCTGAGAGGCTCTCTGACAGTGGCTAGGCTCGGCTAACCTGATTGCTCAGGCTGCATAGCAGCGCGTCACCACAGACCGGGGAGGCTGTAGAAACGCGTGTTAATTGGTGTGTGATCTGTTGGTTGGGTGATCAAGGTCATTCGGGGCTGCGGGTTGTGGGAACATAGGGGAAAAGAATGGAGTCCCACAGACAAGCAAATGAAGGGCTTAGGTCCATAAACTTGCCTGCGGGGTCCAAACTCACACGCACCAACATGCTCTCCGTTTACCAATAGATCCAACCATTGGTGGGGGCGGCTCATCGATTCGTTAATCGGGTAAGAGCCTTTCTCCAACCCCATCAAACAAAATGAGATTCGAGAAAGGCCCGGCCAGATGAAGGGCCGGGGACCTTGTCAACGAGTGAGAAGGAATATGAGCAGGTAACGCAATCACATTCCTCATGCTCTCTGTTGAGTACCGGAAACAGATAATGACTCACGGGGCGAGATCATTACGGGCGACCGGACAAAGAGCATGAGGAATGCAGCGGAGGCCGGTCCGATTTATTCCCGCACGTCAACAGGATAACTGTGACGCACTGTGTGTGAGAGGAGACTCACGGGAGATACACTTGATCAGCTAAATTGTTCAGCTAAATGTTCTGAAAAGAGGTTGAAGCGCCCGCCGGTCTGAAACCTGTGAGAAACATCGCGGCGGGGTGCGCTTGGTGCCGGGTGAGAAGTCCGGTCTTTTTGTCGAAATGGCTATCGACTGCCGGGACAGGAGGCCCGGGCTTGTGTAGTTGCTATCGAAGGGTAAATGCGAGTAAACCCTTAACTACAAGATATATTTTAACACGAATGAGAATCATTATCAATAAAAAGTTTCAGTTTTTCTCTGAAAAGTTGCCTAGGTGGGGTATGCGTTGTGATTAATGTGTGGTATATTTTGGCGAGAGGGAATTATACCATTCCGTAAAGCGCTCTGTAATCGATTCTAAGCGGTTCTGTAGCCTTGTGGCTATGGTTGGGTGGGTTGGCCCGAGAAAACGCCACAGGGAGGCGTACAGGCGATTCTAGCGGGGGTCTGGGTGGGGTTGTTATCTGTATTCAATTCTGGGGCGGCCAGGCGGCCCAGGAGTCACCTTCACATCGTTCCGGTGGGTCTTGCTCGCAGGTGCGAGCGCTGCCAAAAGAGGCGCGTCTGTTGACGTGCCTGTTAACACGTACATGGAGCACAGCTCCAGATCCACAATGTGTAAACAGGCTAGCCAGCCTGTCTACGAAACCAGAGAACACACAACCAACTCCACAGCTAACGCTGATCACCACTCACTTGATCAATCTAACTCTGATCAATCCCTTACCTGTGGAATGGTTTACCACCTGTGGAAGCGACGATGTCGCCATGTTTTTATGTGGACGCTCTCCGAGCGGGCAGCGAGGAGAGCGGACGCGATAAAAACATAAAGACAGTGTGTTAAAGATCTTATGAATGAAATGAATAAGATCTTAATGCGAGACGGAGTCGAGCAAGGGAGATCGTATGTTAATACTTGTGTTCCTTTTTAAGCACACCTCTTCGAAAGCGTAGCGCGGGGAGCCGCAGGCGGCCCTACGAGCGAAGCGAGTAGGTGGTGTTATGTGTTGGTGTTATGGAGTTATCTTATACGGTGGTCCTGCACTGCAAGGGTGGGGGGGCACTCCACTGCAAGGGTGGGGGGGCACTCCACTGCAAGGGTCACACTGACCCGCCTCACCTGTGGCAACTCTCCAACAATTCAAAACTAACTCACCTGTGGAATGGTTCACCTGTTGGCCCTTCAACTTGTGGGGGCAATCAATCAGTCAGCCAATCTGTCAATCAGTCTGTGGGTTAGCACACCGCCGATCACCTGTCAATAAAAATATTGATAAAAAACTTGTGTTTGTTTGCTAGTGATGGTAAAATAGATGCATGCCATGTTACAGGCGAAAAAATTCCCCGGTTGATGGTTGTTGAAATAAACTATCCCGGTTGGATTTGGTAAGAATACCCTAAACACAGAGAGGAGTCAACACATGAATCAACACGTACACATGATGGGCCACGAAGTTAATCACCACGCAGACAAAGAGCAGCCGACCAATTCCGCCTACTACTCGAGCGGTCTGGACCTGCTGCGCCGAGGCACAGAAGATGAGATTATCGATGCGCTAGTAGCTGGTGAGATCAATAAGGACCGCGTTTACAGATTCCGTTGCGATGAGGCAACACAGGAACGAATTGAAATAACGGGCCGGGCGCTGAAGGCGGCTAACCGTTTGGCCCGTCAGATGCGTAAAGCACGCGAAGCCCAAAACAATGACTTGGCGGCTGTACTGGCGACCATTCACCCGGGCGACCCTGACGATCTGTCTGATTACGTGTTGGATGAGCTGCAAAATCAAATGACGTTTGCGTCAATCGCCTATGGCATTGATATGACGATGCAACAAGCGATCAGCCTCGCCGTTTTCCACATGGCGCAGAGCCAACAAGCCGCCAACGTCTAATAGTTCACAGCGGGGCCGTGAGGCCCTCTGAATAAAGAGGAGACAATGAACAATGAGCAATCCCAACCCAAATAAAGAAAACAGATTCGCCCCTAAAGATTGGGCCTCTGTCCCAACGAAAGAGATTATCTCACTGTTGGGGATCGGGAATATCACCGTTAACGGCCTGATCAACTGGCAACACAGAAACGGAAAATCTTCCAATATTGAGGCGGCAATTAAGACTCACCGCATTATTGAGAAGATCAAGAAGCACAACGCAGAAATTGAAGAGTTGGGAATGAACAGCCAGCCTATCATGTATCCGGTCTTTTCTTAATGGGGGAGGTGCCAATGTCCAGCCGTCAATACAACCCAAACACGAATAAAGAAGAGTTTGTCCTGTCGTTCAATAATGAACTGACCCGCAAGATCTGGGCTAAGGCCAACGCTTCAGGAAAATCCCCACAAGCAGTAATCCGCGAAATGATTAAAACAGCATTCGTCTCAGAAGAGGAAAAACAAAATGAAAACCGCAGTAAATACTTCAGATAACACCAACAGCACCAAAAACACCAAAAACACCAACAGTCCTAATACTCAGCAATTCCTCATGATGCCTTATGAACTCCTCAGCGTTCACGAGGTAAACGGCCAGCCATTCGCGCTAAACATGAAAGTGGCTTATCAGTACATTAAAGGCTTTCAAGATAACGGACAGCAAGCCTATTTCTCTCGCGCCAAGCTTGGCGAAATGTTGGGGATCAAGCTTAGAGCAACGTCCGGCCTTCTGGAAAAAATGGAGAAGATGGGCCTCGTTAATAGAATAGAGCGTTCTGGATACACCAACCTCTACACTGTTAACCCAATCGAACAGAATGATACCGCTGCTAAATCCGTTGCTGAGGAAGTAAAAAATGAATCAGGTCCTGCTGTTGGAAATAAAGCACAAAGCGTTAAGCCTTCAAATAGCCCAACAGAGAGCACGCCTGAGAATACACACGACGCTCGCCCTGTTGGGATTGACGATAGTCACAGCGCCGAGCCTGTCAATGCTGACCACATCGAACAACCTGCACAGCCTTCACAGCTCCCTCCTGTAATCGTTGAGGAACAGCCAGTTGAGGAAGAGGAGCCAGACTTCAACGCATACGCCGCTATGGCGGCCCCTGTGGCTCTCTCTGGATGGGTGACAACCCACAACGCCACCGTAGAACTGAAAGCCGCCTACGAGGCGCACAGGAACACCTGCGGCGAATCCCACAGCATCCCGAGCAATGCACATCACACCCCGAGTTACTCAACGGCTGAATATGACGCCGGGGAAGCATTTTAATAAGGAGTCAGATATTGGCTAAACGGAAATTGATTACAGCTGGAAAATACACACCCGCCCGCCTGACTGACAATGAAGAATTCGCCCTCCTTGAGTTGGAAGAAAAACTAAAAGAACGAAAGGCCCGTAAGACTCAATTGTCTATGTACCTCCCCAGTGTGTTGGATCAAGTCAAAGCAGCGCTGATCATCTCCATGCCAATGGAAGAGATCAAGGAGAAATACGGCGTCCCCACCCGAGTTATTATGACTCTTCAGAAGAAATACAATCCCAAGTTGCGTAAAACTCGCCACCTAAAGAAATACGATAAACTCTATTACGCTGACCAGATGATCAAAGAAGGTTACACAGAAGAGCAGATCGCCCAGTTCCTCGATCTAACAATCAAGGGATTTAGATTCATCTGGAACGAAAGAACAATTGATATTCCTCTTGCACCACGTAAAGGAATGCCTAGGCACTGGAAAGATTTCCCATACACGGGAATTAATTAAGTCAACAATCAAGCAAACAACAATAACGAATGCAATTCCCATGAAGTCCCGATCCCTTGTGGTGACGATAGGCCCGTATGGGCCTTATACGGTTCGCCAACTCATTGCCAAATGTGGAAATTCAATATCAAAGGCGCTTAGCGTTAGTCTTATCTTTAGGCGTCTTTTAGATATTGCTCTGAATGTGGTCACCAAAGTTAAGTTTTGGCCTCTCTATATTTTAGCATATGAGATATTCAGAGCTTACATATCACATAGATAAACACATAGCTAATCAAGATTACCCAACCAAATAAAAAGGATTCAACAATGAGCACCAAGCCAGTAATGAAAAGCAGCACCCTAGACATTCTGAAAGCACAAATGAAAAACAGCCTCAACGATCAAGTTGAAAAGTCCAAAGAGAAAGCAGCCGCTACCAAGATTGAGAAGGCCAAGGCCGCCGGGGAAGTGTTGGAAGAGCTGATCGCAAAACGCGCCGCAGAGAACACCGCAGAGAACACCACGCAGGCCGCCGGGAAGGCTGATCGCACTGACCGCACCATTAAATCACGTGGGATCGCACTGTGTGCAGCTGCCCAGGGCTACAGCGCCAACAATCGCCCGGTCAGTCTGCTGACCAAATCAGCCAAGGCCGCCAACGGTCGCCGCCGTGTGTGGATCAACAAGGCCGCTGGCCCCGAAGGGATGAAGGTCACTCTGATCCGCAAAGCAAATGGCTCTATCGTGGCTCCCAACGGCTACCGTCTTGAACAGGCGACCATTGACTACATGGAGCGCGTGGGCATGGTGGTGACTATCGAAGGCGAGGCGTAATAGATGAGCATCCGAGACACGATCAGCACCAAAATGAAGCCTAACGCCTGCGCCATCCAACTGTTCGAACTGACTCAACCGGATCCGCGTGTTGATTCGCTGTTGCCACTGGTGACCGGCAAGACGCCTAATCAGATTGTGGATGCAGTCTATAGCCGCAAGCTTACCCTGGGTAAGTTGGAACTCATCCGGCAGGACCTGACCCACAACCGGACCCACACCAAGATTAACCGCCTGATTGCCGCCTCTGTGGGTATGGCGATTAGCATTCTCAAGGAGATCGAATAATATGGCCGGTAATGTGGTAGTTACAACGACCCGTAACGACGTGGTCTTTTCCGTTGACAACAAATCATTCAACGATGCCAAGAAGAAGATTAACTCGCTGAAAAGCGAATGGGAGAAAACCACCTCAGCCCCACGTTCTACACGTGAGCGAGCGGCACGCCCAAAAGGTGGTGAGCGCTTCGACGCAGCAGCCAAGGCCAAAGCCGCCAAAGAGCGGAAAGAGGCAGCAGCGGCAGCTAAAGAGAAGGCAGCAGCCGCCAAGGCTGAAGCACTGGCAACACGCCAACAAAATAGAGAGCTGGCTAAACAGCAACGTGTGATCGACAAGATGAACGCACGCCAAGCCCGCTTTGCTCCGGTGTACAACAACACCAAGGGCGCGATGAACTACACCCAACGCGCACAGGCTAGAGCTGACTTTGCTAAGATTAATCAGGACTATGCTAAGGGCGCTATCGGTGCACAGACGTATACAGCTAGACTAGCAGAACTCCAAAAGCAAATGAGAGCGACGGCCAAACAGTCCCGCCAAGTGATGCCTTCTCAATTTGTGGGTGGTGGTCTGAGTCCTGTTGCCGGGGCTATCGGTGCCGGTCTGGGTGCGTATGGTGTTCTGGGTGCCGGTAAGTCATTGATGAATACAGGGGTATCTTTCCAAGGAATTCACAGTATCCTCAAGATGACCGAAGACGACGCAGACGGCGCAGCGCAATCAATGGAATACCTAATGAGCCTCTCTTCCCGTCTGGGTGTGGACATGGTGGACTTGGCCGATCAGTATGCCAAGATGAACCTATCGAGGGGCAAGCTTAGCAAGCAGACCGTGCAGGATGTTGTTACCGGTATGCAGGAATATGGGACGGCCCTCCATCTCGATCGTAACCGCATGAGCCTAGCTAACTTCGGTCTTCAACAGGTCTTCGGCAAGGGTCGCCTACAAGCGCAGGAATTGAACCAACAAATCGCGGAATCCATGCCCGGGGCCAAACAAGCATTCTTGAAGGCATGGCAGGACGCTACCGGCAATGCTAACCTGACCCAAGGCATGTTTGATGAGGATATGGCAAAGGGTCTAATCACCACAGATAAGATCATGCCACACCTTGGCAAGGCCTTTGCCGATATGGCCCGCAAGGGTGACGCCCTGAACTTCGCGGTCAAAGGGATCAACGCCTCTTACAACCGGATGATCAACCAATGGAACTTGTTCAAGAATAAGATCTTTGAATCCAAGTTTGGGGATGCACTAACCAACTCATTCGAAAAGGCATCCGCAGCGCTTGAGAATCTCTCAGACGTTGCAGGCGGGCGACTGGGTGACGTATTGGGTGGATTGATTGACGGCTTCGTTGATATGGCTACCTATGTGCATGACGGCTTTGTATTGGCTGATCGAGTCATTGAGCATTACCTCACCAAATGGGGTCTAGATGCAGATCAGATTTCCAAGGCTTTCAACTTCGTAGGCTGGACGGCTGGGGCGCTTATCTTTGGCTCTGGTCTGTTGCGTATCACCAACCTCCTGAAGAACCTGATCAAGCTGGTGCCGGGCATTAAGTCACTGGGTAAGGCGCTGGCAGGTGCCGGTCTGGCCTCTGAGGCTGTGGCTACAGCAGCAGGAACAGCAGGTGCAGCCGCTAAGGGTGCTCCAACCTCAACCGGTGGTGTAGTCTCCAAGGCAGTGAAGGGCGCAGGTGTTATCGCTGGTGGTCAAACTGCCGCAACGGCAGGTGGTGGCGTTTCCAAACTCATGAAGTTCTTAGGTCCAGTTGGCGAGATCCTCACGGCTTACGAGGTGGGCAAGTCCCAGTTTGGTGACCAGACTGAGAACATTACCGCCGCCCGTGAGGAAGGCAAGCGCCCCATGAGCTTCATTGATAATGCAGCCCAAAAGGCGGGCATGTGGCAACTGTCTGAATCCATGTATCCCACTCCGTCACTGGTGAATGACCTCAAGCCCAACTTGCCTTACACTGGACACATCGACTACATGAAGCAGACGGCATCTCCAACAATGGATACATTCAAGTCTCCAACTCTCAATGTCCAACTTGAGCAGCCTAAAGAGGTAGACGTCAAGGTTGATCTCAATGTTAAAGACGGGAAGATCACAGACTTGATCGAGGCATCCATTCAGGATCAGCAGGCTATGACGTTTAACCTGTTGGCCGGCGGCGGTCAGTAAATTTGCAAGGGCTACCCGAAAGGGCGGCCCTTTTTCTTTGGGGATACTGGCGAGCCTGTTGGCGGGATACCCGGATAAAAGAGGGGCGGCTCTTCAGGTGGGTGTCTGGCTAAATATCTTACCGTCTGGATAGTGGCGCTAGGCACTCCCTCACTGGTCTGACCATGCCCTTATGATCTTGCTCAAATATCGTACATAACATAATAAATCAGTACGTTACAACCCATCCTCGCCAGCCAGCTGGCTCGTCTGGATACGAGCTTGCATCTCCATTTCAATCTATTTTATTAAATTCAAGCAGTTAGTAAATACACAATAGCATTCTGTCTTTATTGGGCAAGAACAATAGGCGCACAGCGCCGGGTGTAGCGGTATACGCCGCTGTGCGGCAATGGATATGGCCCATATGCGGCCCATACGGGCCGCTGTGGCGTTGTACAGACGCAGGCAATCCGCAAAGACTAACTGGCCCTGAGGGCCTCTCTCGGGCACTTGGCGGGCCTCTTCAGGCCCTCCCTTTTGGGCGAAAATAAAATTATCGAGCGTAGCGAGGTGGGACAATGAAATTGGCCTAGCAACACACCCCACATAAAAAGCGTCAAATCGCATAACAAAAACGTCAATGCACTGTTTTTACTGGATAAATCAATCTCTCTTTTTGGGCATACACAAGGCCTACCTGAAGAGGCGAGCCAACAGCGGGCTACACGATTGATTGATAATTGTACAGGACGGGACTGCTGAGTGCCCCTTGTGCACTTATTAAACCGTATTTAGCCCCCCATTTAATTTAATAAATACACAAGTGAATTTAGTATGATTTAGTTGTTTACAACCTATTGTTTTTGATCAAAAATTTATCCATTGAGTTAGGGCTTACAGATTGGGAAGGGAGTTGATCAGATGAACTTTGTAGACGGATGCAAAAGCATCGAGGAAGTGAAAGCGGTCGCGATTGAGCTAACCAAACAGGGGAAGGGCAATCCGATCTTCCGCGATGCGTGGTTGCTTGGGTTCGAGTTGATGCTTCGTGTGTCGGATCTGCGTGAATTACGCTATGACGATGTACAGGGCGATCATGTATCGATTACCCAACAGAAGACGGGAAAGGTTCTCCGTGTTCGTCTGACTGATACCGCCAAGCGCATCATAGCGGCCCGTGCAGCGGCTAACCCGTCGCATGTGTATGTCCTTCAGTTCGACTCTAAGCGTTCCACAGGCAAGCCGGTAAGCCGTTCTAAGCTGCATGAGGAGATTAGCCACGCCGGGCACAAGTTGGGATTGAACCTGTCCACTCACAGCATGAGAAAGAGCAAGCCAACAATCGGTTATGAGGATGGGGCGGATATCGCTGTAATCTCCAAGGCACTGGGACACAAGTCGTTGGCGTCTACTTTGCATTACATCGGCGCTACACAGGCCAAGGTGGATAATTTCGCTGATAAATATTCATTGGGAGAGTTTGTATGAAATACACCAAGATCTTCACCATGAAAATGATCATGCTGTTGGCGGCGGTAGCTGTATCGCCAGCACATGCCGGTAGGATTACGATCAGCAATCCAACTAGTGAGAAGCTATCCAACGGGAAAACGCTTTGCATCTACGAGGATTCGATCCACAGCTTCCAATACGTTACCAAGGGCAAATGCCCTTATGCAAAGACGTTTGATACAGAAGACTCTAAGTGAAAAAAGTTATCATTTAAACCAGTTCACCCCTATTCAGGCATGAAATCTGAGTTTTGGAATATTAAATCGGTTAAATATGCCGTTTTTTTCTAACGTTTAATAAAACGTCGAACGATCGGTTTTTTCAGTTTTTCAGTAAAATCTAATCACGCTTATTGACAAGCTTGCCGCGCCAGTCAGGGCGCGTACTGCGAATTGCAAGTTACATTTCACCCCCAAGTTATCCACAAATTAGGCCGGTTTTGTTCACTTGCAAACCCACGATCCACACATTATCTTGTAGTTGCTGGCAGGCGAGGCCCCATATTTAGTGTTTTACTTTGATATGAGATCTTCGACTTCGGCAAAAAAAAAAACCGAGCCCACGATTGTGAACTCGGTTTCTTCAGAAGCATGGCCGCGATGAGTTTGCAGACTCAAAGCTAACCGTCAGCCTCTACTTTCCTTATCAAAAGTTTTCGGATTGTAGACAGCATTGATGGGCCTGTAAAACCTTTTTGTGCCCTACATGAAAGGGCTAAGGATGACATATGTTAAAGCGAAAAGTTGGCCGTAGCGCCATTACAGGTCAATTTGTGACCGAAAAACAAGTTAAGCAAAACCCAAAAACAACCATTATGGAAACGATCAAGTATCCAAAGAAAGAGAAGAAGTGATATGAGAAGCGCCGCAAGGCGCTTCATTTAAAGTTGAAACTCTGGGAGATATGAAAATGGCTAATAACTTGTTCGTTACATATGACCTGATCAAAACCAAAGATTATGAGGCCGTATACAAAGCAATTAAATCTTTGGGAAATTGGGCTAAGGTTACAGAATCCAACTGGTATGTGAATTCAGCTTATACGACTGAACAGGCTGCAAGGATTGTGAGAGCAGCAATGGATAATGATGACAAGCTAATAGTTGTGGATGCTAAGAATAATAGCTTCCATTGCTATAATATATTACCAGAGGTTGTTAAGTTTATGCAGAATCACTGGTATATATAATAGTTTCACTGGCGTGTCTGGTTCTGCCACCGTGACACGCCAACCTCCTGTCTCTGCACATGATATGTCAACCGATACAATCAACAACACACAATAGCTCTTTGAGGGGCGGCCTGTGTGTGTACCGCGAGGTAATCCCCAACGATTGAGTCCGACTATGGCCCACAACGAACTGTACCAGAGCAGCGTTTGAGACACTGGCAATTGCTGTGCTTATAAATGTGTGGCGCAGGCTATGAATTCGGCGTTTTAACCCGAACTCGTCATAGGTTGGGATTCCAAGACTGTCCAATATAGCAACCCATCCATTCGTGATGGTTGTGTAATCAGGTAGGCCCCCAAACACCAGATCCTCGTCTGATAGTAGGGCTATGCGTTTGAACAGAGCCTCCTCCAATTTGTTGTGGACTGGGATTTGCCGCTGAGCGTGATCGGTTTTACCTCCCTCGATGAATATGTAATGTCGGCCCGTCTCATCATCGCGCCGTATGTGCCGCTTACGAATGTCGGCAATCTCCGCACGACGAGCACCGGTATAAATGAGCGTGAGGAAGTAATCTTTTCTCCAGTCTGTACTGGGGAGGTTGGACAGAGCCTTTTTCAACTTTTGCATTTCACCGGCGCTATAGTGACCCCCTCGATTAGGAATCACCTCATAGGTTATTCCGTCAGTAGGTGAGATCGTCAAAATGTCCTTGTGATCGACAAGGTACGTTTTGAACAGTGAGCGCCAGATCTTCAAATGCTTGTGGACGTGTTCACTTGAGATTAAATCCTCCTCCGGGACATCATAGGCAACGCATTCGGCTAGGGTCATGCTGGAGTAGGGTGATCGGGTTCGAGTGGGGAGATTCTCGGCAATCTTCAGTGCTTCCCTTATGTGCTGCTTGGTGACGCTATCAACGGGAATATCTCCCACAACGAGGAAAAGAACATCGTAGAATCGTTGATTCTCACTGGCGACTGAACGCCGCCATTTCTGCCCCTTGTCTGCAACATACATTTTCCAAGCTTCAGATAGCCGTACTGCGGATGAGGGCGACTGAACTTGTGGAGCGTGGTTTTGACTCGGCGCTCTATCTGAGAGGCTCTTTACCTGTTCTTTGAGCGAACCCAAAATTTGGCGGTATTTCAAGAAGTCATCTGAATAAAATGCTTCGTAAGCTTGATACTTCATAGCCAACGACATATCAATCTGGCTAACGACATCGCTCATTTCATCCGGTAGCCCCTCAGGATTAATCCCCTTATGCCGTAGGGAATGCTTAAGGGCGGCCAGTCCAAAATCTGAGCCTGAATGAATATTATCTATAGTTGCTCTCGCATAGCCTGTGGCGTCATTTTTCGTCGCTTCCCGGTCAATGCTGCCGCCGAAATATTGTTTCGTTAGTGTCCCGAGTTTTGGCAGCTTTTCCACCTCTTCATAGTCGTCTTCAAGGTGGCGCAACAGGAATGTATCCAAATCTTGCTTGGTGAGGTCCTTCAGTCCGTTGAGCTTTGCCTTGAACTTGTCCACGGACATTGCTCCAGACTGAACCAACGGAATATAAGGCGCCATTTTGGACATGACCAACTGAGCCTGTTTCAAACTGTCAGTATTAAGTGATAACCGAACAAACTTTTTGGAATCATTAAGTCTAAAATTTGTGTAGAATGTCCGGCCACGTTGGATTGTGTGTGACAGTTTGTGTGACGCCGTGTTTGACATAACGTATTCCAAAATGTGTGCAAAATTATATGGTTATGGGGTTTATTGCCGTAACCTATTGAAAATATAGCATACCATGAGGCCTGTGAAGGCGACATTAGAGGTTGCTCAATGAGCGAAAAGTTACAGAAAGTTTTAGCGCGCGCCGGGCATGGCTCGCGTCGTGAAATCGAAACCATGATTGAAGCCGGGCGCGTCAGCGTCGACGGCAAGGTCGCCAAGCTGGGCGATCGCGTTGAAGTGACGCCGGCGATGAAAATTCGCCTGGACGGTCATGTCCTGTCGATCAAAGAGTCTGAAGACGTGGTCTGCCGGGTGCTGGCCTACTACAAACCGGAAGGCGAGCTGTGTACCCGCAGCGATCCTGAAGGCCGCCCGACGGTGTTCGATCGTCTGCCTAAGCTGCGCGGTTCGCGCTGGGTGGCGGTAGGGCGCCTAGACGTCAACACCTCCGGTCTGCTGCTGTTCACCACCGATGGCGAACTGGCCAACCGTCTGATGCACCCGAGCCGTGAAGTGGAGCGCGAGTACGCGGTACGCGTGTTCGGCCAGGTCGACGATGCGAAAGTGAAGCAGCTGAGCAAGGGCGTGCAGCTGGAAGACGGCCCGGCTGCCTTCCGCACCATCAGCTTCCAGGGCGGTGAAGGCCTCAACCAGTGGTACAACGTGACCCTGACCGAAGGCCGCAACCGTGAAGTGCGTCGCCTGTGGGAAGCGGTGGGCGTGCAGGTGAGCCGCCTGATCCGCGTGCGCTATGGCGACATCGATCTGCCGAAAGGCCTGCCGCGCGGCGGCTGGGCCGAGCTGGATCTGCCGGCGATCAACTACCTGCGCGAGCTGGTGGAATTGAAGCCGGAAACGGTCAGCAAGATGCCGGTGGAGCGTGAGCGCCGCCGCGTGAAGGCTAACCAGATCCGCCGCGCGGTCAAGCGCCATTCGCAGGTGGCCGGCAGCGGCCGCCGCAGTGCGCCAGGCAGCAAGCCGGGTAAACCGGGCAAGCCGAGCAAACGCAGCTAATCTCTCATTCTGGCCCCGTTCGGGGCCAGAACTTTTGTTACCAATCGATCCCCTGTTGCGCCTTCACGCCCGCATCAAACGCGTGCTTCACCGGCCGCATCTCCGTGACCGTATCCGCCAGTTCCAGCAGATCGCGATGGCAACCGCGCCCGGTCAGGATCACCGTTTGGTGCGCAGGGCGCTCCAGCAACGCGGCCTTCAGCTCTTCCAGTTCCAGATAGCCGTAGGTCAGCATGTAGGTCACTTCGTCCAGCAGCACCAGATCCAGGCTGCTGTCGGTCAGCATGCGTTTGCCGTGTTGCCACACCGCCTGGCAGGCGGCGGTATCGCCGGCTTTGTTCTGCGTCTCCCAGGTGAAGCCGGTGGCCATCACCTGAAATTCAACGCCGTGTTGCTGCAGCAGATTCTTTTCGCCATTGGGCCATTCGCCCTTGATGAACTGGATCACCCCGGCGCGCATGCCGTGGCCGACCGCCCGGGTGACGGTGCCGAAGGCGGCGGTGGTCTTACCCTTGCCGTTGCCGGTAAACACCAGCAGCAGGCCGCGCGTGTCCTGCGCCGCGGCGATACGCGCATCGACCTGTTCTTTCAGGCGCTGCTGGCGCTGTTGATGACGATCTTCCGCCATGAAAACGCTCCTTATTCGGCCGCGCCGGGTTTACGGTTCGGCTGGGCGTCGAAGCTCATGCCGGTTTTGCGGCGGCTGTCTTCGCCCATCAGATACAGATACAGCGGCATGATATCGGCCGGGGTTTTCAGCTTGTTCTTGTCTTCGTGCGGGAAGGCAGATGCGCGCATTTTGGTGCGGGTGCCGCCCGGATTGATGCAGTTCACCCGCAAATTGCGGTTTTTATACTCGTCGGCCAACACCTGCATCATGCCCTCGGTGGCGAACTTCGACACCGCATAGGCGCCCCAGTCTGCGCGGCCGGCGCGCCCGACGCTGGAACTGGTGAACACCAGCGAACCGGCGTGGGATTTCAGCAGCAGCGGCAGCAGCGCCTGAGTCAGCATAAAGGTGGCGTTGACGTTAACCTGCATCACCTCTTGCCACATGGTCATCGACAGGTCGGCCATCGGCGCGATGTCGCCGAGCAGGCCGGCGTTGTGCAGCACGCCGTCAAGGCGGGGGATCTGGCGCGCCAGATCGTCGGCTATCTGCCGGCATTGCTCCGGCGTGGCGTGCAGCAAGTCCAGCGTCACCACCAACGCCGGGGCGCCGCCCTGGGCCGCGATCTCTTGTTGTACCGCCAGCAGCTTGCTCTCGGTGCGCCCCAGCAGCACCAGCCGGGCACCGAAGCGCGCGTAGGTCAGCGCCGCTTCGCGGCCGATGCCGTCGCCGGCGCCGGTGACCAGAATGATACGTTGTTCGAGCAGATCTTGTTTGGGTTGGTAATGCACGATAAATCCTCGCCTGGGTGGCCGTTCTCCCGCAGATATCGGGGAGCAAGAGTGAAACGCGCGGCCGGGGCGGGAGCGAAGGCTCGACCGTCTGCGGGCCGCGCAGCGAATGCGTCTCATCATATTGATGAATAATGGGTGTTATATGCCTTAATCCGCCGGCATTTTCAATGCGTAGCAGGCTGAAATGGCATTCTTTTGTAACAAAAGCGCGGCGGCGACGGCTTGGTTCGGCCGCAAATCGTCCCCATAGTGATGCTCCGTGCGCAATGAATTTTCATTTAGCCGCGACAGCAGCCGCTGCGGTTGGCTAAAATGGGAAGAATCATACTAACAACCTGTAAATAAAGGCGGAATCTGTGGAGTTTATATCTGTTTATGGCCTGTTTCTGGCCAAGGTTGCCACGGTGGTGCTCGCCATCGCCGCGTTGGCCATACTGGCTGTCAGTCTGGGGCAACGCAAGAGCCGCCAGAAAGGGGAGCTGCAGCTGACCGATCTCGGTGAACAGTATCGCGAGATGCAGCGTGACATGCGCCTGGCGCGCATGGATGCCGCCGAGCAAAAGGTTTGGCTGAAACAGTTCAAGAAACAGACCAAGGCCGACGGCAAGCTGAAAAAGCAGCGCGCCAAGTCCGGCGCGGTCGAGGTGGCCAAGCCGTGCCTGTATGTGCTGGATTTCAAGGGCAGCATGGACGCGCACGAGGTGACCTCGCTGCGCGAAGAGATCTCGGCGGTGTTGGCGGTGGCGTCGGCGCAGGATGAAGTCCTGCTGCGGCTGGAAAGCCCTGGCGGAGTGGTGCACGGCTACGGCCTGGCGGCCTCGCAGCTGGAGCGCCTGCGTAAAGGCGGCATTCGCCTGACGGTAGCGGTGGATAAAGTGGCGGCCAGCGGCGGCTACATGATGGCCTGCGTCGCGGATCGCATCGTGGCGGCGCCGTTCGCCATCATCGGCTCGATCGGCGTGGTGGCGCAGATCCCGAACTTCCACCGCCTGCTGAAGAAGAACGACATCGACGTGGAGCTGCACACCGCCGGGCAGTTCAAACGCACGCTGACGCTGTTCGGTGAAAACACCGAACAGGGGCGCGAGAAGTTCCGTGAAGATCTGAACGAAACCCACGAGCTGTTCAAGCGCTTCGTGCATGAGCAGCGCCCGTCGCTCGACATCGACAGCGTCGCCACCGGTGAGCACTGGTTCGGTTCACAGGCGAAAGAGAAGGGCCTGATTGACGCTATCGGCACCAGCGATGACTTGCTGATCGCTGAGCTGGATAACCACGAAGTGATCGCCGTGCGCTATTCGCGCCGCAAACGCCTGATGGATCGCTTTACCGGCAGCGCGGCGGAAAGCGTCGATCGCTTGCTGTTGCGCTGGTGGCAGCGTGGGGAAAAGCCGCTGCTGTAACGGCGGCGATAGCGTGAATCAGCGGGGGCCGGGCGCCCCCGTTTTCTTTTCTCAATCGACCAGGTGGTATTTTGCCGAAAGCAGATGGGCCAAATGTTTAAACATATTAAATACCGCGGTGGTTTTGGCGGTGGGCAATCCGTCGGCATCCAAAAAGTATTCGCCGCGGAAAACTAAAACGCCGTTTTTTTGTTCAACGTCGGTGGCGATCATGCCGTGCAGATAATCTTCGTGTTGGCGGATGATGTTATTTGCTTCCGCCAGCAGGGCCTCGCGGCCGATAGGGGCAGTATTTGTGCGCATTTATTAGACTCCAAACTAAAAACTCTGCGCATATTCTAACGCCGGTTCGCTTTTATCCGCAAACCGACTAAGGTTTATTTGCCGTCTGGATGGCCATGCGCGGCCGCCGGTTGGCGAAATCGGCCTTTCCGTGCTAATTAGGTTGCGTGACGCTTTTTATCAGGTACAGTGTGGGATTTTGCGGCGTCGGGTGGAAGGTTTTGTTTACGCCATGAATAAAACTCACACAGCCATACTTCTGGGGCATGGGTGAATAGCAGGCAGGATCAACAACTTGCGTTCAGGTTGAGCGGTTGGGCAACCAAAAGAAAAAAATCTGTTGATCTCTTGCCAGACTGCCGCAATATAAAAAAAGAGACACGAATTGCCGCGGCACGGCGAGATAAAAGACTTCTTTTTAGAAGAAATAAATTAGGTAAAGGTAAATATGGGTAAAGCTCTCGTAATAGTTGAGTCCCCGGCAAAAGCCAAAACTATTAATAAATATTTAGGAAGTGACTACGTGGTGAAGTCCAGCGTCGGTCATATCCGTGATTTGCCGACCAGTGGCTCAGCCAGCAAAAAGAGCGCTGACTCAACCGAAGACAAAGCCAAGAAAAAAGTTAAAAAAGATGAGAAGGCGGCGCTGGTAAATCGCATGGGCGTCGACCCTTATCACGGCTGGAAAGCGCATTATGAAATCCTGCCGGGTAAAGAAAAAGTGGTCGCCGAGTTAAAATCGCTGGCGGAAAACGCCGACCACATTTATCTCGCAACCGACCTTGACCGCGAAGGGGAAGCCATCGCCTGGCACCTGCGGGAAGTGATCGGTGGGGATGACAAACGCTTTAGCCGCGTGGTGTTTAACGAAATCACCAAAAACGCGATCCAGCAGGCGTTCAAACAGCCGGGCGAGCTGAACATTGACCGCGTCAACGCGCAGCAGGCGCGCCGGTTCATGGACCGCGTGGTGGGCTATATGGTCTCGCCGCTGCTGTGGAAGAAAATCGCCCGCGGCCTGTCCGCCGGCCGCGTGCAGTCGGTGGCGGTGCGCCTGGTGGTTGAGCGCGAGCGCGACATCAAGGCCTTCGTGCCGGAAGAGTACTGGGAGCTGCATGCCGATCTGCTGGCGAAGGGTGAAACCGCGCTGCAGATGGAAGTGACCCACGCGCACGACAAACCGTTCAAACCGGTCAACCGCGAGCAGACTCACGCCGCGGTCAAGCTGCTAGAAAAAGCCCGCTACACGGTGCTGGATCGCGAAGACAAACCGACCAGCAGCAAACCGGGCGCGCCTTTCATTACCTCCACGCTGCAGCAGGCCGCCAGTACCCGCCTGAGCTTCGGCGTGAAAAAAACCATGATGATGGCGCAACGGCTGTATGAAGCCGGCCACATCACCTATATGCGTACCGATTCCACCAACCTGAGCCAGGATGCGCTCAACATGGTGCGTGGCTACATCGGCGACAACTTCGGCGACAAATACCTGCCGAAGGCGCCGAATCAGTACAGCAGCAAAGAGAATTCGCAGGAAGCGCACGAAGCGATCCGTCCTTCGGACGTGAACGTGCTCGCCGAGCAGTTGAAAGACATGGAAGCGGACGCGCAGAAGCTGTATCAGCTGATCTGGCGCCAGTTCGTTGCCTGCCAGATGACGCCGGCGCAATACGATTCCACCACGCTGACGGTGAAAGCCGGCGATTATCAGCTGCGCGCCAAGGGCCGTACGCTGCGCTTTGACGGCTGGACCAAGGTGATGCCGGCGTTGCGCAAGGGAGATGAAGATCGCACCCTGCCATACGTCGAAATCGGCAGCGAACTGGATCTGCAGAAACTGATCCCAAGCCAGCACTTCACCAAGCCGCCGGCGCGCTACAGCGAAGCCTCGCTGGTGAAAGAGCTGGAAAAACGCGGCATCGGCCGCCCGTCCACCTACGCCTCCATCATCTCGACCATTCAGGATCGCGGTTATGTGCGGGTGGAAAGCCGCCGCTTCTATGCCGAGAAAATGGGTGAGATCGTCACCGATCGCCTGGAAGAAAACTTCCGCGAGCTGATGAACTATGACTTCACCGCACGCATGGAAGATGGTCTCGATGAGGTCGCCAACAACCAGGCCGAGTGGAAAGCGGTGCTGGACGAGTTCTTCGTCGACTTCAGCGAACAGCTGGAAACGGCGGAGAAGGATCCGGAAGAAGGCGGCATGCGGCCTAACCAGATGGTGATGACCAGCATCGACTGCCCGACCTGCGGCCGCAAGATGGGCATCCGTACTGCCAGCACCGGCGTGTTCCTCGGCTGTTCCGGCTACGCGCTGCCGCCGAAGGAGCGCTGCAAAACCACCATCAACCTGGTGCCGGAAGCGGAAGTGCTCAACATCCTCGAAGGCGACGAGGCGGAAACCAACGCGCTGCGCGCCCGCCGCCGCTGCAAGAAATGCGGTACGGCGATGGACAGCTATCTGATCGACAACCAGCGCAAGCTGCACGTCTGCGGTAACAACCCGGCGTGCGACGGTTACGAGATCGAAGAGGGCGAGTTCCGTCTGAAAGGCTACGACGGCCCGGTGGTGGAGTGCGACAAGTGCGGCTCGGAAATGCACCTGAAAATGGGGCGTTTCGGCAAGTACATGGGCTGCACCAACGAGAACTGCAAAAACACCCGCAAGATCCTGCGTAACGGCGACGTCGCGCCGCCGAAGGAAGATCCGGTGCCGTTGCCGGAGCTGCCGTGCGAGAAGTCCGACGCCTATTTCGTGCTGCGTGACGGCGCTGCCGGCGTGTTCCTGGCGGCCAACACCTTCCCTAAATCGCGCGAGACCCGCGCGCCGCTGGTGGAAGAGCTGGCTCGCTTCAAGGATCGCCTGCCGGAGAAGCTGCGCTATCTGGCCGATGCGCCGGTGGCGGACGCCGAAGGCAATAAAACGCTGGTGCGTTTCAGCCGCAAAACCAAACAGCAGTACGTCTCTTCTGAAAAAGACGGCAAGGCGACCGGTTGGTCCGCGTTCTACGTGGACGGCAAGTGGGTCGAAGGCAAGAAGTAAGGCCAATGTCCCGCCCGCAAGATGAAAAACCAGCCCTGGCGGCTGGTTTTTTATTGGTGAAAAGGGGGAAACGGATCTATCCTTTGCTGTTTTTACCCCTCCGTCACCGCCGTTTCACGTTGATACCAATGCAAAATAATCGTTATCATAGTGTGACGCGGATCTATACTTGAAGCTGCAACGTGGTATAGTGGTTATATAAAAAGTTTTTTTATTATTAAAGCTTATTAACAACGGCGTTTTCTTCACCATCAGGGTAAAACACGGTGTTTATGGCTTGTGAGTTTCAGCATACCGGGGCGACACCGATATACCTGGCTGCGGGTAAGCCGCAGTGTTTAACCTAGGATGGTATAAGATATGAAATTGCAGCAGCTTCGTTACATTGTGGAAGTGGTTAACCACAACCTGAATGTCTCCTCGACGGCAGAAGGGCTCTATACCTCGCAACCCGGCATCAGTAAGCAGGTGCGCATGCTCGAAGATGAGCTGGGCATCCAGATCTTCGCCCGCAGCGGCAAACACCTGACCCAGGTCACCCCGGCCGGCCAGGAAATCATTCGCATCGCGCGTGAAGTGCTGTCCAAGGTGGATGCCATCAAAGCTGTTGCCGGTGAACATACTTACCCGGACAAAGGCTCGCTGTACGTCGCCACCACGCATACCCAGGCTCGCTACGCCTTGCCCAACGTCATCAAGGGCTTTATCGAGCGTTACCCGCGCGTCTCGCTGCACATGCACCAGGGCTCGCCGACGCAGATCGCCGAAGCGGTCTCCAAAGGCACCGCCGATTTCGCCATCGCCACCGAAGCGCTGCACCTGTACGACGATCTCATCATGCTGCCGTGCTACCACTGGAACCGCGCGGTGGTGGTGAAGCCCGATCATCCTTTGGCGGGCAAAAGCAGCATCAGCATTGAAGAGCTGGCGGCTTACCCGATCGTCACTTACACCTTCGGCTTTACCGGGCGTTCGGAGCTGGATACCGCTTTCAACCGCGCCGGCCTGACGCCGCGCATCGTCTTTACCGCCACCGACGCCGACGTGATCAAAACCTATGTGCGTCTGGGATTGGGGGTGGGGGTGATCGCCAGCATGGCGGTGGATCCGGTGCAGGATCCGGATCTGGTGACGGTGGATGCAAGTGATATCTTCACCTACAGCACCACTAAAATCGGCTTCCGCCGCAGCACCTTCCTGCGCAGCTACATGTACGACTTCATTCAGCGCTTCGCGCCGCACCTGACGCGCGACGTGGTCGACAGCGCGGTGGCGCTGCGTTCCAACGAAGAGATCGAGGCGATGTTCAAGGACATCAAGCTGCCGATTAAGTAATCGTTGACGATATCAAATCAAACCCGGAGAGGCGCCTGCCAAACCGGGTTTTTTTAGCCCGGAAATCCGCACCTTGCTTGTTGATCATCCTGAAAAGTCGCCGTCCTCCAGGAACACTCTCTATCAGGCATCTGACTTTCATATTCTTCGGGATGCGCTGCTAAGGCGTAGCTAACCCCCGCTAAAACCGCGAGGTCTTCCTCGCCAAAGTGCCGCCTCGTTGCAGCGTTTTCGTTGGCGCGCAGCCTAACCCCTTGGCGGCGTTCGGACTTCCTTTGCGCTGATTGTTCCCACCTATCGTTGTGATCAAATCGTGTTGTTATCAAAACGTTAACTTATCTTTGTGGTATCTTTAAACAAGACCTCAGTGATTACCCTGTTTTATCACAATAAGAAATGGAGGAGCTATGTCGTCCGATCTTCGTGAAACAAGTATGGATAAGCTGGTTGCGCTGAATAGCGAATATTACTATTACAGTCTGCCGCTGGCGGCGAAGCAGCTGGGTGATATCGACCGGTTGCCGAAATCAATGAAAGTGCTATTGGAGAACCTGCTGCGCCATGTGGATGGCGATACCGTGCAGGTTGACGACCTCAAGGCCATCGTCGCCTGGCTGCAAACCGGCCATGCCGACCGTGAGATAGCCTACCGTCCGGCGCGCGTGCTGATGCAGGATTTTACCGGCGTTCCGGCGGTGGTGGATCTGGCCGCGATGCGCGAAGCGGTGCGGCGGTTGGGGGGCAACGTCGATCAGGTGAACCCGCTGTCGCCGGTGGATCTGGTGATTGACCACTCGGTCACCGTCGATGAATTTGGCGATGACAACGCCTTTGAAGACAACGTGCGTATCGAAATGCAGCGCAACCACGAGCGCTACACCTTCCTGCGCTGGGGGCAGAAAGCCTTCAACCGCTTCCGCGTAGTGCCGCCGGGCACCGGCATCTGTCACCAGGTCAACCTTGAATACCTTGGCCAAACGGTCTGGCACAGCGACGAAAGCGGCCGCCGCGTGGCTTATCCCGATACGCTGGTGGGCACCGACTCCCACACCACCATGATCAACGGCCTCGGCATCCTCGGCTGGGGCGTCGGCGGCATCGAAGCGGAAGCGGCGATGCTGGGCCAGCCGGTGTCGATGCTGATCCCCGACGTGGTCGGCTTCAAGCTGACCGGCAAGCTCCGCGAGGGCATTACCGCCACTGACCTGGTGCTGACCGTCACCCAAATGCTGCGCAAGCATGGCGTTGTCGGCAAGTTCGTCGAGTTTTACGGCGATGGCCTGGCCGATCTGCCGCTGGCGGACCGGGCAACCATCGCCAACATGTCGCCGGAATTTGGCGCCACCTGCGGCTTCTTCCCGGTGGATGACGTTACGCTCGGCTACATGAAGCTCAGCGGCCGCAGCGCAGAACAAATCGCGCTGGTGGAAGCTTACGCCAAGGCGCAGGGCATGTGGCGCAACCCCGGTGATGAACCGGTCTTCACCAGCTCACTGGCGCTGGACATGTCGACGGTGGAAGCCAGCCTCGCCGGGCCGAAACGCCCGCAGGATCGCGTTGCGCTGCCAAATGTGCCGCAGGCGTTCAAGGCCGCCACCGAGCTGGATATCGGCGGTCAAAAGGCCAAAGCCGACAGCAAAACCTTTACGCTGGACGGGCAGCAGCACGAACTGCGCGACGGCGCGGTGGTGATCGCGGCGATCACCTCCTGCACCAACACCTCCAACCCGAGCGTGATGATGGCGGCCGGCCTGCTGGCGAAAAATGCTGTCAAGAAAGGGCTGCGCAGCAAGCCCTGGGTAAAAACCTCGCTGGCGCCGGGATCCAAAGTGGTGACCGACTACTTCGACAGCGCCAAACTCACCGCCTATCTGGAAGAGCTGGGGTTTAATCTGGTGGGCTATGGCTGTACCACCTGCATCGGTAACTCCGGCCCGCTGCCGGATCCGATCGAGCAGGCGATAAAAGAGGGCGATCTGACCGTGGGCGCGGTGCTGTCGGGCAACCGCAACTTCGAAGGGCGCATCCACCCGCTGGTGAAAACCAACTGGCTGGCCTCGCCGCCGCTGGTGGTGGCTTATGCGCTGGCGGGCAGCATGAAGATTGACCTGACCAAAGAGCCGCTGGGCGAGGGCAACGACGGTCAACCGGTCTATTTGAAGGACATCTGGCCGAGCAGCCAGGACATCGCTCAGGCGGTGGAAGAAGTGCGCACCGAGATGTTCCACAAGGAATATGGCGAAGTGTTCGACGGCGACGCTAACTGGCAGGCGATCCAGGTGACCGGCTCGGCGACCTATCAGTGGCAGGAGGATTCTACTTATATCCGCCATCCGCCGTTCTTCAGCACCATGAAGGTGACGCCGGATCCGGTGCAGGACATCAAAGACGCGCGCATTCTGGCGATTCTGGCCGACTCGGTGACCACTGACCACATCTCGCCGGCGGGCAACATCAAGCGCGACAGCCCGGCGGGGCGTTACCTGAGCGAGCACGGCGTGGCGCCGCAGGATTTCAACTCTTACGGCTCGCGCCGCGGCAACCACGAAGTGATGATGCGCGGCACCTTCGCCAATATCCGCATTCGCAACGAAATGGTGCCGGGCGTGGAAGGGGGCTATACCCGCCATATCCCGTCGCAGCAGCAGCTGTCTATCTACGACGCCGCCATGCAGTATCAGCAGGAAAAGGTGCCGCTGGCGGTGATCGCCGGTAAAGAGTACGGCTCTGGCTCCAGCCGCGACTGGGCGGCGAAAGGGCCGCGCCTGTTGGGCGTGCGGGTGGTGATCGCCGAATCCTTCGAGCGCATTCACCGCTCCAACCTGATCGGCATGGGGATTTTGCCGCTGGAGTTCCCGCAAGGGGTGACGCGCAAAACCCTGGGGCTGACCGGGGATGAGCAGATCAGCGTCGGCGGCCTGCAGCAGCTGCAGCCGGGCCAGACGGTGCCGGTGCACATCACCTATGCTGACGGGCGCAAGGAAGTGATCGACACCCGTTGCCGCATCGATACCGGCAATGAGCTGACCTACTACGAAAACGACGGCATCCTGCATTATGTGATCAGGAAAATGCTGTAATTAAGCAATAAAAAGGGCGCCGCAAGGCGCCCTGATTGTTTCCGCCGCGGCGGCGATCACTTCTGGTCGAGCAAATGGCCCATTTTGGCGGCCTTGGTCGCCAGATAGTGTTCGTTCTTCGGGTTACGGCCGACGATCAGCGGTACGCGCTCGCTGATGTTGATGCCGGCTTCGGTCAGGATCTCGACCTTTTTCGGGTTGTTGGTCAGCAAACGCACCGCGTCGACGCCCAGCAGTTTGAACATGTCGGCGCACAGGGTGAAGTCGCGCTCGTCGGCGGCGAAGCCGAGCTGGTGGTTGGCTTCCACGGTGTCTGCGCCCTTATCCTGCAGGGCATAGGCGCGGATCTTGTTCAACAGGCCGATATTGCGGCCCTCCTGGCGATGATAAAGCAGAATGCCGCGGCCTTCTTCGGCGATTTGCTCCAGCGCGGCTTCCAGCTGAAAACCGCAGTCGCAGCGCAGGCTGAACAGGGCATCGCCGGTAAGACATTCGGAATGCACGCGCGCGAGCACCGGCGCTTCGCCGGAAATATCACCGAATACCAGCGCCAGATGGTCATGCCCGGTCGCCAGTTCTTCGAATCCTACCATCAGGAAATCGCCCCAAGGTGTCGGCAGTTTAGCCTCTGCCACCCGTTTAAGCTGCATGTCACTCTCCACAAAAACCTACGATTCAATCATTGTCGCGCATCCTAAGTCCGGTTCGGTAAATTGACCAAGACTAAAACGTGCTGCGCCGATCTCTATTTCGTTAATTATCGGCTATTTTGCCACAACTTCTTGCCGGGCGGTGCTCAGCAAACCAGCAGATGGCGTTTTCCGGCTACCTATTATTGCGATAGGTTGCCTATCTGTTTAATTTTTCGCGTGTTATCAAGATTACACTCTTGTTACACTGCAGTCTGATTCACGCAGAGGAAAACGGGAATGTATGAGATAGCAAAACGCACGGCGGGCGGCGCGCTGCTGCTGCTGTTGATGCCGCTGGCGGTCTGGGTATCCGGCTGGCACTGGCAGCCCGGCGGCAATGATCGGGTGCTGAAAGCGCTGTACTGGGTGACCGAAACCGTGACCTCGCCGTGGGGCATTTTGACCAGCGCTATCCTTTGCGGTTGGTTTTTGTGGTGTCTGCGCTTTCGGCTCAAGGCGGCCATCGGTCTGGCGATCCTGCTTTCCGCCGCGTTGGTGATTGGGCAGGGGATCAAGTCGCTGATCAAGGATCGGGTGCAAGAACCGCGGCCGTTTGTGGTATGGCTGGAGCAAAACCACGGCGTGGACGGCAAATACTTCTATTCGCTGCATCGCAAAGAGCGCAGCGCGCTGGTGCGCGAGCAATTGCAGGATCAGACCCTGGTGCCGAACTGGCTGCGCAAGCACTGGCAGTTTGAAACCGGCTTCGCTTTCCCGTCGGGGCATACGATGTTCGCCGCCACCTGGGCGCTGTTGGGCGTAGGGCTGCTGTGGCCGCGCCGCCATTATAAAACCGTCGCGCTGCTGATGGTGTGGGCAACGGGGGTGATGGGCAGCCGTTTGCTGCTGGGCATGCACTGGCCACGCGATCTGGCGATGGCCACGCTGATCAGTTGGCTGTTGGTGGTGGTCACCTGCTGGCTGGCGCAGCGCTGGTTTGGCCCGCTGACGCCGCCGCCGCAAGAGCAGCAGGAAATCGCGGCGCGCAAACCGGAATAAGCATTCTTCTCGCAGGCGCCCGTCAGGCGCCTGCCACCAACACCTTTACTCCCACCTTCTCAAAGGCCTGTATGGCGGTATTGCTGATACCGTCGTCGGTGATCAAATAGTCGATATGCTGCCAGTCACAGGGCAATGCGAACATCGACACCTTATCGATTTTGCTGGAGTCGGCAACCACATACACCGTGTTGGCTGCGTTGATCATCGCCGTTTTCAGTTTGATGTCGGTCTCGCTTGGGAAACTGAGGCCGTGGCGGGGTGAGATGCAGGCCGTTGCGAGGAACAGTTTCTGGGCCAGAACGTTCTCGAAGAAGCCGGCGGCTTTGTCCCCGGAAGTGGAAAGCGTCGGAAATTTGAACGAGCCGCCGGTCAGCAAAATGTTCACGCCCGGTTCGCCGCCCAGCTGCAGCGCGATATTGACGCCGGTGGTGATAACGGACAGTTTCTTGATGTGGCTCAGGTGATTGGCGATAGCCGTGGTGGTGGTGCCCGAATCAAGAATGATGGTGTCGCCCGGTTCGATAAAACCGGCGGCGAGCTTGCCGATGCGATCCTTGGCGGTCAGGTTGACCTGGCGTTCCAACAGCATGGCATGGGTGTTTTGCTTGCCATCGACCAGGGTTGCGCCGCCGTGGAAACGCTGCACATAACCTTGTTGCTGCAGGACCCGCAGGTCGGTGCGAATGGTCGCTTCGGTCAGCTTGAAGGTATCGGTCAGCATTTTGACCGTCGCCGAGCCGTCTTCGCGGATCATGTCGAGGATCTTTTCGCGCCGTTGCTGCATTTCCGCCAGCTGTTCGCTTTTGCTTTTCAATCGAAAGACTCCTGCACCTGTCAGTTCCCGCCGGGCGGTTTGCCACGGCAACTCCTTATTGATGCGCTGAATTTTAGCTCGCGATTATTGATAAAGCTATGGATAAACCCGGTCAACCCATATTGATTTTTATTCGAAAGTCTATGGTATCAGCGAAAGTCACCGGGTAAAACGAATTTTAAGTTATTTGAATGTTTGCATTTAATTGTTATTTATTGCTTTTTGTGAATTGTGATTCCGCCTGTTGCGTGCTTTTGCTTGAAATTTGATCTTGCCCACATTAATTATCGTTTTTGCTGCATATGATTTCCATTCGAAAATCAATGGCGGGTTAGCGGATCGTTTCAGAGGCGATAACGATAATCAACGTGCTCAAACAGAGGTGACGATGGACTTCCAGGCGATTAAAAACACGGCGCGCCAGGCGCGCCGATATGTGGTGACCATGAACCATAAGGCAGGCAAGGGCCATACCGGCGCCGATCTGTCGGAAATCGACATCATCTGCACCTTGTATATGGCGGTGATGGATCGCGGCAATGCCCGGCCCGATCAGGATCGGTTCATTTTGTCTAAAGGGCACGGCGCCGGCGGTTTTTACTGCAGCTGCGCGGCGATGGGCCTGCTCGATCCGGCGGTGCTCGATCAGTTCATGGGCGACGACACCTTGCTGGCCGGGCATCCGGTGCGGCAGAAGCTGCCGGAGCTGGTGGAGATCAACTCCGGCGGTTTGGGGCATGGCCTGCCTATCGCCGTGGGGCTGGCGCTGGGCAACAAACTGGCCGGGCGCGCACATCGCCGCGCTTTCGTGCTGCTGGGCGACGGCGAGCTGGCGGAGGGATCCAACTGGGAGGCGGCGATGGCGGCCAGCAAATTCAAGCTGGATAACCTGATTGCCATCGTCGATCGCAACCGGCTGCAGCTGGCGGGCAAGACAGAGGCCATCATGCCGCTGGAGCCGCTGGCGGAAAAATGGCGCGCTTTCGGTTTCGAAACCCTGGAGTGCGACGGGCACGATCCGGCGGCGCTGGTGGCGGCGATCCAACGCCCGAGCCAGGACAAGCCGCGGGTGATTTTGGCCAATACCGAAAAGGGGCACGGCGTGTCGTTTATGGCTAACGTTGCCGCCTGGCATCACGCGGTACCGGACGAACAACAGCTGGCGCAGGCGCTGGCGGAACTGGAGGGGTGAACATGCAGGACTTACGCGATGCCGTGGTGACGGCGTTGATCGAAGAGCAGCTGGCGGGGGCAGATCTGAGCGTGATGGTGGCGGACTCCACGTCCACGTCGAAAATCGCGCCCTTTGAGCAGGCTTATCCGGAGCGTGTGGTGAACGTCGGCATCGCCGAACAAAATATGGTGGGCATGGCCGCCGGCATGGCGCTCAGCGGCCGCACGGTCTTTACCGCCAACGCCGCGCCTTTCCTGTTCGCCCGTTCTAACGAGCAGATGAAAAACGATGTTTGCTACACGGAAACCAACGTGAAAATGCTCGGCCTGAATGCCGGATTCGGCTATGGGCCGCTGGGGGCGACGCACCATTGCATGAACGATATCGCCATCGCCCGCACGCTGGGTAATCTCAGCGTCTATGCGCCGGCGGATGCGCGACAAGCGGCAGAGATTGTCCGTTATGTCATCGCGCAACCCGGCCCGGCCTATATCCGTATGGACAGCGACAAGCTGCCGGTGCTGAACGCGAGCTATCACTTCCGCCCCGGAGAGCCGGAGGTGCTGCATCAAGGATCTGACAGCCTGGTGTTTTGCCTGGGGACGGTGGCGCACGAGGCGATGAAGGTGCTGGAATTGGGCGATAACCCGACCATCGTCTCGCTGCCTTCGCTCTGGCCACTCAATGAGGCGGCGGTAGTGGCGTTGATACGTTCGCACCGCCGGGTGCTGACCATGGAGGAGCACGCCCTCAGCGGTGGCCTGGGCACCATCATCGGTGAGCTGTTGCTGCGGCATCAGCTGCCGCGGCCGTTTACCGCGCTGGGCGTGCCGGCTTATGAATTTACCCACAGCAGCAGCCGGGCGGCGCTGCGGCGGCAATACGCCATCGACGCCGCAGGGTTGCATGCTCAGTTAACGCCATAGGGGGAATGCGATGGAGCAGAACGAATACGACGTTAATTTACGCTACGGTGTCGATAGCCGGATGTCGCTGGCAGGGAAGGTAGCGGTGATCACCGGCGGTCTGGGCGGCATCGCGATGGCCGCCAATCGCCTGCTGCTGGAAAAGGGCGCGCGCCTGGTATTGATGTATCCGGCCTTTGAACAGGACAAGGCCGCGGCGGCGCTGCGGGAGTTGGGTGAAGAACAGGTGTTCTGCCAGGTGTGCGACGTGACCGAACCCGGCTCGGTGGCTGCCGCCTTCAACGCGGCTCAGCGGCGCTTTGGCCGGCTCGATATCCTGGTCAACTGCGCCGGCTACGTCAATCTGCAACCGGCGACGGAAGTGACGCTCGAGGAGTGGCAGCGCCATCTGGCGGTCAACCTCACCGGGCCCTTCTTGTGTTCGCAGGAACTGGCGCGCCGTGCGATAGCCGCCGGCCACGGCGGGAAAATCATCAACATCGCGTCGCAGGCGGCCTCCATCGCCATTGACGATCACTGCGCTTACACCTCCGCCAAGGCGGGGTTGCTGGGCATGACCAAGGTGATGGCCAAAGAGTGGGCGCCGCACGGCATCACCGTCAACACGTTATCGCCCACCGTGGTGCTGACGCCTATGGGAGAGAAAGCCTGGCGCGGCGAGAAGGGCGAGGCAATGAAAAAACTGATACCGCTGGGGCGTTTTGCTTATACCGACGAAATTGCGGCGGCGATCCTGTTTTTTGCCAGCAACGGCAGCGACATGATCACCGGCGCGGACCTGATGATCGACGGCGGTTTTACCATTTGGTAAGCGGCAACCGCAGCGATCGCCAACACCAGACGATGTTCAACACAACGATAAGAGAACACCATCATGAGAAAAATAGCCACTTACCTTACCCTGCTCACCGGTTTTGCCTGCACCTCTGCCATGGCGGCGGAAAAAGGCACGATCGCCATTCTCGTCAACTCGCTGGACAACCCTTATTACGCCGCGGAAGCCAAGGGAGCCGAGAGCAAGGCCAAGTCGCTCGGCTACCAGACGCTGGTGCTGTCGCACGGTGAAGACGTTAAGCGCCAGGGGGAGCTGATCAGCCTGGTTATCGGCCGCAAGGTTCAGGGCATCATTTTGGATAACGCCGATTCCCAGGCCAGCGTCGCCGCTGTGCAGCAGGCGAAAAACGCCGGTATTCCGGTGGTGCTGATCAACCGCGAGATCCCGGTCGATGGCGTGGCGTTGGCGCAGATCACCCATAACAACTTCCAGGCCGGCTCGGACGTCGCCAACCAGTTTGTCGAAAAAATGGGGGAAACCGGCAAATACGCCGAGCTGACCTGCAACCTGGCGGACAATAACTGCGTCACGCGCTCGCAGTCGTTCCACAACGTGATCGACCAATACCCTGAGATGGTCAGCGTGGCGCGTCAGGATGCCAAGGGCAATCTGCTGGAGGGAAAACGCATCATGGACAGCATTCTGCAGGCGCATCCGGACATCAAAGGCGTGATCTGCGGCAACGGCCCGGTGGCGCTGGGCGCAGTGGCGGCGCTGAAGGCCGCCGGCCGGCAGGATGTCACCGTGGTGGGCATCGACGGCAGCAACGATGAACGCGACGCCATTCTCAACGGCAGCCTCTACGCCAGCGTGATGTTGCAGGCGCAGGCGATCGCCGCGCAGGGCGTTGAAATCCTCGACGGCTATTTCCAATCCGGCAGCTATACCGGCAAGGAGCGCGTGATGTTCCGCGGCATCCTGATCGGCAAAGACAATGCGCAACGGGTCAGTGACTTCAACTTCAAACCGTAATCCGCGCTGAGCGGCGTCTTTCACCACCCCGTCCCGGCGGCGGGGTGAGATCGGAGGTGTTGTTATGTCGATGCGCATTGCGCTGGCCGTCACCGTCGTCCTGGCGTTGAGCGGTTGCCGTATCGTTTCGGAGAAAAAGCTGGCGGAGCTTCGCTCCCCGGTGAATCCGCATGTGGCGCAGGCGGCGGAAATTTACCGCAGCCAAATCGCTCCGCAAGCGGTCAAAACGGCGCAGCCGCTGGGCGAGCTGCTCGCCCGGATCGCCCAGGCCAAGGATTTTGACAGCGCCTGCGATCTGCTGGGGTACCGCGCTCAACCGGAGTTCCCTTGTTATTTCAACGTTAAGGTCAGCGGTGAAGTCGTGGCGGTCAACACCCGTTCGCGCAGCGGAAAATTAACGCTCAAGCTGACCGATGCACCGCTCAGCAGCGTGGAGGTGCAGATCGGGCCGGTTTATCGCGGTACGGCATTGCGCGACAGCTATCGCGGGCTGAGCTACGGCGATTTCAATGACCAAGCGCTGTTCGGCGATTTTGCCAGGGCGATTAATCAGGCTTCGATCGACGAACTGGCCGGATCCCCGCCCAAGGTGGGTGACCACATTACCGTGTACGGCGTATTCAGCAGCTGGCAGGCGCCTGCCGAGCCGCTGTTGATCACGCCGGTACGCATTCAACCTTAAGGGGGCGTGATGAGCGATCCGGTCATTATTCAAACGCGCAACGTTTCGCGTCTCTATCCTGGCGTCACGGCATTGGATAGCGTGAGTTATCAAGTGTTTCGCAATCAGGTCAACGTGCTGATCGGCGAAAACGGCGCCGGCAAGTCGACCATGATGAAGCTGCTGGCGGGGGTGGAAACCCCGACCTCCGGTACCATCGAGCTGGAGGGTAAAGCGGTGACGCTAACTTCCACGCAGCAGGCGGAGCGGCTCGGGATCAGCATTATTTTCCAGGAGCTGAACCTGTTCCCCAACCTGTCGGTGATGGACAACATTTTTATGGCCAACGAGTTCTTCCAGCGTGGCCGCATCAATGTGGACTATCAATATCAGCTGGCCAAATCCTTGCTGCAGCGGCTGGAGTTGGACATCGACCCGCATACGCCGTTGGGCAGTCTCGGCATCGGACATCAGCAGCTGGTGGAAATTGCTCGCGCCTTGGCGAAGGACACCCGGGTGCTGATCATGGATGAGCCGACGTCGGCGCTGAGCCAGGCTGAAGTGCGCACGCTGTTTCGGGTGATCGCCGATCTGAAAAAACGCGGCGTCACCATCATCTACATTTCTCACCGTCTGGAAGAGCTGATGGAGATTGGCGATCGCATCACGGTGTTTCGCGATGGGCGTTTTGTTGCCGCCGAGCCGGTCTGCAACGTCAGCATCCCGTGGATTATCGAAAAGATGGTCGGGGAAAAGAGCAAGCACTTTGATTATTGCGCGGCAGAGCAAGGGGATGAAGTGCTGAAGGTTGAGCAGTTGACGCTGCCGCGTGAAAACGGCGGCTATTGCCTTAACGACGTCAGTTTTTCACTGCGCAAAGGGGAAGTGATCGGCATTTATGGCCTGTTGGGCGCCGGCCGCACCGAACTGTTCAAGGTGATCAACGGCGTGATGCGCCAGACGGCAGGCCGCATTCTGCTCAACGGCAAAAGCGTGGAGCGGTTGGGGTTTCGTCAGCGCATGGCGTTGGGCATGGCGCTGGTGCCGGAAGACAGGCAGGCGGAGGGCTTGGTGCAGATGATGTCGATCAAGGCCAACATGACGCTGGCCAGCCTGGGGCGCAACGCGCTGCGGCCGTTGGCGTCGGCCGGGGAGTGCGCGCTGGTCGACGGCATGATCGAAAAACTGGCGATCAAGGTGAGTGACCGGGAGCTGCCAATCACCAGCCTGAGCGGCGGCAATCAGCAGAAAGTGGTGTTGGGCAAGGCGCTGCTGACCGGGCCGCAGGTAGTGTTTCTCGATGAGCCGACGCGCGGAATCGACGTCGGCGCCAAAACGGACGTTTATCACCTGATTGGCGCAATGGCACGCCAGGGGTTGGCGGTGATGTTCTCTTCGTCGGAGCTGGATGAGGTGGTCTCACTGGCCGACCGGGTGATGGTGATGGCGGACGGGAAACTGACGGCCGATCTGCCGCGCGAACGGGCCGATCGCGAAACGCTGATCCGCGCCTCAACCCCACACGCATAAGGATAAGGCAATGCAAACCAAGTATCGGTTGTATATGTATTTGCTGCAGGCGCGCACCTTCATCGCCCTGTTGCTGGTGGTGCTGTTCTTCAGCGGCATGGTGCCGAATTTTCTGACCGTCTCCAATCTGCTGATCATGACGCAGCACGTGGCGATTACCGGGCTGCTGGCGGTTGGCATGACGCTGGTGATCCTCACCGGCGGCATCGACTTGTCGGTCGGCGCGGTGGCGGGCCTGTGCGGGATGATCGCCGGTGCGCTGTTGACCGTCGGCATCCCGCTGTGGGATGGCAACCGGCTGTTTCTCAACGTCTTTGAAGTGATCGGCGCGGTGGCGCTGTTGGGCGTGTTGTTGGGTTTGATCAACGGCACGCTGATCACGCGGCTCGGCGTTGCGCCGTTCATCTGCACCCTGGGCGCAATGTACGTGGCGCGCGGAGCGGCGTTGTTGACGGCGGACGGCAAAACCTATCCCAATCTGGTGGGCATGGAAGCGCTGGGCAACACCGGTTTCGCGGCCCTGGGATCCGGCACCTTTCTCGGGATTTACAACCCGATTTGGCTGATGTTGGCCATCGTGTTGTTGGGGATCTATCTCACCAAGAAAACGCCGCTGGGCCGTTATATCTATGCGATTGGCGGCAATGAGCCGGCGGCGCGGCTGTCGGGAGTGCCGATCGTCAAAGTGAAAATGTTCGTCTATGCCTTCTCCGGGCTGTGTGCGGCGCTGGTGGGGCTGGTCATCGCTTCTCAGTTGCAAACCGCGCACCCGATGACCGGCAATATGTTCGAGATGGACGCCATCGGCGCGACGGTGCTGGGCGGTACGGCGCTCAGCGGTGGCCGCGGCAGGGTATTCGGTTCGATCATCGGCGCCTTTGTGATCGTTTTTCTGGCGGACGGTCTGGTGATGATGGGCGTCAGCGAGTTCTGGCAAATGGTGATTAAAGGGCTGGTGATCGTTACCGCCGTGGTGATTGACCAGTTCCAGCAGCGTTTGCAGAGCAAGGTCATTTTGATGCAGCGGCAGGATAAAAAAGCGGTGCAACCGCTGGCTGAGGTGAGCCATGGCTAAAGCGGATTGCATTGTCGCGTTGGACGAAGGCACCAGCAACGCCAAGGCCGTGGTGGTGGATGCGCAGGGGGCGATCGTCGCCAGAGCCAGCAGGCCGTTGACGCTGCAGACGCCGCAGCCCGGTTGGGTGGAACAGCGGGGCGAGGCCTTACTGGCAGCCTCTCTGGCGGTGCTGCGGGAAGCGATTGCGTTGGCCGGCGCATCCCGTATTGCCGGTATCGCCATCAGCAACCAGCGTGAAACCGCCATCGGTTGGCGGCGTTCCGACGGCCAGCCGATCGGGCCGGCCCTAACCTGGCAATGCGCGCGCGCCGCCGATTTCTGTGAACGGCTGCGGCACGATCGGCAGGCCGAAGTGGTGCGTCGCGCCACCGGCCTGCCGCTTTCACCGCTGTTCTCGGCGGCGAAAATGCGCTGGTTGCTCGATCGCTGCGAAGGGGGGCAACGGATGGCGGAGAACGGAGAAATCTGCCTTGGCACCATCGATGCCTGGCTGCTGTGGCAGTTGAGCGGAGGACAGGCATTCGGCTGCGATACCTCCAATGCCGCTCGCACCCAGCTGCTGAACCTTGCCTCCGGCGATTGGGACGAGCGGATGCTGGCGCTGTTCAACATTCCCCGCCAGGCGCTGCCGACGATCTCCCCCTCCAGCCATGTGTTCGGCGCGACGTTGGGATTGGAAGGCATTGCCGACGGCATTCCGATTGGCGCGATGGTCGGTGATTCGCATGCGGCGCTGTACGGCCATGCGCTCGGCCAGGCGGGGCAGGTTAAGGCCACCTATGGCACCGGTTCATCGGTGATGGCGCCGATCGCCGAAGCGCAATGCGACACGAGCGCTCTGGCAACGACCGTCGCCTGGCACGATGGCGAGCGTATGCAGTATGCGCTGGAGGGCAATATTCCCCACACCGGCGACGCCATTGCCTGGATGCTGGATATCACCGCCATGTCGGCGGGGGGCGAGACGCCGTTAAGTGAACTGCCTGTTTGCGTGGCCGACAGCGGTGGCGTCTATTTTGTGCCGGCACTGACCGGGGTCGGCGCACCCTGGTGGGATGAGCAGGCGCGCGGCGTGATCTGCGGCCTCAGCCGCGGCACGCGGCGGGAACATTTGGTGCGGGCCGCATTTGAGTCGGTGGCTTATCAAATCGCCGATGTGATCGGCGTATTGCGGCAACAGCCGGGTTTTGCATTGCAGGGGTTAATGGCCGATGGCGGCCCCAGCCGCAATGACTGGCTGATGCAGTTTCAGGCCGATCTGCTGGGTTGCCCGGTGTGGCGCAGCAACACGGCGGAACTCTCGGCGCTGGGGGCGGCGCTGATGGCGATGCGCAGCCTGTGGGGGACTACCGATCGGCAACTGGCGGCATTGTTGCCCCAACATGATGAATTTAAACCCGATATGCAGCGCCACCGGCAGCTGCAGGAAAACTACAGCGCCTGGCGGCAGGCGGTGCAACGCACCTTGTGGCGGCCGCAGGCGAGCTCATTGATGACAGGAGAACAACCATGAATCGTGATTTCACGGGGAAAACCGTGGTGATTACCGGCGCATGCCGCGGCATTGGGGCCGGCATCGCCGAGCGCTTCGCCCGTTTGGGTGCCAATCTGGTGATTGCATCGAATGCGGAACGCATTCTGACCACGGCGGAAACGCTGCGCCAGCGTTATGGTGTGGAGATTCTGCCGGTGATCCTCGACGTCACCGATGAGGCGCAGGTGGTTGATTTTTATCGTCAGGCTTGGGAGCGATTCGGCGCGATCGACGTTTCCATTCAAAACGCCGGGGTGATCACTATCGATCGTTTTGACCAGATGCCCAAAAGCGATTTTGAGAAAGTGTTGGCGGTAAATACCACTGCGGTGTGGCTCTGCTGCCGGGAAGCGGCTAAATATATGGTCGGCCAGCGCCAGGGGCGGCTGATCAACACCTCTTCCGGTCAGGGGCGTAACGGATTCATTTACACACCGCATTACGCCGCCAGCAAAATGGGCGTGATCGGCATTACGCAAAGTTTAGCGCTCGAGCTGGCACCGCATGGCATTACCGTCAATGCATTCTGCCCCGGCATCATTGAAAGCGAGATGTGGGAATATAACGACCGCGTTTGGGGCGAAATTCTCAGCGGGCCGGAAAAAACCTACGGCAAAGGGGAGTTGATGGCCGAGTGGGTGGCGGGCATTCCGCTCAAGCGCGCCGGTCAGCCCGAGGACGTGGCGGGTCTCGTGGCCTTTCTTGCCTCGGACGATGCCGACTACATCACCGGCCAAACCATCAATGTGGACGGCGGGTTAATCATGTCATGACGTGACTGTGTCACAAAAACGCGGCGTCGGAACGGCGCCGCATTAACCGCTTACATTTTCCCGCCATTGCAATCCGCGCCGTCGCCCCCATATCCTTATAAATTCGACGTTTTGAGAAGCTTTCTCATCAATTTGTTCGCTAAGGCCGTTTACTGCCGAATATGCCAGCAGATATGTGGTTTTATCGTGCCGCAGGGTTTCCCTGCCGCAGTGGGAAATGCTAACTTAAGGGTTAGGGACGCCACGTTTTGGCATCGTTCATCCGATTCACTCGGCATCGCGGGAAAGAATGTGAAATATTTGCTGATTTTTTTGTTGGTTCTGGTGATCTTCGTGATTTCCGTCACCTTGGGTGCGCATAACGATCAGGTGGTCAATTTCAACTATCTGGTTGCGCAGGGTGACTATCGCGTATCGACCCTGTTGGCCACGCTGTTTGGCGCCGGTTTTGTTCTCGGCTGGATCATTTGCGGCCTGTTTTACCTGCGCACGCGCATTGCGTTGGGCCGCGCCGAGCGCAAGATCAAAAGGCTGGAGCTGCAGCTTGAGCAGCCCGCTGAACCGGCGGCTCAGCCCGTTGTCAGCAAGGAATAATCCTCTATGTTAGAACTGCTGTTTCTGTTGCTGCCCGTGGCTGCCGCGTACGGTTGGTACATGGGGCGCAGAAGCGCTCAGCAGGATAAACAGCAAGAAGCCAACCGCCTGTCGCGTGAATACGTGGCAGGGGTGAACTTTCTGCTTTCCAACCAGCAGGACAAGGCGGTCGATCTGTTCCTCGACATGTTGAAAGAGGACAGCAACACCGTTGAAGCCCACCTGACGCTGGGTAACCTGTTCCGTTCGCGCGGCGAAGTCGACCGCGCCATCCGTATCCACCAGGCCTTGATGGAAAGCGCCTCCTTGACCTTTGAACAGCGCCTGCTGGCGGTACAGCAGCTGGGCCGCGACTATATGGCGGCCGGGCTGTACGATCGCGCGGAAGACATGTTCAGCCAGTTGACTGACGAAGCGGATTTTCGCGTATCGGCGCTGCAGCAACTGCTGGTGATCCATCAGGCCACCAGCGATTGGCAAAAAGCGATCGACGTGGCGGAAAAGCTGGTCAAGCTGGGTAAAGAGAAACAGCGCGTCGAGATCGCGCACTTCTATTGCGAACTGGCGCTGCAGGCGATGGGCAGCGACGATCTCGATCGGGCGATGAGCCTGCTCAAACGTGCGGACGCAGCCGATAAACAGTGTGCGCGCGTATCCATCATGTTCGGGCGCATCTATATGGCGCAAAACGACTACGCCAAAGCGGCAGAGTCGCTGCAACGCGTGCTGAGCCAGGATAAAGAGTTGGTCAGCGAAACGCTGCCGATGCTGCAGGAATGCTACACGCATCTGCCGGAACAACAGCACAGCTGGGTTGAATTCCTGAAACGCTGCGTGGAAGAGAACACCGGCGCCACCGCCGATCTGATGCTGGCCGAGATCATCGAACAGCACGAAGGGCGCGACGTGGTGCAGGTCTATATCAACCGCCAGCTGCAGCGCCATCCGACCATGCGCGTGTTTTACCGGCTGATGGATTATCACCTGGCGGACGCCGAAGACGGCCGGGCGAAAGAGAGCCTGCTGCTGTTGCGCGATATGGTCGGCGAGCAAATTCGCACCAAGCCGCGTTACCGCTGCCACAAATGCGGCTTCACCGCGCACTCGCTCTATTGGCATTGCCCGTCGTGCCGAGCCTGGTCATCGGTCAAACCGATCCGCGGTCTGGACGGGCAATAACGCGGCGGCGGGGCAAAACAAAACGGGGCGATTATCGCCCCGTTTTTTCGTTTGCCGCTTACTTTTTCTTGCCGCCTTTGGCGCCGGTTTTCAACAGCTGGCGCAGTTTCTTCAGTTCTTTCTGGCTCAGCGGCTGTTCAACCTCTTCTTCGGTGCTTTGATTGTCGATCTCGCCGTGGTGCAGTTCATCCGCCTTTTTGGCCGGTTTTTCTGACTTGGTGGCGGGCGCACTGAAGCTGCTTTCCAGGCGCTGGCACACTTCCACGCTCAACGAAAATTCGTTTTCAGCGGCGGCGGCGCGGATTTTTTCCTTCAGTTCCAGAGGAATTTTGATGGTAAGTGTCGATATCTCGCTCATTTTGAAAGCCTTTCTGCAGGAAGATGCCTTCAAGCTAAGCCACTGGCGATCGGGTGTCTAGTGTGTAATAAAAATTTAATATTTATGTAACAAAGAAGGGTGAGGCAAACGCGGGTTTTTTAGGCGAGAAACAGAGGCAGGGCCCGAGCGTGCGGGCCCTGTACCGGAAACATTATTTATAGATGATCGCGGTGCCGCTCAGCATGTTGTTACCGCCGGCGGAGATGATGCGGTAGCTGCCGGCGCCTTGGGCATCGGCTTTAGCGGCCAGTTTTTTCTCCAGGCTGCTGAGGGTGGTCGCATGGCCCGCGGAAACGATGCCGGTGGCGGTCAGGCTGTCAGCCTGTTGGCTGTTGACCGGCTCAGCGGCGAAAGTAGCGAAAGAGGTCAGTGCGATAGCGGTAGCGGCTGCAAAATATTTGATGGTTTTCATAGGTGACTCCAGTCTGTTTATTTAGGAAGGAAGCCATTCGCTTCCGATGTGGTGAATAATAAAGCATCTGGGCCGTTTGAAAATCTGATAATGCTGAGCAAGTTGTTCAAAATGTTTGATTGAGAATTTACGCATCTTTACGACGTTTTACGCTGCGTGGTTTATCGCTGACGCGCTTTAGTTGACGCGCCATGACAAAGGTGAGAGGTAACATGACAGAGCGGCGGTACGCGCTGCGGCTGGGATTTCTGGCCCCCGGCATGTAGAATGCGGCGGTCAGTTTCGCGGGTGAGTACCTGATTATGTCCATTTTACAGAAGGTAGAAGAAATGAAGTCTGAAAATAACACTAATAACAATGACTTAAAATCATCTCCAATCGTTGTGGCGTTAGATTACGCCGATAAGAACGCTGCGCTGGCGTTCGCCGACCGTATCGATCCGCAAGACTGCCGGCTGAAAGTGGGCAAAGAAATGTTCACGCTGTTTGGGCCGCAGCTGGTGCGCGATCTGCACGGGCGCGGTTTCGACGTGTTTCTCGACCTGAAATTCCACGATATTCCCAATACCACCGCGCATGCGGTTGCGGCGGCGGCCGAGCTGGGCGTTTGGATGGTCAACGTCCATGCCAGCGGCGGCGCGCGCATGATGACCGCCGCTAAAGAAGCGCTGCTGCCTTACGGAGCGGATGCGCCGCTGCTGATCGCCGTGACGGTGCTCACCAGCATGGAAGCGGAAGACCTGCGCGGCATTGGCATCGAGGCCAGCCCGGCGGAACACGCCGAGCGCCTGGCGCGCCTGGCCCGCGACTGCGGGCTGGACGGCGTGGTCTGTTCGGCACACGAAGCGCAGCGCCTGAAGGCCGCCTGCGGGCAGGCTTTCCAGCTGGTTACGCCGGGGATCCGCCCTGAAGGCAGCGCGGCGGGCGATCAGCGCCGTATCATGACCCCGGTGCAGGCCCAGACCGCCGGCGTGGAATACATGGTGATTGGGCGTCCGATCACCCAATCTGCGGATCCGGCCGCGACGCTGCGCGCGATCCGCGCCTCTTTGGCCTGAGGAGGCAATGATGAATGACGATAACAGCCGCCTGGTGTATTCCACGGACACCGGCCGCATCAAGCAGGAAGACGTTAAACCGCAACGCGCCAAGGGCGACGGCATCGTGCGCATCCAGCGTCAGACCAGCGGCCGCAAGGGGAAGGGGGTATGCCTGATCGCCGGCGTCGATCTGGATGATGCCGCGCTCGACAAACTGGCGGCCGAGCTGAAAAAGAAATGCGGTTGCGGCGGTTCGGTGAAAGACGGGATTATCGAGATCCAGGGCGATAAACGCGATCTGCTCAAACAGCTGCTGGAAGCCAAAGGCATGAAGGTCAAACTGGCGGGCGGTTGAGATGAATCGCCATGCCGCGGTGCAATACTGCGGCATGGCTTGAGGTTGTTGCTGCCGGGGGTTAGCCCGTTAACGGCAAAAGAACCATAGACTTAAAGTAAAACAGACCTGAAATCATCGTTATTCTGGTTAATACGTCAAAGCGCCGAGGCGCTTTTGCCAGCCTGTCGGCCGAGGTCTCTCGGTCAGGTTATTTGCCAACCTGGTGACCGATGATGCCCCCTACCGCAGCCCCACCCAGCGTGCCCAACGCGCTGCCGTCTGTCAGCACTGCGCCGCCGACTGCACCGGCGCCGGCGCCGATAGCGGTGTTGCGATCGCGTTTGGACATGTTGGAACAGGCGCTGAGTGAAAACGCCAGAGTCAGTGCCAGCGCGGCGGTGGCGAAACGTTTATTGATAATCATCATAATGACTTCTCCTTAGCATTGGCTATATGGAAGTGCCCTATAAGTATAGGCGTTAACCATAAATCAGGCCTGCCGTTGATTCCCGTACAGTATCGATATAAAAAATGGCATTTTTTGTTAACGGCCGAATAATTAGCAAGTTACGGCCCAAAAGGCGCCGAAACTGAGTATAGGTTTCTCGGGAAGGATAAACAGGTAAATAGTCTTAAAATCCCGCTGCGCAAGGGGAAGGCGCGCGGTGTAGCCCGCGCGGTGCGGCAGTGACCTGCGTTATTCGTTAACCAGCTCCACCTGTACGCCCTGGCGTTTCAGCTGATGCTGATACTCCAGCGCCAAGCGCGAATCGGTGATCACCCGGCTGATCTGGCCGGTCTGCGCCAGCGGGTTGGGCTGGATCTGGCCGAACTTGCTCGAGTCCGTCAGCACGATATTCTCCACGCCCTTGGCCAGCACCGCGCTGACCACGTCGGCGCGCATCATGTCGCGGCCGGTAAAGCCGGTTTCGGCCTGAAAGCCGTCAATGCCGATAAACGCCTTGTTGAAATGCACCTGCTGAATGCACAGCCGCGTAAGCGGGCCGACCACGGTCTCGCTTTTCTTCTGGTACATGCCGCCCAGCACAATCACGTCGCAGTCGGTTTCTTTCAGCAGGTTGGCGATATAGTGGCTGACGGTGATCAGCGTAATGCGCTTGCGTTCGGCAATGTAGCGCGCCAGCAGGGCATTGGCGCTGCCGCTCTCGATGAAGATCGTCTCGCCGTCGTTGACCTGCGCGGCGGCATATTGCGCCAACCGTTGTTTGAGGGTGAAATTGGACATCATGCGGGCGTCGACGTCGTCGCTCTCCAACGCCACGGCGGAACCGTGTACCCGCTTCAGATAACTGCGCTTTTCCAGCAGGTTGAGATCCTGCCGGATGGTGACTTCCGAGACGCCCGAGGCGCGCGCCAGCTCATTGACGCTGATCCGCCGGCGATCGTTAACCAACTGCAATATGGTCTGTTGTCGTAAATTCATATCGGCCTGATGATGCGGCCGCCAAGGTGCGGCCGCTAAGAGTCAAAGGTTTAAAGAGTATGTTCTGTGCGCGCAATAATATCATCCTGCGCCTCAGGGGATAATGCGGTAAAGAAGGCGGAATAGCCAGCTACGCGAACCACTAAATCACGATATTGGTCAGGGTGTTGCTTCGCCGCCAGCAGCGTTTCGCGCGACACGATATTGTACTGCACATGCCAGCCGCGATAGCTCTCGAAGAAGGTGCGCAACATCAGCATCAGCTTTTCCCGATCGCGCGGGTTGTCCAGCGTCGCCGGGTTCAGCTTTTGGTTGAGCAGCACGCCGCCGAGGATTGCCTCGGTAGGCAACTTGGCGAGCGAATTGAACACCGCGGTCGGCCCCAGGTGGTCGGTGCCGGACGCCGGGCTGGCGCCTTCCGCCAGCGGCTGGTGCGCCTTGCGCCCATCCGGGGTGGCGAGGGTGGCGGCGCCGAAGGGCACGTTGGCCGAGATAGACGAGGTGCCGGCGTAGTAGCCGCCGCCTATCGGCCCGCGGCCGAAGCGGGTGTTGCGATACTGCTTCAGTTCCTCGATGTAGGTTTGGTAGGCGCGCACCAGCAGCCGATCGACCTCGTCCACGTCGTTGCCGTATTTGGGCGCGGCGTTGAGCAGCCGCTGGCGCAGCTGTTCGCCATCCAGCCCGGCGAAGTCGTCGGCCAGCGCCGCCGCCAGCCGCTGCTGGCCGATCGCCCCCTGGTCAAACACCAGTTTGCGCACCGCCGCCAGGCTGTTGCCGAGGTTGGCGATGCCGACCTGCAGGCCGGAAACCCAGTCGTACTTGGCGCCGCCCTGCTTGATGCTTTTGCCGCGTTCGATGCAGTCATCCACCAGTGCGGAACAGAGAATATCGTGGGCGTTCTCCTCCAGCACGCTGTCCACCACGCATTCGATCTCAATTGACTTGCGCGTGTAGTAGCGGATTTGTCGGTCCCAGGCGGCCATCACCTGCTCGAAATCGGCGAAGTTTCCTTTGGACAGCGCCTGTTCCTGCGGCAGGAAAATCTGCCCGGAGGTGGCGTCGCGGCCCTGTTCCAGCGCCGCCAGCAGCACGCGGGCAAAGTTGATGAAGCTCATGCCGGTGCAGCGATAGCCCCATTTGCCGCCGACGGCGGTCTCGATGCAGCCGATGGCGGCATAGTCGTAGGCGTCCTGCGGTTCAACCCCCAGCTTGATGAACTCGGGAATGACGATTTCGTCGTTGTTGAACGCCGGCATGCCGAAGCCGCAGCGGATCACCTGTACGCAGGCGTCGAGGAAATCGGCGCTCATTCCTGCGTGGTAACGCACGCTGAGGTTGGGTTGGGTGGAGCGCAGGCGGCCGCAAGATTCGAGAATGGCGTAGGACAGCGGGTTGACCGCGTCGCACGGCCGGCCGTCGAGCAGTTTTTGGCCGCCGATGGTGACGTTCTGGTACAGCGGGCTGCCGGCGGAGGCCTTGGAGTGCGAGCCGGAGCGGATCTTGTTGACCTCCAGCAGCTTAAGCCAGCAGCTGTGCAGCAGCTCGATGGCGTCTTCCCGCGCCAGGTTCTGCTCCAGCTCGACGTCGCGCCGATACCAGGGATAGAGATATTGGTCGAGGCGGCCGAAGGAAACCGAATGGCCGTTGGATTCGATCTGCAACGTCAGCTGGATGAAATAGCACAGCTGCAGCGCCTGCCAGAAGGTGTGCGGTGGGCGATGGGCGATCAGATCGCAGTTGTCTGCGATGGCCAGCAGCTCGGTGCGCCGCCAGTCGCGGGTTTCGCGCTGCGCCATATCGCGCGCCAGGTGAGCGAAACGCAGGATGTGTTCGCTCAGCGCCGCCAGCACGATGTCGATGGCGTTGAGAAACTGCGCTTTATGCAGATCTTCCCACTCGGTCAGGCGCAGGCGGCTGCGGCGCGCGTTCACCTTTTCACGCAGGCCGTCGAGGCCTAGTTCCAGCAGCAGCGGGAAGTTGACCGCCAGGTGGGCGTCGCCGGAGGTCATGTTGCCCTCGGCTTTGATGATGCCGGTGGCGAGCAGCGCCTTCTGTTCGTCGGTAAACATGCCATAGCAGCGATCCTGCACCGTTTGGCCGCGCCACCAGGGGCAAAGACGGTGCAAAATCGCCTTGTTCTCTTCGCTGACCGAGAAGCCGGCGCCCGGCCGGTCGGCCAACTGGTCGATCTCGTTTTCTATCCAGCCGACGGTGTATTCGGGGAAGATCGGCGCGGCGCGCAGCTCGCTGGCCTGGTTGCCGACGATCAGCTCGTCGTTGGCGATCCAGATGCTGCGCTTCGCCAGGTGGTTGGCCAGCGCCAGCGCGCGGCGCACCGGCAGCGGCCGATCCTGATGCTGTTGATAGGCCTCGGTATAGTGCTGAGCGCGTTCGGTGCACACCGGCGGTTTGACGATGTGAATCAGCGCGTTCTTATGCGCCTGGATGCGGGCGCTGAGGGTGGTCAAATCCAACGTAGTCATGGCGTTATCCTCGCAAAATGGCGCTCAGGCCTTTGGCGCCGGCGTACGCTTCGGCGAAGGCCAGCAGATCGGGCGCGTCCAGCGGCGTGCGGGCGGCGCGGTAAGGTTCGCCGAGCAGGTGATACTTGTTGATGCCCAGCGTGTGGTACGGCAAAAAATGGATCTCCGACACGCCGAGCTCGTCGGCGGCGAAGTCGACAATCGCGCGGACAGAGCGGCGATCGGCGTTGAAATCGGGGATCAGCGGCACGCGCACGGTCATTGGCACGCCGTGCGCCGCCAGCCGGCGGAAATTGTTCATCACCCGACGGGCGGAGCCGCCGGTCCAGGTTTTGAAACGCGCTTCATCGGTGTGTTTGAGATCGGCCAACAGCAGATCCAGCCAGGGCAACGAAGGGGCGATGTAACGCCACGGAACGTGCAGACAGGATTCGACGGCGGTGTGGATGCCGGCTTCGCGGCCGCGCCGCAGCAGCTCCGCCGCGACCTCCGGCTGCATAAAGGGTTCGCCGCCGGACAGCGTTACACCACCGCCGCTGCGCAGGTAGAAAGGCTTATCCCGCATCACCTCGGCCATGATATCGTCGGGGTTGACCGCGCTGCCGCACAGGCTGAGCGCGCCGGTCGGGCAGGCGGCGGCCAGCGCCGCATAGTCGTCTGCGCTGATGACGTCGCGCCGCAGCGTCAATGCTCCCTCGTCACGCCGCAGGCCTTGCGGGCAGCGCTCGGCGCACAGCGTACAGCCGCTCAGGCACAGGCGCTCGTCAAACAGCAGATCCGCGTGGCGCGAGCGGCTTTCGGGGTTCTGGCACCAGCGGCAGCTCAGCGGGCACCCTTTTAAAAAGACCACGCTGCGGATACCGGGGCCGTCATGGGTCGAGTAGCGCTGCAGATTGAAGAACATGAGTCACCCGTTTGGCGTTGCTGAATCTTTCGCCATTAAAGATGTTTCGAATGAAAGTTGGATTGATTTTGGTCAAAGGTTGACGGGGTTTTTGCCCTATGATGATCAGAGTTTGAATCCGCCCACAGAACATGACACAGGAGTCCGTGATGGAGCTTTATCTCGATACCGCCGATGTGACGGCGGTAAAACGCCTGGCGCGCATTCTGCCGCTGCACGGCGTCACCACCAATCCAAGCATCGTGGCGAAGGAAGGCAAGCCGATCTGGGAAGTGCTGCCCGCGCTGCGCGACGCCCTCGGCGGCACCGGCAAGCTGTTCGCGCAGGTGATGGCGGCCGATGCGGAGCGCATGGTGGCGGAGGCCGCGCTGCTCAGCCAGCGCGTACCGGGGCTGGTGGTCAAGATCCCAGCAACCGCCGAGGGGCTGGCGGCGATCAAGAAGCTTAAAACGATGTCCATCCCAACGCTGGGCACGGCGGTATACGGCGCCGGGCAGGGGCTGCTGGCGGCCCTGGCCGGGGCGGAATACGTGGCGCCTTACGTCAATCGGGTGGACGCGCAGGGCGGCGACGGCATCGAAATGGTGCACGAGCTGCAGCAGCTGCTGAGCCTGCACGCGCCGTCGGCGCAGGTGCTGGCCGCCAGCTTCAAGACGCCGCGCCAGGCGCTGGAATGCCTGTTGGCGGGCTGCCAGGCGATCACGCTGCCGGTGGATGTGGCGGAGCAGTTCCTGAGCGCGCCGGCGGTGCAGGCCGCGGTCGAGAAATTCGAACAGGATTGGCAGGGGGCGTTCGGCAGCAATTTGCTGGGCTGATAGCTGTCTGTCTCGTTTACTGATTCTCCTCCCGATCGACAATTAATGTTAAAGGATGGCGCATCATGGCGCCATCCTCCCGCCGTTTCGCCATTCTTCGCATGCCCGCCGCCTCCCTTATGGTTTTGTGAACCGCAGTGCCATAAAGCTGTTGATTTTTCCCTCTCGAAGCTCATAATTCGCCCCAGAGTAAGTTTATTTACATTAATTTACTTAACTTATGATTTTGACCAAATAAATAACTATAAGTAACGGTGAGGAGCCAAGGATGCGCTCAGATTCAGATACTGCTCGTGCTTTACTTTATTCTATCCGCTGCGGGCTGTCGGGATTATTGATCGGCGTCGTACCCCTGTTTTCCGCTTCGGCGTCTACCAGCGATGGAATGGCGTCCATTGATGCCCGCGAACAGCAGCGCCAGCAGGAGCGCGAGCGCGCCCTGCAACAGCAAAATGCCCCGCAGGCCGATGCGCGCCTTTCCCGTCCCGACGTTGTGCTGCCCGATTACTCAACCAATGAACGCCCTTGCTTCATCATCAATCGGCTAACGTTGGTCGGCGAGTCTGCCGATCGCTTTCAATGGGCGTTGAACGCCGCGGCGGATGCCAGGGGCCGCTGTCTGGGCAGCCAGGGCATTGTGCTTGCCATCAACAAGGTACAAAACGCCATACTGGCCAAGGGCTATGTCACCACACGCGTGATGGCGCAGGAGCAGGACTTGACCACGGGCGTGTTGGCGCTGACGCTGCAGCCGGGGCGTATCGGTGAGATCCGCTTTGAGGAGCCGGTCTCCTGGCGTGGGCGGCTGTGGAACGCTATTCCGGCCTCACGCGGCGATATTCTCAGCCTGCGCGATATCGAACAGGGGCTGGAGAACTTCAGGCGGGTGCCCAGCGCCAATGCCGATATTAAAATCGTACCCGGCGCCGAGGACGGAACCAGTGACCTGCAGGTCAACTGGCACGAAGGGCGCCCGGTGCGGCTCAGCCTGGGGCTGGACGACAGCGGCTCCAAAAGTACCGGGCGTTATCTCGGTTCGGCCACTCTGGCTATCGATGCGCCGTTTGCACAGAATGACCTGTTTTACGCCAACATCGGCAAGGATGTGTTTCAGCACGGGCCGTTCGGCAACCGTTCACATACGCTGAACTACTTTTTCCCGGTGGGATATTGGGCTTTCTCGGCCAATTACAACGACTACACCTATCACCAGAACATCCCCAACGCCAATGAGGTGCTGCGCTACAGCGGCAAGAGCGACAACATTCAGTTGACCGTCTCCCGGTTGCTGTACCGCGACCAGTCGCACAAGTTAACGCTCAACCTGCGCGGCTACCGCAAGCACTCGACTAACGCCGTGGACAACGTTGATATTGTGTCGCAAAAACGTCGGACCGCCGGCTGGGAGCTGGGGCTGAATCAGCGCAGCTACTTCGGTACCACTACGCTGGACGCCAATATCAACTGGCGCCGCGGCACCGGCGCATTCAATGCCCTGCCTGCCCCGGAAGAGTCGCGTCATGAAGGCAGCGCACGTACCGGCATTTTGCTCGGCGACCTGGGTATCAATCAGCCGTTCTCCTGGGGCGATCAGCCCTGGCGGGTGTATACCAGCGTAAGGGGGCAGTGGAGCCCGAACGCGCTGACGCCGCAGGAGCGGATGGCCATTGCCGGGCGTTACACGGTGCGTGGCTTTGATGGCGAACAGATGCTGTCCGGCGAAAAGGGCCTGCTATGGCGCAATGAAATCGCCTGGAACGTGTTTTCTCGCGGGCATGAATTGTATCTGGCCGCCGACTACGGCCGGGTGGACGGCCCAAACACTCGCCACTTGGTTGGCCATCAATTGGCGGGCAGCGCGCTCGGCGTGCGCGGCGCGCTGTGGGGGCGATTCAGCTATGACCTGTTTGCCGGCGTTCCGCTCTACAAGCCTGCGGGGTTCCATACCTCCGGCGCGACCGCGGGTTTTAGCGTAAATCTGGAAATCTGAACATCGCGATACCGGCAGCGTTACTGCACTGACCTGAACGGACTGACTTTTCTCACGGATGTGATCTATGAACAAACATTGCTATCGCCTTATCTTCAGCCGCACCCACGGGGAGTTGCGGGTGGTGTCCGAACTGGCCCGCAGCTGCAGCAGCGAGCCGGGGCAGCGCATCGGTTCAGGAATAACAGGTGGAAGTCGTCTGTGGGTCACCGTGCGTCGGTCAGTGTGGCTGCTTGGGCTGTTGATGTTCGCCGGCCCCGTCATGGCAGACGGCATTGTCGCGGACGGCGGTGCCAATCCTTCCCAGCGGCCGGAGGTCATCACTACCCAGAACGGCTTGCCGCAGGTCAACATCACCGCCCCCAACCAGGCTGGGGTTTCACATAATCAGTATCAGCAGTTCGACGTCGACGCCAAAGGCGCCATCCTCAACAACTCGGCGGTGATGACCGCGACCCAGATGGCCGGGATGATCCAGGGTAACCCTAATCTCAATCCCAATTCCGCGCCGGCTCGCGTCATCCTCAACGAAGTCAACAGCAACAATCCCAGCCAGCTGCGCGGTTTTATGGAAGTGGCCGGTGGCAAGGCGCAGGTGATTGTGGCCAACCCCGCCGGCATTATCTGCAACGGCTGCGGCACCATCAACGCTGGGCGCATGACGCTGACCACCGGCAAACCGCAACTGAACGCCGATGGCAGCGTGGCGGGCTACCAGGTCGAGCGCGGCGTGGTGCGCATCGAGGGCGGTGGGCTCAACGGCGATACCCGTCATGATACCGAGTACGTCGACATTCTGGCGCGCGCGGTGGAGGTCAACGCCGGCGTCTGGGCTAAAGAAGGCGTGACGCTGGTGGCCGGTCGTAACCGCGTGAGCGCGGACGGCAAAACCGCCGCGCCGCTTTCGGACGACGGCAGCGCCAGGCCTGAGCTTGTCATCGACATGGGGCAGATGGGTGGCATGTACAGCGGCAGTATCCGCATGATCGGCACCGAAGCCGGCGTCGGCGTGCGTAACCAGGGCGGACAGGTCCGGGCGGGCAAAACGCTCACGGTGAGCAGCGAAGGCAAGCTCAGTTGGCGCTCTGATGCGCCCACGCAGGCCGGCGGCGATATTCAGCTGGCGGCAAAAGGCGACATCGAGACGCACGGGAAAGTGTATAGCGGTGGCCAACTGGCCGTGCAGAGTCGCGAGGGAATGTTAACGCAATCCGGTACGTTGGCGGCGGCCGGGAATGTGCACCTGAACGCCGCGCGCGGCATCCAAAGCAGCGGCCACCTGCTGGCGGGCAGTAATGCCGAAAGCACGCTGGTCCATGATGCCAATCTGCAGCTTGATAGCCAGGGCGATATCCGCGCCAGTGGCAGTCTGCTCGGTAAAAAGAACGTCAACGCATCCGGGCGCCGGGTGGATATCAGCGGCGCGCAGGTTGCGGCCGGCCGCACCGCGCTGGCGGCCCGCGAGGGCGGCGTGGCCTTGCGCCAGTCCACCGTAGACAGCGGTGAGCTGGCCGTGAGCACGAAGGGAAATGTGGATGCGCAGCAGGCCAGGGTCAAGGCCGGGCGCTGGGCGGTCGATGCTGACAGCCTGTTCAACCAACAGGCTACCTGGTCTCAGACCGGTGACGGTGAGAGCCGTTTCACCCTGGCAGGCGCGCTGGATAACAGTGACGGCACCATCGAGACGCAGAGCCTCCGGCTTTCGGCCGGCCGGCTGATCAATCAGCGCGGTCGCCTGGTGGCGTTGGGGGAAACGGCGCAGCACTGGCGAGTGGGTGGCCTGCTCGACAATGGCGGTGGCACGATGGGCAGCAACGGAGCTCTTCGCCTCGACGCCGGCCGCCTCGATAACCAGCGCGGCACGATAAAAACCCAGGCGGGGCTCACGCTCCATGCTGATGGCGCGGTGAATAATGCCGGGGGCAATCTGCTGGCGGGGAACGGCCTGGCGCTTGAGGCAGGTAGCGCTCTGAATAACCAGTCCGGCACCCTGAGCGGCGATGACGTGCGTCTGGCGGTACAACGGCTGGATAACGCGCAGGGGCAGGTCATTGGCCAGGGAAATCTCGAAATGACGGCCGGCCGCCTGGATAACCAACGCGGCCTGATGGGCGCCGGCAAGGCGCTGAATGTGCACGCCGGCGACTGGGACAACCGTGGCGGCACGGCGCAAGGCGGAACGGCCGTCACGGCAACGGCGAGCAATCTCAACAACGACGGCGGTAAGCTGCTTTCAGGTCATGCATCAACCCTGCAGACCTCGGGCAACGCCACCAACCGCGGCGGCGAAATCAGTGCCACGGTGCTGACGGTGCAGTCTGACCGTCTCGACAACACGCAGGGCAAGGTGATTGGCCGACAACGGCTTAACCTGCATGCCCGTCAGGGGCTGGACAACACGCAGGGGCTGCTGGGCGCCGGTGAGATGCTGACGGTGAGCAGTGAGGGCGAGCTGAGCAATCATCACGGTAGGGTGCAGGGAAATGGGCAAACCACGGTGTCAGCGCGAGACATCCGCAACGAGGCCGGCAAGCTGCTGGGCGGGCAGAGACTCTCTCTCACTGCGTCGGGCGTGCTTGGCAACCGCGAGGGGGAAATCAGCGGCGAGTCGCTCACGCTAACGGCGCAGCGTCTCGATAACGCTCAGGGCAAGGTGGTCGCCAGGCAGGATGCGAACCTGACGGCGAAGCAAGGGTTGAGCAACGCCGCCGGCTGGCTTGAAGGCGGCAGCGCACTCGCCGTCAACACTGATGGCGATTGGGACAATCAGGGCGGCACCGCACAAGGTGGCCGGCAGGTCACCGCCAACGCGCAGTCGCTCGACAATACCGGCGGGCGGCTGCAGTCCGGCGGAGGCCTGACGCTTGACGCCGCAGGCAATATCCTCAACCGTTCCGGCAAACTGACCGCGCAGCAGGCCCTTGCCGTTAACGGCGGAGCAGCCAGCCTGTTCGATAATGACGGCGGCTCCCTGCAGAGCGGCGGCGACCTGTCTCTTCAGGGGGGCGAGTTGACCAACCGCACCGCCGGTGTGGTGCTCGGTGGGCAGGCGCTTTCCCTGAACCTGACCGGCGGCTGGGACAACCAGGGCGGCACGTTTACCGGCAATGGGCGCACCGAGGTGCGCGCTGCCAGTCTGCTCAATGCCCAGGGCACCATCAACGCACTTGGCAGCCTGAACATGCAGTTCACCGGCAAGCTGGATAACGGCCAGGGGCGGATTTTTAGTCAATCGTCTCAGGTACTGCAGGCGCAGGACATTTTCAACGCCCGTGGCTGGATGGGCAGTCAGGGCGGCTGGCAGGCGATCAGCGGCGGTTTTGACAATACGGAAGGCAGTGTGCAGAGCTTGCAGGGAGCACAACTTGCGGCGAACTGGCTGGGCAACGCTAAAGGTGTACTGCAGTCGGCACACGACTTGGCGCTGCGCATCAAGCAGGATATCGATAATCGCAACGGCAAGGTTTCGGCGCAGGGGCAGCTTGCTGTTACGGGTACCAAAGACGGCGAACACGCCGGCGGCATCAATAACGCTGGCGGTCAGTGGCTGGCCGGCGAGGGGCTGACTATCGCCGCCCGCGCACTCGACAATGCGCAGGGCGGGCTGCTCTACAGCCAGAAACAACAACGCCTTGCGCTGAGCGATGCGCTGAATAACCGCGATGGGAAAGTGCAAAGTGGCGAGGCGCTTCAACTTGACGCACAAACGCTGAACAATGCCGGCGGGACGATAGACGGCCAGCAACGCGTGGCGCTGCGCATTCTTGGTTTGCTGGAAAATACCGGCGGTGCAGTGCGCAGCAATGGCGGGCAAGAGGTGTCGGCCGCCGGTATCAATAATACACGCGGCGTATTCAGCAGCCGCGGCGGCATCACGGTGGCATCAAAGCAACTGGACAATACCGGTGGTACGCTCATCAGTCAGGGGGCGGGCACCTACCGACTCGACCGGCTTAACAATCAGCATGGCAAGGTGCACAGCGGCGACGCGCTCACGCTTGAGGGGGCGCAGGTCAACAACCGGGGTGGGCAATTGGTGTCAACCCACGGGCTGGCGCTCAAGGCCGGGACGCTCGATAACAGCGGTCAGGGCACGCTCAGCAGCCAGGCGGAACTGGATGTGCAGGCCGAGCGCCTGAACAATCGCGATGGCGGGTTGATACTGGGCACCACACGCACCGATATCACCTCTCGTGATATCGACAATACCGCAGGCCGCCTGCAGAGTAGCGGCCAGATGACCCTCTCGGGGGTCACGCAGCTGGACAACCGCCAGGGGCGGATCCTGGCCAACGGCAACCTCAATATCAATACTGACCGGTCACGGACCGACTCGCCGCTGGCGCTGCTCAACCAGGGCGGGCGAGTGGAGAGCGCCGGGCAACTTACCTTGCATGCGCGTACCTTGGATAATCAGAACGGTACCCTGCTGGGGCTGCAGGCGCTGACGCTGTCCGCGCAGCAGGACTACACCCATCAGGCCGGCGAAACGATCAGCAGTAACGGTACGGTGACGTTCTCCCTGAGCGGCGCCTTTACCAACCTGGCGGATTGGTTGCTGCCCGGCAAGCTGGCGCTCCATGCGGCCAGCATCACCAATCCGGCGGCGCTGGTGGGCAAAACGCTGCAGCTGACGACCGGAGCCTTCCAAAACACCGGGCGCCTTGAGGCGGACAGCATGACGCTGAACGTCGATACCCTGGACAACGCCGCGGCGCTGATGGGCGACGACATCACCGTGAACGGGCGCATTATCGACAACCACGGTGCGCCTGCGGTGATGGCGGCGACCCACAGCCTGACGGTGCAGGCCGGTGAGCGGCTGACCAACCGGGAGGGAGCGCTGATTTACAGCGCCGACCGTCTGCACCTGCACAGCGATGACCTGATTGAAAACCGGGCCAGCTTTATCGAAGCGGACGGTGACGCCACCGTGGAAGCGCGTCGCCTGAACAACCTGCGCGAAGGGCTGGTGATTGAGCGTAACGCCGAGAAGAGTGACTACAAATGGCACCGCTACAACTACTACTGGCGCTCCTACGGTTCAAAGGTCAATCCCGATAAAAGCACCCTGGCGCCGACCACCCAGCAGCTGACCTATCAGGATGACGCGGCGGCGCAAACCAACCGCTACGGCACACTGCTGGCCATTGATGCGGCGGGCAAGCGCGCACAGGTGCGGGTCAAGGACAATAAGGGCCAATTGACCGACCTGTGGGTCAACTACCTGGCGCTCAAGCCGAATGCCGATGGCAGCTATGCGATGACGTTCTATGAAACGCGTGGGGGCAATCAGCTGGCGACCATCCCGACGCCTTATCAAAACGGCTTCCATTGGGAGCACGACTGGACGCAGGTGATGACCTGGGATCCCGAAAAGCATGTCGATATCGACAGCGCGCCGTTCATCACCGATTACAACAACTTCCGCGAACGTACCGAGAGCGGCACGGTGACGCGCGACAAGCTGGTGAGTGAGGGGATCGGCGCGCGTATTCTGGCCGGCGGCAACATGGTGCTGCGCATCACGGGAACGTTGCTCAATGACGCCAGCGTCATTACGGCCAACGGCAACCTGACGCAGGACGGCGGCGGCAGCGTGGACAACCGCGGTTACTCGGTTAACGAGCGGCGTCAGGTGGCTATCGTTGACCATTATGACAAGGACACGCATCACTGGTACCCCACGTTCAACCGGGACGAAACCACGGCGCTGGCGACCGTTGACGGGGTGATCACCGGCAATGGCACGGTCACCATCAACGGAACCCGCATCACCAACACCACGGTCAATCAGGCGCAAATCAGTCAACTTGATGCGGCGTTAAAGGCGGTAGATGCCGAACGCGCCGAGCTTGAGCGCAATCCGCTGGCCTTCACGGTAGACGGCGCTGCCCGACCTGACGGCGATACGACGCTGGCGCCGGGTGAGCAAATGACAAGACCGGGCGCCACGCCGTCCTCGCCGCTGGGGCGCCCACTGCTGCCGTCTGAGCTGGCGCTGACGCAGTTACAGCATCTGGGCAATGTGGCCACCGCCATCCCCAATAACGGCTTGTTTAGTCAACATACGGCGATCGGCAGCCCGTTCCTGGTGGTAACCGATGAACGCTTTACCCGCCGCGACAACTTTATCAGCAGCGACTACATGCTCGAGCGCGTAGGGTATGACCCCGCGCAGGCCCATAAGCGCCTGGGGGACGGCTTCTACGAGCAGCGTCTGGTGCGCGAGCAGGTGCTGGCGCTGACCGGCAAACCGTCTGTCAAGGGCTGGGATGCGATGGAGCAGTACCAGCAACTGATGAACAACGGCAGCAAAGTTGCCCAGGACTTCCATCTGGTGCCGGGCGTGGCGTTGACGCCGGAGCAGATTGCGGCGCTGCAACAGGATATCGTCTGGCTGGTGAGCGAGACGGTGCAAACGGAAGGCGGCCCGCAAACGGTGTGGGTGCCGAAGGTGTATCTGGCACAGACTACGCTGCGCCTGACCGGCGATGGCGCGCTAATTGGCGGCGGTGACCTGCAACTCTCGGCAAACAGCATCACCAATGCCGGCAACCTGTTTGCCGAAAAAGCCCTGACGGTTGACGCCGGGCAGTTCCTGCATCAGGGCGGCGACGTCAGGGCAGGCAGCATTGACGTGCAGGCAGACAGTCTGGCCATGAGCACTAACCTGCAGGACGCGCTGCGCCAGGCGACCATGAGCGCCGGCGACATTCGCCTGCGCGGCACCGATATCACGCTCACCGGAGCGAAACTGGATGCGACCGATACGCTCAGCCTGAGCGCGCGTCACGATCTGACCATCACCGCCGCGAAAAGCAGCCATACCGCCGATCTTGAGGTTATCTCCGGTTCAATGGGTAACCGCACCCGCGGCGGCACGGAAGCGGCAGGCTCCCGGATGGCGCACGTCAGCGGCGAATGGCAGCAGGCTCTGGGGAGTGAGCTTAACGCTGGCGGCAACCTCACGCTCGATGCCGGGCGAGACGTCACGTTCACGGGCAGCCAGGCCAGCGCCGCCGGCAGCACCCGCGTGCAGGCCGGCGGCGATATCAACATCAGGGCCGAAAGCACCACCAATACCACGCACCTGGACGCCAACAGCCGTACTTCATCAGTCAGCAACGACCGCCAGGAAGAGCGCCTGACAGTAAGCGCACTCGGCGGAGACCAGGGCGTCACCCTGGTGGCGGGCAACCGCCTGTTGGCCGAAGGCGCGCAGATTGACAGTAAAGAGGGGCGTATTGGCGTCAGCGCACGGGACGTGAGCATTAAAGACGCGCGTACCCGCACGCAGGACCAGGACAGCGAAAACAAGCGCGAAGGCAAAACCAAGAGCCATCGCGAAGAGCAAACCGAGCGCGAAATCAGCACCGGCAGCACCTTCAGCGGGCGCGAGGGTGTGACCGTGATCGGGCGTGAAGGCGACGTCACGGTTACCGGCAGCACCCTGCACAGCGACCAAGGCGCTATCGCCCTGCAGGCGAAAAATGATGTGATCCTTAACCACACCACCGACAGCGAGCATCGCGTCTCCAACGAGGAAAGTCGCGGCCGGAAAACCAGAGGTGAGCGCGCCGAAGAAGTCCTGCGGGAAAACGTGGTGGGCAGCACCCTCAGCGGACAGGGCGGCGTCACGGTGGTAGCGCAGGACGGCAGCATCATCGCCACGGCAAGCGCCCTGCACAGCGAACAGGGCGCCATCGCCCTGCAGGCGAAGCAGGATGTGACCCTCAATACCGCCACCGAACGCGAGTCGGCCCTCAGTGAAGAGCGGTCACAGAAAAAAGGTTTCCTGAAAAAAAGCAGTAGCCACAGCATGGCGCATGACGCCACCACACGCGAGAAAGGCAGTCTGCTCAGCGGCAACAGCGTCAGCGTCAGCGCCGGCAACGATCTGACGGTCACCGGCTCGGCCATTGCTGCCGACCAGGACGTGAACCTGCAGGCCGGCCGTAACGTCGACATCGGCGCGGCCACCGAGACCGACACGCATTACCGGCTGGAAGAGAAGAAAAAAAGCGGCCTGCTGGGCAGCGGCGGCATCGGCTTCACCATTGGCAAACAGTCGAGCAAACACGAAATCGACGAGAAAGGCCGGACCCAAAGCCAAAGCGTCAGCACCGTCGGCAGCAGTCAGGGCAGCGTCAACGTCACGGCGGGCAACCAACTGCACATCGGCGGCGCCGATCTGGTGGCGGCCAAGGATCTGGCTCTTACCGGCGACAGCGTGACTATCGATCCCGGCGTTGATGCGCGCACGCGTAAAGAGACCTACGAGCAGAAGCAGAGCGGCCTAAGCGTGGCGCTGTCGGGCACCGTGGGCGGCGCACTCAACACCGCCGTCAGCTCGGCGCAGCAGGCGCGAAAAGAAGGCGATGGGCGCCTGAACGCGCTGCAAAACACCAAGGCGGCGCTGTCCGGCGTGCAGGCTGCACAGGCCTGGGAGCGGGATAATGCGCTGACCGCCTCGGCGGAGGCGAAAAACGCCGCTGCCGGCTTGCAGCCGGGGGACGAAGGTGCGGCGCAGGGCGCCACCAATACGGTGGGTATCAGCGCCTCCTACGGCAGCCAATCGTCGAAGAGCGAAACCCGCACCGACAGCCGCCAGTCGCAGGGCAGCACGCTCACCGCCGGGCAAAACCTGTCGATAACGGCGAGCGGCAAGAACCACAACGCGCAAAGTGGCGATATCGTCGTCACCGGCAGCCAGCTGAAAGCGGGCAAAGATCTGTCGCTCGATGCGGCGCGGGACATTACCCTGCAGTCGGCGCAGAACCGCGAAAGCACCGTCGGCAAAAACAGCAGCAAAGGCGGCAACGTCGGTGTCGGCATCGGCGCAGGTTCGGGCGGGTACGGCATCAGCGTTTCGGCAGGCGTCAATGCCGGCAAGGGGCATGAGAACGGCAACGGCCTGACGCATGCCGAAACCACCCTGGATGCCGGCAGTAATCTCAAGGTGACCAGCGGCCGCGACACCCGGCTTACCGGCGCGCAGGCCAGCGGAGAAAAAGTCACCGTCGACGTGGGCCGTAACCTGGCGCTGGAAAGCCAGCAGGACAGCGACCGCTATGACGCCAGGCAGACCCAGATGAGCGGCGGGATCAGCGTGCCGATCGGCGCCGGCAGCGGCTCGGCGAATTTTAGCGCCAGTAAGGACAAACTGCACAGCAACTTCGACTCGGTAAAAGAGCAGACCGGGCTGTTTGCCGGCCAAGGCGGGTATGACGTCAAGGTCAAAGAACATACCCAGCTCGACGGCGCTGTGATTGCAAGCCAAGCGGACAAAGAGAAGAACCGTCTCGATACCGGCACGCTGGGCTGGACGGACATCCACAACCAGGCGGACTACAGCGCGACGCACAGCGGCGGGTCATTCAGCACCGGCGGGCCGGTGGGCAAGGATCTGCTGACCAACATGGCCGGCGGCATGCTGTCGGGCGCCAACCACAGCGGGCACGCCGAGGGCACGACAAAGGCCGGGGTTAGCGAAGGTACGCTGATAGTTCGCGACACCGGCAAACAGCAGCAGGATGTGGCGCAGCTGAACCGGGATACCGAGCATGCCAACGCCGGCAGCATCAGCCCGATATTCAACAAGGAGAAGGAGCAAAACCGGCTCAAGCAGGCGCAGTTGATTGGGGAGATTGGCGGCCAGGCGATGGACGTCATCCGCACGCAGGGCGATATCGCCGGGCTGAAGGCGCAGAAAGACCCGGCGGCGCTGTCACAGGCCAGGGAGCAGCTTGAGAAGAGCGGCAAACCAACGAACGATGCGGCGGTGATGCAGCGGGCGTACGACAACGCGATGCGGCAATACGGCACCGGCAGCGACCTGCAGAAGGCGGCGCAGGCGGTGACGGGGGCGCTGACGGCACTGGCGGGCAATAACCTGGCGGGCGCGCTGGCGAGCGGTGCCTCGCCGTATCTGGCGACGGAAATCAAGAAACTGACCACCAATCCGCTGACCGGTGAAGTCGACGTTGCTGCCAACACAATGGCGCACGCTGTACTGGGGGCTGTGACCGCGCAGCTGAATAACCAGTCAGCCGCAGCAGGGGGACTGGGTGCAGGTGGTGGCGAACTGGCGGCGCGCTACATTGCCGGGCAGCTGTTCCCGGGCAAGACGGCGCAGCAGCTGAGCGAAAGCGAGAAACAGCAGGTGAGCGCGCTGAGCCAGCTGGCCGCAGGGCTTGCAGGCGGGCTGGCGACGGGGGATACTGCGGGAGCGGTGACCGGCGGGCAGGCTGGGAAGAATGCGGTGGAGAATAACGCGCTGAGTGATCTTGTTGACGCTGTATCTCAGGGTAAGACACCTCAGCAGGTAGCCGAAGAACGTGTCGACGCAGAGAACGAACGTTATAAGCAGCAAAACTGTGCCGGAATGAGCGCGGAAGCGTGCTCGGTGAAGATGTATACTGAGCGCCGGGAAGAACTGAAAGATATCCTGTCGACAGGTGCAGATTTTGTGCCGGTGGTTGGGGATATCAAGAGCTTTGCGGAAGCGCAGAGTGCGCTAGATTACTTGGTAGCGGCGATAGGGATTATACCGGGTGCGGGTGATGCCGCGGGCAAAGCGATCAAGGCGGCAGAGACAGCGCTGAAGAAAGGGGATGTTGCTGAAGCGTCCAGGCTGATTAACAAGGCCAGTGATGAAGTATCTGCCACTCTCCCAATGGGAAGTAAGCGCAATCCGATGAATCAGCCAAGTAACCCATCTTATCAACCTGTAAGGAATCAGCCGGGTACGATCAGAAATCGAGAATATTCAGGGCACGCCTTAGACAGAATGCAGGATCGAGGAATAACGCCTTCTGTTGTTGAGAATACCATTAAAAATGGAAAATCGACTCCTAGCCGAGGCGGAACAACAGTACACTTTGATCCTGAGAGTAAAGTATCCGTAGTTACGAACGAATCTGGTAGAGTGGTCACGGTTAAATATGGCGATAAATGAGAAGAATGATATCTGTGAGTATGCGCTTCATTCATTAAGTGATGTCATTAGCTTTGCGAGGTTCGTCAGTTACGCAGAAGATTTGCCTCAGCTAAATGAGCTATTTGAAAATGAGCACAATAGAGATAATTATCAGAAAATATGGTTTGAACTAGAAATTATCAATGCACTTGCTCTGTCTGAATGGGAGAGTGAAGGCCGTCCCGCAGACTGGCAAACACGTTGGGAATCAGAATATAAACACGATGCTTCTGAACTACTGGATGAGTTATTAAAGACATTGAAGTAAGGTAGCGGGGCTCACGGCATCCCAATGCGGTGGTGCCGTGAGCGTCAGGCATCGACAAAGGGAGCTGCCATTTGTTCCGTCACGCGATGGCGACGCAGATACTGGAGAACGGACCTGCACTGGCATGAGAACGGCAACGGCCTGACCCATACCGAAACTACCCTGGATACCGGCAGTAATCTCAAGGTGACCAGCGGCCGCGACACCCGGCTGACCGGCGCGCAGGCCAGCGGAGAAAAGGTTACCGTCGACGTGGGCCGTGACCTGACGCTGCAAAGCCAACAAGACAGCGACCGCTATGACGCCAAACAGCAAAACGCCAGTGCGGGCGGCAGCTTCACCTTCGGCTCGATGACCGGCTCAGCCAACGTGAGCGCCAGTAAGGACAAACTGCACAGCAACTTCGACTCGGTAAAAGAGCAGACCGGGCTGTTTGCCGGCCAAGGCGGGTATGACGTCAAGGTCAAAGAACATACCCAGCTCGACGGCGCTGTGATTGCAAGCCAAGCTGACAAGGAGAAAAACCGCCTCGATACCGGCACGCTGGGCTGGACGGACATCCACAACCAGGCGGACTACAGCGCAACGCACAGCGGCGGCAGCTTCAGCACCGGCGGGCCGGTGGGCAAGGATCTGCTGACCAACACGGCCGGCGGCATGCTGTCGGGCGCCAACCACAGCGGGCACGCCGAGGGGACGACAAAGGCCGGGGTCAGCGAAGGTACGCTGATAGTTCGCGACAAAGACAAACAGCAGCAGGATGTGGCGCAGCTTAACCGGGATACCGAGCATGCCAACGACGGCAGCATCAGCCCGATATTCAACAAGGAGAAGGAGCAAAACCGGCTCAAACAGGCGCAGCTTATCGGCGAGATTGGCGGCCAGGCGATGGACGTCATCCGCACGCAGGGGGATATCGCCGGGCTGAAGGCACAGAAAGACCCGGCGGCGCTGGCGCAGGCCAGGGAACAGCTTGAGAAGAGCGGCAAACCGACGAACGATGCGGCGGTGATGCAGCGGGCATACGACAACGCGATGCGGCAATACGGCACCGGCAGCGACCTGCAGAAGGCGGCGCAGGCGGTAACGGGCGCGCTGACGGCACTGGCGGGCAATAACCTGGCGGGCGCGCTGGCAAGCGGTGTATCGCCGTACCTGGCGACGGAAATCAAGAAACTGACCACCAATCCGCTGACCGGTGAAGTCGACGTTGCTGCCAACACAATGGCGCACGCTGTACTGGGGGCGGTGACGGCGCAGTTGAATAACCAGTCAGCCGCAGCAGGGGGACTGGGCGCGGGTGGCGGTGAACTGGCGGCGCGCTACATTGCCCGGCAGCTGTTCCCGGGCAAAACGGCGCAGCAGCTGAGCGAAAGCGAGAAACAGCAGGTGAGCGCGCTGAGCCAGTTGGCCGCAGGGCTTGCAGGCGGGCTGGCGACGGGCGATACTGCGGGGGCTGTGACCGGCGGGCAGGCCGGGAAGAATGCGGTGGAGAATAACTATCTGAGCAATCAACAGCGCTCAGATAGAGATAAAGAGTTTGATGCTTGTAAAGGCAATGTGTCCTGTCAATTGCAAGTGGGTGCCAAATGGGATGCTATCAGTCTGGGGCAAGATACCGCTTACAGTGCAGGCATGTTAGTTGGTGTTCCTCAAGGGCTCTACGACTCTGTCGAGAGTTTATCGAAATCCATCAGTGATCCTGCTGCGGCTTATGATGCAATCAAGCAACTGATATCGAGCGATGACATCTTTAGCACAATGTCGGATGCCGTTAAGCAAAACTACATTGATCGCATCAACTTGATGGAGTCGGAGTACCAGAAAGCTGGCGCAAGTGGTGCGTATAACGCGGGTGTTGAAGCCGGTAAACTAGTGTCTGATCTGATTGGTGCTGTTGCAGGTGGCGTTGGTGTTGCAAAAGTGGGGACAGCTCTCACAGAGAAAATTGCAGCAAAAGTGGTTGGCAAAATTGACTCACCAAATCTTAAAACACCATCTGGTAACCCTAATAGTTCAAGTGCTATTACTGATGTTGAGGCAGGCGGGTATTCTTACTATGACCAATTCAAGAATGCTAATGGGGGATGGGATTGGCCTAAGAATTTGGGATTTGAAGGTGATCCTGTCAAAACTACAATCCCAGTAGGTACTCGTTTGGATAGATATGGAGAGCCCAATGGTTCTTTCCTTGCACCGAAAGGGACACCTTACGAACAACGGGCCCTTGCGCCTGGTGCTAAAGCTGAAAAATATTATGAGTATGAGGTAATAAAACCTTTGCCTGCAATACAGGGAGAAATTGCTCCTGCTTTTGGTCAGCCAGGTGGAGGTGTCCAAATATTACCCAACATGCAAGAACGAGTAAATGTTGACTGGCTGGTGAAAAATGGATATCTACGGGAGATAAAGTAATATGCTGCTCTCTTTTTCTGAAATACAAAGAAAAATTAATGACCTAGGGGCGAGTGTCGGGATTCCTGCAAGTGATTTGCACATTTTTTCATCATCACCTGGTGATGGTAGGCCACATATTTCCTATGATGGTGGTTTGTACAATTATGTATATGCAGAGAGAGGGGTAGAGTTTTTTAGAAAAACAACGAGTTCAAAAGATGAGCTGTTTTATTGGATTATGTCTGACTTCATTTATAAAGTAGCCTTTCAATATGAACTGGAAAATCGTGTTGAGAACAGAGATGGGCGGCGAATTGCGTTCAATAAAGTACTTGATCTTATGGGGATTATTAGTGATGAGTGGAGATTAAAGGCTCAGCATGAAATTGATGATATCCTCACTAAAAATCCGTATATAGATACTTTAAATTAAAGTAACAAAATCCCGGCCAATTCCGCCGACTAAAGTCGGCGGTAGTTGAGCCCGCGACTCCGCTTTTAGTTGACTAACAGTGCTGGTAGATAGACCGGCATTGACTTCGTCTAGCAAAGCAGCGAGCGCTTCGTGGAGGTCACCAGCAATGTCAGTCAGTTACAGTGGTAGAGAAATGACTCTATTTGATGAATGTAAAGAAGCTCTCAGTGCTGATTTCGAAGTGCTTGAAGGTCAGAGAGAGAAGGATGCTCTTAATGTTTTGTATAAATATCCCTTTGCTAATGGGAACTTACTATGGTCTGAATTTAAGTATTCCGATTATGAAGATATAAATGATCTTGTATCTGATAATTATAATAAAAGTTATGATGTGTTCGTTTTTGTGGATGATATTAACATTCCTATTTTTAGAGCTAACCTAATGTTGGTTGCTGAAAATATTTATGATGTTACAGCTTTGTCTCCTAAAATGTTCATTTTTAATAACGAATTGATATTGCAGCCTCTATTTCCAACGGAGATAATCCGTCTAGGTATAAAGGATTAGCAGTATATTATAGCCCGGCCTTGGTGCAGGGCTCTTTTTACTCGTCAGTACCTGAAGCGGCCTGATAAAAATTACCCTAATGGAAATATGGGCACCGCTCATGCAGAAATAGGTGTGATTCAGCAAGCCTTTGATAAAGGAATGACTCAAGGGCGTGAAATGGCGATGAGTGTAACTGGTAAGGAAGTATGTAACTACTGTCTGAGTGATGTAAGAACTATGGCAGAAAAGGCCGGATTAAAGTCACTGACGATATACGAAGAAGCAACTGGTAACGTTCTTTTTTGGCTGCAAGGGATGAAAAAAATAGAGAACCGAGGGCCGGAAAAATGATGAATTATGAACTTTCTTGTCTATGGACTGGTGAGCAATATGCCAGGAATGAGTCCCCTTTATGGCCCGATGTGCTCGATTTTTTAAATATTTTGAAGAATAGTAGTGGTAGTGTAAATATTAGGATCATTAATGCTCCAGAAGTTGGGCCTGACAGACTCAGTGTTGAGGCAGAGAATGGCTTTTATCTGGTGACTTTGCTTGAATATGATGAGTCTGGGAGCGATGTAAGGTCTATATGGGATCAAACCTCTTCTTCTGGGGAAAATGTCATGATTCTTGGTAATTACTGGCCGAAGCGGCAGCTTACTAAGGACTTTGATCTTGTTGTCAGGATCTTTAAAGAGTTCTTTGATACAGGCAATGTTTCAATGGATCTTCTGAATTAAAACAGTAACCCCGGTTTTGACCGGGGTTGTGCTTCTAATCTCTAAATCCTCCCACTTCTCGCCGCCGCGACCGGATCACACCGGGCGCAGCAGAGATCTCCAGGTGTTCCGCCTCGGTGATCCCGGGCTGACTTAGCCAGTCGCCAGCGATAACCTGCTCGCCGTTCTCTCGCGCCTGGTCGGCCCCCAAATCTTGCCGCTGTTGGCTGGCCTGGCAGAGTTCGCGCCAGGTGGTCTTATCGGTGACGGTGGTGATCCAGAGTATGTGATGCTGAAACGTCAGTTGTCATGAGGACCGGGGTAAACTCGAGTGTAGTGATCGCGTCTGCTGAGGCGAAAAACGCCGCCGCCGGCTTGCTGCTGGGAGACAGAGGTGCAGCACAAGGCGCCACCAACATTTGAAACATTAAAAGATGGTCAAAAAACAGGCAGTGCGCACATGGTGATAACTCAATGAAAGGTGAGCTTAAATCTTTAGGTGTTTACTCAGCAGAATTCACTCCAGAAACTTATCAACCTGATGAGATTGATTGTTTTGGATTATGGGTCAACTTATGTATCGGTCCTGAAAATGAGGTCGGAGGGCATGATTATCAAGTGTTAATTTGCACTCCTGAATGGCTTTGTAAGAATCGCTGGGTGCCTGAGCTGATACGTCATACTCTGTTGGTTCGAAAGTACGATCTTGATGAGATCACCAAAACCATCACGGATTATATTGACCAGTGTGAAGGTAGTGACTGGATGGAGATTGCTCAGAAACTCTCTCGTGTTTTTGCTTGGGAATATGAGGATTACCAACCATAAGCAAAATCCGATGTTAGTGAGGGAGCGCTGATAGTCCGCGACACCGGCAAACAGCAGCTGAACCGGGATACCGAGCATGCCAACGACGGCAGCATCAGCCCGATATTCAACAAGGAGAAGGAGCAAAACCGGCTCAAGCAGGCGCAGCTTATCGGCGAGATTGGCGGCCAGGCGATGGACGTGATTCGCACGCAGGGCGATATCGCCGGGCTGAAGGCGCAGGCCAGGGAGCAGCTTGAGAAGAGCGGTAAACCGACGAACGATGCGGCGGTGATGCAGCGGGCATACGACAACACGATGCGGCAATACGGCACCGGCAGCGACCTGCAGAAGGCGGCGCAGGCGGTGACGGGGGCGCTGACGGCGCTGGCGGGCAATAACCTGGCAAGCGGCGCCTCGCCGTACCTGGCGACGGAAATCAAGAAGCGGGTCGGTGAAGACAATATTCCTGGGGGCGACATCTTCAGACAAACTGTCGTCCGTTAACGGCCCAACCCCTTAAGCAGTGCTCTGCTCAAGAGGCCGGCCGTCTATCTCAACCCCGGGACTCAGCCACGGCTGGTTTCCTCCCGCAGTGCGGCGCTGACCTCGTGCGCCGTCGGTTGTTCGGTGCGCAACGCTCGGCGGATGGCGAAGAAGGCGGCGATCAGCATGGTCACCGCCACCAGCATAAAGAACCCGCACAGCGCGGCGTTGATTTGGTTGCTGAATACGATGGTTTCCATGTCTTTCAGCGATTTGGCCGGCGCAATGATCGTGCCTTGCTCGATGCCGGTGGAGAACTTCTTCGCCTGCGCCAGGAAGCCGATGCTCGGTTTCTCATGGAAGATCTTCTGCCAGCCGGCGGTCATGGAGGTGACGAACAGCCAGGCGGTCGGCAGAATGGTGACCCAGGCGTAGCGCTGTTTTTTCATTTTGAACAGCACTACGGTGCCGAGGATCAGCGCCATTGACGCCAGCATCTGGTTGCCGATGCCGAACAGCGGCCACAGGGTATTGATGCCGCCAAGCGGATCGACCACGCCCTGATACACGAAGAAGCCCCAGCCGGCCACCGCCACCGTGGTGCCCGCCAGGTTGCCGAACCACGAACGGTTGTTGGCCAGTTGCGGCACCGCCACGCCCACCAGATCCTGCACCATAAAGCGGCAGGCGCGGGTGCCGGCGTCGACGGCGGTCAGAATGAACAGCGCTTCGAACAGAATGGCGAAGTGGTACCAGAAGGCCATCATCGCCCGGCTGTTGAACACCTCGCTGATGATGTGTGCCATGCCCACGGCGAAGGTCGGGGCGCCGCCGGCGCGCGACAGGATGGAGTTCTCACCCACCTCTTTGGCGATCAGCGCCAGCGTTTCCGGCGTGACGATAAAGCCCCAGCTGTTGATGACCTGCGAAGCATTTTCCACCGTGGTGCCGATCAGCGCCGCCGGCGAGTTCATGGCGAAGTAAACGCCCGGATCCAGCACCGAGGCGCAGATCAGCGCCATGATGGCGACGAAAGACTCCATCAGCATGGCGCCGTAACCGATAAAACGGATGTGGCTTTCGCGCTCCACCAGCTTGGGCGTAGTGCCGCTGGAGACCAGCGCGTGGAAGCCGGAAATGGCGCCGCAGGCGATGGTGATGAACAGGAACGGGAACAGGGCGCCGGCGAACACCGGGCCGCTGCCGTCGATGAAGCGCGAAACCGCCGGCATTTTCATCTCCGGCATGGCGAAGACGATGCCGATGGCCAGGCCGATGATGACGCCGATTTTCATAAAGGTGGAAAGGTAGTCGCGCGGCGCCAGCAGCAGCCACACCGGCAGCACCGAAGCGACGAAGCCGTAGATCACCAGCACCCAGGTCAGGGTGGTGCCGTGCAGCGTGAAGAACGGCCCCCAGTAGGGATCTTGCGCCACGTTGCCGCCGTAAATGATCGCCAGCAGCATCAGCACGAAGCCAATCACCGAAATTTCAGCGATCTTGCCCGGCCGGATAAAACGCATGTAGATGCCCATGAACAGCGCGATCGGGATGGTGGCGGCGATGGTGAACAGCCCCCACGGGCTGTCGGCCAGCGCTTTTACCACCACCAGCGCCAGCGCTGACAGGATGATGATCATCACCCCCAGCGCGCCGAGCATGGTGATCACCCCGGCGAAGGCGCCCAACTCTTGCTTGGCCATTTCCCCCAGCGAACGCCCGTCGCGGCGCGTGGAAATGAACAGCACCAGGAAATCCTGCACCGCGCCGGCCAGCATGACGCCGACCAGGATCCAGATGGTCCCCGGCAGGAAGCCCATCTGCGCGGCCAGAATCGGCCCCACCAGCGGCCCGGCGCCGGCGATGGCGGCGAAGTGGTGGCCGAACAGCACCCATTTGTTGGTGGGCACATAGTCCAGGCCGTCGTTGCGGCGTTCGGCCGGGGTCAGACGGCGGTCGTCCAGCTCAAAGACCTTGTCGGCAATGAACCGGCTGTAGAAGCGGTAGGCGATGCTGTAGCAGGCGACGGCGGCGACCACCAGCCAGACGGCGTTGACGTGTTCGCCGCGGCTGAGCGCCAGCATGGCGAAGGCGAAGGCGCCGACCAACGCCACCAGCAGCCAGATAAGTCCGGACCTGATGTTTTTCATGAAACAACTCCTTGGCGTACAGAGGTAAAAATCGACGTTGTTATTTGGAATGACGTTTTAACAGTAGAAGTTTTGCCGCTGAACCGCGGCAGGTCGGATGAGAAATGTGAAGCAGGTGGGGTTTTAGTGTAAAAACAAAGTGATGAAACAGCGTTGGCGCAGGCTGCCGCCCACAGAATCCCGGGCAGTTATTCATTCTGCATTTTCGCGGTGCGTACAGCGAATCATTGTCGTTTTTTATCTGGATACGGCGTCTGGCGGATTATTATTTTATCTGTCGAGGCGAGCCGAAATAAAATTATTCATGCCGTGTTATACCTTTATTTTCACCCTCAGGTTTATTCATTCACCAAATAAATAATAAAATCACGAAAGGAATGTAATTATGATAAATAAAATCATCGAAGGGTATTTACCGCAGCTCACGGCTATTCGGCACGATATTCATCAGCACCCCGAATTGGGTTTCGAAGAGTTTCGCACCAGCGATCTGGTCGCGGATTATCTGAGTTCGTGGGGTTATGAGGTGCACCGCGGATTGGCGGGCACTGGCGTGGTGGGCACGCTGCGGGCGGGCGACGGCGTGAAAAGCCTCGGGCTGCGCGCCGATATGGATGCCTTGCCGATCGAGGAGAACACCGGCAAACCCTGGAGCAGCAGCGTGGCCAACCGCATGCACGCCTGCGGCCATGACGGCCATACCACCATGCTGCTCGGCGCCGCCCGTTACCTGGCGCATACGCGCAACTTCAACGGCACGCTGCACCTGATTTTCCAACCGGCGGAAGAGATGCTGAACGGCGGCGCGCGCATGGTGGAACAGGGGCTGTTCGAGCGCTTCCCCTGCGACGCCATCTTCGCCATGCACAACATGCCGGGCATGCCGCTCGGTGAGTTCTTTTTCCAGCATGGCCCGTTTATGGCCTCGATGGATCAGTTCAACGTGCGGGTGCAGGGGCGTGGCGGCCACGGCGCCATCCCGCAGCTGACGATCGATCCGGTGCTGGTGGCCTCGCATATCACCGTTTCCGTGCAGAGCATCGTCTCGCGCAATATCGATCCGCTGGAAGCGGCGGTGATCACCGTCGGCAGCATCAAGGCCGGTGAGGCGGCCAACGTGATCCCGGACAGCGCGGAGATGAAGCTCAGCGTGCGCTCGCTGGATCGCCAGGCGCGCGCAACCTTGCTGGCGCGCATTCCGGCGCTGATCGAGGCGCAGGCGGCAAGCTTCGGCGCTCACGCGGTGGTGGAACACGTTAACGGCACGCCGGTGCTGGTCAACGACGAAGGGATGACCCGTTTCGCCCACCGCGTGGCACAGCAGCAGTTCGGCGCCGCCCGCGCGCACTATGGCGCCCGGCCGCTGATGGGCAGCGAAGATTTCGCCTTCATGCTCGATGCGCACCCGCAGGGCTGTTACCTGGTCATCGGCAACGGCGATGGCGAAGGCAGCTGCATGGTGCATAACCCGGGATATGACTTTAACGACGGCTGTCTGGCGGCCGGCAGCCATTATTGGGCAGCGTTGGCGGAAGCGTATTTAAAATAAACGCGAAAAATAATAACAGGGAAGATAATGATGAGTGAAAATACGGCTGAAACTCAAACGGCAATAATATCGGCTCCGAACGCCAGCGGCAAAAAGATCATATTCGCCGCCTCTTTCGGTAATGCGCTGGAGTTTTTTGACTTCGGTATTTATAACTTCTTCGTTATTTACATCAGCGTATTGTTCTTTCCACCGTCCAGCGATCCGCATTTGGCATTGCTGTTGGCGTTCGCGACGTTTGGCGTCAGCTTCTTCATGCGGCCGCTGGGCGGCATTCTGATTGGCGCCTATGCCGATCGCTGCGGCCGCAAACCGGCGATGATCCTGACGATTTCCTTGATGAGCCTGGGCACGGCGATGATCGGCTTTGCGCCGACCTACGCCAGCGCCGGCTACTGGGGAACCGTCACCTTGGTAGCGGCGCGCCTGATCCAGGGCGTGGCGGCGGGCGGCGAGGTAGGGGCGTCGATGTCGTTGCTGGTGGAGTCCGCGCCGCCCAACCGGCGCGGCTTCTATTCCAGCTGGTCGTTGGCGACGCAGGGCATCGCCACCGTGGTTGGCGGCGTCACCGCGCTGGCGCTCAGCGCGGCCTTGCCGGTGCTTTCCGGCGAGCCGAACGCCATGGCCGAGTGGGGATGGCGTATTCCTTTCTTTATCGGCGTGGCGTTGGCGCCGCTCGGTTGCTGGCTGCGTCTCGGGCTGGAGAGCGATCGGCCGTCGGTGCCGCGGGCGCACGAGCCGCCTGCGCAGTTGCGCAAGCACTCGCGGGCGGTGGTGCTCGGGGTGATGCTGACCATCGGCGCCACCGTCGCCACTTACATCTCGATGTATTATCTCGGCACCTACGCGGTGAAATACTTGGGGATGGCGCAGGCCTACGGCTATGCCGCGATGCTGCTGGCGGGGCTTGTCACCTTCGGCGGCAGCCTGCTGGTCGGGCACTGGTGCGATCGTTACGGCCGCCTGCCGCTGATCCGTTGGTCGCGGATCGCAATTCTGATCGTGGCCCTGCCGGCGTTTTGGTGGCTGAGCGCGGTGCCGCATCCGGCGGTGCTGTTGCTGATAGTCGCGCTGCTGGTCGGGTTGACCACGCTCGGTTCGGTGCCGACCATGCTGATGATTTCGGAGCTGTTCCCGCAGCGCATTCGCGCTTTGGGGTTTGCGTTGGTCTACAGCCTCGGGGTGGCGATCTTCGGCGGTTTTGCCCAGTACATCGCCTCGCAGTCGATCGCGCTGAGCGGCTCGCTGCTGGCGCCCGCCGTCTATTTGATGCTGGCGACGCTGGCTTCGCTGGCGGTGCTGCCGCTGCTGCGCGAAACCGGCGGCGAGCCGCTGCGCTAGCCGGAATGAGGCGAAAAAAAACGCCGGCGGTTTTCACCGTCGGCGTTTGGCGCTGCTACCGTTTCTGGTTGGCGTTCAGGCCGCAGGGCGGGCGATCACGCTGCGGGTTTCCATGCGCACTTCGGCGATGGTGACCTGCAAGGTGTCGCTCTGGCGGTAAACCACTTCACCCTTGATCTGTACAGTGCCGGTTTCCTGGCTGCACTGCATCTCGTCGCGCACCGCGTGAATAAACGGTGCCGGGATGAAGGCAACGGCGCCGTTGTCCAGCAGGCGCACGCGCAGGCCGCCGCGGGTCACGTCGATGATCTCGGCGTTGAAGCGGGTATCGGTACCGGCCTTGTCCTGCAGGAAGCGAGCGTACAGCCAGTCGCCGACGTCGCGCTCCGCCATGCGGTTGAGGCGGCGGCGCTCCGCCAGCTGTACCGTCACGTCATCCTGCGGTTTTTCCGCCGGCTGCTGGTTGATGATCGCCTTCAGCAGGCGATGGTTGACCATATCGCCGTATTTACGGATCGGCGATGTCCAGGTGGCGTAAGCCTCCAGCCCCAGACCGAAGTGTGGCCCCGGCGTGGTGCTGATCTCCGCGAAGGTCTGGAAGCGGCGGATGCGGCTGTCGAGGAACTGGGTCGGCTGCGCGTCCAGGTGGCGGCGCAGTTCGCAGAAACCGTCGAGGGTCAGCAGCTTGTCGGCTTCGGCTTCCACGCCGTTGGCCTGCAATACGGTGACCGCTTGCTCGACCAGCGCAGGATCGAAACCGGTGTGCACGTTGTACACGCCGAAGCCCAGGCGATCGCGCAGCACGATGGCGGCGCAGACGTTGGCGGCGATCATGCACTCTTCAACGATGCGGTTAGCGCTGCGGCGCTGCTCGGTAACGATCTCCAGCACGTCGCCTTTTTCACCCAGCACGAAGCGGTAGTCCGGGCGATCTTTAAACACCAGCGCATGCTGGTGGCGCCAGGCGTTGCGCGCGTCGCAAACGCGTTTCAGCAGGGCTACCTGCTGTGCGATGGCGTCGCTCGGCGGCTGCCAGCCGGCAATGCCTTCCAGCCAGTCGGACACTTCGTCGTATACCAGCTTGGCTTTGGATTCGATCTCGGCGGCGAAGAACTGAATATCTTCGCCCAGCGCGCCGTCGGCGGCGATGGTCACGCGGCAAGCCAGCACCTGGCGGCGCTCGTTAGGGCGCAGCGAGCACAGGTTGTCCGACAGATCGCGCGGCAACATCGGGATGTTGAAGCCAGGCAGGTAGTTGGTGAAGGCGCGCACGCGGGCGATATCGTCCAGCTTGCTGCCTTGTTCGACGTAGGCGGTCGGATCGGCGATGGCGATGGTCAACTGCAACGAACCGTCGCCGTTGTCGGTCACGTACAGCGCATCGTCCATGTCTTCGGTGCTGGCGCTGTCGATGGTGACGAATTCGAGCGCGGTCAGATCTTCACGCGCCGACGCGGCGGCCGGTTCGCTGAGAGCCAGCATCTCCGGCGCCTCTTTTTCCAGGTTGTGACGCGCCAGCGTCACCCACCACGGGGCGAAATGGTCTTCACCGTTGGTGATAAACTGGGTCAGATCGGCGTTGAAGCCGCGATCGCCTTTCAGCGGATGACGGCGCATTTCCGCCACCGCCCAGTCGCCGGCCTGGAAGTTGTGGGTCAATTCACGCACCGGGCGGCACGGAATCGCCTCTTTCAGCAATGGATGATCGGGCACGATGGACAGACGGTCGTCGCGCTTTTGCACGCGGCCGACAAAGCGCGACAGGAACGGCTCGACCAGGGTTTCCGGCTCGGCGATTTCGCGCTCTTTCTCGGTGTGCAGGGTGGCGATAATGCGATCCCCGTGCATGACTTTCTTCATGTACGGCGGCGGAATGAAGTAACTTTTTTGACCGTCTACTTCAAGAAAGCCAAAGCCTTTCTCAGTCCCTTTCACGACGCCTTCAACGCGCGGGGTTTGAGAGTGAAGTTGCTGTTTAAGCTGCGCCAGCAGCGGGTTATCTTGAAACATATCGTCCAGTGAATGGGTTGTGAGTGGCAAGATTTGCGGCTGACAGTTTTACGCGAATCACCCGCTGCGAGCAAGCCTAACGTCACTGAACCCCGCGTTGCCGCGCGATTTTGCGCAAGATTGGTCAATCGAAACGCTATCGATGAAAAACCCCGGCGCGAGGGCCGGGGTGGAGGGCGGGTGACCGTCAGTCTTGCAGCGGCGTCGGCTGCAGGATTTCAATCCAGTAATCGTCCGGATCGCGAATGAACGCCACGTAGTTCATGCGGCCTTCATGCAGGCGTTTCTGGAAGGTGACGCCGAGGCGCTCAAACCGCTCGCAGGCGGCGCGCACGTCCGGCACCGTGACGCACAGGTGGCCAAAGCCGCGCGGCTCGCCGTTGCCGTTGTGATAGTGGAAATCCGCCTGATTTTCGGTGCCGTGGTTATGGGTCAGCTCGAGAATGCCCGGCTGGCTCAGCGCCCAGCGCTTGCGTTCGTCGTCGTCCTGCGGGATCTGTTCACGCGGGCTGCGCGTCAGGTAGCAGATGGTGAAGGCGGCTTCTTCGAACGTTTCCAGATAAACCGGGGTAAAGCCCAGCACGCGGGTGTAGAAATCCAGCGCCTTGGTCAGATCCTTCACGCGGATCATGGTGTGGTTGAACACGTAACCGTCGGTTACCGCATCCGGTTGGGCCGCCACGCCGGGCAGCGTCAGTAGGTCATTCAGTGGCATCAGAGATCCTCCTCAGGGTGTCGGCAGACTGTAGGTGAAATCGATGCTAATCTAAAGTGATTGTTTTTAACTAAAACGCTAACTAAAAGTGAGTGATAGATGAAGCTGAGCCAGCTGAAGTTTTTCTGCACCGTGGTGGAACATAAAACCATCGCCGCCGCCGCGCGCGAGCTGCACTGCGTGCCTTCCAACGTCACGCTGCGGCTGCGCGAGCTGGAGGAGTCGCTGGGCGGCGAGCTGTTTTTCCGCGACAAGAACCGGCTGTACGTCAATCCCAAAGGGCGGCTGTTCTACCAGCAGGCGCGCGACATTGTGGCGCAGGCGGAGCGCAGCAAGCAGCTGTTCGCCGGCGAGCACCAACATGGGCTGCTGAACCTCGGGGCGCTGGATTTCTCGCTGGTCAGCCATTTGCCGGCGCGCATTGCCCGGCTGCGCCGTTTACAGCCTCATCTGCACATCAACGTGCTGAGCCGCGACTCGCTGGTGCTGGAACGCATGTTGATCGACAGCGATCTCGATCTGGCGATCACCGACGGCCCGATAGAACATCCGCTGCTGGCCAGCCAAAGGGCATTCGACGAACGGCTGGTATTGCTGATGCCGGCCGATGCCGGGGAACCCGACGCCGCCACGCTGGCGCCGCTGGAGTTTTACACCTTCAGCCGCGAATGTTCGTTTCGCTTGAAGGTCGATCACTGGCTGGCCTCGCGCGGGCTGAAACCGCGCATGACGCTGGAAATGGAGTCTTATGCCGCGATGGCGGCCTGCGTGCAGGCCGGTTGTGGCGTCGCCTGCGTACCCGGTTCGTTGCTGCCGCTGATCTTGCCGGCGCCGGGGCTGAAGGTGGTGGAAATGGGTGAGGAGGGGGTGAGCGACCTGTATTTCGTCTGGCGACGGCATCAGCTGTCCGACGAGTTGCAGACCATCCTGGCGATATTGGCGCGCCCGGGGTGAACCGGGCGCGCGTTTTCAGGCGATGCGCCGCGAAGGTTGCTGTTCGCTGCGGCGGATCACCACCGGAATCGACTTCGAAGTCGGCGTGCCGGTACCGTCGCCGAAGCTGGCCAGCGGCACCAGCGGGTTGGTTTCCGGGTAGTAGGCCGCCAGGTTGCCACGCGGAATGTCGTAACTCACCAGCTTGAACCCGTCTACTTTACGCACCACGCCATCGTTCCACAGGGTTTCAATCTCTACCCGTTCGCCATCCTGCAGGCCCAGCGCAGCCAGATCCTCCGGATGGATGAACAACACTTCGCGTTGGCCGTAAACGCCGCGATAACGGTCATCCAGACCATAGATGGTGGTGTTGTACTGATCGTGCGAGCGCAGCGTCTGCAGGGTAAACGGCGCTTGCTCGCCGCCCAGTTGCGGGAACAGGGTGGTCGGCAGCGCGGCGGCGCTGAATTCTGCCTTGCCGCTTGGCGTGGCGAAGCGCAGTTCGGCGGCGGCATTGCCCAGGTAGAAACCGCCGGGCTGGTCGCAGCGCCGGTTGAAATCCTCAAAGCCGGGAATGGTGGCGGCGATATGATCGCGGATCAGCGAGTAGTCGTCGGCCAGTTCCAGCCAGTCCAACTGCCGGGTGCCCAGCACCGCGTCGGCGATGCCGCAGACGATCGCCGTCTCCGAACGTTGGGTCTCCGCCAGCGGTTTGCCGATGCCTTCCGAGGCGTGCACCATGCTGAACGAATCCTCGACCGTAATGTACTGCGAGCCGCTGGCCTGCATGTCCAGTTCGGTGCGGCCGAGCGTCGGCAGGATCAGCGCGTCTTTGCCGGTCACCAGATGGCTGCGGTTAAGCTTGGTGCTGATATGCACTGTCAAATCGCAGTTGCGCAGGGCGCGGGCGGTGCGCTCGGTGTCCGGCGCCGCGGCGGCCAGGTTGCCGCCCAGCGCGATCAGCACTTTCACTTCGCCGCGTAGCATCGCTTCGATCGCTTCCACCGTGTTGTGGCCCAGCGCGCGATTGGCGGTGAAGTTAAAGTGGCGCTCCAGGCTGTCGAGCAGCGCTTTGGGCGACTTCTCGTCGATCCCCATGGTGCGGTTACCCTGGACGTTGCTGTGGCCGCGTACCGGGCACAGGCCGGCGCCCGGTTTGCCCAGTTGCCCGAACAGCAGCTGCAGGTTGGTGATTTCGCGCACCGTCGCAATGGAGTGTTTATGCTGCGTCACGCCCATCGCCCAGGTGCAGATCACCCGTTCGGCGCCCTGATAGGTGGCCGCCGCCTGGCGCAGCTGCGCCTCGCTCAGGCCCGACTGCGCGGTAATGGTTTGCCACTCGGTGGCGTCCACCTGCGCCAGGTAAGCCTCTACGCCAACGCTGTGCCGTTCGATAAACGCCAGGTCGAACAGGGCGGGCTCGCCGGCGGCCAGACGCTGGCGGTGGGTTTCCAGCAGGGCTTTTACCATGCCGCGCACCGCCGCCATATCACCGCCCAGATTCGGTTGGTAATAGGAAGAGCTGATCGGCGAGGATTTTGGCGTCAGCATCTGTACCGGATCCTGCGGATCGGCGAACCTTTCCAGCCCACGTTCGCGCAGGGTGTTGAAGCTGACGATGCGCGCGCCGCGTCGGGCGGCGTTTTTCAGGCTGTGCAGCATGCGCGGGTGGTTGGTGCCGGGGTTTTGACCGAACACGAAGATGGCATCGGCCTTTTCGAAGTCATCGATGCGGATGGTGCCTTTGCCGACCCCGATGCTCTGTTTCAGCCCAACGCCGCTCGCCTCGTGGCACATATTGGAACAGTCGGGGAAATTGCTGGTGCCGAGCATGCGGCCGAACAGCTGATAAAGGTACGACGCTTCGTTGCTGGCGCGGCCCGAAGTATACAGCTCGATCTGGTTCGGGTTGTCCATGCCGTTGATGTGCTTGGCGATCAGCGCCAGCGCGTCCGGCCAATGGATAGGCTCATAGTGGTCGGTTTCGGCGTTGTAGCGCATCGGATGGGTGAGGCGCCCCTGATACTCGAGGAAATAGTCGCTTTGCTGCTGCAAGGTGCTGACGCTGTGGGCGGCGAAGAACTCTGGCTCGACGGCGCTGCGCGTCGCTTCCCAACTGACCGCTTTGGCGCCGTTTTCGCAGAAGCTGAAGGTGCTGTGGTTGTCGTCGCCCCAGGCGCAGCCTGGGCAGTCGAAGCCGCGAGCCTTGTTGACGCGCATCAGGTTGCGCATGTTTTTGAGCGTTTGTTTACTGTCGAGGACAAAGCGGGTGGTGGCTTCAAGCGAACCCCAGCCGCCCGCCGGGCCGGTGTAAGGCTTGATTGACGGTTTAAATTTCATGATGACACTTCGCAGGTGGTTGTAGCTAAAAAGTAAACGCTTTTTTATGCGTCTTGCGTATTTATGTCACAAGTTTAGGGGGGCTGCCGGGTGGCGTCTAATCGAATGGGGCAATGGCGGCATAGAGCTTATCTATCGCCGGCGGGCGATGACGTAAACAAATGGTTGCATAAAGACACCCGCTGCAAAAGAGTAATGGTTTCGTCTGAAAGTGAATTAATGCAGTCTATCTTGCGGATTATATTGGCATTTTATTCAGCCTGCGGGCCTGAGGAACACAGCGTGAAGCGTTCAGTATCAGTGGTGATCGGCGGTATATTACTGCCTTTAGTAGCGGCGCAGGCGGCGGGAACGACGCCCCATTTTCCCACCATGACCCCGCCGGCGATAGACGCCGCCTCTTACGTTTTGATGGATTACACCACCGGCCAGGTGTTGGCTGCCGGCAATGCCGATGAACGGCGCAACCCGGCCAGCCTGACCAAACTCATGACCGGGTTGGTGATCGACCACGCGCTTGACCAGCACAAGATTGGTCTTGACGATGTCGTCACCGTGGGGAAAGACGCATGGGCGCAGGGCAACCCGGTGTTCAAGGGGTCTTCGTTGATGTTCCTGAAGCCCGGTGACAGGGTCACGGTACGCGATCTCAGCCGCGGCATTATCATCGATTCCGGCAACGACGCCTGCGTGGCGATGGCGGACTATGTGGCGGGCAGCCAGGCCAACTTCGTCAAGCTGATGAACGAGAAGAGCGCGCAGCTGGGCCTGCAGAACACCCATTTCGAAACGGTACACGGGCTGGATGCGCCGGGGCAGTTCACCACCGCCGGCGATCTGGCGGTGATTGCGCGTGCCATTATCATGAGTGAACCGGCGGAATATCATATGTACAGTGAGAAGTCGCTGACCTGGAACGGTATCACGCAGCAGAACCGCAATGGCCTGCTGTGGGATAAGACGCTGCACGTCGATGGGCTGAAAACCGGGCACACCGCCTCGGCCGGCTTCAACATCATCGCCTCCGCCACCGAAGGGGATCGCCGCCTGATCGCCGTGGTGATGGGCGGCAAAAGCGCTAAGGGGCGTGAGGAGCAGGCGCGTAAGCTGTTGACCTGGGGGCTGCGCGACTTTACCACCGTACACCTGTTCAGCGCCGGGCAGAGCCTGGGGGAAGAGCCGGTCTGGTACGGCGAGGATCACCGCTTGCCGGTCGGCAGCGCGCAGAACCAGTCGCTCAGCCTGCCAAAAAACGAAGCGGACAAGCTGAAGGCGCAGTACGTAATCAATACCGCACGGCTGGAAGCGCCGATTGGCAAAGGGCAGACCGTCGGCGAGATCCGCATCAGCGACAATGGCCAGGTGGTGAAAACCCTGCCGCTGGTGGCGCTGCAGGCGGTGCCGCAGGGCGGCGTGTTCTCGCGCCTGGCGGATTACGTGAAGCTGAAGCTCTGACTCGCCGGGCGGGCGACGGCGCCCGGTGGTATACTGATGCGAATGCCGATCATTGAGCCGCGCTATGGATATTAAACAACTGATTTATTTGTGTAATTTAGAACGGGAACGCCACTTCGGCCGGGCGGCGGAAGCCAGCTTCGTTAGCCAGCCGACGCTATCCATGCGATTGAAAAATCTGGAGAAAGAGCTGGGCGTTTCGCTGATTAACCGCGGCAACCATTTCGGCGGTTTTACCGCCGAAGGCGAGCGGGTGCTGGCGTGGGCGCGTGAGATCGTCTCGGTCTACCAGGGGCTGAAGCTGGAGGTGGAGTCGCTCAAGCACGGCTTGCACGGCACGCTGCGCCTTGGCGTGGTACCGCAGTGCAGTATCTCGGTATCGGAAATGCTCAAGGCGGTCAGCGCGCGTTACCCGCATCTCGATTACCGGCTGGCGGTGCTGAGCGCCGATCAGCTGCTGGAGGCGCTGACGGCGCATACCGTTGACATCGGCATCGGCTTTTTCGAGCTGTCGACCTTAAAGGAACTGCATTTCCAATCGCAACCGCTGGTGGAAAACGGCGTCGAGCTGGTATTTCATCCGCAACACTTCCCTAAGCTGGTGGGTGACACGCCGTTGCCGCTGGAGGCGGTGGCCGCCTTGCCGCTGTGCCTGGCCGAGCCGACGCGTTATTTCCGCCGCTATCTCGATCAACACTTCCGCGACGCCGGGTTGACGCTGCACACGCGGCTGGAAACTGCCTCGATCTTCCAACTGCTGGAGGGAATTTTCGTCGGCCTGGGCTGCGGGCTGTTCCCGCGCGGGCAGCTGCAATCGCCGCTGATGCCGGCGTTGCAGCGGCGCCCGGTGGCCATCGGCGCCATGCCGCGTCATGCGGCGGTGGTGGTCGATATGGCGGAGCGCGCCACGCCGTTGGCGCAAAAATTCTTCGACGCCGCCAGCGAGTGGCTGCGTCGGCAAAATGAATAGAGACGTTTAAGTTTACCCGATGTTTCCGCAACGATTATGGCCCCGTGGGGCCATAATCATGTGGTGCCTAACGGTCGACGGAATAAGGTTAATTGCTGATGGTAATGGTCGGATCCCAATAGAAATAACCCAGTAATTTCTGATCGCCGCCGTTTGGCCGATAATAAAGGCCAAATTGGATGCAATAATTTTCCGTGCCGGTATTGCTGATGTCCGCCTGGATGAACCAATAGGTTTGGTTGGTGAAGGTGACGGGGAACACGGTATTTTGCGCCGGCATCATCGAGCTGCGGGTGTACATTTTGAAGGTCGGGTTGGAAAAGACCTGGGTGCCGCTGCCGAACTGCGGCAGCCCGTAGATCAGCACGCCGGCGTCGAAATTGGCGGATTCTGAGGTGCCGGTCCAGCGAATGACGTCGCCGACATTGGCTTTAAAGTTCAAGTCCGCCGTGCCGGAACCGCCGATCACCTGCTCGGAGGTGACGACCATATAAGCGTATTGATGGCCGATACCTGTTGGGTTGCCGGAGTCCTGACTGGGGTTGTTATTCTCGAATGCTTCTATCAGAGCATCGGTATCGATGACGACAATCACGTTAACGATACTGTTGCTGGATTTAAGTTCTTGCTCAGACATGGGGTTACCTCACAATATTTTTTTGCTGTGATGGAAAATCAAAAAATAATGGGGTTGACGGCGAGCGTTTATTTTTAGTGAATATTTGAAATGGAAATCACAACGTCGCTATCGGCTTAATCATAGAAACTAAACAGCAAGGCCACCACTGCTGAAAAGTTAGAGGCGTTAATGTGTTCCTCTATTAATTAGCAGGGTTAAAACCTTGTTTTACTGCTTCTGCGATGAGAACGGTTACATAATTGAGCGAGGGCGCAATCTTTCTATTGCTTTGTTTGCAGACATAATTTTGACGAGTCGTTATTTTCGCGAACGGCAGGAAAAAACGAATCATAATTCTGACAAATATTATTTTTTCGGATTTATACTTTATCAGTTCATCTTTTGCTGAAGTTTTTAGCCAAAATAGACCAAAGAGAGTTAACGGCGAAATTAGCCGTCAACTCAGTGATAGGTCATTGCGCCGGCTGTGCCGGCTCCGCATCGCCCAGCGTTTGGCGCAGGCGGTTTTCCCAGGCGTAGAGCGCGGCGGTGAGGATCACTTCCAGCGCCTGCGCCTGATTCAGGCCGCTGTTGAACAACGGCTGCACGCTCTGCGGGGTGAATTTCTCCGGAGCGCGCGTCAGCTCGGCGGCGGTGTGGATCACTGCGCGTTTGACGGCATCCTCGGTAAAAGCCAGCCCCTGAGGCAGCCCGGCGAACAGCGCCTGGGCCAGCCCGTCGTCCTGTAGCTCTTGCGCCACCGTAGCCGCGCAGTAGCGGCTGCCGTTGATGCGCGAGACCACCAGAGTCGCCAGCGCTTTCAATCGGCTCGATAACCCATATCCTTCGGCATTGATGCCGTTAAACACGCCGTTACGCTCGCGCAGCGCGGCGGCATCATGCGCCAACAGCAAATAATAAGATTCGGCGCGCGCCTGAGGGTGGCTCTGATCCAGCACGTCAAGCTGTTCGGCGGCGGCGGCTTCCGTGTCGATTGTCGGCAGACGCGCAGTCCAGCTCAACTCGTCGGCGCTGAAAGCGACGCCATCGGCGTCTTCGACGTTCGGGAAGCCGGGCACCACCACCGCCGGGCGGCCGGCTAACGCCGCCACACCCGCTACTACGCGCGCCTGATAGCTGACAAAACCGATCGTCTGAGAGAAGGTTACGATATCCGCCGGGCTCAGCCCGACGTCGCCAAGCTGTTGCAGCGCCCTGCGGCAAATCAGCGTGGGCTGGCTGGCGAGCTGGCGGGCATATTGGGTGATCTGGGCGAGACGGATATTGCTTTCCCGGGAGGCGTCCGGGCTGTGCAGCGGGGCGAGGCGGGCGGCGTAGTGGCTACAAAGCGATTGCACGCCCGTCACCTGAGCGACGGTCAACGCGGTGCTGAGGCGATCGTAGGGTGACAATGTCACGTATCGTGACAGCGACACCTGATCGGGAAACAGCGCGTGGTAACCGGCCAGCGAGGCGTTGAATACCCCGGCGCGGGCGCTGAGCGCAGCATTTAGCGCTTCGTCGGCGAAGGCGCCCAGCCCCAGCAGAAAACGATCGCGCAGGGTGGCCGCCTGCGGCTCCAGCGGCGCATCGCCCCGTACGCTGCTTTGGGTTTCGTGATACCACTGGGCATTATGTTGTCGACGGAGTCGTTCCATAGGGTCAATCCTTAATCGTGATCAACAGCCAACGCTGCGTACGGCAGCGGCGGCTGGACAAAGAGGCAACATGCCCGCTGGCGGGGCGAAAGGCGGATTCAGCGCAGTTCATCGCAGCACAGCGCGTGGCCGTAAACAGAGAAACCGGCGGCCAGCGTAAGCAGAAACTGCGAGAGGCGGCGATGGCGAAGGCTGTTCATCAGTGCGATATCCTGTCGTATGAGAGGCTCAACGTAGGGGATATCCTCACCGATCGCCCTGGCGAGATAAAATAATGTTACGGACTAATCAATAACTGAAAGGAATAAAATATAAGGATATATAACAAGAATGTAATTTGTATGTGCGCTTTCTTGCTAAACGGCAGGCGCGTGCGGCAATAAAAAACCCGCCGCAGCGGGTTTGTTGCAGGCCAGGACGGGGCTCAAAAACGGCCGCCGTCGCGCCGCCAGGCGTCGGCGGTCAGCGCCTCGCCGAAATGGCTGGCGATAAGGCGCTTGGTCAATTCGTGCAGCGGCGCCGCCAACACCTCGGCGGTGCTGCCGCGTTCGACGATTTCCCCTTCGTGCATCACCAGCACCTGGTCGCTGATATGCTTCATCATGCCGAGGTGCTGAGTGACGTAGATATAGGAAATACCATGTTTTTCCTGCAGTTCCAGCATCAGGTTGATGATTTGCGAGCGCATCGACATGTCCAGCGAGGCCAGCGCCTCATCGGCGACGATCACCTTCGGCTGCAGGATCAGCGCGCGCGCCAATGCGACGCGCTGTTTCTGCCCGGAAGCCAGCATGTGCGGATAGTAGTAGGCGTGATCCGGCAACATGCCGACCTGGCGCAGCGTCTGGTTGATGCGCTGCTCGCGTTCGGCGGGTTCCAGACTGGTGTTCAGCCGCAGCGGCGCGTCCAGCAACTGGCCGATGCGCTGGCGTGGGTTGAGCGAGGTGCTCGGATCCTGAAAAATCATGCGAATGCGCTGGCTGCGGTAGCGATAATCGCCGAATTCCAGCGGATGATCGTCGATCAGCAGTTCGCCGGCGGTCGGTTCCACCATGCCGGAGAGCATCTTCGCCAACGTGGATTTGCCGGAGCCGTTCTCGCCGATCACCGCCAGCGTCTGGCCTTCGCGCAGGGTAAAGCTGACGGATTTCACCGCCTCGACGTGCTGACGGCGGAACAGCCCGGTGCGGTAGCGGTAGGTTTTGCTCAGGTTGCGCACTTCCAACAGCGTTTCCATGTTATTGCTCCTCCATGTTCAGCGGGAAGTGGCAGGCGAAGAAGTGGTTTTTGACCGGGCGCAGGCGCGGCGTTTCGATGCACTTCTTCTGCGCGTAAGGGCAGCGCGGCCCCAGACGGCAGCCGATCGGCAGGTGTTCCAGCGAAGGAATGGCGCCCGGCAGCGTGTTCAACCGGCTCTTGTGCGGCAGCGAGCGGCCAAAATCCGGCATGGCGCGGATCAGCGCCTGGGTGTAAGGGTGGTGCGGCGCCGCCAACAGCTCTTCGCACTGGGCGCTTTCCACCGTTTGCCCGCAGTACAGCACGTTCACCCGGTCGGCCCACTTGCTCATCATCTGCAAATCATGGCTGATCAGCAGGATGGTGGTGTTGTTGTTCTGATTGAGGCGCGCCAACAGGCGGAAAATCTGCGCCTGGGTGGTCGGCTCCATGGCGTTGGTTGGCTCATCGGCGATCAGCAGGCGCGGCTGGTTGGCCAGCGCGATGGCGATCATCACTTTCTGACACTCGCCTTCGGTCAGCTCGTACGGGAAGCTGCCCATGATGTCGTCGTGATCCTTGATGCCGACGCGGTGTAGCAATTCGATGGCGCGGCGTTTGCGCCAGTTGAAGCGCTGCCACCAGTGGCCTTTATAAGTCCAGCCCGGGATCGCCTGCGCCAGCTGGCGGCCGATGCTCTCGGAAGGATCGAGACAGGACTGCGGCTCCTGGAAAATCATCGAGACGTTGTGGCCCACCAGCCTGCGCCGCTCGCGCGGGCTCAGCTGCAGCAGATCGATGTCGTCGAAGCGGAAACGGTCGGCGGTGACGCGCCAGTTGTCTTTGGTTACGCCGCAGATGGCCTTGGCGATCAAGCTCTTGCCGGAGCCCGATTCACCCACCAGGCCGCGCACCTCGCCCTCGGTCAGCGTCATGCTGACGCGATCGACCGCCTTGACCGGCCCTTCGGCGGTCATAAATTCAATCGTCAGATTGCGGATATCGAGTAACGGCATTATTCCACCCCGGCATTGATTGCGCGGCGCATACCGTCGCCTAACAGGTTAACCAGCAGCACGCTGACGAGGATGGCCGCGCCGGGCAGCATCACCGTCCAGGGGGCGACGTACACCAGCTCGAGCGAGTCGCCGAGCATCGCTCCCCATTCCGGCGAAGGCAGCTGCGCGCCGAGATCGAGGAAGCCGAGCGCGGCGATGTCCAAAATGGCCATCGACAGCGCGCGGGTGAACTCGGTCACCAGCACCGCGGCGATGTTCGGCATGACGGCGTACCACAGGATCTGCAGCGTGGAAGCGCCGTCGAGCCGCGCCGCCACCACGTACTCTTTCTCCAGCTCGTCGTGCACCGCGCTGTAGATGGTGCGCACCATGCGCGGCAGCAAGGCGAGCCACACCGCCAGCATGGCGTGTTCAAGTTTGGGGCCGATAAACGCCACCACCACAATCGCCAGCAGCAGCGAGGGAATGGACAGCAGGGTATCGAGGATGTGGTTGAGCACCGCCGAGCGCAGCCCGTGGGTGACGCCGGCGAACACGCCGAGGATCACTCCGCAGAACGCCGCGGCCAGCGTTACCGCCAGCGCCGAGCCGAAGGTGGCGGCAGTGCCGGTCAACAGGCGGCTGAGGATGTCGCGCCCGAGATCGTCGGTGCCGAGAAAGAACGACACGTTGCCGTAGCGCGACCAGGACGGCGGCAGCAGCTGATAGCCGAGGAACTGCTGATCCAGCGCGTAGGGCGCCAGCAGGCTGCCGAACAGCGACAGCAGCAGCAGGGCGATCACCCCGTAAAAACCGATCATCGCCAGCGCGTCGCCGTAGAAAATCCGCCAGGTGTAGCGCAGCGGGCTCGGCATTTTTTTCTCGCGGTATACGTTATCGAAGGGCATACCATTCCTTATGTTTCAGCGGGTTGGTTGCCGCACCCAGAATATCGGCCAGGACGTTAATGGTGATCACCAGCGTGCCGACCACCATGACACCGGCGGAGATCGCCGCATAGTCCTGCTGGCGAATGGCGTTGATCAGCCAGCGGCCGAGGCCCGGCCAGCTGAACACCACTTCGGTGATCATCGCCAGCGTGAGCATGGTGGAGAACTGCAGCCCCAGCTTGGGCACGATCGGCGGCAGCGCGTTGTGCAACACGTGGCGGCGAATGATGGTGAAGCGCGACAGACCGCGGGTGGCGGCGGCCTTGATGTAGTTTTGGCTCAGCACGTCGTCGGTGCTGATGCGCATCAGGCGCACCACTTCGGTGGTGGGCGCCACCGCCAGCGCGGCGATCGGCAGGATCATGTGGCGCAGGGCGCTGCCGATCATCTCGGCGCGGTACGGCGAGTCCGACAGCCAGGCGTCAATCAGCGCGAAACCGGTGATCGGCTTCACCTGATACAGCAGGTCGAAACGGCCGGAAACCGGCAGCCAGCCCAGGTGCAGCGAGAAGAACAGCATCAGCAGCAGCGCCAGCCAGAACACCGGCATCGAAAAGCCTAGCAGCGCGAAGGTGCTGATGGCGGTGTCCTGCCACTTGCCGCGCAGCACGCCGGCGATGATGCCCAGCGGAATGCCGATAAACAGTGCCAGGGCGAAGGCCAGCAGGCACAGTTCCATGGTGGCCGGGAACACTTCACGCAGCTGTTCGCTGATCGCCTGGCCGTTGATGCTGGAGACGCCGAAGTCCCAGTGCAGCAGGCTGACGAAGTAGAACTGATAGGCGTCCAGCAGGGCGGCGCCGTTCAGCGGCGCGCGCGGCGTGAAATAGCTCAGGCTGAAGCTGACCAGCGTCAGGAAGAACAGCGTGATCAGCAGCAGCAGAATGCGGCGCAGGGTAAAGATAATCACTTTTTCACCTCCGGCGCGGATTCACGGTACACCCCGGCGAACGAGGCGTTGCCGAACGGGCTCAGCACCAATCCCTTGATGTCGTAGCGGTAGGCCTGCAGCCGCAGGGAAGAGGCCAGCGGCAGCACCGGCAATTGCTGCTCGAGGATCTTCTGCGCCTTGCGGTAGTTGTCGATGCGCTGAGACAGCTGCTGCGACAGCAGCGCGTTCTGCAACACCTCGTCGAAGCCCGGGTCACACCAGTGAGCATAGTTGGTTTGCGAACGGATTGCCGCGCAGCTCAGCAGCGGCCGGAAGAAGCTGTCCGGGTCGTTGCTGTCGGTGGCCCAGCCGGTCAGGGTCAGATCGTGGTTCATCTCCATCAGGCGCGCCTCCTGGAAGCGGCCTTCCACCGGCACAATGGTGACGTTGATGCCCACCTGGCCGAGATCGGCCTGGATCAGTTCGGCGGTCTTCAGCGGGCTCGGGTTGTAAGACTGCGAGGCGGTCGGCACCCACAGCTTCAGGTTCAGCTGGCCGACGCCGGCCTGCCGCAGCATTTCGCGCGATTTGGCCGGATCGTACTCGGTGACGTGCGCGTCGTTGTCGTAGGCCCAGGAGGCGCGCGGCAGGATCGAGGCGGCGGTTTCCGCAGTGCCGTAATAGATCGATTGCATCAACCGCTGGTTGTTGATCGCCAGCGAGATCGCCTGGCGCACGTTGAGGTTGTCGAGCGGCGGCTTGCGGGTGTTGAACGCCAGATAGGCGATGTTCATCCCCGGGCGCAGCGTCAGGCGCAGGCGCGGATCGTCGCGCAGGATAGACAGCTGGCTCGCCGCCGGATAGGCCAGCACGTCGCACTCGCCGGTCAGCAGTTTGGAGAGGCGGCCGGTGCCGCCGGCGCCCAGATCGATCACCACCTGCGGCATGCGCGGCAGGCCTTTCCAGTAGGTGGCGTTGCGCGCCAGGCGAATATATTGCCCCGAGCGGTATTCGTTGAGCAGGAACGGGCCGCTGCCGACCGGTTCGCGGTCGATCAGCTCCTGATGGCCTTCGCGCGTCAGCGTGTCGGCGTACTCGGCGGACAGCACCGGCGCGTAGTGGGTCGCCAGGTGCCACAGGAACGAGGCGTCCGGCGACTGCAGGCGGATCTCCACCGTGTAGTCGTCGAGCTTTCTCACGCTCTGCACCGAATCGCCGAACTGCAGGCTGTCGAAATAGGGGTATTCGCCGCCGTTGACGTCGTGATACGGGTGTTTTTGGTCAAATACGCGCGCGAAGCTGAACACCACGTCGTCGGCGTTCATCTTGCGGGTGGGCGTGAACCAGGCGGTGGTCTGGAACGGCACGTCCTTGCGCAGATGGAAGCGGTAGGTGGCGCCGTTGTCCAGCACTTCCCAGCTTTGCGCCAACTCGGGGATCAGCCGGTAGGTGTAGGGATCGACATCCAGCAGGCGATCGTACAGCTGGGCGGCCAGGGTATCCACCGTCAGGCCGCTGCTGGCCATTTGCGGGTTGAAGGTATTCAGTATGCCGCTGACGCAATAGACAAAGCCGCTCTGGCGAATGTCCGGCAGCGGCGCCGCGGCGGGCGCGGGCGGTGTTGTTGTGGCCAGGGCGGAGCCGGTAAAGCACAACGACACTATCCAAAGGGGTAAACCACGCATAGAGGCTCATGGGTTAATCAGCAATAGCGTTAGTGTATCGCACTCTGACCGGCAGCCCAATCCATTGAGCAAAATCACTGAGTTTTCTGCGACTTGATTAATCAGGTCGTTCGCGATCGTGAAAAAAATCTTATTTGATATGTTATAACATAACAAAATCATGATACCGTTCCCCGGCAAAGTCACAATAACGCAAGGGGATGTATGAACGAAGTTGCACTTCCACCACGCCGTTCGCTGCCGGACGCTCAGGCATGGCGCGGCGAAATGAGTGATGTCGGGCTCGATTGGGTCGGGATGCAAGGGATCGCGCTGCCGCTGGAGCTGGCCGGCAAGCCACTGATGGCCAAGGTCGACGCCGGCATCAACCTGCGCGCCGAAGCGGCGGGCGAACGCGGCATTCACATGTCGCGGCTGTATCTGGCGCTGGACGAATTGACGCAGGGCGAGCTGACGCCGCAGCGCCTCTGCCGAACGCTGCAGGCCTTTCTGGATTCGCAGCCGGAACACAGCGATCGCGCCAGCCTGACGCTCAGCGGCGAGCTGCTGCTGTCGCGCCCGGCGTTGCTGTCGCCGCAGCGCGGCTGGAAGGCTTACCCGCTGCGCATCGAGGCCACCCTGACGAACAGGCTGACGCTGGCGCTGACCGTCGGCGTGCCTTACTCCTCCACCTGTCCGAGTTCGGCGGCGCTCAGCCGCCAGCTGGCGCAGCAACAGTTTCAGTTTGATTTTGAACAGGCGGCGGAGCGGATCAGCCAACGGCAGGTGAGCGAGTGGCTGTTGGAGCAGGGAATGCCGGCCACCCCTCACAGCCAGCGCAGCTGGGCCTGGGTCACCGTGACGCCCGAGAATGAACGGGCGTTCGAACCGGTGAAATTGATCGACCGCATCGAACACGCGCTGGGCACGCCGGTACAAACGCTGGTGAAACGCCGCGACGAGCAAGCCTTCGCGCTGGCCAACGGTCAGAACCTGATGTTTTGCGAAGATGCGGCGCGCCGTCTGTATCGCATGCTGCGCAGCCAGTGTGACTACCGCGCCTTCTCGCTGCGCGTCGAGCATCAGGAGAGCCTGCATGCCCACAATGCGGTGGCGGAGCTGAGCTGGCGGGGAGAAAATCATGCTGCGTAAAAATCCCAGCGGCCACCTGCCGCAGGTCTCGCCGCTGGCCTACATCGATCCCACCGCTATTATCTGCGGCCGGGTGATAGTCGAAGATTTCGTCTACGTCGGCCCGTATGCGGTGATCCGCGCCGACGAGTTGAACGCCGCTGGCGACATGGAACCGATCGTCATCGGCTCGCACTCCAATATTCAGGACGGCGTGGTGATCCACTCCAAGAGCGGGGCGGCGGTCATCATTGGCCGTTACAGCTCGATCGCCCACCGCGCCATTGTCCACGGCCCGTGTCGCATCGACGATCGGGTGTTTATCGGTTTCAACAGCGTGCTGTTCAACTGCCACATCCAGTCCGGCTGCGTGGTGCGTTACAACGCGGTGGTGGACGGCGTGACGCTGCCGGAAAACCGCTATATCCCCTCGACCGAGCGCGTAGGGCCGGACAGCGACCTGTCGTGCTATCGCCAGGTCGATCGCGGCGCGCTGCAGTTTTCGGAAGAAGTGGCCGCCACCAACGTCGAGCTGGTGCGCGGCTATCAGGCATTACGCAATGAATTTTAATGAGGCTCCCATGAAACAACTTCCCGTGACCGTGCTTTCCGGCTTTCTCGGCGCCGGCAAGACTACGGTGCTGAACCACATCCTGAACAACCGGCAGGGCATGCGCGTGGCGGTGATCGTCAACGACATGAGCGAAGTGAACATCGACGCCGCGCTGGTGGAAAATGCGGTGCATCTCGATCGCCAGGAAGAGAAGCTGGTAGAGATGAGCAACGGCTGCATTTGCTGCACGCTGCGCGAAGACCTGCTGGTATCGGTGCGCGAGCTGGCGCAGGACGGGCGCTTCGATTATCTGTTGATCGAATCGAGCGGCATCTCCGAGCCGCTGCCGGTGGCGGAAACCTTTACCTTCGAGGATGAACAAGGGGAAAGCCTGTCGCAGTTCGCCCGGCTGGATACTCTGGTGACGGTGGTCGACGGGGTGAATTTCATTCAGCAGTACCAACGGGCGCAAAGCCTGCAGGAGGCCGGCCAAAGCCTGGGCGAGGACGATCTGCGCAGCGTGGCGGATCTGTTGATTGAGCAAATTGAATTTTGCGACGTGATGCTGGTCAGCAAGACCGATCTGTTGACGCCAGCCCAGCAGGGCGAAGTGATGGCGCTGTTGGCCAGCCTGAACCCCGATGCCCGCATTGTGCCGATCGCGCCGGGTAAGCTGCCGCTGGAGGCGGTGCTTAATACCGGCAGCTTCAGCTTTGAAAAGGCGCAGCAGGCGCCCGGCTGGCTGAAAGAGCTGCGCGGCGAACACGTGCCGGAAACGGAAAACTACGGCATCAGCAGCTTCGTCTATCAGGCGCGGCGGCCGTTTGCGCCTGACAAGTTTTACCGCGTGATCAACGGCGACTGGGGCGGCGGCAAGCTGCTGCGCTCGAAAGGCTTTTTCTGGCTGGCGACGCGGCCGCGGCAGGCCGGGCAGTGGAGCCAGGCCGGCGGCATCGCCCACTACGGCCTCGCGGGCACCTTTTGGCGCGCCATCCCGCAAGATAATTGGCCGCAGGATCCCGAAGCGCGGGCGCACATTCAGGAAAAATGGGTGGAGCCGTTCGGCGACATGCGCCAGGAGCTGGTGTTTATCGGCCAGCATCTGCAGCAGGCGGCGATCGTGCGTTTGCTGGACGAATGCCTGCTGAGCGACGATGAAATGGCCGCCGGCGTGGACTACTGGCTGGACATGGCTGACCCGTTCCCTGAGTGGTAATTGCGCAATCTTCGTGTGGAAATGAGAAAAATTCTCAACAAAGTGCTTTACAGACGATACTGATAACTATTATCATCGCCTGGCAGTTCACGGAAGGCCACAGTTTGCGGCTCTGATGTGGAAGGCACGACATTGCTCACATTGCTTCCAGTGTTTTTTAAGCCAGCTCGGGTGCTGGCTTTTTTTTTGCCTGTTATTCCTCGTCCGCTTCGCCGTTTTGCAGCAGCGCATGTTTTTTCAGCATGCCGCGCAGCTGATGATAGGTGAGCCCCAGCAGCTGCGCAGCCTTGCGCTGATTGAAACGCCCCTGCTGCAGCGCAGCTTCGATCAATACCTTCTCCTGCTCCAACTGCCAGTTTTTCAAATCCAGCGGCAGCGCCGGTAACGCGCCGACGCCTTCAGGAGCGGGCGCGACCGGCGCCGCCTCACGCGGCGCAAACGGGTTGATGATGATTTCGTCAAGCGGGCTGTCGCTGTCGCCGTGACGATAGACTGAACGTTCGACCACGTTTTTCAGTTCACGCACGTTGCCCGGCCAGCCATATTCGAGCAACGTTTGCCTGGCGCGTTCGGTAAAGCCGGGAAACAGCGGCAGCGCCAGTTCGCGGCACATTTGAATGGCGAAATGCTCGGCCAGCAGCATGATATCGGGCCGCCGTTGGCGCAGCGGCGGCAGCTGCACCACGTCGAACGCCAGCCGATCCAGCAGATCGGCGCGGAATTTGCCCGCCGCCGCCAGCGCCGGCAGATCGTCGTTGGTGGCGCACACCAGGCGCACATCCACCCGCAGCGGCTGGCTGCCGCCCACGCGCTCCAGTTGGCCGTATTCGATCACCCGCAGCAGCTTCTCCTGCACCAGCATCGGCGCGGTCGCCAGCTCATCGAGAAACAGCGTGCCGCCGTCGGCGCGCTCGAAGCGCCCCAGATGGCGCTTTTGGGCGCCGGTAAAGGCGCCGGCCTCGTGGCCGAACAGTTCGGAATCCAGCAGGTTTTCATTCAGCGCCGCGCAGTTGAGCGAGATGAACGGCCCTTGCCAGCGGTTGGAAAGGTAGTGCAGGCGGTGGGCGATCAGCTCCTTGCCGGTACCGCGCTCGCCGATCACCAGCACCGGTTTGTTCAGCTTTGCCACCTGGGAGACTTGCTCCAATACGTCGACAAAGGCGTTTGCCTCGCCCAACAAATTCTCTGGCTGCTCGTTCATGATGAAATTCGCCAATGTTTGGTGAAAATAATCACTCTACAGCAAGCACGCAGAGAGTCAAAAAATAATATCCATTATTTATCAATGATATAAAAGTTGGCACGGGTTTTGATTATATCTTCAGGCAAGCTGTACGACTTAACGCGGCGCTTCAGACGCCATCAGAACCAAGAGGAAGTGAATTATGGGTATTTTTTCTCGTTTTGCCGACATCGTGAACGCCAACATCAACACCCTGCTGGACAAGGCGGAAGATCCGCAGAAGCTGGTGCGGTTGATGATCCAAGAGATGGAAGACACGCTGGTTGAAGTTCGCTCTACGTCGGCGCGTGCGCTGGCGGAGAAAAAGCAGCTGCTGCGTCGCATTGAGCAGGGCGAAAGCCAGGTAGGCGACTGGCAGGAAAAAGCCGAACTGGCGCTGCGCAAAGATAAAGAAGATTTGGCCCGTGCGGCGCTGATCGAAAAACAAAAGGTGGCCGATCTGATCGCCACGCTGACGCAAGAAGTGGCGACCGTAGAAGAAACGCTGGCGCGCATGAAGAGCGAAATCGGCGAGCTGGAAAACAAGCTGACCGAAACCCGCGCGCGGCAGCAGGCGCTGGCGCTGCGTCATCAGGCCGCGTCTTCCTCCCGTGAAGTGCGCCGCCAGCTCGACAGCGGCAAGCTGGATGAAGCGATGGCGCGTTTCGAACAGTTCGAGCGCCGCATCGACCATATGGAAGCCGAAGCGGAAAGCATCAGCATCGGTAAAAAGAAGTCGCTGGACCAAGAGTTTGCCGAGCTGAAAGCCGACGACGCCATCAGTGAGCAGCTGGCGGCGCTGAAAGCCAAGATGAACCGCTCAGAGTAAGGCGAACCGCGGCCACACGTCGGAGGTGGCCGCCTATCCAGGACCCGATAAGAAGGAATAACAATGAGTGCTTTATTACTTGCCATTCCGCTGACAATTTTCGTGCTGTTTGTCGCGCCGATTTGGCTTTGGCTGCATTACAGCAATCGGCAACAGACCGGCATCCAGCTGAGTCAGCAAGAAATGCAGCGCCTGGCGCAGCTGGCGGAAGACGCCAAACGCATGCGTGAACGCATTCAGGCGCTGGAAGAGATCCTTGATGCGGAACACCCGAACTGGAGACAGTCCTGATGAGCATGACGCTGGGCAGTAAAAAGCTTTATCGCGTTCCCGAAGAAGGCATGGTGAAAGGCGTCTGCGCCGGGTTGGCCCACTATTTCGACGTGCCGGTGCGCCTGATCCGCGTGATGGTGGTGCTCTCGCTGTTCTTCGGGCTGTTTTTCTTCACGCTGGTGGCCTATATCGCGCTGGTGTTCGTGTTGGACGAAGCGCCGGCCAGCCGTTTCGAAGGCGAGCATCAGAAGACGCCGCGCCAGCTGCTCGATCAGCTGGAATATGAGTTGGGCAGCGGCGAGCAGCAGCTGCGTCAGGTCGAGCGCTACGTAACGTCCGATACCTTCGGCGTACAGAGCCGTTTCCGCAAGCTGTAACCCTTCTTGCGATGCCCGGCCTGCGCAGGCCGGGCATCTTCGCCGCCGTTATCCCGTTGAATGTAAAATTAATCGTCTTGTGCCGGAGGGCATTGTCATGAATAAAATCGATGTTGCGAACACCGCCAGAACGGGTGGATTTAAACGAGGAGCGGCGGCAATGTTGAAGACATTGGCTAAAGTCATCATCATAGCGTTATTGAACTATGGCCCGGCGGGCGCCGCCGGCTGGCTGTTGAAGACCGTCGGCCGCAAACCGGTGCGCTTCGTGCTGGCGCTGGTGCTGGAACCGCTGTTCCGTAAAGGCCTGAACAAGGCATTCGGGCGTTACGTCAAGGAGAGCAATGAAACGACTGCAAAATGAGTTAACCTCGCTGGTCAACCGCGGAATGGATCGCCATCTGCGCCTGGCGGTGACCGGCCTGAGCCGCAGCGGCAAAACCGCCTTTATCACCGCCTTCGTCAACCAACTGCTGCATGTGCACAGCGGCGCGCGCATGCCGCTGTTTTCACCGGCGCGCGAAGAGCGCCTGCTGGGCGTCAAACGCATCCCGCAGCGCGATCTCGGCATCCAGCGTTTCACCTATGACGAAGGGCTGGCGCAGCTTTACGGCACGCCGCCGGCCTGGCCGACGCCGACGCGCGGCGTCAGCGAAATCCGTTTGGCGCTGCGCTACCGCTCCAACGACTCGCTGCTGCGCCACTTTAAAGACACCTCCACGCTGTACCTGGAGATCGTCGATTATCCCGGAGAATGGTTGCTGGATCTGCCGATGCTCGAGCAGGACTACCTGGCCTGGTCGCGCCAGATGGCCGGGCTGCTGCAGGGCGAACGCGCAGAATGGGCCAAGCCCTGGCTTGAGTTGTGCAAAGCCTGCGATCCGCTGGCCCCGGCCGACGAAAACCGCCTGGCGGCGATCGCCCAGGCCTACACCGATTATCTGCTGCGCTGCAAAAGCGAAGGGCTGCACTTCATTCAGCCGGGGCGTTTCGTGCTGCCGGGCGACATGGCCGGCGCGCCGGCGCTGCAGTTTTTCCCGTGGCCCGACGTGGCCGCGATCGGCGAATCTAAGCTGGCGCAGGCCGACAAACACACCAACATCGGCATGTTGCGCGCTCGCTTCAACTACTATTGCCAGTCGATCGTCAAAAACTTCTACAAAGAACATTTCGTCCGTTTCGATCGGCAAATCGTGCTGGTCGACTGTCTACAGCCGCTCAACAGCGGCCCGCAGGCGTTCAACGACATGCGTCTGGCGCTGACCCAACTGATGCAGAGCTTCCATTACGGCAAGCGCACGCTGTTTCGCCGCTTGTTCTCGCCGACCATCGACAAACTGATGTTTGCCGCCACCAAGGCGGATCATATCACCGCCGATCAGCACGCCAATCTGGTGTCGTTGCTGCAACAGCTGGTGCAGGAGGCGTGGCAGAATGCGGCGTTCGAGGGCATCAGCATGGATTGCGTCGGCCTGGCCTCGGTGCAGGCGACCGAGAGCGGCATCGTCGATCATCAGGGGCAACGCATTCCGGCGCTGAAGGGCAACCGCCTCGGTGACGGCGCGCCGCTGACGGTGTTCCCCGGCGAAGTGCCCGCGCGCCTGCCGGGGCCGGCGTTCTGGCAGAGCCAGGGGTTCCACTTCGATGAATTTCGTCCACGCGCCATGAGCGTGGACAGTCCGTTGCCGCACATCCGTCTGGATGCGGTGATGGAATTTTTATTGGGAGACAAATTGCGATGAGCGAGCCGATCAAACCGCGTATCGATTTCGACGAGCCGCTGCAGCCGCCGCAGGAGCCGGCGTTGCGCGCCGGCTTCGCGTTCGATGCCGAACAGGCGGAAAGCTTTTTCCCGGCTGCGCCGGAGCTGCAGCAGGAAGAGGAAGAAGGGCGCGCCGAAGGCATCATTAACGCCGCGCTGAAACCGAAACGCAGCCTGTGGCGCAAAATGGTCACCGCCGGCCTGGCGCTGTTCGGCGTCAGCGTGGTGGCACAGGGCGTGCAGTGGGTGCATACCGCCTGGGTGCAGCAGGACTGGATCGCCATGGGCGGCGGCGTGGCCGGCGGCCTGATCGTGTTCGCCGGCGTCGGTTCGGTGGTCACCGAGTGGCGGCGTTTGTATCGGCTGCGCCAGCGCGCGGAAGAGCGCGACGTGGCGCGCGAGCTGTTGCACAGTCACGGGCTGGGCCAGGGGCGCGAATTCTGCGAGAAGCTGGCGCGTCAGGCCGGGCTGGATCAGGGGCATCCGGCGCTGCAGCGCTGGCAGGCCTCGCTGCATGAAACGCAAAACGATCGTGAAGTGGTGGAGCTGTACGCCAAACTGGTGCAGCCGGTGCTCGACAATCAGGCGCGGCGCGAAATCAGCCGCTCCGCCGCCGAATCGACGCTGATGATCGCCGTCAGCCCGTTGGCGCTGGTGGATATGGCGTTTATCGCCTGGCGCAACATCCGTTTGATCAACCGTATCGCCGCGCTGTACGGCATCGAGCTGGGCTACTTCAGCCGCATTCGTCTGTTCCGGCTGGTGCTGTTGAACATCGCCTTCGCCGGCGCTTCCGAACTGGTGCGTGAAGTGGGCATGGACTGGATGTCGCAGGATCTGGCAGCGCGGCTGTCGGCGCGCGCGGCGCAGGGCATCGGCGCCGGCTTGCTGACCGCGCGGCTGGGCATCAAGGCGATGGAACTGTGCCGCCCGCTGCCGTGGCTGGAAGGGGAAAAGCCGAAGCTTGGCGATTTCCGCAGCCAGCTGATCGGCCAGTTGAAAGACACGCTGAAAAAGAGCGACGGCAAGGCCAAATAATCCCGCACGGCGCTCTCAGGAGCGCCGCTTTCTCAACGGCGCCGACGCCGGACGTAATCGAGACTTGACGACAGTCGATCCCCCTGCGAGTGCGTGATAAATCTCTGCAAAATTAATTCTGGTTGTGATAACTCTCTGTTTGTAGTCTAAAATGACGCCGATGCTGTTATTCGCTTGCGTTTAAAATCAGCAACCACGGCAATAAATCAGAGTTCTGTCAACTTTTGCTGACAGATCGCTTCTACCGCCCGGTGCGAGGGAGTATCATCATCGTCAACGATCCCCGCACCTGCAGAGATAAGGCCAACACTGATGCGTTTGGAAGTATTTTGCGAAGACCGCCTCGGTCTCACTCGAGAATTACTCGATCTTTTGGTATCGCGCAGCATTGACTTACGTGGCATCGAGATCGATCCCATCGGCCGCATTTACCTCAATTTCTCCCAGCTGGAGTTCGATACTTTCCGCGCGCTGATGGCGGAGATCCGCCGCATCGCCGGCGTGACCGACGTGCGCACCGTCAGCTTTATGCCTTCCGAACGCGAGCACCGCGCGCTGCGCGCGCTGCTGGAATCGATGCCGGAACCGGTGTTCTCGATCGACATGAAGGGCAAGGTCGAACTGGCCAACCCGGCGGCGCAGGCGCTGTTCAGCCTGAACGAAGACAAGATCCGCAACCAGACCGCCGGGGCGCTGATCGGCGGCTATAACTTCAGCCGCTGGCTGGAGAGCGAGCATACGGCGCCGCACTCCGAGCGGGTGGTGATCCGCAGCCAGGACTTCCTGATGGACATCACGCCCATCTATCTGGAAGACGAACAGCAGCAGCCGGCCGCGGTCGGCGCGGTGGTGATGCTGAAGTCCACCGCGCGCATGGGCCGCCAACTGCAAAATCTGTCGGTGAACGACGATACCGAATTCGACCACATCGTGGCGGTAAGCGCCAAGATGCGTCACGTGCTGGAGCAGGCGCGCAAGCTGGCGATGCTCGATGCGCCGCTGCTGATCGTCGGCGATACCGGTACCGGCAAAGATATTCTGGCCCGCGCCTGCCATTTGCGCAGCCCGCGCGGCAAACAGCCGTTCCTGGCGCTGAACTGCGCCGCACTGCCGGATGACGTGGTGGAGAGCGAGCTGTTCGGCCATGCGCCGGGCGCTTATCCCAACGCGCTGGAAGGCAAGAAGGGCTTCTTCGAGCAGGCCAACGGCGGCTCGGTGCTGCTGGATGAGATCGGCGAAATGTCGCCGCGTATGCAGACCAAACTGCTGCGTTTCCTCAACGACGGCACCTTCCGCCGGGTCGGCGAAGAACATGAGGTGCACGTCGACGTGCGCGTGATCTGCGCCACCCAGAAAAACCTCACCGAGCTGGTGCAGCGCGGCGAATTCCGCGAAGATCTCTATTATCGCCTCAACGTGCTGACCATCACCATCCCGCCGCTGCGCGAACGTCCGCAGGACATCATGCCGCTGACCGAGCTGTTCGTGGCGCGCTTCGCCGATGAGCAGGGCGTGGCGCGGCCCAAACTGGCGAGCGATTTGGGCGGCTTCCTCAGCAAGTACGGCTGGCCGGGCAACGTGCGCCAGTTGAAAAACGCCATCTACCGCGCGCTGACGCAAACCGAAGGCTACGAACTGCGGCCGCAGGATATCGTGTTGCCGGAGTTCGAGGTGGAGATGTCGCTGGGCGACGAGGTGCTGGACGGCTCGCTGGACGACATCAGCAAGCGTTTCGAGCGCTCGGTGCTGACGCGTCTGTATCGCACCTATCCCAGCACCCGCAAGCTGGCGAAGCGCCTGGGCGTTTCCCACACCGCCATCGCCAACAAGCTGCGCGAGTATGGCCTGAGCAGCCGCAAAGGCGGCGCCGAGGGCGAAGAATAAGAAAGGCGCCTTGCGGCGCCTTTAATGGGTATCCAAAGCCGGCGTTCGCCGGCTTTATTATTTCAGCGCAGCCAGCGCCGCGTCGTAGTCCGGCTCGGTGGTGATTTCGTTCACCAGCTCGCTGTACAGCACGTTGTCCTGGCCATCCAGCACCACGACTGCACGCGCGGTCAGGCCCGCCAACGGGCCTTCGGCGATTTCGACGCCGTACGCCTGCTTGAAATCGGCGCCGCGCAGGGTGGACAGGGTGACCACGTTGCTCAGGCCTTCCGCGCCGCAGAAGCGAGACTGCGCGAACGGCAGATCGGCGGAGATGCACAGCACCACGGTGTTATCCAGGCCGCTGGCCAGCTGGTTGAATTTACGCACCGACGTCGCGCAGACGCCGGTATCGATGCTTGGGAAGATGTTCAGGACTTTGCGTTTACCCGCGAAGCTGCTCAGCGCTACGTCTGACAGGTCTTTGGCAACCAGTGAGAAGGCCTTGGCCTGTTCGCCCTGCTGTGGCAGTTTGCCCGCTACGCTGACCGGATTGCCTTGAAAATGTACTGTCTGAGTCATTGCTAGATTCCTTTTACAGGTGTTTATACAAAGGGTATGAACCTGATGAAACGGCGCACCGGCAACGGTATTTAACATCAGGTTCACACCCTGGCGCCAGTTTATGACAACCGGGGCGGATTGGATATCAAAGTTTGCTAAATAGTTGTATATATTAGGCTGTTCTATAAAACATCACCGGCGCATCAGCCTGGCTGAATGCGCAGTTTTCGCTCAGGAGCCGTTATGAGAGACATGCGTTTTTACCCGGAAGCCTGGCCGCTGCATACCGCCTTCGTGATTGCGCGCGGCAGCCGCACCGAAGCCCGGGTGGTGGTGGTCGAAATCGAACAGCAGGGCGTGCGCGGCACCGGTGAATGCACGCCGTACCCGCGTTACGGCGAGAGCGAGGAATCGGTGATGGCGCAGCTGGCAGAGATGGCGCCGGCGATCGCACAAGGCATAACCCGCGAGCAGCTGCTGGCGCAGATGCCGGCGGGCGCCGCCCGCAACGCGCTGGATTCGGCACTGTGGGATCTGGAGTGCCGCCTGCACGGGCAGAGCCTGTGGCAGCGCAGCGGCGTGGCGGCTCCGGCGCATATCCGTATGGCGCAGACCGTCAGCATCGGCACGCCGGAAGCGATGGCCTTCGCCGCGCGCGAACTGGAGCGGCAGGGTGCCACGCTGCTGAAGATCAAACTCGACGATCACTATATCAGCGAACGACTGGTGGCGATCCGCGCTGCGGTGCCGCAGGCGACGCTGATCGTCGACGCCAATGAGTCCTGGCAGGCGGAAGGGCTGGCGGCGCGCTGCCAGCTGCTGGCCGATCTCGGCGTGGCGATGCTGGAACAGCCGCTGCCGGCCGGTGACGACGCCGCGCTGGAGCACTTTATTCATCCGCTGCCGATCTGCGCCGATGAAAGCTGCCACACCCGCGCCGATCTGCCGCGGCTGGCGCAGCGCTATCAGATGATCAATATCAAACTGGACAAAACCGGCGGCTTGACCGAGGCGTTGGCGCTGGCGCAGGCCGCGCGCGAACAAGGGTTCGACATCATGCTCGGCTGCATGTTGTGCACGTCGCGGGCGATATCCGCCGCCTTGCCGCTGGCGCCGGCGGCGCGCTTCGTCGATCTGGACGGCCCGACCTGGCTGGCGCGTGACGTCGAGCCAGGCCTGGCGTTCGAATGCGGGGCGATCGTCGATATCGCCCCGTAAGGATTAATTCGGGTAGGTCAGCAGCTCGGTCATCGCGTCGATGTAGCGCTCGCTGGCGGCATCGGCGGAGATCGGCGGGAATTCGGCGGTGATGCACGGCAGCGACAGATCCGCGCACCAGCTGCCGAACGAACCGGGTGTTTCATAACCGACGCTGGTCACCAGCGGCAGTTCGAACTTGTGCGCCAGCCAAACGCCGAGCCGCGAGCTAGCGGGATCTTCGATGCATGCCAGCGGCTCATGGAACGATACCACCCAGTGGGGCTTCAGGCGATGGATCAGGTGACACAGCGCCTGGGTTTCCGGTTCGGAACCGGGGCGCCCGCCGGTGGAGAGCTTGACGTCGCGCACCGGCGCCGCGCTGTTCCAGCGGTAGACGGTGTCGCCGGAACGCCAGTTGGCGGCCGGGAAGTTGCGGTTCAGATCGACGCCGTTGGCATTGGCGCGCAGCCCAAGTTGGCAGCCGTCGGGGTTGACCGCCAGCACCACGTGGTGCCGCAGCCGCTCGGGGGCGATGCTGCGCAGCGCGCAGGACAGGGTCACGATGGCGGCGCTCTCATCGCCGTGGGTGCCGGCGATGATCAGCCCGGTCTGCGGGCCGCTGCTCGCCGCCGGGAAATAGAGCAGCGGCGCGCCCAGCAGCGAGCTGCCGTAGTTCTCTCCTGCGATGGCCAACTGGCCACGTTCACTGCGTGGTCGATGTTCGGTCATGGTGTTGTCCCTGGATTAAAGGTCGAGAGTCATTGTCATTTTATTCAGTGTATTACGCTTTGAGACATCTTTCCCATCGCAATTGTGCGGCGTTTGCGCGATCTGTGACGCGGCGGCGGCGAAAACGCCAATTAAACCGCACCTGGCCTGACGCTGTTGTTATACTAACGGCAGTGCTAAGCCAATCACCCGCAAGAGGATTTAACATGCCAGTAGCCAGAATCATCGCCAGCTATAGCGAAAATGAAAATGACACCATCACGCTGCTGTGCGGCGTGGACGCTGAAAACCAGATCCGCCAGGGGGAGTGGTTCGGCGTGGTGAAAAACGACGACGGGCGCGGGGATGAATCGAACTATCCGTTCACCCTGCATATCGATTACCAGAAAGATGCCTTCTACCTCGATTACGGCTACGACGACGCCGACGCGCGCCAGCTGCAAAAAACCGATATTTCGGCCCGTCCGCTGGCCGAGAAAGGCTTTTTCACCGTGTTCGATGAAGAAGAAGGCGAAGAGTTCAGCTACCGCATCAACAGCATCCACCTGTACGACTGACGGTCGCCGCTGCAAACACCGCCCGTGCCGCCCCGCGCCGCACGGGTTTTTTATCGCCTGAATCGCACTTTTTGCAACTTCTCGGCCGTGAGCGCTAGGCCGGACGGATCTTGTGCTATATGATAAAAAATTCAGATGGTTAACGGGGGAACATCATAATGACGGGAAGAAAAATGCAACGAGGTTTTCGTTTGGCGCTTTGCGCGGCGGCGATCGGCGCCTGTATGAGCAGCGCCATGGCGGCGCAGGTTCCCCCGGGCACCGCGCTGGCGGCCAAACAGGAAATCGTGCGCCACATTAAAGACGAACCGGCCTCGCTCGATCCGATCAAAGCGGTTGGCCTGCCGGAGGCCCAGCTGGCGCGCGATCTGTTTGAAGGGCTGGTCAATCAGGACGCCAACGGGAAAGTGATCCCCGGCGTGGCCACGCGCTGGCAGACCAGCGACAACCAGACTTACATTTTCCATCTGCGTAAAGACGCGCGGTGGTCAAACGGCGACCCTGTCACGGCGAAGGATTTCGTCTACAGCTGGCAGCGGCTGGTAGAGCCGAAAAACCTGTCGCCGTTCGCCTGGTTCGCGCAGCTGGCGGGGATCCAGAACGCCGAACAGATCATCAGCGGCAAATTGCCGGCCGATCGCTTGGGCGTGTCGGCGCCGGACGACTACACGCTAAAAGTGCAGCTGGACAAACCGGTGCCTTATTTCGTCAGCCTGACGGCCAACTTCAGCCTGTTCCCGGTGAATCAGGCAGTGGTGGAAAAATACGGCAACGACTGGACCAAGGTCGGCAATCTGGTGGGCAACGGCGCGTTCAAACTGCAGGAGCGGGTGGTGAACGAGAAGCTGGTGCTGACGCCTAACGACCATTACTGGGATCATGCGCGTACCGTGCTGACCAAAGTGACCTTCGTGCCGATCAACCAGGAATCCAACGCCACCAAGCGTTACCTGGCGGGTGATATCGACATCACCGAATCCTTCCCGAAAAACATGTATCAGAAGCTGCTGAAAGACATTCCGGGGCAGGTGTATACGCCGGATCAGCTCGGCACCTATTACTACGCGTTCAACACCCAGCGCGCGCCGACCAACGACGTGCGGGTGCGCCAGGCCTTGTCCTATGCCATCGATCGCAAGATTATTGCCGAAAAAGTGCTGGGCACCGGCGAAAAACCGGCCTATCACTTCACGCCGGACGTGACAGCCGGGTTTAAACCGGAAGTGAGCTTGCTGCAACAGCAATCGCAGGCGGAGTTGGACGCGCAGGCCAAGGCGTTGCTGCAGGCGGCCGGTTACGGCCCGAACAACCCGCTGAAGCTGACGCTGCTGTATAACACCTCGGAAAGCCACCAGAAGATCGCCATCGCCGTGGCCTCGATGTGGAAGAAGAAGCTGGGGATTGACGTCAAGCTGCAGAACCAGGAATGGAAAACCTACATCGACAGCCGCAACACCGGCAATTTCGACGTGATCCGCGCCTCCTGGGTAGGTGACTATAACGAAGCGTCGACCTTCCTGTCGCTGCTGACCTCGACCCACAGCGGCAACATCGCCAAGTTCAAGAACGCGGACTATGACAAGCTGCTGGCGCAGGCGGGGCGGGAAACCAATCCGGCGGCGGTGACCGCCGATTACAACAAGATGGAGCAGATCATTGCCGATCAGGCGCCGATCGCGCCGATTTACCAGTACACCAACGGCCGCCTGATCAAGCCGTGGGTAAAAGGCTACCCGATCACCAATCCGGAAGACGTGGCCTACAGCCAGACGATGTATATCATCAAACACTGAGTCGCTTTAATTATCGCCCTCGCTTGATGCGGGGGCTTTATTTTTTTCGACGATGAAACTAAGAAGATAATTAATTATTTCACGCGATAAACCCCGTTTAATAATAAACAGGGTTGCCATCATCACAGTATTTTCGCTATTTCAGAGAATGGTTACGCTTATAGACAGTCCCGCATGGCATCCACCACCACCCGGCCGTTCATGTCGGTTTGAGTGATGCGGTAACTGGTGGGGTACGAGCGTCGGGTGCTGAAACGATCGTGGACGGAGACCTTGCCAATCTGCAGGCCGGCGGCGTTTTTCACCACAAACTCACTGATCTCTTCCTGGCCCTGGTTTTGCAAATGGATATTGCTGATTTTTTCCAGCGTATCGCTGGCGTTTATTTTTAAATGGTCGCGTAACATAACTACCTCCTCGTAGTGAGAAAAGTATATGCCCCTAAAATTTGCGCTGAAACAGCTTTGTGTTGATTTATTATTATCATTTTGAATTAAAAATGATAGCAATATGTTAAGTCATAATAATAACGGCATTGCCAGCGCTTTATCAGCGATATTGCCTGATTTGTCGGCAAAGGTTTATTTCATTGCCGTTATTATTAGTCTGCATTAATGGGGAAAAGCGCCTGCCTGGCCGCCGGGGCGGAAAATACGCAGGCGACGTTGTGCCCGCAGCCGGGAACGATCGTTAACCGATGCGGCTTCTCCGGCGCCAGGTAATGCCGATCGTAGTCGGCGTAGGCCAGGGCGCGCTGCAATCGATAGGGGCCCTGCAACTGGGCGGCGCAGGATTTGTCGAGTATCCGATAGTAAGCGCCCGGCGCGGCGCCGGTATCCTCGGCGGCGGCCAGATAGGTGATATCGGCGGCGGCGTAACGCCGGCGGGCCGCGTCGGCGGTGCGCTGCAGGTGAGCGGGAAACGCTTCCAGACCGTATTTCCATCGGTTGGCCTGCGGACAATGGCCGGCGTCCAGCGTTTGCCAGCGAAAACGGCAGGTTTCTTCACTGCTGCAGTTTCCCCAACTGGTGGGCAGAGGGCGCAGGCGATCAAAATAGAGCCAGCTGCCGGGATCGGCCACCACATAGCGCAGACGCACTCCGCGTGGCGGCTGGGCAAAGCCGACATAATGCTGCACGAACTGGGCGCCGGCGGAAAAACCGGCCACGGTTATCGACTGCAGCGACGGCCAGCGCCGTTTCAGATCGGTCAGCAGGTTATCCATGGCGTTGAATGAGCCGGTCTTCCCGCCATTATCCAAATCGCCCTCGATCCAGGAGCCGCAGCGCCACAGGGCGTCGCCGTCTTGCGGCTGGGGCAGACCGGCGGAATGGCAGTGGGCGGCGAGTTTTACCGGTACCTGAAACAGCGGGGCGACCAGCAAGCTGCTGTCTCCCGCTCCCTGCGCGGCGTCGATCGCCGCTTGCAACGTCCTGGCGGCGTCGCGTGGATGGCCGTGCATCACCACCAGTGCGCTACGCGGCTGGGGGGATCGGGCGTGAGCGACAAAATAAGGCAGGGAACCGGCCGCCGTCGGCGCGCGATAGGGCGTGGCGAGGCGCTCCAACACCGGCTCTGCACGAACCGATTGGCCGAACAGCAGCAGGGCGGCCATTGCGATGCACCGCAGGCAGCGCATTCTCGTCAGGCTCGGCGCAGCGCAGTGCGCATTTGTCTCAGGACTTCCCGGCATCGTTGTTCCTCACGCGCTCGTTGGTAGTAGCGATAAAAGGCGCGTTCCGAGCTGAGGTTACCCGCGCGTGCCAGCTGTCTGAAGGTCAGGTATGCCAGGCTGAACATAATGATAATAAATAATAAGCCGGGGAACAGCAGCTGCCAGCCGTCGGTGATGCGCGCATTAGGCAGATAGCTGAGTGACTGGGGCGTAATCAATACCCCTGACTGCTGCAGTCCCCATTGAGTCAACGCGGGGAACAGTACCAGCAGCGTGACGAACAGCAAATACAGCAAAAAATAGCGGCACGAAAGCAGGAAACGCTTGAAAGCGTTATTGGCGCTTGGCCGCAAAACGAAGCCCGCGGACGTGGCGCGCAAGATTTGCTGGCGGCCACCGGTGAAGCGATAACGTTCCAGCGCCGCTACGCTGTCCGGCAATGCCAGCAGCAGTTGCAGCGCAGTAAGACCGGCGCTGCTATTGCCGAGATAGTCGCGAAATCGCAACAGGCGTATGGGGGCGCTCTGGCGCTTCTCGATGGATTCGAGCAGGTTCAGTAGCTTATCGCGGTTTTCCCGCCGAATGCGAAAAGGGGTTTTGACGACGGCGATAAACAGCGTAATGACGGTCGGTAAGACGATTTTCAAAATATCTGCGGCGCTGATTTGTAACATGCGAGTCTCCTCTCGGGCTGTCTTGCGTTCCTTGCGGCAGAAGTATAGACCACGCTTATAGGACAACGTGAAAACTGGCGTTACAGCTTGGCCTTTGATCTCCAAGGCGTTAACGCTAGACTCAGCAACATAAGCAAGACTGAGGGGATAAATGAATGGATGTGATTGAGGGGAGCGAGCTGCAGATCGCCGATGCGGTTTACGCCTACCAGCTGGACGGCAAGGGCGGCGTCACGCCGATCGGGCAGGATGACAAGATCACCTGCGACGCGCCGTGCTGGCTGCATCTTGATTACGCGCACCCGGCCAGCGCCGAATGGCTGAGCACCACGCCGCTGCTGCCGGACTCGGTGCGCGAAGCGCTCTCCGGCGAAAGCTCACGGCCGCGCGTCAGCCGCCAGGGCGAAGGCACCATGATCACCCTGCGCAGCATCAACTTCAACGCCAATTCCCGGCCGGACCAGCTGGTCACCATTCGCGTGTACATCACCGATAAACTGATTGTCTCTACCCGACACCGCAAGGTGTATTCCATCGATCAGGTGGTGAACGATCTGCAAAGCGGCGCCGGGCCGACCAACAGCGGCAGCTGGCTGGTGGAAATTTCCGATGCGTTGACCGATCACACCAGCGAATTTATCGAAGATCTGCACGACAAGATCATCGATCTGGAGGACGCTTTGCTGGAGCAGCAGGTGCCGGAGCGCGGCCAGCTGGCGCTGATCCGTAAACAGCTGATCGTGCTGCGCCGTTACATGGCGCCGCAGCGCGACGTCTTCGCGCGGCTGGCCAGCGACCGTCTGCCGTGGATGAGCGACGACGATCGCCGCCGCATGCAGGACATCGCCGATCGCCTGGGGCGGGGATTGGACGATCTGGACGGCAGCATCGCGCGCACCGCCATCTTGTCCGACGAAATCACCACGGTGATGGCCGATGCGATGAACCGCCGCACTTACACCATGTCATTGTTGGCGATGGTATTTCTGCCTACCACCTTCCTGACCGGGCTGTTCGGGGTCAACCTTGGCGGCATTCCGGGCGGCGGCAATCCTCTCGGTTTTGCGGCGTTTTGCCTGATGCTGGGCGGGTTGGTGCTTGGCGTCGCCTGGTGGCTGAAGCGCAGCCGCTGGCTGTAGGCAAAAACGACGAAAACCCGGTTAACATTGAGCAATATCAACATTTAGCCGGGGGAAATGGGGCATGATCTCTCTCGCAGGTGAATGCAACGTCAAGCGATGGGCGTTGCGCTCCATAATTGTCTTACTTTCTTATTTTTGAATTACTGCATAGCACATTTGATTCGTACAATGCCGGTTTAATCACCGGCATTTTTTTATTCGGCTTTCCTCTTTTCTTCAGGCCGCGCTTTCATCCCAGAAGCTGGCTTCAATCTTGTGCCCATCCAAATCACGGACAAAGCAGCCGTAGTAAGCCTCGCCGTAGTGCGGCCGCGAACCGGGTGCGCCTTCATCGGCGGCGCCGGCCAGCAGCGCCTGGCGATGGAATTCATCCACCTGTTGCTTGCTGGTGGCGAAAAAACCGACGTGCGTGCCGTTGCCGGGCGAGGCCGGCCGGCCGTCGATCGGCACCTGCAGCCAAAACTCCGGATAGTCGCGGCCGTAACCGATGGCGCCGGGATGCTCCAGCACGCGTCGGCAACCCAAGGCGGCCAGCGTGCGATCGTAAAAGGCGGCGGCGGCCTCGAAATCGTTGGAGCCCAGCGAGACGTGGGACAGGCAGGGGGTGATATTCATTGCGCGATCTCCATATGACTGTATAAATAAACAGTATAGGGTAAAAACGGCACCGCCCAGTAAATTTTGCGCAAACTGTGAACAGGATCGAGATCGTCGAGAGAGGGGAATGTCGCCGCTTGCAGAGGGCAAGCGGCGAGAGGGGCTTATTTGATTTCCAGCACGTTCAAACGCTCTGGCGCAGGCACCGCGTCGTCCGAATCTTCCGGCTGCCAACCGACGGGCTGCATCGGGATGTCTTCGCGATCGAAGGCCAAATCGCCGCCGTCCACCACGGCGCTACCGTGGTGAATGCCTTTGAAATCGAACAGATTGATGTCGCTCAGGTGCGAAGGCACCACGTTTTGCATGGCGCTGAACATGGTTTCCAACCGGCCAGGGTAACGCTTGTCCCAGTCGCGCAGCATATCGCCGATCACCTGGCGCTGCAGGTTAGGCTGCGAGCCGCACAGGTTGCATGGGATGATTGGGAATTCCTTGGCGATCGAGAAGCGTTCGATGTCTTTCTCGCGGCAGTAGGCCAGCGGGCGGATCACCACGTGCTTGCCGTCGTCGCTCATCAGCTTGGGCGGCATGCCTTTCATCTTGCCGCCGTAGAACATGTTGAGGAACAGCGTCTGCAGAATGTCGTCGCGGTGGTGGCCCAGCGCGATCTTGGTGGCACCCAGTTCGGTGGCGGTGCGGTACAAAATGCCGCGGCGCAGGCGCGAGCACAGTGAACAGGTGGTTTTGCCTTCCGGGATCTTGTCTTTAACGATGCTGTAGGTGTTCTCTTCGACGATCTTGTACTCCACCCCCAGGCTTTCCAGGTAGGCGGGCAGAATATGCTCCGGGAAGCCGGGCTGCTTCTGATCGAGGTTCACCGCCACCAGGGAGAAGTTGACCGGCGCGCTCTGCTGCAGATTGCGCAGGATCTCCAGCATGGTGTAGCTGTCTTTACCGCCGGACAGACAGACCATGATGCGGTCGCCTTCTTCAATCATATTGAAATCGGCGATCGCTTCGCCCACGTTGCGGCGCAGGCGCTTTTGCAATTTGTTGAGGTTGTACTGCTCTTTTTGGCTAACGGATTGCTTTTCTGACATTTAAATCGTGCTCATTCTCAATGGGGGGCACTAGGGGCATGGCGTTGTAGCCGCGAGTTTACCATTCAACCGGCCGCTTTTGATCATTATTCATCATCCTGCTGCCACGCGCCCGACGCGAGGCCTGTATGGTACGGATTGCGCGCAGGAATGCCAGCGGGTTTTTGCTGCGGCTGACGCCGGCGGTAAAAGAACAGGGCGCGAATCGCTCGCGCCCTGAGGGAGGTTACTCTGCGGCGGATTTTTCCGCCTTGCCGGCCAGCAGGCTGAGGAAATCGTATTTCTCCTGCAGCTCTTTCTCGGCGGCCTGATACAGCGCGCTGGCCACTTCCGGCTGCTGCGCGTTCAGGCGGCGGAAACGCTGTTCTTTCAGCAGCGTTTCCGACAGGCTGCTGTTCGGCGGCCGCGAATCCAGCGCCAATGCGGCCTTGCCCTCGGCGCTGCGGCGCGGATCGAAGCGGTACAGTGGCCAGAAGCCGGTGGCGGTCAGCTGTTTCATCTGATCGTGGCTGAGCGCCAGATCGTAGCCGTGCTCTTCGCACGGGCTGTAGGCGATGATCAGCGACGGCCCCGGATAGGCCTCGGCCTCCTGAATTGCTTTCACCGTTTGGTTGAGCTGCGCCCCCAGCGAGATCTGCGCCACGTAGACATGGCCGTACATCATCATGCTGACGCCCAAATCCTTGCGCGCCTTGCGCTTGCCGTGTTCGCCGAACTTGGTCACCGCGCCGAGCGGCGTGGCCTTCGACTGCTGGCCGCCGGTGTTGGAGTAGCACTGGGTGTCGAGCACCAGCACGTTGACGTTCTCCGTCAGGCTGAGGACGTGATCCAAACCGCCGAAGCCGATGTCGTAGGCCCAACCGTCACCGCCGATCAGCCAGATGGATTTATCCACCAGGTAGTCGGCGCCGGCCGCCAGCTGGCGCGCGTCTTCGCCTTCGAGATTGGCCAACAGCGTGCGCAGTTCGGCGATCTGCTTACGGCGCGGCTCCGGCGCCACGTCGCCCATCTGCAGGGCATTGACCAACCGCTCCGGCAGCTGCGGCGCCAGAGCATTCAGCAGGCGCAGCACTCGCGCGCGATGTTGATCGACCGTTAAACGGAAGCCCAGGCCGAATTCGGCGTTGTCTTCGAACAGCGAGTTGGCCCACGCCGGGCCGCGCCCTTCGGCGTTGGTGGTGTACGGCGTGGTCGGCAGGTTACCGCCGTAGATCGACGAGCAGCCGGTAGCGTTGGCGATCAGCAAACGGTCGCCATAGAGCTGGGTCAACAGCTTGATGTACGGCGTTTCGCCGCAGCCGGAGCAGGCGCCGGAGTACTCGAACAGCGGCGTGATCAGCTGCGAGGTGCGAATGTCGATGCGCTCCAGCTGCGCCGGATCGATTTCCGGCAGCTGCAGGAAGAAGTCGTAGTTGTCTTTTTCCGCCGTCAGATTATCGAGGCGCGAAGCCATGTTGATGGCCTTGATCTCCGGGTTCTGGCGATCTTTCGCCGGGCAGACCTCGACGCACAGGTTACAGCCGGTGCAATCCTCCGGCGCTACCTGCAGCACGTATTTCTGGCCGCGCATATCGCGCGCTTTGACATCCAGCGACTGCAGGGAGGCGGGGGCGTGCTCCATCTCCGCCGGCTGAACCACCTTGGCGCGAATGGCGGAGTGCGGGCAGGCGGCGACGCAGTGGTTGCACTGGGTACACAGGTCGGGCTGCCAGATCGGGATCGCTTCGGCGATGTTGCGCTTTTCCCATTGGGTGGTGCCCACCGGCCAGGTGCCGTCCGGTGGGAAGGCGGAAACCGGCAGCGCATCGCCCAGCCCAGCCAGCATCGCGGCGGTGACGGTTTTGACGAAGTCCGGCGCGGCGTCCGAGACCACCGGCGGGCGCATCGGGCTGCTGGCGTCGACCGGCTGCAGCGGGATCTCGGTCAGCGCGGCCCGGGTGGCGCCCAGCGCCTGCCAGTTGCGCTCGACGATCTCCTGGCCCTTGCTGCTGTAGCTGCGGGCGATGGCGTCCTGCAGCTGTTGCAGCGCCACGTCGCTCGGCAGGATCTGCGTCAGGTGGAAGAACGCCATCTGCATCACGGTGTTGATGCGCGCGCCGAGCCGGCATTCGCGCGCCAGCTTGGCGGCGTTGATGATATAGAAACGCGCCTGGCGTTGGTGCAACAGCGCCTGAACCTCCTGCGGCAGGCGCGACCAGACCTCGTCGGCGCCGTAAGGGGTATTGAGCAGGAAGGTGCCGCCGGGCTTCAGGCGTTCGACCATTTGGTACTTATCGATAAACTGCAGTTGGTGGCAGCCGATGAAGTCCGCGTGGCTGACCAGGTAAGCCGAGTTGATCGGCTGCTCGCTGACGCGCAGGTGCGACACCGTCAGGCCGCCGGCCTTTTTGGAGTCGTAGACGAAATAGCCCTGGGCATACAGCGGCGTGGCGTTGCCGATGATCTTGATGTTGTTCTTGGTGGCCGAGACCGAGCCGTCGCTGCCCAAACCGTAGAACAGGGCTTCCAGCGAGGCGCGCTGCGGCAGGATTTCGTCGCTCAGCGGCAGCGAAAGCCCGGTGACATCATCGAAGATGCCGACGGTAAAGCGCGGGCGCGGCTGCGGCTGGGCCAGCTCGCGGAACACCGCCAGCGCGCAGTCGGGGCCGAATTCTTTCGACGACAGGCCGTAACGGCCGCCGATCACCCGCGGCAGCGTGGCGCGCTCACCCCGGCTGTAGGCTTCCGCCAGCGCGGTCATCACGTCCAGATACAGCGGCTCGGCCAGCGCGCCCGGTTCTTTGGTGCGATCGAGCACCGCGACGCTGCGCACGCTGTCCGGCAGCGCGTCGAGCAGGTATTTGGCGGAGAACGGCCGGAACAGCCGGACTTTCAGCACGCCGACTTTCTCGCCGCGGGCCAGCAGGGTGTCGATCACCTCTTCGCAGGTGCCGGCGGCGGAGCCCATCACCACCACCACGCGTTCGGCCTGCGGGTGGCCGTAATAGTCGAACGGCCGATAGTGGCGGCCGGTGAGGGCGGCGAAGGCTGCCATGGCGTCGATCACGTGCTGGCCGGTGGCGTCATACCACGGGTTGGTGGCTTCGCGCGACTGGAAATAGGTGTCCGGGTTGGCGGAAGTGCCGCGCACCACCGGATGATCCGGCGACAGCGCCCGGCTGCGGTGAGCGTCGATCGCCGCCTGCGGCAGCATTTGCCGCAGCGTATCGTCGCTGAGCGGTACGATCTTGTTGATTTCGTGCGAGGTGCGGAAGCCGTCGAAGAAATGGATAAACGGCACGCGCGCGTTGAGGGTGGCGGTCTGCGAGATCAGCGCGAAGTCCTGCGCCTCCTGCACGCTGCCGGCGCACAGCATGGCGCAGCCGGTCTGGCGCACCGCCATCACGTCCGAGTGGTCACCGAAGATGGACAGCGCGTGCGTGGCTACGGTGCGTGCGGCGACGTGCAGCACAAACGGCGTCAGCTCGCCGGCCAGTTTGTACAGCGTCGGGATCATCAACAGCAGACCCTGCGATGAGGTGAACGAGGTCGACAGCGCGCCGGTTTGCAACGCGCCGTGCACGGTGGCGATCGCGCCGCCTTCCGACTGCATTTCCACCACCCGCGGGATATCGCCCCAGATGTTTTGCCGGCCATCCCCGGACCAGGCATCCGCCTGCTCCGCCATGGTGGAACTCGGCGTGATAGGGTAGATGGCAATCACTTCGTTGGTGCGATAGGCCACGGAAGCGACTGCATTATTACCATCTGTAGTTATCATCGGCGTTACCTTTTCATTGCTCTCAAAGCCGCGAAAGCGCACTTTCGCAGTAATGGAAAAAAGTCTAACAGAGGGTTTGAACGCGGCTTTATCGTGTTTGTGTGGCGGGTGACAAATCGTCAAAGGCCTATTTCCTCGTCGATTGGGGGCCGGCGGCAATAAATTGTTTTCACCGTTTAAAGACAATTTATTTCCGGCGCGTCATAATTGCGCATCGGCAAACTGACAGAAGAAAATCATGAGCGCATTTATGTATTTGACGATGGCGATAGTCGCGGAAGTGATCGCCACCACCATGTTGAAAGCCTCCGAGGGCTTTACCCGCCTGTGGCCGTCGCTGCTGGTGGTGCTGGGCTACGGCGTGGCATTTTGGGGGCTGTCGATGGTGGTCAAGAGTATGCCGCTGGGCATCGTGTATGCGATTTGGTCAGGCATGGGGATCGTGCTGGTGTCGGTCGCCGCGGTATTTGTTTATCAGCAAAAATTGGATTGGCCGGCGATCGTCGGCATGGGATTAATTATTGCCGGCGTGCTGGTGATTAATTTACTGTCGAAAGCCACGGTGCACTGAGTGTTATTTTAATGTGAAAAAAAGCCGGCGCGACAGCAAGTCGCGCCGGTTGAAGAATTCAGCCATCATTCACTGAAAATAGTGGAATGCTAATTACTTAGCGCCGCCAGCATAGACGCAAATATCGTCCTCTCCGGTGGCAAAAAATGCGCCGTTTCACTGAAAGCACGCGAAGATAATGAATAGCGATATCGCCGGAAAAACTTCCTGGTCGGCAGCGGTGACGTTATCACTTTCTGCGTGCGGCCGAAGCCTGGCAGCGGGTGGCGCCGTCACGTTTGGCACCGCGCGCCGGTGCGGAAATATTCTGCAAACAAAATAAATGTCCGGCCGACGCAAAAAAACGACAAATAATGGCTGGAATATATTTTCATTATTTATATATCGAGCTAGATTAAACAAGTTTGCATCAAAGATAGCGAAACGTGTCCGCCAAGTGACGCGCGTTATCAGCAATGGCGATTTTACACAGCGCAGTTCCGGGTTCAGGAGTGGGATAATGACGACATCAAAATGGCTGCTTGCCAGCGCCGTGCTGCTTTTAGCCGCCTGCAGCAGCAATAACGAAGAACCAGTACAGCAGGGCAACAGTGCCAGAATCAATACGTTGCAGACCAGCGCCGGTTGCGCGGCGGTCGGCGGCGTCACCACCATCGCGCACAACCTGAACGGTGAAGCGCTGCGCATGTGCCAGATGCCGAACGGCAAGCAGTGCGAAGAACGCACGCTGGGCCTGGGCAGCTGCGCCGGGTAAGCCCGCGGCGCCAGGCCTGGCGCGCAGGATCAATACACCCAATCGCGCAGGGTATAGATAAGCGTGTGGCCGCTGCCGTTGAGCGTCAGCTGCTGGGCGTTTAGCGTCACTTCGGCGCCGTTTTCCAGCACGGCGGCGATCGCCCGATCCCAGCGGTTGCGCTGTTCATCAGGGCACAGCCTGCGCGTCGTCGCCAGCGGTTTCACCGTCAGCACGCCGTCGCGTAATTGCCCCTGGCCGAAGAAGCGGTTGCACATCGCGCCGGAGACATGCAGGTTCTCGCTGAACTCCAGATTGAGCAGGCCGCCGCCCGCCGGTGGCTTCGCCGTTTCGCCATCCACGCTCTGCAACACGAAGTTGTGATGCAGCAGATCGCCTGGCGTGACGGCCGTATGTGGTTTCATGCTGCACCCCGCTAAAGCCAGCGCCGCAAGGGCGGCTACCGTGGTTTTTCTCATCGCGTTCTCTCAAATAAACAGGGCGCCGCAAGGGCGCCCCGAGGTGACGCTCAGGCGTTCAACTGGTTCGGGCAGGCTTCGCCGCGATCCAACTGGCTGATGTTCTGCAGCGTGGTTTGCGAAATGCTGGTCAGCGCCTCTTCGGTCAGGAAAGCCTGATGGCCGGTAAACAGCACGTTGTGGCAGGCCGAGAGGCGGCGGAACACGTCGTCCTGAATCACGTCGTTAGACTTGTCTTCAAAGAACAGATCGCGTTCGTTCTCGTAAACGTCCATTCCCAGCGCGCCGATTTTCTGCTGCTTCAGCGCGTCGATGGCGGCGGTGGAGTCGATCAGCGCGCCGCGGCTGGTGTTGATCACCATCACGCCGTTTTTCATCATCGCGAAGGCGTCGGCATTCAGCAGATGGTGGTTTTCCGGCGTCAGCGGGCAGTGCAGGGTGATCACGTCGGACTGCGCGTACAGCGTTTTCAGGTCGACATACTCCGCGCCCAGTTCCAGCGCCTGTTCGCTCGGGAACGGATCGTAAGCCAGCAGCTTCATACCGAAGCCTTTCAGAATGCGCATCGTCGCTACGCCGATTTTACCGGTGCCGATCACGCCGGCAGTGCGGTTGTGCATGTTAAAGCCGATCAGCCCTTCCAGCGAGAAATTGGCGTCGCGGGTGCGTTGATAGGCGCGATGAATACGGCGGTTCAGGCACATCATCATGCCTACCGCGTGCTCCGCCACGGCTTCCGGTGAGTAGGCCGGCACGCGCACCACCTTGATGCCCAGCTCTTTGGCGGCGTCCAGATCGACATTATTGAAACCGGCGCAGCGCAGGGCGAGAATTTCGACGCCCAGCGCCGCCAGTTCTTCGAGCACTTCACGGCTGCCGTCGTCGTTGACGAAGATACACACCGCCTTGCAACCGGCGGCCGTTTTGGCGGTTTTTTTGCTGAGTAAAAAGTCGAAGAATTCCAGCTCATAGCCAAACTGCTGATTCACCAGTTCGAGATATTTACGGTCATACTGTTTGGTACTGTATATCGCCAATTTCATCGTGGTTTCTCCACCGTGATTTTGTGATCAATTTAACAGATTTTAGTAAATTCGACAATTGGTTAGCAGTTTGTCCCGCGCGGGGCTTGTTCTATCAGACAGGGGAGTGAAACCGGCCCGCATTAGGCCGGTTCACGCGGTTTTAACGAGCGATTTCCGTGTAATGATGCTCATCGTAATCATGGGTCAAATAACTGTTAACGACATCGTTAAAGGCGATCCAATGAGGCGTTTTCTGGTGTGCTGAAAGCGCCGCCTTATCGTCCCAGTTTTCGATCAGCGCGTAGCTGTTCTCATCGCTCTGGCATTGCCAAAGCTGGTAAAAAGAGCAGCCGGTTTCTTTATTGGATTCCTGCACCATGGTGTTGAGCAGGCTCAGAAACGCTTGCCGCTTGGCCGGATTGACCTGAAAAAAGACGTTGAGCGTAATCATGATTGATTTCCTCGGTTGGTAATGAAACTGGATATCTCCAGGGGCAGCATTGTGCTGACAGCGAGGATTTTACGGACTTGATGGCTGACTAAAAGTGAAATAAAGTTCGTGAATCGTTCACTTTTGGTGAAAGCTCAAGATGTTTAAACGTGCCCAGTTAGCCGCCTTTTGCATGGTGGTGGAGTCGGAGAGTCTCACGGCCGCGGCGGAGCGGCTGTTTTGCGTGCCCTCTAACGTGACCAAGAAATTAAAAGAGCTGGAAATGGCGTGCGGCGTCACGCTGTTCGAGCGTGAGCGCAATCGGCTGTCGCTCACGCCGGAAGGCCGAGCGCTTTACCATAAGGCCAAGCGCTTTTTGGCTATCGAAGAGCGGGCGCGAGCGCAGTTTGAACAGGATCCGGTGCAGGGCGAACTGAGGCTTGGCGCGCTGGATATCGCGTTGAGTCATCATTTGCCGCAAAAGTTGGCCCATTACCGTGCGCAAAATCGCCGCGTTCAGCTGAGTGTGGTGCAGGGATATTCGCTGGATCTGGAGTTTCAGCTGCAAAAAGGGGCGCTGGACGTGGTGTTTTCAGATGGGCCGATCGAACATCCGCAGATGCAGAGCCGGCGTGCTTTCCAGGAGCGTTTGGTCTTCATTGGCGGGGCATGTCGGCCGGCGTTGTTGGCAAAAAGCGACCTCTATGTTTATTCGCGGCAATGCCACTATCGCCATCTGGTGGACGCCTGGCTGCAGAAGCAGCAAGTCATCCCCGCCGCGCTGCTGGAGGTGGAATGCTACGACGTGATATTTGCCTGCGTAATAGCGGGATTAGGCTATGCGTTTGTGCCCGAAAGCCTGGCGCGGCAGCGAAAGGTTGCATACATAGAATGCGGGAATGAAATGCGCAGCGATATTTATGCTATCTGGCGTAAAGCGAGCGACAGCCGCATATTGCACGATTTTATTGACGCCGTGATTCGGCATTAAGGCAAAAAAATCCCCACGGGGGTGTGGGGAATGGCTTCTCTAGTACACAGTTAGCTAGCAGCTGAACTTTTATTAGAATGGTTGCAAGACTATTAATCATCAATGGCAACGACAATAACAAAAGTCTGAAAACTGTCCTGTTTATGTGATGCATATGTAACGAAAATCTACAACTCCGCACACGTTTGCGCCAAAAAGGTGCAAATCGCCGCTGCGACCCCGCTCAGCTTCACCCTATGTCAAATTCATGCCATCATTATTGTCAATTCAGGCATAGACTTAACCAATGCCTAACTCAGGAACGAAGCAATCATTTAATGACCAGGCGATTAAAAGTATTCATAGGGACGGTGGCGGGCTGCGCAATTCTGGTGCTGGCGTTGTGGCAAACTTTGCCGCGCTGGCTGCCGGGCGTGTTATCGCATTGGTTGCCGGCGGGAAGCCGCCTGGAGTTGCAGGGCAAATTGCACTGGCGCCAGGGCGGCCTGGCGCTGGCGGGGGCGCGTTTCACCGCGCAAGATTGCCTGCTGGCCAACGTCGGGCCGACGCGGTTGGCTTATCGCCAGGGCCGCTGGCAGCTGTCGAGCGATAAGGTCAGCGTCGATAGCGCCTGTTTGTCAAAACTGCCGGGCGGCGATGCCAACAGCGCGCCGCTGGCGCTCGATCAGCTGCAGCAACAGCTGCCGCCGCTGGACCTCACCATTAATGACCTGACGCTGGTTCCCTGGCAGCGTTATGCCGGCAAGCTGCAGCTTTCCTCCGGCCCTGACGGGCAACGCCTGCATTATCAGGGGCCGAATCTCAGCGCCGAGGCGCAGCTGGATGAGAAACAGCAGCTGACGTTGCAGAGCCTGACCGTCGTCCCGCCCAACAGCGCGCAACCGCTGCGTCTCGCCGGCAAGATAACCATTCCGCTGGATCTGGCCAGCCTGCCGACGCAGGGCGCGCTGCAGGGGGAAATGCAGACCGCCTATCTGGAAAAACCGGTATTGCTGGACATGCGCTGGCAACAGCGGCAGGGCGTGTTGACGGTAAGCGAAAAAGGCGACGATCGGCCGCTGGCGGTGCTGCCGTGGGAAGTCGCGCCGCAGCGGGTCAGCATCAGGCAGGGCGAGTGGCGTTGGCCGTACAGCGGGCAGCCGTTGAACGGCGGCCTGAGCGTTGCGCTGCACGACTGGAGCAAAGGGTGGGATGAAACGGAGATCAGCGCGCGGCTGAACGTGATCACCGCCGGCCACAACGGCAAGGGCAATGCGGTGCTCACCCTCGGTCCGGGCAAGGTAGGGTTGACCGACAGCGATCTGCGCTTCCAATTGACCGGTCAGGCCAATCTGGCCGACTTCTCCGCCACCGCGTCGATTCCGGGCGTGATCGGCGGCAGCATTCTCAACCCGACGCTGGTGCTGCAGCCGGGGTCGCTGTTGCGCCTGTGGGGCAAGGTGACGCCGGAAATGACGCTGGAAGAGGCGCGTTTGCCGCTGGCGGGCGTGAAGGTGACTGCCGCCGGTATCACCGGCCGCCTGCAGGCGATTCTGAACGCCAGCGACAGCTATTGGGGGCGCTTCAAGCTGCACCTGGACGGCCAGGCGCAGGATTTCTGGCCGGACAAGGGCGACTGGCAGTGGCGTTACTGGGGCAACGGCCGGTTGCCGCCGCTGCAGGCCGCCTGGGACGTCGCCGGCAGCGGGCGCTGGCAGGACAGCGAGCTGGTGCTCGACAAGCTCTCCACCGGTTTCGATAAATTGAAGTATGGTTTGGTGACGGTCGCCGCGCCGCGCCTGAGCCTCAACCGGCCGCTGCGCTGGCGGCGTGATGAACAAAGCCCGCAGTTCAACGGCGAGCTGCAACTGGCGGCGGATAAGGTCAGCTTCAGCGACGGCGGCCATCTGCCGGCGCCGGTGCTGGCGCTGCAGGTGAACGGCCTTTCGCCGGACAGTTTCCAGCTGCAGGGCAAACTGCAGGCACAGCAGATCGGGCCGATCGCGCTGCGCGGCCGTTGGGACGGCGAACGCCTGCGCGGTGAAGCCTGGTGGCCGAAACAGTCGCTGAAGGTCTTCCAGCCGCTGCTCGCGCCGGAGCTCAATCTCACGCTGCGCGACGGCGAGTTTTATGCGCAGTCGGCGTTTTCCGCCGCTCGCGAGCAGGGCTTCGAAGCCGGCGGCCACTGGGTGGTGAAAAACGGCGGCATGTGGCTGAAAGACGGCGAAATGAGCGGCCTGGACTTTATCCTGTCGTACCGGTTCAAGCAGCATCAGTGGCTGCTGGGGGCCAAACAGCCGGTGTCGCTGCGCATCAAGTCTTTCAGCAACCTGTTCGAGATGCAGAACATTTCCGCCGATCTGCAGGGCACCTATCCTTATAGCGAAGGGCAGCCGCTGACGTTGAGCAACGTCGGCGTGGACATGCTCAACGGGCATATCAGCCTGTCGGCGCTGCGGTTGCCGCAGCATGACGCCGCGGTGCTGAAGTTGGACAAGGTCGATCTCAGCGCGCTGTTTACCGCCCTGAAGCCGAAGCAGTTCGCCATGTCCGGCCGGGTCGACGGTGAGCTGCCGCTGTTCCTGAACCACCCGAAATGGCTGGTGCAAAACGGCTGGATCGCCAACGCCGGCACCCTGACGCTGCGGCTGGACAAAGACATGGCCGACGCCATCGGCAGCAACAACCTGGCGACCGGCGCGGCGATCGACTGGCTGCGCTACATGGAAATCAACCGTTCGCACGCCCGGGTCGATCTCGACAACCTGGGCGAACTGACGCTGAGCGCGCGTATCGACGGCATCAACCCGCAGAAGAACGCCAAGCGCGAGGTGATCCTGAACTATCGGCATCAGGAAAACGTGTTTCAGCTGTGGCGCAGTTTGCGCTTCGGCGACAATTTACAGGAGTGGCTGGAGCAGGCCCTCTCACAACCTGGGGAGCAACAATGAAAATCATGAGTGTGTCGACGCTGGCAGCGGTGCTGTGCGTTTCGCTGCTGAGCGGCTGCGTGCCGCGCATCGAGGTGGCGACGCCGAAGGATCCGATCACCATCAATATGAACGTCAAGATCGAGCATGAAATTCATATCAAGGTGGATAAGGACGTCGAAAACCTGCTGAAAACCCAAAGCGGTCTGTTCTAGGAGCCGACATGAAAAAACGTTATTTGTGGCTGGCCGGCGCCGCCTGGTTGTTCAGCGGCGTGGCGATGGCGTTGACGCTGGATGAGGCGAAGCAGCAAGGGCGGGTGGGCGAAACCCTGAGCGGCTATATCGCCCCGGTGAAGCAGGACGCGGAAACGCTGGCGCTGGTGAAGCGCATCAACGCCGGCCGCGCCGAGAAGTATCAGGAAGTGGCGGACGGCAACCATATCGCCGTCGACGAAGTGGCGCGCATGGCCGGGCAGAAGCTGGTGACGCGGGCGCAGAGCGGCGAGTATGTGCGCGGCATCAACGGCCAGTGGCTGAAGAAATAAAAAAAGCGCGCCGTCTGGCGCGCCAAGAGATACGGATAGATGATTATTATGAGGGTAGTGCAGGTTTGACAGGACTTGCTTCTTGTCCGGCAGGGGCGCGGCGCCCCTGCGCAGGATCTTAGGCAGACACCACCTGAGACAGGGCCGCCTTGGCGTCTTCCTGTGCTTTGGTCGCCACTTCCGGGCCGTAGGCGATGCCTTCCGCGAAGACGAACTCCACGTCGGTGATGCCGATGAAGCCCAGGAACAGACGCAGGTAAGGTTCCACCAGGTCGGTCGGGGTGCCTTTATGAATGCCGCCGCGGCTGGTCAGGATCACCGCGCGTTTGTTTTTCACCAGGCCTTCCGGACCGTTTTCGGTGTAACGGAAGGTCACGCCGGCGCGGGCAACCAGGTCGAAATAGTTTTTCAGCTGGGTCGGGATGTTGAAGTTGTACATCGGCGCGGCAATCACGATGACGTCATTGGCCTGCAGCTCGGCGATCAGCTCGTCCGACAGGGCCAGCGCTTCTTGTTGACGCGGGGTCAACGGAGCATCGGAAGGACGCAGCGCGCCGACCAGTTCACCGTCCAGCACCGGGATGGGCTGTGCGGCCAGATCGCGCACGGTGATGGTGTCGCCGCTGTGGGCGTTGCTCCATTGCTCTACGAAGAAATCGGCCAGTTGGTTAGACTGAGAGTAGGTCGCCAGGATGCTTGATTTCAGAACCAATACGTTGCTCATCGATAATTCCTTACGTTGTGACAGTGACATCAGGACTCAGCGTCCCTTGCATGGAGTACATGCTATTCACATTCCTCCAACAGTGATAGCGCAATATTTCGAGATCTTCGTTCGATTTTATTGAATGACATGGCGAGGCTTTACTCGCGGAAGTAGGGGGAGAAAGCCGTTTGTGATAGGCTGTGCGGCTAAAGCAAAAAAATCGCTAAAAAAACATCAAACCGTTGCCAAGCCTGGCCTTGGCGGCGAAGAAACAAGGAACACCGAACGTGAAATCTCCGCTCGAGGCACTGCCGGCCCAACTGGGTGAGCTGATGCTCCGCGATCAACAACGTCTGCGTCGTCGCCTGCAGGGCGCACGAAAAATCAAAAATCCCGATGCCCAGCTGGCGGTGGCCGCCGAAGTAGAAAGCGACATCGCGGCGGCGCGGCAAAAAGTGCAGGCGCGCGCCGCGTCTTGCCCGCGCATTACCTATCCGGAAAGCCTGCCGGTCAGCCAAAAAAAACAGGACATATTAAACGCCGTCCGCGATCACCAGGTGGTGATTGTCGCCGGGGAGACCGGCTCGGGGAAAACCACCCAGCTGCCGAAGATCTGCCTGGAACTGGGGCGCGGGGTGAAAGGGCTGATCGGCCATACCCAGCCGCGCCGCCTGGCGGCCCGCACCGTCGCCAACCGCATCGCCGACGAGCTGGAAACCCCGCTCGGCGGCAGCGTCGGCTACAAGGTGCGCTTCAACGATCAGGTGGGAGAAAATACCCTGGTCAAGCTGATGACCGACGGTATCTTGCTGGCGGAAATTCAGCAGGACCGCCTGCTGATGCAGTACGACACGCTGATCATCGATGAAGCGCACGAGCGCAGCCTCAACATCGACTTTATTCTCGGCTACCTGCGCGAACTGCTGCCGAAGCGCCCGGATCTCAAGGTGATCATCACCTCGGCGACCATCGATCCGCAGCGCTTCTCGCGCCATTTCAACAATGCGCCAATCATCGAGGTTTCCGGCCGCACCTACCCGGTGGAGGTGCGCTACCGCCCGGTGGTCGACGACGGCGACGATACCGATCGCGACCAGCTGCAGGCGATTTTCGATGCGGTGGACGAACTTGGCCGCGAAGGGCCGGGCGACATTCTGATCTTCATGAGTGGCGAGCGCGAGATCCGCGATACCGCCGACGCCCTGAACCGCCTCAATCTGCCGCACACCGAGGTGCTGCCGCTGTATGCACGCCTGTCGAACAGCGAGCAGAACCGGGTGTTCCAGTCGCACCACGGCCGCCGCATCGTGCTGGCCACCAACGTGGCGGAAACCTCGCTGACGGTGCCGGGCATCAAGTACGTCATCGATCCGGGCACCGCGCGCATCAGCCGCTACAGTTTCCGCACCAAGGTGCAGCGCCTGCCGATCGAACCGGTGTCGCAGGCCTCTGCCAACCAGCGTAAAGGGCGCTGCGGCCGCGTGTCGGAAGGGGTGTGCATCCGTCTGTACTCCGAGCAGGATTTCCTGTCGCGGCCGGCGTTTACCGATCCGGAAATTCTGCGCACCAACCTGGCGTCGGTCATTCTGCAGATGACCTCGCTGGGGCTGGGCGACATCGCCGCGTTTCCGTTCGTCGAGGCGCCGGACAAGCGCAACATTCAGGATGGCGTGCGCCTGCTGGAAGAGCTGGGGGCGATCGCCACCGCCGACAACGGCCACTATCAGCTGACGCCGCAGGGCCGCCAGCTGGCGCAGTTGCCGATCGACCCGCGTCTGGCGCGCATGGTGCTGGAAGCGCAGAAGAGCGGCAGCGTGCGCGAGGTGATGATCATCACCGCCGCGCTGTCGATTCAGGATCCGCGTGAGCGCCCGATGGACAAGCAGCAGGCCTCGGATGAAAAACACCGCCGCTTCGCCGACAAGGACTCGGACTTCCTGGCGTTCGTCAACCTGTGGGATTATCTGCAGGAGCAGCAAAAGGCGAACTCCTCCAGCCAGTTCCGCCGGCTATGCCGCAACGATTTCCTCAACTACCTGCGGGTGCGCGAGTGGCAGGATATCTACACCCAGCTGCGCCAGGTGGTGAAAGAGCTGGGGCTGCCGATCAACAGCACGCCTTCCGACTACCGCAGCGTGCACACCGCGCTGCTGACCGGCCTGCTGTCGCACATTGGCCAGAAGGATGCGGACAAGCAGGAATACACCGGCGCGCGCAACGCCCGCTTCTCCATCTTCCCCGGCTCCGGCCTGTTCAAGAAGCCGCCGAAGTGGACCATGGTGGCCGAGCTGGTGGAAACCAGCCGCCTGTGGGGGCGCATCGCCGCGCGCATCGAACCGGAATGGATCGAGCCGCTGGCTCAGCACCTGGTGAAACACAGCTACAGCGAACCGCACTGGTCGAAGTCGCAGGGGGCGGTGATGGCCAGCGAAAAGGTCACGCTGTTCGGCCTGCCGATCGTCGCGGCGCGCCAGGTCAATTACGGCTCCATTGATCCGCTGCTGTGCCGTGAGCTGTTTATTCGCCATGCGCTGGTGGAGGGCGACTGGCAGACGCGCCACGCCTTCTTCCGCGAAAACCAAAAGCTGCGCGCCGAAGTGGAGGAGCTGGAGCATAAATCACGCCGCCGCGACATTCTGGTGGATGACGAAACGCTGTTCGGCTTCTACGATCGCCGTCTCCCCAACGACGTGGTTTCCGGCCGTCATTTCGACAGCTGGTGGAAGAGCGCGGCCAAACAGCAGCCGGATCTGCTGAACTTCGAAAAAGAGATGCTGATTAAGGACGGCGCCAACAAGATCAGCGCGCTTGATTACCCGAACTTTTGGCATCAGGGCAACCTCAAGCTGCGGCTGAGCTACCAGTTTGAACCGGGCACCGACGCCGACGGCGTGACGGTGCACATTCCGCTGCCGATCCTCAACCAGGTGGAGGAGCAGGGCTTCGAATGGCAGATCCCCGGCATTCGCCGCGAGCTGGTGATTGCGCTGATCAAATCGTTGCCGAAACCGGTGCGCCGCAACTTCGTGCCGGCGCCGAACTACGCCGAGGCGTTCCTTGGCCGCGTCACTGCGCTGGAATTGCCGCTGCTGGACGCGCTGGAGCGCGAGCTGCGGCGCATGACTGGCGTGACCGTGTCACGTGATGATTGGCAGTGGGATCAGGTACCCGATCACCTGAAGATGACCTTCCGCGTGGTGGGCGAGAAAAATCAGACGCTGCGCGAAGGCAAAGACCTGGCCGCGTTGCGCCTGCAGCTGAAAGAGAAGGTGCAGGAGACGCTGTCGGCGGTGGCCGACGATGGGCTGGAGCAGAGCAATCTGCATGTCTGGAGCTTTGGCCAACTGCCGGCGTTTTACGAGCAGAAGCGCGGCGGCTATTCGATGAAGGCTTACCCGGCGTTGGTGGATGAAAAGGACAGCGTGGCGATCCGCCTGTTCGACAGCGAAAGCGAGCAGCAACAGGCGATGTGGCAGGGCACGCGCCGCCTGCTGTTGTTGAATATTCCTTCGCCGATCAAATACCTGCATGAAAAGCTGCCGAACAAGGCCAAGCTGGGGCTCTACTTCAACCCGTACGGCAAGGTGCTGGAGCTGATCGACGACTGCATTTCGTGCGGTATCGACAAGCTGATCGCCGAACACGGCGGCCCGGTCTGGCAAGAGGAAGGCTTTGCCCGCCTGCAGGAGCAGATCCGCGCCGAGCTGAACGACACGGTCGTCGAGGTGGCCAGGCAGGTTGAGCAGATCCTGACGGCGGTCTTCAACATCAACAAACGGCTGAAAGGCCGGGTGGATATGTCGTTGGCGCTGGCGTTGTCGGACATCAAAACCCAGCTTGGCGGCCTGGTCTACCGCGGTTTCGTCACCGGCAACGGCTGGAAACGCCTGCCGGACACGCTGCGCTACCTGCAGGCGATCGAACGCCGATTGGAAAAACTGGCCATCGATCCGCATCGCGATCGCGCGCAGATGCTGCGGGTGGAGCAGGTGCAGCAGGCCTGGCAGCAGTGGCTGAACAAGCTGCCGCCCAAGCGGCAGCAGGAGGAAGAGGTGAAAGCGGTGCGCTGGATGATCGAAGAGCTGCGCGTCAGCCTGTTCGCGCAGCAGCTGGGCACGCCGTACCCGATCTCCGACAAGCGCATTCTGCAAACTATCGAACAGCTTTCGGGCTAAGTTCGGGTGCGCCGGCCGGCGTCGAACGACAGACAGCACAACTGGCCGGGCAGAAGGTTTTGGGCCGCCGGGCGAGAGGGGGCACCGTGGAGGCATTCCCCTGGCATATTTCTGCCAGGGGGCGTTTGCCTGTCCAGGCTCGGCTCCGATGGCATGAAAGGCGAGCCGAACCCTCTTCGAGTGCGCTGGAGGCTGCATTACTGAGAGAACGGGGATGTTTCAGGTGCATGTTTGTCCCAAAGTTTGTTTCGAAAACCTTGAATACCAGATGCGTGACTACACTGAATTTAATGATTCAGCGTGATTTCAAACGAATTGTTAAAAGAAAAAATGAGGGATGCCTGAGGTACAGAGGCCTTTTTTCAGCCATTATCTCTGAATGCCGCTCCATTTAAAAACATGTGAACTGCATGGCAAACCATTTCCTGAATTTGCGGTGTACTTAGCGGGGTTAATTGGCGCTGGTACACACGCATATCAACCTCTGCGGTTAATAGCGACAAAAATTGTAAAGCTCTAAGGTGCGGATCTGCCAAATGCAGTTCCTTACGCTCCATCGCTATCGCCATGAGTTCCGAGAGTTTTGTTACACTTTCTCGTATTCCTGCATCATAAAATAGAGTGCCGATATCAGAATTACCAGACTCGGCAACCACCATCCGATAAACGGCGATTGCGCTATTATCGTTGGCAACAACCTGCAGCTTTCGCTCGGCAAAACGCATCAAAGTCTGTTCCAGCGTGAAAGTTTGCGCATCAATCATCAGTCCCTCAGCGGCTTCTGTGAGGTGCTGAGTTGCATGTTCACGAACAACGGCGACAAATAGCGCCTCTTTAGAAGGGAAATAACGGTAAAGAGTCGCTTTCGATCCGCCAATCCGCTTGACCAGTTCATTCATTGACGCTCGTTCATAGCCCATTTCTTGAAAAAGCAATGCCGCTTCTTCGACGATAGCGTCGCGGCGTGCTTTAGTACGTACTTTCATTAGTATTCCTTACCGTTAAAGCAATGGTTACATGACAAGAGGCTTTTTCTTGACACGCGATGAAACTATGATAAAAGTGTACCAGGTGGTACTGTTTTGGTGTTTTTATGATCGCTCTTGGTTGTGTACACCACCATCCACCTAAAGAAAAGTCTTGTTAAGCACCATATTTCGGTTGTTTTTCTGGGGAAAAACAATCAGTTAAAATCAGTATCGATGATATCCTGGTCGGGAGTCTTAAATGTCTAATTACATCAACGCTTTTCTCTTGGTTGTTGCGGTACCTACCGTTATTTTGGCCGGATGTTCGGCAAAACCACCGGTACGGTATGCTAGCATTGATTCATCATCATTGCTCACTCCTAACACTGATGATAAATCCAACCGTATTCCTTACCGCTATGCCCCGCCAGTGGACTGGAGTAAATACACCAATATCATTATCGAACCGGTCGTTATTTATCAAGGGGGGGATCACCAGTTTGGCGATCTCTTACCGGAAGAGCGCAAGTTATTGGCGGATTATATGTATAACAAATTCAGCGAAAGTTTGCGTCCACACTTCCGGGAGGTCAGCACACCAATTTCCGGTACTATCCGATTAAAACTGACGCTAACAGGTGCTGATACGACGACGTCTTTTATCGGCACTATCACTAAGTTAGACCCTCTGGTGGGAGGGCCTTACAATATTGTGCAATCTATCCGTGGTGAGGAAGGATTATTCAACGGCTCAGTGAATTACGTTGTGGAGCTTTATGATGCTTCCAACCATAGCCTTCTCAACGCCTACGTGGCCAGACAGTATCCGAATGCCATGAATATCGGTGCAAGTATCGGCTCGCTCAACGCGGCCGAGGTGGGAATTGACAAAGGTGCGGAAGAGCTGGCTGAGATGTTGAATTAATTATGCTCAAAGTGCTGATGGTGAAGCTGAATTACCGCCCTTAATGGCGAAAAGATATTTTACCAGAGCCGCCGACAGATAAACATGAGTGAGTCAAGTGGGTATATTAATCTACCACGGATACAGTGCAATAACATACATCGGCTATCAGAGAACATATGTTTGAGCGCAGTGCAAGGAGGGATGATGACGGTGGGGCGGTTTATAGTGATATTTACAATCATAGACATTTCATTTCTTGTGTTTGTTGTCTTACTGATTTTGTAAACGACACTGATATTTATAATTGGCAATGGATAGCTCAGCGGGTTTTTCTGGATGCATTATGGGAATACGGCATTTTTGCCTTATGCTCCACACAGCGGCGCTTATTCTGAAGAAGTCGCGCATCAGTATTTGAAAGCGGAATGAGATGTTATCTGGCTTTTTTTATAAAAACGGTCAGTCGCCAACTTTTTGATGAGCGCGTTGGCGGAAAACAAAGCAAGGCAAACCACGGTTACTGATAGATTTAACCCTCTCATCGGAGAAGATAGGGCATCATAATCCCAGTGATATTTGATGAATTATTTAAATGATAAATTTGTATAGGAGTAGCTTAATTATGGCAGATGAATATAGTATGCAATCGCAAGCGTCCTCTTGGCAGAGCGTATTACCCATTTCCCGTAATCTGTATTATGGCGGAAATTGGCATGCTCCCGTCGGAGGTGAAGTCAGAGCAGTGAATAGCCCAGGAACCGGAACGGAGTTGTGCAAAGTTGCAGAAGCTGACGAACGCGACGTATCTTCCGTTATTGACGCCGCCAGAAATGGATTTCAGCTGTGGCGTCAAGTCAAGCCACTCGAAAGAGCAAAAACACTTCGAAAAATGGCTGCTGTAATCCGCAGCAATTTACGCGAGCTGGCGTTGCTTGATGCCATTGACTGCGGAAACCCTGTGCAGATGTTATATGGGGATGTGGCTGCGGCGGCAGAACTGCTGGACTTCTTTGCGGGACTTGTCACCGAGATGAAAGGAAGCTCAATCCCAATGGGAGTCGGGACCGTTAATTTTTCGACACGGGAGCCCTATGGTGTTGTTGCGCGAATAATTCCTTTCAACCACCCACTCCTGACGTGTGCGGGGAAAATAGCTGCGCCGTTGGCGGCGGGAAATGCCGTTATAATTAAACCCTCAGAGCAAAGTCCGCTCTCGGCGCTGAGACTGGCTGAGCTCTTTCACGAACTGTTGCCGCCAGGAGTCTTCAATGTGGTGACAGGAGGGAAGGCCGTTGGCGCTGCACTCTCGCAGCATCCAGGCGTTTCAATGATCACTGTAGTCGGAAGCATACCTACGGGGCGGGCGGTAATGCGTGCAGCCGCGGAAACGATAAAACCGGTGCTGCTTGAGTTAGGTGGAAAAAATGCCCTCATTGCCTTCTCTGATACTAATCCAGATCAAGTTGCCGATGCTGTGATACGTGGTATGAATTTTGAGTGGTGCGGGCAATCATGTGGTTCAACAAGCCGGGCATACATTCATAGCGATATATATGAGGATGTTATCGAAAAGGTTGCATCGCGCGTGACTCGATTTAAACCAGGCATACCGTCAGACCCTGAAACCACCATGGGGGCATTGATTTCTCAGGCTCAATTAAGCCGCGTGGAATCTTATGTTGAGCAGGCAAAGCTTGCTGGGGCACGGCTTATTGCCGGAGGCTCGAGGCCCGCACATGAATCACTAAAGAACGGCTGTTTTTTTGAAGCAACTGTATTTGCTGATGTAACCATGGATATGGATATTGCACGGGAAGAAATTTTTGGTCCCGTGTTGTCCATTATAAAATGGGATGACAAGAAAAGTCTTATTCAACAAGTGAATCAGTTGGATCTTGGGCTAACTTGTTCTATATGGACTGACAGCCTGCAAGACGCGAATCAATTGGCTCAGGATGTTGAGGCAGGGTTTGTGTGGATAAATGATGTGGCTAAACATTTTCTTGGTGCTCCATTTGGTGGTGTAAAACAGTCTGGGATTGGCCGAGAAGAGTGTTTGGGTGAGCTTTTGGCCTTTACCAGGGAAAAGAATATACATATCAATTTCACACCCAAATAAGTTGATTTGATACGGCATCGATTTTATGTAAAGGAAAATATAAGGAGTTTTCACGATGAGATTTCTGAGCATTTTATTAGAACCAAAAAGATAGAGTTATTTATATGTCATTATTGCCTCAGATTATTCTCCAGAGCATGGCAATATTTTCGATCATTGGCATGACACAAAGAACTGTCGGGTTTTAATCAAGGCGATAATGGCATGTTTCTTAACATTAAAACCCTCTTTCTCTCGGATTAAACGCTGGTTAAGGGAGATCGCCTGAAACCAGCGCTTGTGGAGATAAAGGCTATTTGCCTGCCGCCAGGGCGTCCAGTGCTTCCCGGATGCCGGGCACCGCCAGGGCGCGGTTATCGGCGCGGTAGCGATCTTTCGCCGCCGGCGCCGAGCTTTGGATGGCGATCAACTGCCAGCCGTCGGCGGTTTTCAACAGCAGCGGTGAGCCGCTGTCGCCGGGCAGGGTATCACACTGGTGCGACAGTACGCCTTGCTGGGCCCAGCCGGTGACCTTGCAGTTTTGGTGGCTGTAGAGGTCATCCAGATGATCCTCCGGGTAACCCGCCTGAGTAATCAACCGCTTGGCCTGTTTCAGGGCCTGGGTCAGCGCCTTGCTGTCGCCTTGCCACAGCGGCAACGGTGCGATCGGCAGCGGCTTTTTGTCTTTCAGACGGATCAGCGCAAAGTCATAAGCGGCGGCGGCGGGCGGCACGATCCAGCCATCGCCGTCCGGCTTCAGCTTTTTGCCCAGCTTGCTGTCGACCAGAGTTTCGATATTGTCGGTTTGATACCGCCAGGATTTATCGCCCGCCACGAAGCGCAGGGCGATGGCTTTATCCAGTTGCCCCGGCGGCGCCAGCACGCAGTGGCCGGCGGTCAACGCCAGGTGTGGGGAGATCAGCGTGGCGGTACACAGATTGCCGCTGGCGGTTTCGACCTGGCCGATGGCCTGCCAGGGCTGGGCGGTGGTATCCGTGACCTTGATGCGTTCATCTTTGCCGAAAAACAGACGCGTTTGCTCGGCCTTGGACGGGCCGTCGGCGCGTGCCGCCTGAGCAGCGATGAGCGGGAGTGAGCACAGCAACAGTAAAACGGATTTGCGCATAGATCTCTTGCCTGACAAATACGGATCATCCATAAACACACTGAATGCTAACTATAGACTGATTTAGCATCCGTGTGGATGGGCAATAATTGATTTTTCAATAATTTCCCGCCGGCGATGCGGCAGGCTACAGGTAAAAAAAGACGGCGATCAGTCCGCAAAGGATCAGGGCGGTCAGAACGATCTCGAACAGGTAGCGGCGCAGCATCAATGCGAACCCCCGATGAAAAAACACCCGGCGAACCGGGTGTTGTACACGTCAAGCCTGAAACGGTGAGGGGAGCCTCACGTTGTTACGCCTTTTTGTGGCTAGCTTTCTTGTGGTGTTTTTTAGCCGCCTGGGCTTTTTGGGCCGGGGCTTTCGCACCGGCTTTTTTGTGATGCTTTTTGGCCGCCTGAGCTTTCTGAACCGGGGCTTTCTTGCCGTGGTGTTTCACCTGGGCTTTAGCCGGCGCAGCGGTGGCGGTGGTTGCGCTAGCCGCAGGTGCGGTGGTGGCAGCCTCGGCAGCGAAAGCTACGGAAGACAGACCCATTGCAGCGGCAACAACCAGAGCTAATACTTTTTTCATCGCAGAATCCTCAATATGGCTTTTGGGTATCAACCCCACTGCGGGGCCGTTGAAATGATAGTAGGCAAACGGCGCCCGCCTTTCCGTGAGTGATTGGTTTCGGCATGTAACCTAATGTACAGGGCGGCGGTGGGGAGTGGGATTGCTGTTATAATGACCGCCAGGCACGGTAAAAAGGATTTAACATGAACGAGATATCAATTCGTTGTGGCGTGACCGAACAGGGCGAGGTGCCGCTGGCCTATGAGGACTGGGGCGATGAGGCGCACCCGCCGCTGCTGCTCATCATGGGGATCGGCGCACAGCTTTTGCTGTGGCCTGACGACTTCTGCCGCGCCCTGGTGGCCAAGGGATTTCGGGTGATCCGCTATGACAACCGAGACGTCGGCCTTTCCGGCAAAACGCAGGCACAACGTACGCAGCCGTTGTGGCTGCTGATGTTGCGCGCCCAGCTCGGTTGGCAAACGCCGGTGCCTTATACCCTGGCGGACATGGCGGCGGACGCGGCGCATCTGCTCGATCATTTACGCATTCCGCAGGCTCACGTACTGGGCGCTTCGATGGGGGGGATGATCGCCCAGGTGCTGGCCGCCGAATACCCGCAGCGCGTCGCCTCGTTATGCATCTTGTTCTCCAGCACCAATCAACCGCTGTTACCGCCGCCGGCCCCTTCGCTGCTATGGCTGTTGGTGCGCCGGCCTGCGGCCGATTTGACGCTGCAGCAGCGCCACGAGGGGATGAAAACCTTCCTGCGCGCGCTCGGCACCCGATTTTATCCGCCGGAGGAGGCGGAGCTGGATACGCTGGTGACGCGGTTGCTGAAGCGGGGCGTGGATCCGGAAGGCATGCAGCGGCAACTTTCCGCGTTGCTCGGCAGCGGCGATCTGCGTCGTTATAGCCGGCGCATAGCCGCGCCGACGCTGGTTATTCACGGCGATCGCGATCGGCTGGTGCGCAAGGCGGGTGGGGTTGCGATCGCCCGTGCGGTCGCCAACGCCAAATTGCATATCATGCCGGGCATGGGGCATGACCTGCCCGCGCCATTGAGGCCGCAGCTGGCGGCGATGATCGCCCGTCATGCGCTGGGATGAGAGGCTGGAAAGCCCGGCGTTTTTTGCCATTTTAGTTACAACATACTTATGGTAGGTAGCCAGCCGCCACTCTGTGGCCAAGGCGTTGTCGGCAAGGAATGCGCGCTATGAAACATTATCCGGTCATGCAGGCGGGAAAAGGGCGCGGCCGGGGCCGCGCCAGGAGAGATTACAGGTAGCGGGTTTCCAAATGCTGACGGAAGTAGCGTGGGTTGAGCGCTTCGCCGGTCGCGTTGGCGATCAGCGTTTCGGTCGGGAAACGGCTGCCGTGGCGCCAAATATTGTGCTGCAACCAGTGGAACAGCGGCTGCAGGTTGCCGGCGGCGATATCTTCGCTCAGCGAAGGCAGGGCCTGACGCACGCTGTGGAACAGCTGCGCGGCGTACATCGCGCCGAGGGTGTATGTCGGGAAGTAGCCGAAGGCGCCGTCGGTCCAGTGAATATCCTGCATGCAGCCGTTGCGGTAGTTGCCGATGGTGTCGAGGCCGAGATAAGCCTGCATCTTCTCATTCCACAGCGCCGGAATGTCTTCCACCTCGATATCGCCTTCGATCAGCGCTTTTTCAATTTCGTAGCGCAGGATGACGTGGGCAGGATAGCTCACCTCGTCGGCGTCGACGCGGATCAGGCCCGGTTTAACGCGCTGGTTGAGGCGAATAAAGTTGGCCTCTTCCAGCGCCGGCTGTTCGCCAAACTGCGCGGTGACCAACGGACGCAAGATCTTCAGGAATTCATTGCCGCGCGCCAGCTGCATTTCGAACAGCAGGCTTTGCGATTCGTGGATAGCGGTGGAACGAGCCAGGGCGACCGGCTGGCCGAGCAGATCGCGCGGCAGGTTCTGCTCGTAGCGGGCGTGGCCGGTTTCGTGCACGATGCCGAGCAGCGCGGTCAAAAACTCTTTCTCGTTGTAACGCGTGGTGATGCGCACATCTTCCGGCACGCCGCCGCAGAACGGGTGGGCGCTGACGTCGACGCGGCCGTTGTCGAAGTTGAAACCGAGCAGCTTCATCACGCTGAGGCTCAGCTGGCGCTGGGTGTCCACATTGAACGGACCCTGCGGCGCCTGACAGGGCTCGTTAGCCTGTTTGGCCACCACGCGCTGCAGCAGATCCGGTAGCCAGGTTTTCAAATCGCCGAAGATGCGGTCGAGATCGCTGCTGCGCATGCCCGGTTCATACAAGTTTAGCAGGGCGTCGTAACGGCTGGTGCCGGCCGCCTGCGCGCGGATCTGCGCTTCTTCCCGGCTGAGCTTGACCACTTCGCGCAGGTTGTCGGCGAAGCCGTCCCAGTCGTTGGCCGGGCGCTGGGCGCGCCAGGCGTGTTCGCAGCGCGCGCCGGCCAGTGATTTGGCTTCGACCAGCGCGGCCGGCAGCAGCACGGCGTCTTCATATTGGCGGCGCATTTCGCGCAGGTTGGCGCGGTCGAGTTCGTCCAGCGTCTCTTGCTGCGCGCGATCCAACAGCGCGCCGGTGCTTTGTGCCGTTAAAATCTGGTGCTGCAGCACGCTCAGCTCGGCCAGCGCTTCGGAGCGCGCCTTGCTGCCGCCCGGCGGCATCATGGTTTGCATGTCCCAGCCGGCGATGGCAGACAGGTGGCCGAAACGCGACAGCCGGCTGAACAGGGCGCGCAGGTGATCGTAAGCAGACGTGTTGGAATGTGCAGATGTCATTATTATTCGGCTCCAATGAGAAGGTCTGGCGGCATTACGCCAGATTGGCTTTTAAACTGAATGTCGGCTTCACCGGCCAGCAGAAACGGAAGCTGGCGCCGCCAAGCGAACTGCCTTCGACGAACACCTGTCCCTGGTGGGCGACGGCGATGGAATGGACGATGGCCAGCCCCAGCCCGCAGCCGCCGGTAGCGCGATCGCGGCTGGGATCGAGACGGACGAAAGGTTCAAACACCCGTTCGCGCTCTTCCGGCGGGATACCCGGCCCGTCATCCTCGACCTGCAAGCAGGCGAGGTCGCCGTCAAACCACAGGCCAACGCGCAGCCGCTGTTCGGAATAGCGCAGCGCGTTGTTGACCAGGTTGTCGAGCACGCGCTCCATCAGGCGCAGATCGACGCCGCCGAAGTCGCCGACGTGCGGGATATCGAGCTGGATGTCGCGATCCTGATGGATCAGGCGGATATCATCGACCTTGTCCTCGAGCCACTTTGGCAGATCGATGGGTTCAATGTTTAACGCAACCTGCGGACGATCCAGACGGGCATAGGTCAGCAGCTCGTCGATCAGCGACTCCAACTGGCCGATATCGCGGTTCAGCGCCTGCTGCTCGCTGTCGGACAGGTTATCGCTCATTTCAAGCCGGTAGCGCAGGCGCACCAGCGGCGTGCGCAGCTCGTGCGCGATGCCGTCGATCAGCTGTTTCTTGCTGGCGATCAGGGTATTGACGTTGTCGGCCATCTGGTTGAACGCCACGCCGAGCCGGCTCAGGCTGGAGGTGGGATCGAAGTGGGTGCGTTCATCCAGATGCCCGGCGCCGAGCCGCTGGGCGGCGTTTTCCAGCTTGAGCAGGTCTTGCCAATGCGGCCGCATCCACAGAAACACCGGCAGCGCCAGCGACATGCCGATAAACACCAGCAACACCAGATCCAGCAGGCGCATCTGATGCAGGTAGAACAGATAAGGAATGGGGCCGACCACCAACACATAGTGGCTGCGCGGAATGCGCTGCATAAAGGTGTACTGATCGTCGAGGGCGATGATTTCCCCCAGCCGCAGCCGCTTTTTCAGATCCTCGCTCAGTTCCTGTTTGCCGAGCGGTTCGATATGCAGCTTGAACGACAGGTTGAGATCCAGCGTGGCGATGGTCTTGTTCCAGTCCTTCAGCGGGATTTCGCGCAGCTCGCTGCGCATCAGGTACAGCGAACTTTTCATCAGATCGTCCATCGACTGGCGGCCGGCGCGCTCGGCGGTCACCTTGTACACCAGGCCGACCAGCATCGCCATCACCAGAAAACAGACGAACAGCAACAGGAAGAACTGGACGAAAAGTTTCCTCATTGTTGCACCGATGCCCAGGCGTTAGGGGCGAACAGATAACCTTTATTGCGCACGGTCTTGATGCGGAACGGTTCCAGCGCGTTGTCGTACAGCTTGCGGCGCAGGCGGGAGATCGCCACGTCGATGCTGCGGTCCATGCCGTCGTAGCTCACGCCGCGCAGGTTTTGCAGCAGCGCCTCGCGATCCATGATCTGCCCGGCGTGGGTCGCCAGCTCCCACAGCAAATCGAAATCCGAGGTGGACAGGGTGATCGTTTCCTCGCCCAGCGTGACCTGCCGGTTGACCGGATCGATGCACAATAGCCCGAAATGCAGCGCGTTGTGCTGGGTGAGCGGCTGAACCGACTCTTCTTTCGGCTGCTGGCTGTGTTGGCGCAGGTGCAAACGCAGGCGCGCCAGCAGCACCGCCGGCGGCGTGGTTTTCAGGATATAGTCGTTGGCGCCCATCTCCAGCGACAGGATATGGTTCATGTCGCTGTCGAGCGAGGTGAGCAGCACGATCGGGCCGGGGAAGGTGGGGCGCAGATCGCGGCACAGCGTCATGCCGTCTTTGCCGGGCAGCATGATGTCCAGCAGCACCAAATCGGGTTGCTCGCGCGCGATGCGCGCCTGCGCGCTGTCGCCGCGCGGTTCGATCAACACCTCGATGTCGTGTTTGCCCAGATAGGCGGCGATCAGTTTGCCGACTTCGGGATCGTCTTCCACAAAAACAATTTTATGCATATGCCCGTGTTTTAATAAGAAAAGCGGATTTCAGCATAGCGCGGCCCGCGGCGATGCGCCATGCGGATCTTGGCCTCAGCGCAGCGGCCGGCCGCCGTCGACGCCGTGGGTGCGGCCGGTGACGTAGCGGCTCTCCATCAGGTAGTTCACCAGGTTGACCACTTCGCTCTCGCCCGGCGCGACCTTCATCAGCGATTTCGCCAGCGCCTGCTGGCGATAAGCCTCGTCGTCGCCAGGATTGAAGATGATCAGCGCCGGCGCAATGGCGTTGACCTTGACCTCCGGCGCCAGCTTGCGGGCGAACGAACGGGTCATATTATCCAGCGCGGCCTTGCTGGCGGCGTAGGCGATGTGTTTGTCGCTGCCTTTTTCCACCACGTAGTCGGTGAGATGGATAATGTCCGCGCCGGCCTGGCCCTGGCCGGTCAGGCAGGTTTCAAGCAGTTGGTTGAGCAAATAGGGCGTATAGACGTGAATTTGCAGCATCGCCGCCATCACCTGTTCCGGCGGCACCTGCGGCGACTCTGCCTGCCAGGCGCTGGCGTTGTGGATCACCGCGCGCAATTTGGGCGCCACCTGCCGCACCTGGTCGGCGAAACGGTAGATGCCTTCGTGCGTGGAAAAGTCGCCCTGAATGCAGCAGGCACCCAAGGCTTTCAACTCGGCCATCGCCGGATATTCGCTGCGATAGGCGATGATGACGGGAACGCCGCGCTGGAGAAACGCTCTGGCGAGCGCCAGCCCGATGCGCCGCGCGCCCCCGGTAATCAGCACCGGGGCAGAGTTGGGGTGTTCCATTGATTAAAGCTCCTGGACAGACTGGCAAACAATAGGGGAATTATGCCATCATACGGCGGAAAGTCGTTAAAGCTTCGCATGATTATCCATTTCTGGATGTAAGATCCCCAATGCATTTCAGGTTGTCGCCCGGCGGCGGCTTGAAAGACCACGGGTTAACACTGGCCATGAGAGGAATGAGGGGATGAACAGCAATCACCTTGCATCCATCGCGCGCAGTGAGAAAATCTGTTTCGACTATATGGATTTTCTGTCCGCATCGTGCAGGAAGCACTGGCGCTTTGTTGATGCTATTTATGGTGTGATGCCGATCTTCGGCATGGTGTTGAAATCGCGCGTGACCACGTCACAAACGCGCAAAGAGCAGTTGAAAGAGCTGGCGCTGCAGGTGGTGTCAACCCAGGTCAGCGATGAAACCAATATCGTGCGCCTGATTGACCTGGCGCAGCAGCAGGGCCTGACGGTATTTGATATTCAGCTGCCCTATGCGCTGGAGGCGCAGCAGCTGGCGGCCATTCAGAAAGAGTGCGCGGAAGGCATCGCGATCGCTCTGGTGGGTGAGCGCATGACCGTCACCATTCCCCCTAAAAGCTGACCGGGAATCAACCCGGCCACTCGTTGATGGTTAGGCAATTGACTTGCCGCGATAGCCTAACCATGAACGTGATATTCCGCGCCGCGTAGCGGCCTGCCTTTAAAGCCGGGTCCCGGCATTGGGGCCGGAGCGCAGGGTATAAATGCCGTCTATATGAATCAGCACTGCGTATTTCGGCGGCTTTATTCCATTTTTTTCTGCAAACGCCAGCGCATCGTCAAACGGCTTGCCCGCCAGGAACAGTTCCGGGGTGCCGACGAAGCGGTAACCGTCCAGCGCCTCGCGATCGATAACCACGACGGCCATTTTCGATCCTTCCCTGATATTTTGCAGCGTCTGGCCGCCGGTATTTTCGTTGTAAATCAGCGTACGGTCGTCATACAGGCGCAGAGAGCGCTTGGGGCCGATATCGGGCACGCCGCTTGGGCTGCTGGTCGCCTGCACAGGCAGCTGTTTGGCCAGCATCTTTTTCATCTCATCATTCAATTCATTCATTGGCAGATTACCCCTCAGGTCGTGGTGGCGTTGTTAATGCACGGTGGCGGAATGGTTCGCCGCAGACGCGCAGACGCTGGTTTCCGGCAGCCGGTGCTCGCGCAGCGCCTGCAGCGTTTCAATTCGGAACCGCAGCAGGTGCCGTTCGGCGATCTGCTGCATCTGTTCGCACAGCGAGGTGTCGTCCATCAGTTGCTCGATGGCGAGCCGGGCCTGATGCACGTGGGGTTCTACGCCGCGAAGCGGCTTTTGCCGCAGGCGCAGATGGGTGATGTTGTTGAACGTGACGATCAGCGCGGCCAGGGCGGATTCGAAAAGATGCAGTGCGTCAAACCGTTCGGTATATTCCGCGTTTTGCCAGGGCCGCTTGGCGACGAGCGCCTGAGCGGCCTCCAGCGCCTGCTGGTAGTGCGCCATCGCTAGGCGATCGCGCCGCTGATTGAATGCCGTGTTGCCCTCGGCGATCAGCGCTTCCCAGGCGGTAAACAAGGGTAATGCGTGCAGCAGTTTTTCAGCCATGAAATGCCTTCCATTTTCAGCCGGTCTAAACCCGCCTCCTGACGCCTCTCGGCAGGGGGCACTCGCGTCTTGCCGTTAATGCTCAAATGATAATGATAATTAATTGCATTTAAGATCGCAAGAGGAGCAACTGACGGATCAACAACGGGTAGCGGGGTAACGGGGAAAGAAGAAAGAAGGGGGAAACGAAATGCGGCTGACGGGCAGCCGCATTGACAGGCGATTTTAGTGCAGCATAAGCCAACCGGCAGGCAGCGTGGCCGCCAGCAGCAAGAAGATGCTGCTCTTTTCCAGCCGGTTGAGCAGATTGATGTCCCGATGGCCGCGGCGGGCATACATGAACACCAACAGCCCAGGCGCATACAGCAGCACCGACATCAGCAGGTGCATCAGCCCGGAAGCGTACAGCAGCCACAGGCCATAGACGCAGGCGCCGGTGGCGGCGAAGATCAGGCGTTTGTCGCGGCGGCGGTAAGCCACCTTGAACAGAAACGCGCCAACCAGGAAGTAAGGCACCAGGATCATTTCCGAAGCGATGGTCAGCAGCGAGTTATAGTTGCTGCCGGTCAGCCAGATCAGCACCAGCGCCAGCTGCACCGCGATGTTGGTCAGCCACAGCGAAGAGGACGGGGCGTGATGGCGGTTCTGCTTGCCGAATACGCGTGGAAATGCGCCGTGCTGCGCGGCCAGCAGCGGCACTTCCGCCGCCATGATGGTCCAGCTCAGGTAGGCGCCGCACACGGAAATGATCAGGCCGGCGGCGATGATCACGTCTCCCCACGGGCCAATCAGTTCCACCATCAGCACCGCCATCGACGGATTGCGCATTTCGGCCAGTTCGCTGCGCGGCACCACGCCCAGCGACAGCAGCGTCACCATCAGATACACCGCCAGCGCCGACAGCACCGCCAGCATAGTGGCGCGGCCCACGTCTTTCTTATTGCGGGCGCGGGCGGAAACCACCACCGCGCCTTCCACGCCGATAAACACCCACAGGGTGATCAACATGGTGTCCTTGACCTGTTCCCACACCGGCTTGCCGAGGGCGATGCCTTTGAAATCCAGCGTGAACACGTCCATTTTAAAGGCGATTGCCGCCAGAACGGCGAACATTCCCAGCGGCAACAGCTTGGCGAGGGTGGCCGCCAGATTGATGCTGGCGGCGGTTTGCACGCCGCGCAGCACCAGCGCGTGCACGATCCACAGCAGGGCGGATTCGGCGATCAGCGCCTGCCAGGTATTGCCGTCACCGAGAATCACGCTGCCGCCGCGATCGGTGAAGATACTCAGCGCCGCGAACACGATCACCAGATACGAGACGTTGGCGATCACGGCGCACAGCCAGTAACCCCAGGCGGAGCAGAAGCCCACCAGCTCGCCGAACCCTTCCTTGGCGTAGGTGAAAATGCCGCCGTCCAGATCCGGACGCAAACGCGTAAGCAACAGCATGGCGAAGGCCAAAAACAGAATGCCGACGCCGGTGATCCCCCAACCCAGCAGCAGCGCGGCGGGGCTGGCGACCTGCGCCATGTTTTGCGGCAGACTGAACACGCCGGCGCCCAGCATTGAGCTGAGCACCAAAGCGGTTAGCGCGGTAAGACCGAGTTTTTTTTCCAATGACGGATCCTGAACGCAGAATAAACAACTGGAAGGGAACTGCTTGGTGGCAACAATGTATTAACTACCACTGCGCGAATAGACAATAGCCCTAAAAATTGGCGCAAATTTTACGGAGGGATGATTAGAGATGCAATGATTGAATATGCGGAATTTACAAAAAACTATTCAACGCGCGATGAAAAAAGCGGCAATAAAAACGGGCAGCTCAAGGGCTGCCCGATGGTAAACCGAAAAGCGGTTTTTATTTGAACAGATCGGCGCTGACGGTCAGGTTGCCGCCGCTCTTGTTCTGCCACTGGCGGGTGACGTGGTAGTACTTGGCGCCTTTCTCGGCCGCGCGTTTCGCCACTTCGGTGGAGACATCGGTCATGCTGTTGAAGTGGCCGGTGAAGGTGACGGAATCGAACGGCACCATCTGCGCGGCGGTCACGTTGTTCACTTCCTGGATCTTGGTGCCGTTAGGCAGCGTGACGGTATAGCGTTGGCCGGTAGAAGACTGGGTTTCAAAGAAACGACCCACTTCGCGGCTTGGCGAACCGGAAGACGCGACGCCAGGAATTTCGACTTTCGCGGCAGCGGCGCCGCCGGCGGCCAGTGCGGCGCGGCCGGCGTCAGAATCGGCCGGAATGGCGTCCGGGCTCTGCACGCGGCGTTTTGGCGCATCGGCCTTATAGATGTAGGCGGTAACGAACTGGTTGCCGCCGGAGTTGGCGTCAACCTGGCGCACGATGAAGAACGAGGCGGCGCCTTTTTTCTTCGCTTCTTTGGAGATAGCGTCGTTGATGTCCGGCTGGCTGCGGTAGAAACCGCTGACGCTCACGGTATCGTAAGGCTCCAGCAGGTAGGCTTCCTCTTTAGGCAGTTCGTTCACGCCGTTAAATACGCGGTATTTTGGTGTTTTGCTCACTTCTGGCGCATCTTTATGATAAAGGTCTGCGGTGACGCGCCAGTTGCCGCCGTTGTTGCTGTTGTTGCTGTCCTGGATATAGAAGGAATCGGCACCCAGTTTGTCTGCACGGCGGGATACGGCGTCGACGGCTTCATTGATGGCATTGAAGCGGCCGGTAATCGTGATGCGATCAAACGGCTTCAGCGCCGCTGCTTTCTCAGGAGTTAACTCTTGCGCCGCATGAGCAGACAGCGCGGTGAGTGATAACAAGGCTGACGCGATGATCGTGGTCTTCAGCTTCATAAAAAATCCTTTCGCCTAGCGCATTAACGTTTATAACGTACTGAACTGTTTAAGTGTAATTCAGCCGTCGATTATTACATGTAATTCTGAAAACTGTCTCAGCATTTTATGTTATCCCGTGCGACAAATCGCCGACGGTGACGCCGGGCGCACGGATGGCGCCATCGCCATAAGTTTCCATAATAACGGCTTTGGTGTCATTAATGTTAATTATTCACAAAATGATAACTTTTATGCTTTTACACCGCGCATGGCCATAAATCGTTACGCCGGGCGTAAATCTCTTGTCACGCAGAATGCGCTGTTATGTATGGATTTTTTCACAGTAAATTGCGATTTGTCATATCACGCGCGGCGTTTTTATGTAAAAACAGAGCTGAATGCGTAAGCAATTATGGATCATCGACCTTATTTTCAGTAGGTTATAGTTGGCGTCTGAAATCAGTGCGGGCAAATTAATGCCACGCCCGCCGGTGACGCCGTGCTATGGGCAGGAAAATAATAAACATCATCCAAGACAGGTGAGAAGGGAACATTATGCGTATTGGTGTACCAAGAGAGCGGTTGGCCAATGAAGCCCGGGTCGCAGCCACGCCGAAAACGGTGGAACAACTGCTGAAGCTGGGTTTTACCGTCGCGATTGAACGCGGGGCGGGTAAACTGGCCAGTTTTGAGGACGTCGCCTACGAAGCCGCCGGCGCGGCGCTGGTCGACGAAAGCGAAGTGTGGCAGTCGGATCTGATCCTGAAAGTCAACGCGCCGCAAGACGACGAGATCGCCTTGATGCGCGAAGGCAGCACGCTGGTCAGCTTTATCTGGCCGGCGCAAAACCCCGAATTGATGGCCAAGCTGGCGGCGCGCAACGTCACCGCGCTGGCGATGGACTCGGTGCCGCGCATCTCGCGCGCCCAGTCGATGGACGCGCTGAGCTCGATGGCCAACATCGCTGGCTACCGCGCGATCGTCGAAGCGGCGCATGAGTTCGGCCGTTTCTTCACCGGCCAGATCACCGCCGCGGGCAAAGTGCCACCGGCCAAGGTGATGATCATCGGCGCCGGCGTGGCCGGCCTGGCGGCGATCGGCGCCGCGGGCAGCCTCGGCGCCATCGTGCGCGCCTTCGATACCCGCCCGGAAGTGAAAGAGCAGGTGCAGAGCATGGGCGCGGAATTCCTCGAGCTGGATTTTGAAGAGGAAGCGGGCAGCGGCGACGGTTACGCCAAAGTAATGTCCGAAGCCTTTATCAAGGCCGAGATGGCGCTGTTCGCCGCGCAGGCGGCGGAGGTGGATATCATCGTCACCACCGCGCTGATCCCGGGTAAACCGGCGCCGAAACTGATCACCAAAGAGATGGTGGCGTCGATGAAGCCGGGCAGCGTGATCGTCGATCTGGCGGCGCAAACCGGCGGCAACTGCGAGCTGACCGTGGCCGACACCATTACCGTGACCGACAACGGCGTGAAAATCATCGGCTATACCGATCTGCCGAGCCGCTTGCCGACCCAATCTTCGCAGCTGTACGGCACCAACCTGGTCAACCTGCTGAAGCTGCTGTCGAAAGAGAAAAACGGCGAGATCGACATCGATTTCGACGATACGGTGATCCGCGGCGTTACCGTGGTGCGCAGCGGTGAAATCACCTGGCCGGCGCCGCCGATCCAGGTCTCCGCCCAGCCGAAAGCGGCCCCCGCCGCCGCACCGGCCGCCAAACCCGAAGCCAAACCAACCTCGCCGTGGCTGAAGTACGGCCTGATGGCTCTGGCGATCCTGCTGTTCGGCTGGCTGGCGGACGCGGCGCCGAAAGAGTTCCTGTCGCACTTTACCGTGTTCGCGCTGGCCTGCGTGGTCGGTTACTACGTGGTCTGGAACGTCAGCCATGCGCTGCATACCCCGTTGATGTCGGTCACCAACGCGATCTCAGGGATTATCGTGGTCGGCGCGCTGTTGCAGATCGGCCATGGCGGCTGGGTGAGTTTCCTCTCCTTTATCGCCGTGCTGATCGCCAGCATCAATATTTTCGGTGGGTTCACCGTCACTCAGCGCATGCTGAAGATGTTCCGCAAGAACTAAGGGGTAGCAAATGTCTGGAGGATTGGTTACAGCTGCATACATTGTTGCCGCTATTTTGTTTATTTTCAGCCTGGCGGGCCTGTCGCGCCATGAAACGTCGAAGCAGGGCAACCTGTTCGGCGTCGCCGGTATGGCGATCGCGCTGATCGCCACCATTCTGGGGCCGGATTCCGGCAACGTCGGCTGGATCATCATCGCCATGATCATCGGCGGCTCGATCGGCGTCTATCTGGCCAGGAAGGTCGAGATGACCGAAATGCCGGAATTGGTGGCGGTGCTGCACAGCTTCGTTGGCCTGGCGGCGGTGCTGGTCGGCTTCAACAGCTACCTGGATCACGGCGCGCCGATGGAGCCGGTGATGGCGAACATCCATCTGACCGAAGTGTTCCTCGGCATCTTTATCGGCGCGGTCACCTTCACCGGTTCGATCGTCGCCTTCGGCAAGCTGCGCGGCATCATCTCTTCCAAGCCGCTGATGCTGCCGAACCGCCACAAGCTGAATCTGGCGGCGCTGGTGATCTCATTCCTGCTGCTGGTGGCGTTCGTGCGTACCGACAGCGTGGGCTGGCAGGTGGTGACGCTGCTGCTGATGACGGCGATCGCGCTGGCGTTCGGCTGGCATCTGGTGGCCTCGATCGGCGGCGCCGACATGCCGGTGGTGGTATCGATGCTTAACTCCTACTCGGGCTGGGCGGCCGCCGCGGCGGGCTTCATGCTGAGCAACGATCTGCTGATCGTCACCGGCGCGCTGGTGGGTTCTTCGGGTGCGATCCTGTCTTACATCATGTGCAAGGCGATGAACCGCTCGTTTATCAGCGTGATCGCCGGCGGCTTCGGCAGTGACGGTTCGTCCACCGGCGACGCCGAAGAGATGGGCGAATACCGTGAAACCACGGCGGAAGAGGTGGCCGAGCAGCTGAAGAACTCCACTTCGGTGATCATCACCCCGGGTTACGGCATGGCGGTGGCGCAGGCGCAATATCCGGTGGCGGAAATCACCGAGAAACTGCGGGCGCGCGGCGTGAAGGTGCGTTTCGGCATTCACCCGGTCGCGGGGCGTTTGCCGGGCCACATGAACGTGCTGCTGGCGGAGGCGAAGGTGCCGTACGACGTGGTGCTGGAGATGGATGAAATCAACGAAGATTTCCCGGATACCGACACCGTGCTGGTGATCGGCGCCAACGACACGGTGAACCCGGCGGCGCTGGAGGATCCGCGCAGCCCGATCGCCGGCATGCCGGTATTGGAAGTGTGGAAAGCGCAGAACGTGATCGCGTTCAAACGCTCGATGAACACCGGCTACGCCGGCGTGCAGAACCCGCTGTTCTTCAAGGAGAACACCCAGATGCTGTTCGGCGACGCCAAAGACAGCGTGGAAGCGATTCTGCGGGCATTGCAGAAGTAAGTGAGCAACCAAAAAAACGGGCCGCTTAGCGGCCCGTTTTTTATGCGCGAGGGTTAATCTTCGTCGTCGTGCTCATCGTCTTCATCCGTCTCAATCGGGCAGTTGAAGTTCTCCGGCTTAATCACCAGCAGATCGCATTTCAGATGGTCGATCACATGTTCCGCGGTGTTGCCGATAAAGGCCGCCGAAATGCCGGTGCGGCCCAGCGTGCCCAGAACCACCACGCCGGCCTGCAGGTGTTCGGCCAGATCGGGGATCACCTCTTCCGGCAGGCCTTTTTCCACGTGGGTGAACTCTTCCTTAATGCAGAATTTCTGCCGCAGCGCCTTCATGGCGATCAGATGCTGGCCGCGGATGGCGTCGTTGTAGACGCTCGGATCGAAATCGGGCAGCTCGATGGCGATGTTGATCGGAGTAACGGGATAGGCGCCGACCAGGTGAACCTCGGTCTGGTTGACGTTCTGCGCCAGTTCGACGGTTTCTTGCACCAGTTTGATATTGAGCGGATCGTGATAGGGTTCTTCGCTGGCCAGGTTGACCGCCACCAGCGCTTTACCGCCTTCCGGCCAGGGCTGGTCTTTCACCATCCACACCGGGCAAGGGCATTTTCGCAGCAGGTGCCAGTCGGTGGGGGTGAAGATCACCGATTCCAGCCGGTCGTGCTGGTGCGCCATTTTCAACAGCAGGTCATGTTGGCCGGAAAGCACTTCCTGAATGATGGCTTCGAAGGGACGGTTGTGCCAGACCACTTTGATTTCGATCGGCACGCCGTCGTTGAGGTAAAAGCGGCACTGCTCGTTGATCCAGGCGGCGCGTTGGCTGATCACACCTTGCCGCATCGCCGTTCTTTCGTCCGGGGAGAGCAGGGTCGTCATTTCGTAAGAGAAGTCATAAATGGGCAGGAAGGCTTTGATGCGCCCGCCGTTCCGTTTCACCAGGTACACGGCGCGGCGCAATGCCGGCTGGTCGTCCTGATTGGGGTCAATAGCCACCAGAAGATTCTGATACTTCGCCATAGGGCCTCCTTACAGCTGAAATCAACAGTCTGTTAATTTACAGAGTAACCCAACATTGAAAAACAGAACAACAACAGAAGCGGCGCCGGATCAACAATTTCAGTGAAATGTTGATCCGGCAGGAGAATCAGGCGTTAACGGACACGTTGATGCGCGGCGTACCGGCCAGCACCGACAGGGCGTCGGCGTTTTCGATGGTGATGTATTTGCCTTTCACGCTGAGGATTTCGCTTTTCTGGAAGCGGCCCAGCAGGCGGCTGATGGTTTCCACAGTCAGGCCGAGGTAGTTGCCGATGTCGCCGCGGGTCATGGTCAAACGGAACTCGCGCGGTGAGAAGCCGCGCTCCGCGAAGCGGCGCGACAGGTTGTAAACGAACGCCGCCAGGCGCTCTTCGGCGTTTTTCTTCGACAGTAGCAGGATCATGTCCTGGTCGCCTTTGATCTCGCCGCTCATCAGCCGCATGATCTGCTGACGCAGGTTAGGCATTTTGCCGGACAGATCGTCGAGGGTTTCGAACGGGATCTCACACACCATCGAGGTTTCCAGCGCCTGGGCAAAACTCGGGTGCTTCAGGCCGCCGATGGCGTCGAAGCCCACGAGATCGCCCGCGAGGTGGAAGCCGGTGATCTGCTCGTCGCCTTGCTCGGTGATGGTGTAGCTTTTGATGGTCCCGGAACGGATCGCGTACAGCGACTTCAGCTCGTCGCCGGCCTTGAACAGGGTCTGGCCTTTCTGGATGGGCTTTTTCCTCTCGATAATGTTGTCGAGCTGGTCCAGCTCGTGGGCATTAAGGGTGAAAGGAATGCACAGCTGGCTGATGCTGCAGTCCTGGCAATGGATCGCACAACCACCAGACTGGATACGACGAATCACGCGTTTTTCCGGGATCATAGATTACGCTCATTCAATAATTGATATGAGTCAATTTTAACATCTTTTGCAGCAGCTGATAAGGGTGGCATTAGCATGAATAGGGGTATTGTGTGCGAATTTTGCGCACACATGCCGCCGATTATTCTGTATGGGACTGAAGTTATGAGTATTATTTGTGACTTATGCGTTTTATTCACACAAGTTATTGATAGTGCCAAAGCGGGCATGAGCGCGGCGTTGAGCAACGTGCTTTATTAAGCAGCGCCAAACAATGGCGCTGGATGAGCTCATCGCTGCGGCTACAGCAAACTTTTCGGCAGGTAGCCTTCATGCTGCAACAGCCACTGCTTGCGCTGTACGCCGCCGGCATAGCCGGTCAGCGCGCCCTGCGAACCGATCACCCGGTGGCAGGGCACCACGATGCTGATCGGATTCGAACCGTTGGCCATGCCGACCGCGCGCGAGGCGGTCGGACGGCCGATGCGTTGCGCCAGCTGGCCGTAGGTCAGGATCTCGCCGCACGGGATTTGGCGCAGCTGTTGCCACACGGTGCGTTGGAACTCGGTGCCGGCGGTCATCACCGGCAGCCGATCGATAATGCTCAGCTCACCGGCGAAATAGCGTTGCATCGCATCGGTCAGGCCGCCGGGATCGCGCTGCTCGCGCAGGATGAAGCGATCGGCGCGGTAGTGGGTATTCAGCAGCTTCATCAGGCGCGCTTCGTGATCGGTCCAGTCAATCGCCCGCAGGCGCCCCTGTTCATCGGCAATCAGCACCAGTTCTCCCACCGGCGTGGTGGTACGATCAATCAAAAAAGTCTGCATCTGGATCACTCCTCGGTTTGGTATGGCGATTATCGCATGAAAGCGGGGGAAGCGATGGCGGATTTCGGACATGCTGATGGGCAACCGCAGGGTTGCCCAAATAGCCGGCTCAGGGTAAGCCGTGGAGTCATTGTTCGATGAATTTATAAAATAAATTTATAAGTAATCAAGGCAAGTTGTGTTCTGTTTATTATTTCATCAGGCATTAACGCGTTGGCGTTACTTATAGCTGATGGTCACGCGCTTTAAATGGGGATCGTTATTCACTATTTCGCTGGTGACGGCAGAGACTAATTCTTTTGGCATCTCTTTTAACGAGGAGGAAATATATCCGTTCTGATATTCGGTCACTTTGCCGAAGCAGTTGGAGACAAGCTGTTCATCCTGATGTGTGATGGTGCAGGCCGGGGTGGTAATGGCGCCGGTAAAGCGCACGACGCCGGAGGAGACCTGGCTGCCGGAAAGCGGTTTTGCTTGCAGAGCGAAGGGCAGAATGACCAATGCGCTTAATACGGCTAAGTAATGGTTCATACGCTGTTCCTCTCAGAGTAAAAAACACTGCCAATTAAAAACAAGCGCCCTTGTTTTCATAAAATAAGCTATTTCGCCTGACGAAATAAAAACGAATGGGCAAAAATCCTACTGCCTGCATTCAATGAATTTGATAATAAGGAGGTAGGGTAGGTAAAACCATGATTTGGATCATAGTGAAGACCGGTTAATGGTTTCCGGCGCGGGCAGGGTAAAAGGCTGTGATCGTTCTCTCAGGAAAGCGGGAAAGGGCGGGATGTTTTCGCCCCCGTGGCGCAACCACAGGAACCGGGGGCGAGCGGGGGGTTACAGCATACCGCTGCTGCCGCAGATGCGGATCTTTTCCGCCACCACTTCTTTCATCGCCAGCTTGCCGGGGACGATGTATTTGCGCGGGTCATTGGCATCCGGGTGCTGTGAAAAGTAGCTTTTCACCGCATCGGCGAAGGCGATTTTCAATTCGGTGGCGACGTTGACCTTGCAGACGCCGAGCGAGATCGCGCGCTTGACCATCGCCTCCGGAATGCCGGAGGCACCGTGCAGTACCAGGGGCACGTCCACCTGTTCGCGGATCAGCGCCAGGCGCTCGAAGTCCAGCTTCGGCTCGCCGTGATACAGGCCGTGGGCGGAACCGATCGCCACCGCCAGCGAATCGATGCCGGTGGCGGCGACGAACTCGCGTGCCGCCGCCGGGTCGGTATAGAAGCTGTCCGCCGTATCGACGATCAGATCGTCTTCCTGCCCGCCCAGGCGCCCCAGCTCCGCTTCCACGCTGGCGCCGTAGCGATGGCACAGGGCCACTGCGGCGGCCACCTTGGCGATGTTCTGCTCGAACGGCAAATGGGAACCGTCGATCATCACCGAGCGGATGCCGCTTTTCACCTTGTGCTCGATGTCGTCCAGCGCTTCGTGATGATCCAGATGCAGCGCCAACGGCAGATCGTAGCGGTGCGCGGCAGATTGGCAAATGCCGATCAGGTAGTCGGTGCCGGCATAGCTGAAGGTGCCGGGCGTGCCGGCCATGATCACCGGGGAGCGCAGTTCGGCGGCGGTTTCCGCCACCACCTGCACGGTTTCCAGATTGTGGACGTTAAACGCCGGGACGGCGTAACCCTGACGCTGCGCCTTGAGCAGCATTTCTCGGTTGGCTATCAGATACATGGGATCTCCTTACAGCACCGGGGAAGGAAAACGGTAAATCGTCACGCCTTTAACCACCCGGTTGACCTCGCCGGTCGGGCAAGGATTGTCCGGGGGCAGCCCCAGCGCCAGCGAACTCTCGAAGGCCAGCATCTGGGTGAACAGCAGGTACGGGAACAGCAGCCAGATATCGTCGGCCGCGTCGTGCATAGGCAGCAGGGCATCGGAAAGGGGTTGGCGCTCGCCGGTCAATCCGACCAACTGCATCGCCAGCCCGTCGCGCTGCAGTTCGTTCCACAGATCGCGGTCATACTGGCGGGCGTAGTCGCCGTGGGAGAACATCAGCACCACCAGGGTCTGGCCGTCGACCATGAATTTCGGGCCGTGGCGCAGGCCGAGCGGCGAGTCGTAGCGCGTAACGATGCGGCCGGCGGTCAGCTCCAGCATCTTGAGCGAGGCCTCTTCGGCGAGGCCGGTAAAGCAGCTGCCGCCGAGGGTGATATAACGGCGGAAACCGCTGGCGGCCAACGCCTTCACCTGCGGCTGCAGCGTTTCGCGCAGTGTACGGCAGCGCTGCACCATGGCGTTGAGCGGCGCCTGGGCGGCCTCGAGCGAAGCCGGGCCGAGCAACAGCGCGGCGCTCAGCATCATGCAGCTGAAGCTGGAGGTCATGGCGAAGCTTTGATCGTTGGAGCCTTGCGGCATCACCAGCGAACAGACGTTGCCACGCTGATGCGCATACTGCGCCAGCCGGCTGTCCGGGTTGCACACCAGCATCAGGTGATAGCTTTCCGGCAGCAGCTGGTCGGCCAGCTCCACCGTCGCCACACTCTCCGGGCTGTTGCCCGAGCGGGCGAAGGAGACCAGCAGCGTCGGCCGCTCAGGGTCGAGATACTGCCGCGGATTGGCGACGATATCGGTGGTGCCGTAGGCCGCCACGTCGCGGCCGGTTCGTTCGCGCAGCCAGGGCGCCAGGGCGCGGCCGGCGAACGCCGAGCTGCCGGCGCCGCACAGTACGATTTGCAGGCGCGGATTGGCCAGCAGCGGCGCCAGGAACGGCTGCCACTGCGCCTGTTGATCCTGCAATTGCCGGTGCAGCGCGGCCCACAGATCCGGCTGCTGCCAAATCTCTGCGGCGGTGTGCCAGGCGTTGCGCTGCTTCAGCCAATCCGCCTCGTAAGAGAAATACGCGTTCATGATGACAACTCCTTAAAAGCCTTGGTTAACGGTCGGCGATAATCACGTCGCTCCCTCTAATGGTGCAGCGCCTGTAGGCAAGCACCGATCCTGCACTGCTGCGGGTCGATAATTAATTCCCGGCGTGTTGCGGTATTGGGCATTAACGCAAACTCCTGATTTACCGGTAGCCGTGCCCGACCACGGCTTAATAAGCCGCGGCGATACCGACCGGAACGCTTTCAGTTAGTTATGGCGAATTACAGCAAACGAAACGCTGAAATGCAATCGGTTATTTTAAAAATACTTATATCTATCAGTTGGTTATATTTATTTTTGCTTTCGATTGAGCGGCAAGCGAAAGCGGTGTCAACGCAAAGTGAAAACGGCAAATTCGTTATTTATCAGTCGACAATTCTCGGCGTCTATTTATTCAGTCTGCCGATGACGAAAGCCGCAGCGGTAATTCGACAATCGCCGGGCTTTCACTGTTTTTTTATGCCGGCGCGCGTAACCGTGCTGTTCCGCGTACGCCGCTACCGGCGCCGATGTGAGGGCAAGTGGGGACGAAAATGCGTCTTTCGCTCCCAAATCGCCATTACTTTGCTATACCTGATAGTCGATGGATTCATTTTATTGTCATGTAACTGACACGTCAGAGTCACGGCTCTGGCTTAAGTTTGCAGCGACTACGTCAGGAGATAACGCGATGTTCAGCCTGGATTCTCTGTTGCAAGATGCATTTCCACACCGCAATACCCCTGCCTGGCAGCGCAGCCTGCTAAGAACCCTTCTCTTCGAAAAAGAATTCAAACAGTTCGCCGCCGACTATCCCCACCTGAAAGGTCTCGATCTGATCGAGCAGGTGGTGGACTACTTCAACCTCAGCTGCGAGCTGGTGGACGGCGATCTGGAAAACATCCCGAGCCAGGGGCCGGTGGTGCTGGTGGCCAATCACCCGATCGGCTCGCTCGACGGCCTGGTGCTGCTGCGCGCCGTCGCGGCGGTGCGCCCGGATGTGAAAGTGGTGGCCAGCCAGCTGCTGACCTACATCGAACCGCTGCGCAACCTGTTCGTGCCGGTGGATAACGTCGCTTATAAAACCAGCCGCAAACAGATTGAAGGCATGCAGCGGCAGCTGGACAATCAGGGCGCACTGATCCTGTTCCCGGCCGGCGAAGTGTCGCGCATGAGCCCGAAAGGCATCCGCGACGGCCACTGGCATACCGGTTTTCTGCGCCTGGCCGCCAAGGCGCGGGCGCCGATCGTGCCGATCCACATCAGCGCGCGCAACAGCAACCTGTTCTACTTTACCTCGCTGGTCTACCGGCCGCTGTCGACGCTGCTGCTGGTGCGCGAAATGTTCCAGCAGCGGGGCGGGCGCATCAAGATCCGCGTCGGCGGCCGCGTGCCGTTCGCCAGCTGGCACGACGGCCACACCAGCGCCAAGGATCTGGCGGAGCGTTTTCGCCGCCACGTGTATCGCCTGGGCCAGGGCAAGCCGGGGCTGTTCGCCAGCGAGTCGCCGATCGCGCTGCCGGAAGAGCGTCTGGAGCTGAAAAAGGCGTTGGCGAACTGCGAGCGGTTGGGGGTAACGCCGGACGGTAAAACCATCTACCTCTATCGCCGCCACGACGAAGCGCGCACGCCGATCCTGCGCGAACTGGGGCGTCTGCGCGAAATCGCCTTCCGCGCGGTAGGAGAAGGCTCCGGCCGCCGCCGCGATCTGGACAGCTATGACGACGATTACTACCACCTGGTGCTGTGGGATGAGGAGGAGCTGGAGATCGTCGGCGCCTATCGCTTTATCCCCACCGCCGAACAAATCGCGCGCAAAGGGCTGGAAAGCATCTACAGCAACAGCCTGTTCCACTACGATCGCGATATGGAGCCGATCCTGGCGCAGGGCATCGAGCTGGGGCGCAGCTTCATTCAGCCGGCCTATTGGGGCAAGCGCGGGCTGGACTATTTGTGGCTGGGCATCGGCGCCTACCTGGCGAAATACCCGCAGTATCGCTATCTGTTCGGCCCGGTGTCGATCTCCGGCGGCATGCCGCTGGCGGCGCGCGATTTGCTGATCGCCTTCTATCGGCTCTATTTCTCGCCGGACCACGCTTTCGCGCAATCGCGCCGGCCTTATCCGGCGTCGCTGCCGCAGGTGCTGGCGCAGTTTGCCGGGGATAACTACCAGGAAGATCTGGTGCGGCTCAAGAGCCTGCTCAGCAATATCGGCTGCTCGATCCCGACGCTGTACAAGCAGTACACCGAACTGTGCGAGCCGGGCGGGGTACAGTTTATCGACTTCGGCACCGATCCGGCTTTCAACAACTGCATCGACGGGCTGGTGCTGGTGGATACCACGCGGCTCAAGCCGTCGCGCTATCAGCGTTATATCGCGGTGCACCAGCCGCAGCCAGCCGAGACGGCATGACTACAGTCTGACTCATGCCTTTTTGATCTAAGCACGACCTTGGGGCCGGCGACGGGATAGCGCTACGATAAACGTTTTGCTTTCCACCGCCGGAGCCCGTCATGCCTCACTCGTTTATCCCGCCGTTATTGTCCGCCGACGAACCCTCTGCCGCCGCCGTTGAAATCCCGCGCGGCAAAGCGCCCTTTTTGCTGCTGTGCGATCACGCCGGCAAGGCGATCCCGCAATCCCTCGGCGATCTCGGTTTGCCGCCGGGGGAGATCGAACGCCACATCGGCTGGGACATCGGCGCGCTGAGCGTGTCGCGCCATCTGAGCCGCCAATTGGACGCCACGCTGATCCACCAGCGTTACTCACGGCTGGTGATCGACTGCAACCGGGCGCCCGGCATCGCCAGCTCGATCCCGCATTTGTCCGAGTTGACGCCGATCCCCGGCAATATCGGTATCGACGCCGAGCACGCGCTGGCGCGCGAGCGCGAGGTGTTTTTGCCGTATCACCACGCCATCGACGATCATCTGGGGCAACGCCAACTGCGCGAACTGCCGACGGCGGTGATCGCCATGCACAGTTTCACGCCGGTGTTCAAAGGGGCATCGCGCCCCTGGCAGGTGGGGCTGCTGTTTAACCGCTACCCGGAATTTGCCCATCTGCTGGCCGAGCTGCTGCGCGAAGAGGGAGATTTGCAGGTGGGGATCAACGAACCCTATGCAATGACCGACGCCACCGACTACACGTTGCCGGTCCATGCGGAACGCCGCGGTTTGCCTTATGTCGGCATCGAAATCCGCCAGGATCTGATCGCCGACGAACGTGGGCAACAGGCGTGGGCGAAACGTTTCGCACGCCTGCTGCCGCAGGCCTGGCAGCGCTGGCAAATTTGACTTTAGGAATATTCCCAGAGATGATAACCGTAAGGAATACGTAATACGTCATTAGAAAAAAAGTCAGGAGAGACGTGTGGAGCACAGCGATAACGGACTGTTTATCAAACGGGAGCGTTTTGAAGTTCTGGCGATTCTGCGTGAAATTTGCAAACAACGCACGCCGCTGCGCGTAGAAAATCAGCAGCACCGGTTTCAAAGTCTGTTATTGAGCGTCGGGCCGGACAATATCGTGTTTAGCGGTGAGGAAGCGGAAAACGCCATCGACGGCGCCTGCACCATCGTGATTGAAAGCAACGACGCCAAAATCGAGTTTTCCGTCGGCCAGGCGGAGCTGACCGAACATCAGGGCGTCCAGGCCTGCTCGACCCGGCTGCCGCAGGAGTTGGTCTACATCCAGCGCCGTCGCCAGTTCCGCATCACCACGCCGCACTGGCGCCAATTCTTCTGTACCGGCGAATACCCGAACGGCACGCCTTATGAGCTGCGGATCCACGATCTGTCCGCCGGCGGCGTCGGTTTGCGTTTCGACGGCCCGCTGCCGGATTTCTTCCAGCCGGGCCTGCAGTTCAAGAAAGCGGAGTTGGATTTGGGCAGCTACGGCAGCTTCAAGGTCAACATGGAGCTGGTGGTAGTCAACGACGATCAGGAAACCGACGATAACGATCAGGTGGTGCACTTCTCGCGCCTGTCGTGCCGTTTCCTCAAGCTGGGGCTGGCGATGGAGCGCAAAATTCAAAGCGCGGTGTTCGCCTTCGAGCTGGATTTCAACAAAAAGAAAAAACGCTGATATTTATCAGGGGCGGCACGCTGCCCCTGACTCTCCACTGGCCTTACGGCTGTAACGCCCGCAGGCTGCCGATCTCTTCCCAACCGAAATGCGCCGCTTCGGCCAGCACGTCGCACACTTCGCCGCCGGCGGCGACCACGGCCGCGTCAAGCGCGGCGCCGTGCAGCAGATGGCTCACCAGCAGTGCGGCGAACAGATCGCCGGTGCCTTTGACCGCCGATTTGACCTTCGGATGGGTAAAGCACTGCGTTTCCTGCCGGGTGACCAGCATCAATCCCACTTCGTCTTCGTGCTGCGCCACGCCCGGCGCGCTGGTGACCAGCACCCATTCGGTGGTGTCGTTCAACAGCGCCTGCGCGGCGTGCTGCGTCTGCTCTTGGCTGCTCAGTTGCCGGCCGCACAGCTGCTCCAGTTCGAAACCGTTCGGCGTCAGGCCGTTGGCCAGCCGCAGGAACGGTGAGCGATAGCAGTTGACGATGCGCTCATCCACGTAGATCCCTTCACCGTAATCGCCCATCACCGGATCGATATAGATCTTTATCTGCGGATTGAGGGCGCGCACCCGCTGCAGCCAGTTGGCCAGAATATGGCACTGCATCACGTCGCCTAGATAGCCGACGATCACCGCCCGGGCGCGCTTCATCACGCCGCGGGCGATCAGATCGTCGAGAAAGCCGCCGAACCACTCGCCGGAGATGATGCCGCCGTGCGGCTTGCCGTAATAGGGCGGGCAGCCGAACAGCACGCTGGGCACCTGCAGCGCTTCCAGCCCTTTTTTCAGCAGGGCGCGGTAGGCGATGCCGTTGCCGACGCTGCCGTAGACCACCTGAGATTGAATGCTGATCACGTCGATGGACGGTGATCGCAAGGGTGAAGTCTGTTGCATGAGTTACATCCTTGGTTCGTTATTATCCAGCCAGCGGGCGAACACCTGCCGCGCGCGCTGTTCCAGCTGTGCGCCGTGGCGCGCCGCCTGTTCGCGCAGGCTCTGGGGCGCGATGCCGGCCAGTTCCAGTTCGCAGGCATGGCCAATCAGCCAGCGTTCGATATCGCGATGATCCGCCTCCAGATGGAACTGCAGCCCGAGCGCGAACCCCTGATAGTCGAAGGCCTGATGCGGGCAAACCGCCGTGCCGGCCAGGCAGCGGGCGCCCTCCGGGATCATGAACATATCACCGTGCCAATGCAGCACCGGCGTATCGGCCAGCGGCGCCAGCACCGAGTCGTCTTGCGCCGTGAGCGTGGTCAGCGGGGCGAAACCGATCTCTTTGACGCCGAGCGAGATCACGTCGGCGCCCAGCGCCTGGGCGATCACCTGCGCGCCGAGACACACCCCAAGGGTCGGCCGCCGCTGCGCCAGCCGCTGTTTGACCAGCGCCAATTCATGGTCGAGAAAATCATAGCGCTGCGCGCCGGAAAAGTGTTGGGCGGCGCTGATCGGCCCGCCGAGCACCACCAACAGATCGGTCTCTTCATTATTGATAGCACGAATATCATCGCGGCCGGCATCGTAATAGTCGATCTGATAGCCGCGCAGCGAGAGCAGGGAACCGAGGATGCCCAGGTTTTCAAAATTGACGTGTCGAATGGCGACGGCTTTTTTCATTGTTTAACCTCGTGAGCGTGGGTGAACGGCGTCAGCGCCAGCGACTCGCCCAGCACCGCGATGCCTTGCGCGCCGCTCTGGTAGACGATGCGGCGTTCGCTGACCTGGCTGAGCTGCACCTGATAACCCTGCGCGGCCGGGAACAGCGCGCAAGCCTGCTCCAGCTGATCGGCCGCCCAGGGCGTGAACATCTGCAGGCGGGCAAAGGCTTTTCCTGCATACTGAATGTCGAGCACGTAATGTTTATCCATGGAACCCCTTACTTTTGGCCGCGGAAGCTGTTAATCTGTTTTGAACTAGTACAAAAGGATTTATGTATGACTTCATTGTATGCAAAAGGCGGCGGCGCTGTCCAGATTGCCGAGCAGATCGCCGCACGCATCAAAGACGGAGCGCTGCGGCCGGGCGAGCTGTTGCCGCCGGTACGCCAGCTGGCGGCGGAGCTGGAGGTCAATCCGAATACCGTCGCCAGCGCATACGCCCGATTGCGCGATGCCGGTCTGGTGGCGACGCGCGGGCGGGCGGGAACGGTGGTGCTGGAGCCGCCGCTGGCGGCGGTGAGTGCGGCCTATGCGCCGCGCCAGGTGCCGGCGGGGATGTGCGATCTGGCCAGCGGCAATCTCGATGCCGCATTGTTGCCGGCGTTGGCGCTGGGCGCGGCGGAGGCGTTCCCGCAGCAAAACGGTTATGACATCAGCGGCGATCTGCCGGTATTGACCGGCCTGGGGCGCGAGTGGCTCGGCCGCCAGGGCGTCACGCTGGGGGAACCGGCGGTGTTCTCCGGCGCGCTGGACGCGATGGAAAAGGCGCTGCGCTGCCATATGCAGCCGGGCGCGGCGGTGTGGGTGGAAGATCCCTGCTGGCCGCCGCTATTGACGCTGCTGCGCCACCTGCGTCTGCGGCCGCTGCCGCTGGCGATGGATGAACAGGGGTGTCGGTTGCCGGAAAGCGGAGCGGCGGGCGCGGTGATCCTGACGCCGCGCGCCCACAATCCGACCGGCGCCTCGCTTTCTGCGCAACGCGCGCAGCAGTGGCGGCGTTTTCTCAGCGCGAATCCGCAGTGTCTGGCGATCGTCGACGACTTCTGGGGGCCGCTGTCGCAGCAGCCGCTGCATCTGCCGTTCGATGGCGATCGCGGGCTGTACGTGCTGTCGCTGAGCAAGTTTCTCAGCCCGGATTTGCGCATCGCGCTGGCCTGCGGCAACCCGACGTTGCTGCAGGCAATGCGCGCCGATCAGTACATCAGCGAGCGCTGGGTCAGCCATATCTTGCAGCAGATCGCCGCCAGACTGTGGGGGCAGGCTTTGCAGGAAGGGCAGCTGCAGCGGGCGCAGCAGGCGTATCAGGCCAGAAGGGATGAACTGGTGCAACGGCTCAACGCGCTGAATCACACGGCGCTGGCGGTAGGTGAAGGGCTGCACCTGTGGTTGCCGGTGCGGTCGGAAACCGCCGCTGCGCAGCTGATGGCGCAGCGGGGGTGGCTGGTGCAGGGCGGCGAGCCTTTTCGTCTGAAGAGCGATCCTGCGATCCGCGTCAGCCTGGCCAACGTGGCGCCGGCGCAACTGGCGCCTCTGGCGCAGGATCTGGCCGACGCCATGCGGGCCAGCGCGGCGATCAACTAGGCCGGCGTCAGGCTCTCCTCCGCCAGCAGCTGCAGTGAGGTGAGCCGGGCGCTCGGTTCGCCGATCGGCGTGTCGATGATGAACTCGTCCACGCCGTACCGCTGCTGCAGCTGCGCCAGTTGCTGATGCACCTGCGGCGCAGTGCCGAGCAGGATATGGCTTTCCCGCGGTTCGATGCGGTAGTCGGTGGCGCCGGCCTGCTGCACGAAACTCTCGGCCTGCGCCAGGCTGCCGACGGTCACGCTCTGCTCACCGGCGACGTGGACGCGGTATTGCTGTATATCCGCCGCCAGCGCCGCGGCCTGTTCCGCGCTTGGCGCCGCGATCGCCGCTACCGCCAGCAGCGCCTTGCGGCCGCCGCTGTGTGCGGCGTAGTGCGCCAGCGCTGCGCTGATATCTTGCGGATTGCCGTTCAGATGCGCGGCGAACACGAAAATCCAGCCGGATTCGGCCGCCAGTGCCGCACTCTCTTTGCTGGCGCCGAGCAGGAAGCGCTGAGCGCCGTGCGGCGGCAGCGGCGTGGCGCTCAGGCCGGGCTCGGCGTCGTCGTTCAGATAGGCGGTCAGCTGCGACAGCTGCTGCGGGAAAGCCGGTTTGTGTTGCCGGTCATGGGCGGCCTGCAGCGCCTGGGTGGCGAGCGGCAGCCCGCCGGGCGCTTTGCCCACCCCGAGATCGACGCGCCCCGGCGCCAACGCCGCCAGCAGGTTAAAGTTTTCGGCCACCTTGTAGGCGCTGTAGTGTTGCAGCATCACGCCGCCGGAGCCGATGCGAATGCGCGACGTCTGGCCGAGCAGGTAGCCGATCAGCACTTCCGGCGACGGGCAGGCGAGCTGCGGCGTGTTGTGGTGCTCCGCCAGCCAGAAACGCCGATAGCCCCAGCGTTCCGCCTGTTGCGCCAGATGCAGCGTGCGCGCCAGCGCCTGGGCGGCGCTTTCCCCGTCGGCGATCGGACTCTTTTCCAATATGCTCAAGGCATAAGCCATTTTCCCGCTCCTTTCCTCATCAGATATGCCTGACAAATACCATGCGGGCGGCGCGCGCCTTAATACTGATTGGCGATAGGATATTCCATTGATCCAAAACGAATTTGGATATGCGCAGATCGGTAAAGCGCCGCGATATTATCCTTCGAGCCAGGCCTTCAGACGAATGGCGTCACGGTAGTGGCCGTAGCGCGACTGCGCGCCGAGCAGGATCATCACCACCGGCTGCCCTTTGATGGTGGTGCGCATCACCAGGCAGTGGCCGGCCTCGTCGGTAAAGCCGGTTTTCTGCAGCTGGATCTTCCAGGCTGGGTTGTTGATCAGACCGTTGGAACTGCGGTAGACCAACTGGCCTCGGCCAGGACGCACGATCTGCTGCTTGTCGGTGCTGAAGCGGCGAATCGATTGATAGCGATAGGCGTGATTGACCATCTTCAGCAGATCGTTGGCGGTCGCCACATTGCGCGGCGTCAGCCCGGTCGGATCGTAGAAGCGTGCGCGTTTCATACCGATGGCGCGCGCTTTCTGATTCATTTTCGCCACGAAGGCCTTGCGTCCGCCGGGATAGCTGCGGCTCAGCGCCGCAGCGGCGCGGTTCTCCGAAGACATCAGGGCGATGTGCAGCATGTCGCGGCGGCTGAGCACCGAGCCGATGGTCAGGCGCGAGTGGGTTTTCTTCAGCAGATCGCGATCGGCGGCGGTGACTTTCAGCCTGCTGCCCATCGGGCGTTTGCTGTCCAGGGCGACCATGGCGGTCATCAGCTTGGTGAGCGAGGCGATCGGCAGCACGCGGTTCGGCTGCTTCTGATAGAGCGTCTTTCCGGTGCGTTGATTGACGACCAGCACCGATTTGGCGTTCAGCACCAGCGGCGGCGCAGCGGCATGCACGGGCGCCAAAACGAACAGCAGGCTGAACAGGAGGGCGGCGCCGAAGCGCCGGGCGGGCAGACGGAGAAAAGCGAGAGATAAAAGCATAACGGCGGCAATAGTGACCCTAAGTGATTAAAAAATATCAAAAGAGTCTGCCCGGCAAATGTGAAGAAAATAGGGCGATAATCGCTCAAACTGTTACAACAATCCCTTTTGTTGCAGCGTGAAGCGGGTGGCCTCGTTCAAATCGTAGTCCGCGAGACGCTCGCGCGGCACCCAGGCGTAGTCGTCGAACTCGTCGTTGATCGTCACGTCGCGGTTGGCGGCATGGCAGTCGAAAATCAGGTAAATCATGTAGATTTGCTCCCGGCTGCCGTCGGCGTAGGTTTTGATGCGCACATCGTCGCGGAAGGTCCAGGGCGTGATGCTGTCGAGGATCAGCGCGGCGCCCAGCTCTTCGCGCACTTCGCGCCGCAGTGCCTGTTCTATCTGTTCACCCGGCTCGACGCCGCCGCCGGACAGCGCCCACTGGCCGGGGAACACGCCCTTGTGCGCCGCCATTTTGCACAGCAGGAAGGCGTTATCGTTTTCAATCAGCGGGCAGACAATGATGCGCTGGCGCATGGAAGACTCCTGTCAAAATGGAAAGCAACCACTTTAACATGGGGTTTAGCCCCTTAGCGTGAGAGAAATCAAAGCGTTGTATTAGCGCAGAGAAGCGGTAGCCGCCTCTCTGCGCTAAGGTCAGTAGATTTCCGGCACCACCATGTTGTCCGGCACCGGGCTACGGTGGTATTCCGGGCTGCGTTTGCGCTGCGGCAGCGTGATGACGTTGCCTTCGGCTTCCTCATAAGGCACCTGCTGCAACAGGTGGGTGATGCAGTTCAGGCGGGCCTTTTTCTTGTCGACGCCCTGAACCACCCACCAGGGTGCTTCGGCAATGTTAGTGCGCGCTAACATGATTTCTTTGGCCTCGGTGTAGTCTTCCCAGCGGCGGCGGCTTTCCAGATCCATTGGGCTGAGCTTCCACTGCTTGAGCGGATCGTGAATGCGGCTGAGGAAACGCAGCTCCTGCTCCTCATCGGTGATTGAAAACCAGTATTTGACGATTTGGATACCGCTGCGCGTCAGCATTTTTTCGAATTCCGGCACGCTGCGGAAAAACTCCTCATACTCTTCGTCGTTGCAAAAGCCCATCACGCGCTCCACGCCGGCGCGGTTATACCAGCTGCGGTCGAACAGCACCATTTCGCCGGCGGCCGGCAGATGTGCGATATAACGCTGAAAATACCACTGGGTGCGTTCGCGATCGTTCGGCGCCGGCAGCGCCGCCACGCGGCAGGTGCGCGGGTTGAGGCGCTGGGTGATGCGCTTGATCACGCCGCCCTTGCCGGCGGCGTCGCGGCCTTCGAAGATGATCACCAGCCGGTGGCCGGTGCGCATCACCCAATCCTGCAGCTTCACCAGCTCGCCCTGCAGGCGCAGCAACTCGCGGAAGTATTGCTTGCGCCAGGCTTTCTTCGCGTCGCTGTCGACTTCTGCCGCGTCGAAGCGCAGGTCGTCCAGCTCCATTTCCAGCTCTTCGTCGTAGCTGTCGTAAAACTCTTGCAGCAGGCGCTGGTTGAAACCGTCATCGCGGTTGACTTCATGCATGGTCATCAGATTTTCTCCGTATCGGCCCGGTGTTAGAAATGGTTGAAGATCCAGTACAGCACCGCCGACAGCAGCACCGAGGCCGGCAGGGTTAGCACCCAGGCCATCAGCAGATTGCGCAGGGTGGCCATCTGCAGCCCGGAGCGGTTGGCGGCCATGGTGCCGGCGATGCCGGACGACAGGACGTGCGTGGTCGAAACCGGCAAGCCGAAGGCGTCGGCCGCGCCGATGGTGGTCATCGCCACCAGTTCGGCGCTGGCGCCCTGGGCGTAGGTCAGGTGCGATTTACCGATCTTTTCGCCCACCGTCACCACGATGCGGCGCCAGCCGACCATGGTGCCGAGCCCCAGCGCAATCGCCACCACCACCTTCACCCAGAAGGGAATGAAGCGGGTGGCGTTGTCGAGTTCGCCCTTCAGCGCGTCGAGGTTGCGCTGCGCGTCAGGATTGATCTGCAGCTGATGCTCTGCCTTCAGGTGCTTGATGGTCTCGGACGCCAGATACATGTCGTTGCGGGTGTTCGACACCGCCTGCGCCGGGATCTTGTCGACCGAGCCGTACTGACGGATTTGATCGCCGATCGCGCCGGCCAGCTGCGCCAACGCCGGCACCACCTCCGGCGTCAGCTTGCTGGTGCGCACATAGCCGGTCAGCACCTCGCGCGGCGGCGTTTGGCCGCCGGCCGGGAACTGGCGCAGCAGCTGGTTTTGGGTCACCTCCGCCAGCGCCGCCACCCGGGGAATCTGCTCCGGCGGCATCGAACGGTTCAGGGCGTAGGCGATCGGCATGGTGCCCACCAGGATCAGCATGATAAGGCCCATGCCTTTCTGGCCGTCGTTGGAACCATGGGCGAAGGAAACGCCGGTGCAGGTGAGGATCAGCAGCCCGCGGATCCACAGCGGCGGCGGGGTATTGCCCTTAGGGGCGCTGTACAGCTGGCGGTTCTTGACGAACAGCTTCAGCGCCAGCAGCAGCAGGCCGGCGAACACGAAGCCGATCACCGGCGACAGCAGCAGCGCGTAGCCCACCTTGATCGCCTGGCCCCAGTCCACGCCGCTGGTGCCGGTACGGCCGTGGATCAGGGCGTTGGCTACGCCGACGCCGATAATCGAGCCGATCAGCGTATGCGACGACGAGGCGGGCAGCCCGAGCCACCAGGTGCCGAGGTTCCAGATGATGGCGGAGAACAGCAGGGCGTACACCATGGCGAAACCGTTGCCGGTGCCGGCCTGCAGGATCAGCTCGACCGGCAGCAGCGAAATGATGCCGAAGGCCACCACGCCGCTGGAGAGCAACACGCCGAGAAAGTTGAAGAAACCGGACCACACCACGGCGATCATCGGCGAAAGCGAGTGGGTGTAAATCACCGTCGCGACCGCATTGGCGGTATCGTGGAAGCCGTTGACGAATTCAAAGCCCAGCGCAATCAATAGCGCCAGCCCCAATAATAAAAACGGAACGTAACTGGTATAGACGGCGCCGGCGTCGCTGACGTCGTTAAATAAGTTCACCCCGGCGAACGCGATCCCCAGAATTAATAAGAACACAAAAAAAAGAACAGTGAGTCGACTGTTCTTTTGATGCAGTTTGGGCAGGCTGGAGGCGGCCGGCATGTCCGGTTGAACGGCGCTGTTATCGCTCATAATGACCTTCCTGAGAGGATTGGATGCGGTAGCTGTCGCCTGAAAAGTATTCTGAATGAATGTGGCTTTTTTATGACGAAAATATTAATCATCGGGAACGGCGAAAATCATTAACGCCGATAAATAAAGATTGTTATAACAGCGGGGACGGTCTTGGGTTAACGGCAACAGGCAGGATAGGGCGTTATGGTGCAACGGTTAGCGGAAAAGATGCACAAGCTGGATTTTGATGATGAAGTGACCGGGCTGATCTACGGCCATGTGTTTCGTTCCGGTGAGCCGCCGAGGCGCCTGAACTCGCAGCAGGTCTGCCAGGCCTATCAGACGTTGCCGCCCGGCGACGGTTTTATCTGGCTGCACCTCAATCTCAACCACGCGGCGGCGGAGAAGTGGTTGAAAAATCATTTCGCCATTTCCGATTTTTTCTTCCACGAGATTCGCCACGGTTCGCACACCACGCGCATTGAGCGCCAGGGCGACGATCTGTTCGCAGTGCTCAACGATGTGATCTTCCACCCCGAGGACAGCAACCCGGAAACGGCGACGCTGTGGCTCTATTGCTGCCGCGGGCTGGTGGTGACCGTGCGCCATAAACCGGTGCGGCTGATTGAACGGCTGCTCGGCCGCCTGACGGCGCTGCAGCTGGCCTCGTCTACCGAACTGCTGGCGCACCTGCTGGAAGAGCAGGAGGACGTGCTGGAGCAGGTGGTGCGGCAGGCCAACCAGTATGTCGATACCATCGAGGATCGCCTGCTGACGCGCCGCGTCAAACGCAATCGCACCGAGCTGGGGCGCATGCGCCGCATGCTGCTGCGCTTTCAGCGCCTGTTGGCGCCCGAACCGGCCGCGCTGTTTCGCCTGTTGAACCGGCCGCCGACCTGGCTGAGCCGTGAGGTGGTGCAGGATCTGCGGCAGTTTACCGAAGAGTTCACCGTGGTGTTGAACGATCTCGCCAGCCTGACCGAACGCATCCGGCTGCTGCAGGAGGAGCTGGGCGCCAAGCTGATGGAGCAGAATAACCGCACGCTCTACACGCTGACGGTAATCACCGTGCTGGCGCTGCCGATCAATATCGTCGCCGGTTTCTTCGGCATGAACGTGGGGGGGATCCCGCTGGCCAGCAATCACCACGGTTTTATCCTGCTGGTGTTGCTGGTCGGCAGTTTTACGCTGATCGCCGGTTATCTGGCGTTCAGGCGCAGGGACGAGTCGTAGTTACAGGCGGGCGCGGTACTCTTCTTCCAGCCGGGCATGGGTGCTCCAGAACGGCTGCGGCGCCCGATCGTGCAGGCGATCCTGCAGGATATCCAGATGGGTGTGCCAGCCGCCGGCGACGCTGAGCATCTCGTCGCGGTTGGCCAAGCGCCGGTGGGTGACCGTCAGCAGCACGGCGCTTCCCTGTTCCGTCAGTTCGAAGGTCACCTCGGAAGGGCGGCCCTGATCCTGTTCGGCCCAGGTAAAGCTCAGCAGGCGCGGCGGGAACAGGCAGGTGATGTGGCCGCGGTTGCTGACGCAGCCGCCGTGCTGTTTGTACTTGGCCGGCGGGGGTTCGTGCTCGCCCGCCAGATCGGAGTTGCGAAATTCCAGCTCCAGCGGCGCGCCGTTCTCCAACGTCATGGCGCCGGCCGCCAGCCAGGTGGCGCGCTTGTCGGATTCGGTCAGGTAAGCCCACACCCGCTCGATGGGGCCGGGCAGCAGCCGCTGGATGCGCAGCGTACCGGGTTCGATAATCATGCCGTAATCATTCATGGTTCACTCCTTGGGAGGAAGCTGTTCGGGCTGCAGCAGCGCCTGTTCGAGCGCATCCAGCCGTTCAGTCCAGAAATGTTCATAGGTTTGCAGCCAGTGCATGGCCTGCGCCATAGGCTCGGGTTCGAGCCGGCAGATATGGTTTCTTCCTTGCACGGTGCGTTGCACCAGGCCCGCATGTTCCAGTGCTTTCACGTGCTTGGAGGCGCCGGCGAACGACATCTGCAGCGGCGCGGCCAGTTCGCCGATGCTGCGCTCACCGCCGGCCAGCGCGCGCAACATCGAGCGGCGGGTCGGGTCGGCCAGCGCATGAAAAATGGCGTCCAGCTGTGAGGAAGATAATTCAACCATATGGTTGAATATAGAACAGGCGGGCTAATATTCAACCGTTTTGTTGAATATTTTTTGCCCCGGCGAAAACCGGGGCGGGGATCAGGCGCCGGCGTGCGCCAGCAGGGCGTTCAGCAACACGTCGGCGCCGGCGGTTGCCCAGGCGGGGGTGATGTCTTCCCGCTCGTTGTGGCTGATGCCGTCCACGCAGGGAATGAAAATCATGGCGGTTGGGGCGACGCGGTTAAGGTAACAGGCATCGTGGCCGGCGCCGGAAATCATGTCACGATGGCGGTAGCCCAACGCTTGCGCGGCATGACGTACGCTGTCGATGCAGCCCCGATCAAAAGCGATCGGGGGATACTGGAAAATGCGCTCGGCGCGAGCGGTCAGGCCGCCGCCGTTGACGTGGTTTACCGCCGCCAGCAGGCGCTGCTCCATCTGTTCCAGAATTGACTCCTGCGGATGGCGGAATTCGACGCTGAAAAAGACCCGGCCCGGCACCACGTTGCGTGAATTGGGGGTAATTTGCGCCATGCCCACCGTGGCGCGCGCGTCGGGCGCGAAATCCCAGCCGATGCGGTTGACCGCCGTCACCAGCTCGGTGAAGCCCAGCAGGGCGTCGCGGCGGCGATCCATCGGCGTGGTGCCGGCGTGGGCGCTGAAGCCGACGACCTCCAGCTCGTACCAGCGCTGCCCCTGTGCGGCGGTTACCACGCCGATGTCGAGGTGCTCCGCTTCCAGAATCGGCCCCTGTTCGATGTGCAGCTCGAAGGCGGCATGGATCGGCGTGCCGCCCACTGGGTGTTCGCCGGCGTAGCCGATGCGTTCCAGCGCGTCGCCGAGGCTGACGCCGTGCTCGTCGCGGCGCGTCAGACCGTATTCCAGCTCGAAGACCCCGGCGAACACGCCGGAGGCGATCATCGCCGGCGCGAAGCGAGCGCCTTCTTCGTTGGTCCAGTTGATCACTTCAATCGCGCGTTCGGTGACGATCTGCCGATCGTTAAGGCTGCGAATCACCTCCAATCCGGCCAGCACGCCGTAGATACCGTCGAAACGGCCACCGCGGGGCTGCGAGTCGCCGTGAGAACCGGTGACCACCGGCGCCAGCTCGGGCCGCGCGCCTTCACGGCGCAGGAACATGTTGCCCATTCGATCGACGCGCACGCTGCAACCGGCCTCCAGTGCCCACAGGCGCAGCTGGTCGCGCGCCTGGCGATCCTCTTCGCTGAGCGCCAGGCGGGTGACGCCGTTGTCGGCGATGGCGCCGAACTGCGCCATCGCGTGCAGGCTTTGCCACAGGCGCTCGCCGTTGACCCGATACGTCATTGCTCTTCTCCCGGCGTTTTGGCGGTGTAGCGGAAATCGCAGCAGGGGGCGCCGGACATGATGGTTTGGCTGCGCTGCAGCTCGACCTCCGGCGCATAGCCGACGATAAACTGGCTGTCGCGCGCGCAGGAGAGCAGGTGGCCGATTTCCCCCAGCCCCATCTCGTGGTACATCTCGGCGTAGCGGCAGCGGGTGACGTTATAGTCGAAGTGCTGTTCGTCCTGGTTGATCACCTCAACGCGCAGCGCGTCGTCTTTTTCCCACAGGTACTGCAAGGCGGCGAAGCTGCGCAGATCCGCGCCGTTCGGTTCCTGTGCGGCGAACCGTTTGCCCGCCTCGATGGCGGCATTCTCGATGGCTTCGCCGATCACCGCCTGAGCGCGCGCCTTGCCGATTTCACGCACCAGGATCTGGTAGATCGGTTTGATGATCTCCGCTTCGATCTTTCTGCGGGCCAAAATGCCCAACTCGTTGTTTGCACAGCTCATCGCCTTGCTCCTCTTGATTTATTGTGGTTTGGCGCCGCCCAACACGGTTTGCGGCTGCCATTTGCCGTCCACTACCCGGTACAGGGTGAAGCTCGGCTGTTGCAGGTTGCCCTGCGCATCGAAGGCGATGGCGCCGGTCACGCCCTGATAATGGATGGCGCGCAGTTTCGGCAGGTAATCGGCCGGATTGGCCGAGCCGGCCTGTTCGATGGCGGCGATCAGCACCCGGGTGGCGTCGTAGGCGAAGGGCGCATGCAGTTCGATGTGGGTGTGGTAACGGTCGCGGTAGGCTTGTTCAAACGCCTTGCCGCCCGGCATCTGTTCCAGCGGCAGCCCCGGCTCCAGCGCGACGACGCCTTCGCCTTCACGCTGCGCCAGCGTCAGGAAGGTCTGGCTGACAAAGCCGCCTGCGCCCATCAGCTGCGCGTTCATGCCCAGCTGTTTCAGTTTGCGCGCCAGCGGTGCCGCCTGGGAGTCCACGCCGCCGAAGAAGATCAGATCGGCGTTTTTGCTGCGCACGGTGGTCAGCACGGCGCTGAAATCGACGGTCTTGTCGTCGACGTATTCGCGGGTGACCGGCTGCACGCCCTGGGCCTGCAGCGATTTGATGAACTCGTCCGCCAGGCCCTGGCCGAAGGCGGTGCGATCGTCGATCACCGCGATGCGCTGGGCTTTCAGCGTTTTCACCGCATACTGCCCGGCATAGTTGCCGCCGTCGTCGTCATGGCCCATCACGCGGAAGCTGGTGTCAAAGCCTTGTTGCGTGTAGCCGTGGCCGGTGGCGACCGGCGCCACCTGGGCGATGCCGGCGTCGTGATAGATGCGCGCCGCCGGGATGCTGGTGCCGGTGTTCCAGTGGCCGACCACGCCGGCGACGCCTTCGTCGACCAAACGCTGCGCGACGGCTACGGCGGTGCGCGGATCGGACTGATCGTCCTCGGACAGCAATTTGAAGGTGACCGGTTTGCCGTTCAACGTCGGCTTTTGCGCGTTGGCGTCGGCGATCGCCAGCCGCGCGCCGTTTTCGAGATCTTTGCCGATGCGCGCGGAAGGGCCGGTCAGCGGCCCGGCCAGGCCGATCAGCACGGTGTCGTCCGCCAGCGCCGGGAGGCTCAGGATCATCGTCATGGCGGCCAGCGCCAACGGCTTGATGCGAAAGTTCTGCTGCATGTCATACTCCTGGTGCGGTTAAAGGTAACAACGGTTATTCACCCAAATAGATCTGTTTGATTTTTTCATCGTCCAGCATGTCGGCGGAGCGGCCGCTGTGGCTCAGGCTGCCGCTGTCCAGCACATAGGCGCGATCGGTGGATTCCAGCGCCAGGCGGGCGTTTTGCTCGACCAGCAATAGCGTGACGCCGTCACGTGCCAGCTGTTTGATGACCGAAAAAATGGCTTCCACCACAATCGGCGCCAGCCCCATCGACGGCTCGTCCAGTATCAACAGGCGCGGGCGGCTGAGCAGCGCACGGCCCATCGCCACCATCTGCTGCTCGCCGCCCGAAAGCAGCCCGGCTGGTTGGTTCAGGCGCTCGTTCAGGCGCGGGAAGGTGGCGCATACTCGTTCGAAATCGTGCCGTACCGCCGGTTTGTCACGCCGCGCATAGGCGCCCAGCTGCAGGTTTTCTCGCACCGTCAGGCGGGTGAAAATGCCGCGACCTTCCGGCACCATCACCAGCCCCTGTTGCAGCAAGCGGTGCGGCGCCATGCCGCGAATCGAACGGCCGTCGAACAGGATGTCGCCCTCGAACGGTTGCAGCCCGGTCAGCGCCCGCAGGCTGGAGGTCTTGCCCGCGCCGTTGGCGCCGATCAGCGTGACCTGTTCGCCGGCGTTGACCGTAAAATCGATGCCTTTGACCGCATGAATGCCGCCGTAGGACACTTTGAGTCGTTTAACGCTCAGCAGGGCTTCAGACATGCGCGCCACCTCCCAGATAGGCCTGAATGACCGCCGGTTCACGCCGAACCTGCGCCGGTTCGCCTTCGGCGATCGCTTTGCCGTAGTCCAGCACCGTCAGGCGATCGCACAGACCCATCACCAGCTTGACGTCGTGTTCGATCAACAGCAGCGTTTTGCCGCTGTCGCGAATGCGCAGCAGCAGCTCGCGCAGCGCCACTTTTTCTCCGGCGTTCATGCCGGCCGCCGGTTCGTCCAGCGCCAGCAGCCGGGGTTCGGTCGCCAGCGCGCGGGCGATCTCCAGGCGGCGCTGATGACCATAGGCGAGATCGCCGGCGCGGTAATGGGCGAATTGGCCGATGCCGACGTACTCCAGCAGCGCATGGGACTTATCGCGCACCGCCTGTTCCTCCTCCCTGGCGCGGCGGTGGCGGGCGATCGCCGCCCACAGGCCGTTGCGGGTGCGCACGTGGCAGCCGACCATCACGTTTTCCAGCACGCTCATTTCGTTGAACAGCCGCAGGTTCTGGAAGGTGCGGGCGATGCCGGCCTGCGCCACTTTATCGATCGCCTGGGGCCTATAGCGCTGGCCCGACAGGCGGAATTCGCCCGCGTCGGCGCGATACAGACCGGTGATCAGATTGAAGCAGGTGGTCTTACCGGCGCCGTTCGGCCCGATCAGGCCATAGATTTCCCCCTGGCGGATGCTCATGCTGACGTCATCCACCGCCGTCAGGCCGCCGAAGCGTTTGCTGACGTGATTTAAAGCGAGCAAAGGCGTCATGCGGCGTTCCCCCTTATATGGCGTGCCGGCCACAGGCCCGCCGGGCGATACAGCATCACCAGGATCAGCGCCATGCCGTAAAACAGTTGGCGAATGATTTCCGGGTCGATCAGCACCTGGCCGAACAGCGCCTGCTGCAGTGGCCCCATGCTGCTGCGCAGCAGCTCCGGCAGGGCGGCCAGCAGCAGCGCGCCCAGGATCACCCCGGGGATGTGCCCCATGCCGCCGAGCACCACCATCGCCAGGACGGCGATCGATTCCTGCAGGGTGAACGATTCCGGCGACACGAAGCACTGAAACGCGGCGAACAGCGCGCCGGCCACGCCGCCGAAGGTGGCGCCGATGGCAAAGGCCAGCAGCTTGAAGTTGCGGGTGTTGATGCCCATCGCCCGCGCGGCGTCCTCGTCATCGCGGATCGCCGTCCACGCGCGGCCGATGCGCGAATTTTGCAGCCGCAGGCTGATAAACAGGATCGCCAGCAGCAGGGCGGCGAACAGGTAGTAATAGAGGTACAGGCCGGAGAAACGCACGCCGAACCATTCATGCATGCCGGAAAACTTCAGGCCGAACAGGCTGACCGGGTCGATGCCGGAAATGCCTTTGGGGCCGTTGGTGAGGTTGACCGGGCGATCGAGATTGCGCATCAAAATACGTACGATCTCGCCGAAACCGAGCGTGACGATCGCCAGATAGTCGCCGCGCAGCCGCAGCGTCGGCGCGCCAAGCAGAATGCCGCACACGGCCGCCAGCAGCGCCGCCAGCGGGATCAGCCACAGCATCGACAGATGAAGCCCGTCGGGGAACCACTGCAGCAGCAGCGGGAACTGCTGCGTCAGATGCGGTGACGACAGCAGCGCGGCCAGATAGGCGCCAACGGCGTAAAAAGCGATAAAGCCCATGTCCAGCAAGCCGGTCATGCCCACCACGATGTTCAGCCCGAGCGCCAGCATCAGGTACAGCAGCGCGAAGTCGACGACGCGCACCCAGTAGTTGCCGCCGGCGGCGCCCGCAACCCAGGGCGCCAGCAGCAGAGCGAGAATGAACAGCGTCAGCCCCAGCCTGGCGCGCCGAGGCGTGGCCAGGGGAAGCGTGGAAGTTAAAACGGTCATCGTGATGTCCTTATGCGCGCGTGGCGATGCGTTCGCCCAACAGCCCGGAGGGGCGGAAGACCAGTACGGCGATCAGCACCAGAAACGCGAATACGTCCTGGTAGTTGCTGCCGAATACGCCGCCGGTCAGCTCGCCGAGATAGCCGGTGCCCAGCGATTCGAACAGCCCCAGCAGCAAACCGCCGAGCATCGCGCCGCGCAGGTTGCCGATGCCGCCGAGCACGGCGGCGGTAAAGGCTTTGATGCCGGGCAGAAAGCCCATCGAGAAACCGGCGTTGCCGTAGTTGCTGGCCATCATGATGCCGGCTACCGCCGCCAGCGCGCCGCCGAGCGCAAAGGTCAGAACGATGATGCGGTCAGGACTGATGCCCATCAGGCCGGCGACCTGCGGGTTTTCCGCCGTGGCGCGCATGGCGCGGCCGAAACGGCTGTGTTCGACCAGCAGCCAGAGGCCGGCCATGACCGCCACGGCCACCGCCAGCGTGACGATCGCGGTGCCGGTGATTACCGCCGGCGCATGTTCGGCGCTGCCTGCGGTCAGGGCGATGGGCGCCATCGGCAACAGCTGCGGAAACATCAGGGGATTGCGTGACCAGATCAGCATCGCCAGGGTTTGCAGCAGCAGCGAGACGCCGATGCCGCTGATCAGCGGGGCCAGGCGCGGCGCATTGCGCAACCGGCGATAGGCCAGACGTTCGATCGCCATCGAGGTGATGGCGCAGACGGCCATGGCGAACAGGGCCGCCAGCAGCAGCGTGGCGTAGGGCGAAAGCGCGGGAAAATGATGCTGCAACACGCCGATCGCCGACAGCGCGCTGAGCGCCCCGACCATCAGCACGTCGCCGTGCGCGAAGTTGATGATGCGCAGGATGCCGTACACCATGGTGTAGCCGAGCGCGATCAGCGCATAGATGCTGCCGAGCATCAAACCGTTGACGGTCTGCTGTACCAGCGTATCCATAAGGAGAGTCCGGAGATAATGAGTCAGGAGGCTCACAGTAGAGAATTTAAAAAAATTGTAAAATACGGAAAAATACTTTCTTATACAAAAAACGAGTGATTTTAATTTGTTGATTTTTATGTATATTAAATAAATCCTCTCTCCGTGACTTCCATAAAACAATAGATATATGAAAAAAACAGAACAGTATGATGAGCCGTTGCCGATGCTGCCGAACGATCCGCCGCTGCGCGCCGTGCGGGCGTTCGAAGCCATCGCGCGCCTGGGCAGCATCAGCGCGGCGGCGAAGGAGCTGATGATTTCGCCTTCGGCGGTCAGCCATCAGCTGAAAACGCTGGAGGCGTTTTTGCAGATGCCGCTGACAGAACGGCAGGGGCGTCATCTGGTGCTGCGCAGCGAGGGGCGGGAGTATTACCGTTCGATCCGCTCGGCGTTTAACGTGCTGCGCCAGGCGACCGAACACGTGCGCGAGCAGTCCGCATCGCGGCAGGTCACCATCAGCCTGATCCCGCTGTTCGGCATGGGATGGTTCATTCCGCGGCTGCGCGGCTTTCTGCGCGAAAATCCGGATATCGACATCAATGTGGTTTACGCCAACCACCGCAATTACCTGAGCGACGCCGCCGATCTGTCGATCCGCTTCGGCGTTGGGCAGTGGACCGGCTATCGCAGCGAAAAGCTGATGTCCGGCCAAATGGTGCCGGTGTGCAGCCGGGCGTTCAGTAAACTGCATGGTTTGCTCGATACGCCGGATCAGCTGGCGACGCTGCCGCTGCTGCACGACGAGGAGCGCAATACCTGGATGCAATGGTTTCAGCAGGCCGGTGTTAAACGCCCGCTGCGCAGTATCGGCCCGATGTTCGAAGACGGATTGTTGACGCTGGCGGCGGTGCAGGCGGGATTGGGATGCGCGCTGATGCGTGAGCCGTTAATCGCCCACTACCTTGAGAGCGGTGAGTTAATCAAAATGTTCGATCTGCCTATCGACGACGGCCGCGATTATTACCTGTGCGCTCGCCTGGATAGCGAACTGTCGCAGGAGGGCGAAAATCTGCGGCAGTGGCTGCGCCGTGAGGCGGCGGCTCAGAACGCCGGGGCATAATCTGCAACCCGTCGATGCGGCCAACATCAAAGCGCTGCGCATGGACGCGCGCCGCATTGAGGATGAAGAGCATGATTACGGCGAAGGCGCGCTGGCGATTGCCGATCGGCCGGGAGATTAAGCGTTGCCCAGGGCCGTCAGCGCCACCTTTACCGCCGCCAACAGTCGTGTTTCAGTGACGCCGTCACGCGCCTGAATCGACAGGCCGTGCAGGAAGACCGCGAAAAAGTCCCCCAGGCTGTCGGCGTCGGTGCCGGCCGGCAGTTCGCCGGCTTGCACCGCCTGCCGCAGCCGTTCGACGATCTGCTGGGTGCGCTGCAACCGATGCTCAGCCAGCCAGACTTTGAGCCCGTCGTTTTCCGCACTGACGCTGGCGGCGGAGGAGACCACCATGCAGCCCTGCGGCAGATCCGGCCGGCTGTAGAGCCGCACGGCGTCTTCCAGCAGGTGTTTGATCGCCGGGCGAATGCCGCTTTCCTGCGCGAAGGCGCGATCGGCGAAGCCGCCTTCCTCGGTTTCATAACTGGCGATCGCCTCGCGGAACAGCTGCTCTTTGGAGCCGAACGCCTTGTAGATGCGCGCGGAAGCAATGCCCAATTCCGCCACCAGATCCGACATCGAAGTGCCTTCGTAACCCTGTCGCCAGAATAAGTTTCGCGCCTTCAAAAGCGCCTGTTCGCGGTCGAACTCGCGCGGTCTGCCTGCCATTTGCTGCTCCAATTTACCTGCCATTCAGCGACATAGGATCGCTTAAATCGTCGGGAATACCAATGTCTTTATAAATTTCACTTGCGGTCATCGCGCTTTGCTCCTATTGTTTGTCAATCGACAACAAATAGGAGTTTACGATGAAAACCCTCAAAGGTCCAAGCCTGCATCTCGCGCAGTTCAGCGATGAGACAGCGCCGTTCAACAGCTTGCCCGCCATTGCCGAGTGGGCGGCGCAGACCGGCTTTAGCGCGCTGCAGATCCCGGCCTGGGATCGGCGTTTATTCGACGTGGCCACCGCTGCGGAAAGCCAAACCTACTGCGATGATTTGACCGGCATGTTGGCGGAACAGGGGTTGGTGGTCAGCGAATTGACCAGCCATATCTTCGGCCAGCTGATGGCGGTACACCCGGCTTACGATGCGCTGTTTGACAGCTTCGCGCCGCCGGCGCTGCAGGGCAATCCGCAGGCGCGCGGCGAGTGGGCGCGGCAGCAAATGCTGTTGGCAGTAAAGGCGTCGGCGCGGCTCGGGCTCAGCGAGCTGGGCACCTTTTCCGGTTCGCTGGCCTGGCCCTATCTGTTCCCGTTCCCACAGCGCCCGGAAGGGCTGATCGACACCGCGTTCGACGAGCTCGCCAGGCGCTGGCTGCCGGTGCTTAACGCCTGCGACGAGCAGGGGATCAACCTGTGTTACGAAATTCATCCGAGCGAGGATCTGCACGACGGCGTGACGTTCGAGAGGTTTCTTGAGCGCGTCGGCCATCATCCGCGCTGCCGGGTGCTGTTCGATCCGAGCCATATGGTGCTGCAGCAGCTCAACTATCTGGAGTTTATCGATATCTATAAAGAGGTTATCGGCATGTTCCACGTCAAGGATGCCGAGTTCAATCCGACCGGTCGCCAGGGTATTTACGGCGGCTATCAATCCTGGATCGATCGCGCCGGCCGCTTCCGCTCGTTGGGCGACGGCCAGGTCGATTTCAACGGCATCTTTTCGCGCCTGACGCAGTACGGTTATTCGGGCTGGGCGGCGCTGGAGTGGGAATGTTGCCTGAAAAATCCGCAGGATGGCGCACGCGAAGGCGCAGCTTTCATTCGCGATCGCATTATCCGCGTCACCGATAAAGTGTTCGACGACTTCGCCGGCGCGCCGGTCAACCCACAGCAGATCAATGCCTTGCTCGGCATTCGCTGAGCCTAATCCTTCAGGGAGTCACCCCATGCAATACCTACAGAACGAGATCCCGTTGGCGGATCTCGCGGCGGAACATGTCTATCTCCAGGTCAACGGCCGGCGCCTTCACTGCGTGATGGCCGGTGAAGGGCGGCCGGTGCTGCTGATCCCCGGCTGGCCGCAAACCTGGTACACCTGGCGCCATGTGATGCAAGCGCTGGCGGCGGCCGGTTTTCAGGCGATCGCCGTCGATCCGCCGGGCATCGGCGATTCTGACAAGCCCGCTGGTGGCTATGACACCGGCAGCATCGGTGCGACATTGCACGCGATGATGGCGCAATTGGGCCATGAACGTTACCAACTGGTTGGCCACGACATCGGCATGTGGATCGGATACGCCATGGCGAGCGATTTCCCGCAGGCGGTGGAGCGTCTGGTGCTGACGGAGGCGGTGATCCCCGGTCTGGCGCCGCCGCCGCCGATTTTCGTCGCGCCGGAGGAGAACATTTTCCTGTGGCATTTCATGTTCAATCAGCTGGCGGATTTGCCGGAGACCCTGACCCAGGGGCGTGAGCGGGAGTATCTTGGCTATATCTTCAACCGCTGGTCCTATCGGCGCGATCGGGTGGCGGCGGAGGTGTATATCGCGGCTTACTCAGCGCCTGGCGGCCTGCGCGCCGGGTTCGACTATTACCGGGCGATCCCGGAGACCGTGCGGCAGAACCGCCTGCGCGCCGCCACGCCCCTGACGATGCCGGTGTTGACGGTGGGGGCCGAGCACGCCACCGGCGACGCGCCGCTGACGACGCTGCGGGGCAATGCGCACGATCTGCGGGGCGAAACGGTCGCCGGCTGCGGGCATTTCATTACCGAGGAGTGTCACGAGGCGTTTATCACACTGATTACGCCGTTCCTGGCAGGAGAGCCGCATGCCGCTCGATGAACGCATTGCCGCTTTTTTGACGGCATCGGCCGATGCGCCGCCTCCCGCGTCGCTGGCGGAAATGCGCGCGGCCACGGAAACCGGTTTACGCCAGCTGCAGGGCGAGGCGGAACCGAGCGGCGGCGTCAGAGACGTTACGGTGGTCGCCGCCGATGGGTATCGGAACGCGCTGCGCGCCTATCTCCCAGCGGGGGAAAACCGCGCCGCCGCGCAGCCGGCGATGCTGTTCGCCCACGGCGGCGGTTGGTGCCTCGGTTCGCTGGCGCTGTACGATCGGCCCTGTCAGGCGCTGGCCAACGCCACCGGCCGTGTGATCCTGTCGGTCGACTACCGTCTGGCGCCGGAATACCCGTTTCCGCAGCCGCTGGAAGATGTCTATCAGGCGCTCTGCTGGGTGGCGCAACAGGCGCCGCAGTTGGGGATCGACGCGCAGCGCCTGGCGGTGGGCGGCGACAGCGCCGGGGGCAATCTGGCGGCGGCGGTCGCGCTGCTGGCGCGGGATCGCGGCGGCCCGCACATCGAGCGCCAGCTGCTACTGTACCCGGCGCTCAGCCGCGAGATGGCGACGACCAGTTATCGCGAGTTTGCCGAGGGGCACTTTCTGACGCGCGACGCGATGGTATTTTGTTGGCAGCAGTATCTGGCCCAGCGGCGCGATCCCGGCGCCGAACCGCTGCACGCCGCCACGTTGCGCGGGTTACCGCCGGCCACCATCCTGAGCTGCGAATATGATCCGCTGCGCGATGAGGCCGAGCAGTATGCGCAACGGCTGCGCGAGGCGGGCGTGCCGGTACGCTGCGAACGGTTGCCGGGCATGGTGCATGCCTGTATTCACATGCTGGGGCTGACTCCGGCGGCGCGGCGGCTGTTCGAGCTGGCTCGCGAGTAAAAAAAACCCCGCACTGCGGGGCTTTTGGCTATTTATTCGGCGTTCGATTAACGGCCGGCGACGGTGACGAAGCGGGTTTCCAGGTAGGATTCGATCGCTTCGCTGCCGCCTTCGGTGCCGTGACCGGAGTCCTTCACGCCGCCAAACGGCGTTTCCGGCAGGCCGAAACCGATGTGGTTGATGCTCAGCATGCCGCTCTCCACGTCTCGCCCCAGCGCATTGACGGTGGCGATGTTGCGGCTGTAAGCGTAGGCGGCCAGGCCGTACGGCAGGCGGTTGGCTTCGGCGATCGCCTCGTCATAGGTGGCGAACGGGCGCAGCAGGGCAACCGGGCCAAACGGCTCTTCCGACATGGCGCGCGCGCTCAGCGGCACGTCGCGCAGTACCGTCGGCTCGAAGAAGTTGCCTTTGCCCGCCACGCGCTTGCCGCCGGTGCAGGCTTTTGCCCCGTGGGCGACGGCATCCTGCACCAGCGCCTCGATATTGTCGACGCTGCGGCCCAGCACCATCGGCCCCATGGTGACGCCGTCTTCCAGCCCGTTGCCGAGCTTGAGTTCACGCACGGCGGCGGTGAATCTCTCCACGAAGGCTTCATAAACGCCTTGCTGAATCAGGAAGCGGGTCGGGGCGATACAGACCTGGCCGGCGTTGCGGAACTTGGACTGCGCCAGCTCTTTGGCCGCCGCGTCGAGATCGGCGTCGTCGAAGATCAGCACCGGCGCATGGCCGCCCAACTCCATGGTGGCCTTTTTCATATGCTGGCCGGCCAGCGCCGCCAGATGCTTGCCCACGCGGGTGGAGCCGGTGAAGGAGATCTTGCGAATGGTCGGATGCGGGATCAGGTATTCCGAGATTTCCGCCGGGGTGCCGTACACCAGCGCGATCACCCCGGCCGGGATGCCGGCGTCGGCGAAGGCTTTGATCAGCTCAGCCGGCGAGGCCGGCGTTTCTTCCGGGCCTTTGACGATGATGGAGCAGCCCGCGGCCAGCGCGGCGGACAGCTTGCGCACGATCTGGTTGATCGGGAAGTTCCACGGCGTGAAGGCGGCCACCGGGCCGACCGGCAGCTTGAGGGTTTGCTGCTGCACGTCGCGGGCGCGGGACGGAATGATCTGCCCGTAGGTGCGGGTGGCTTCGCCGGCGAACCAGTCGATAACGTCGGCGGCGTTGAGAATTTCGACTTTGGCCTGCGCCACCGGTTTGCCCTGTTCCTGCGTCATGACGGCGGCGATGGCATTGGCGCGTTCGCGCAGCAGCGCCGCCGCTTTGCGCATCAGGTTGGCGCGCTGGTGCGCAGCGGTGTCGCGCCAGACGTTAAATCCGCGCTCGGTGGCGGCCAGCGCCAGATCGAGATCCTCTGTGGCGGCGTGCGCCACCTGACCGATTACTTCGTCGGTGGCGGGGTTGGTGACCGGCAGAGTTTTCCCGGCCAGCGCGTTGCGCCATTGTCCATCGATATACAGTTGAGTATCCGGATACATTGTTGCCTCTTGTTTGCGGAGTGTCAGGGGCCGATGAGCTTCGCGATGCGGCGCGCCTGAAAGGGACAGGGACCTTAACCCTACGCCGAATGGCGGCGATCGTCCAGGCGAGGGGCACGAAAGCGCCAGGGCGGCTACTCAACCGGCGATGTTTTGGCTATGCTGAGCAGATTGTCAGCACGGACGAGGAGGTCGAGTGCAAGGGGTACCGCAACAGTTTCCGTTCGAGAAGGATTGCGCGCAGTTCCGCCATTTGTCGCATCTGCCGGGCGTCGAACTCTATCAGGCGCACATTGAGCGCTATGCCTTCGAGCCGCATACCCACGACGCCTTCGCTATCGGCACCGTAGACGCCGGGGCGGAGCGTTTCCGCTATCGCGGCGCGCAGCATCTGGCGGCGCCGGGCGCGCTGGTACTGATGAACCCCGACGAGCTGCATACCGGCGAAGCCGAAACGCCGGGCGGCTGGTGTTACCGCATGCTCTATCTGGCGCCCGAGGCGCTGGAGCAGCTGTCCGGCGATCGGAGCCAGTGGTTCACCGATGCGGTGCGCCACGATCCGCGGGCGGCGCAGCGCCTGTCCGCCATTCTCGCCACGCTGTGGCAAACCGACGATCCGCTTACGCTGGACGGCCTGCTGTTGGAGGCTGTCGAGCTGTTGCACCCGCATATCCGCACCGGGCAGCGGGAAAAAGCCGAGGCGGCGCACCGTTTCGAGGTGGTGAAAAGCTACCTGCACGATAACTTCGCCGAGGCGGTGACCCTCAATCAGCTGGCCGAGCTGGTGTCGCTCAGCCCGTACCATTTTCTGCGCAAGTTCAAGGGCGAATACCACGTTTCGCCACAGCAAATGCTGATGGCGATCCGGCTGTCGCAGGCCAAACGCATGCTGGAGCGTGGCATGCCCGCCGCACAGGTGGCGGCGGCGGCGGGGCTGACCGATCAGGCGCACCTGACGCGCGCCTTCGCCAATCGTTACGGCGTCACGCCGGTGCGTTTCCAGAAACAGGTGAAATTGGGTTAAAACAGCAACCTGCTACAATAATTCCTCCCCGCGTTTTCGCTACTCTGCCGCTGTCTTGTCGGGCGGGTTGGCCGCGCCGGCCGTTTGTCGGAGTCGTTATGTTCATTGGCGTTGTGTTTGCCCTGGCCGCCGGGCTGATGTGGGGATTGATCTTCGTCGGCCCGCTGCTGGTGCCGGATTATCCCGCCGCGCTGCAGTCCACCGGGCGCTATCTGGCCTTCGGGCTGATCACCTTGCCGCTGGCCTGGCTCGATCGTCGCCGCCTGCGCAAGCTGCGGCGCCAGGATTGGCTGGAGGCGCTCAAGCTGACGGCCATCGGCAACCTGCTGTACTACCTGTGCCTGGCCAGCGCCATTCAGCGTACCGGCGCACCGGTGTCGACCATGATCATCGGCACCCTGCCGGTGGTGATCGCCCTCTGCGCCAATCTGTTTTACGGCCGGCACGACGGGCGACTGGCCTGGGGCAAGCTGGCGCCGGCGCTGCTGCTGATCGTCTGCGGGTTGGCGTGCGTGAACGTCGCCGAGCTGCGCGGCAATGCGCTGCCGGTCGACGGCTGGCGCTATCTCAGCGGCCTGGGGCTGGCCGTGTTGGCGGTGGCGTGCTGGACCTGGTTCCCGCTGCGCAACTCGCGCTGGCTGCGGGAAAACCCGACGCAGCGGCCGGCCACCTGGGCCACGGCGCAAGGGCTGGTGACGCTGCCGCTGGCGCTGCTGGGCTATCTGGCGGTCTGCGGCCAATTGGCGCTGAGCGAACCGGCGTTCGCCTTGCCGTTCGGCCCGCGCCCCGAGGTGTTTATCCCGCTGATGCTGGTCATCGGCGTGTTCTGCTCCTGGCTGGGGGCGCTGTGCTGGAACGAAGCCAGCCAGCGGCTGCCGACGGTGTTGGTGGGGCCGCTCATCGTGTTCGAAATTCTGGCGGGGTTGGCCTATACCTTTCTGCTGCGCCAGGCCTGGCCGCCGCTGCTGACGCTGGCCGGCATCGTCTGCCTGATCGCCGGCGTGGTGTACGCCATGCGCATCAAGCCGCAGCCGGTGGTGGTGGCGCTGGAAGACAAGCAGGGGTGACGCCCGCCGCGAAGGCGGGCGCGAGGGTTAACGCTTGCTGTGGTGAATGATCTCTTCGGCCACGTTGCGCGGCGCTTCGGCGTAGTGGCTGAATTCCATGGTGTAGGTGGCGCGGCCCTGCGACATCGAACGCAGGGTGGTCGAGTAACCGAACATCTCGGACAGCGGCACCTTGGCGCGGATTTCCTTGCCGCCGCCGCCCGGGATCTCTTCCATGCCCTGCACCAGACCGCGGCGTGAGGAGAGGTCGCCCATCACGTTGCCGGCGTAATCTTCCGGCGTTTCCACCTCCACCGACATGATCGGCTCAAGGATCACCGGATCCGCCAGGCGGCAGGCGTCTTTGAAGCCGAAGATCGCCGCCATGCGGAACGCCTGTTCCGACGAGTCGACGTCATGGTAAGAACCGAAGGTCAGGTGCACCTTGACGTCTACCACCTGATAACCGGCCAGCACGCCGTTGTTCAGCGCCTCAAGCACGCCTTTTTTCACCGCCGGGATAAACTCGCCCGGAATGACGCCGCCCTTGATCTCATCGAAGAACTCGAAGCCTTTGCCGGGTTCGTTCGGTTCGACGGTCAGCACCACGTGGCCGTATTGCCCTTTACCGCCGGACTGGCGCACAAACTTGCCTTCCACGTCGGCCACCCGTTTGCGGATGGTTTCGCGGTACGACACCTGCGGCTTGCCGGTGGTGGTCTCCACCCCGAATTCGCGGCGCATGCGATCGACGATAATCTCCAGGTGCAGCTCGCCCATGCCGTAGATAAGGGTCTGGCCGGATTCTTCATCGGTGCGCACGCGGAACGACGGATCTTCCGAAGAGAGGCGCTGCAGCGCGATGCCCATTTTCTCCTGGTCGCCCTTGGTCTTCGGCTCGATCGCCTGGGCGATCACCGGCTCGGGGAAGGTCATGCGTTCCAGCGTGATGATGGCGCCGGGGTCGCACAGCGTATCGCCGGTGGTGACGTCCTTCAGGCCGACGCAGGCGGCGATGTCGCCGGCGTGCAGCTCGTCGATGTCCTTACGATCGTTGGCGTGCATCTGCACGATGCGGCCGATGCGCTCCTTTTTGCCCTTGATCGGGTTGTAAACGCTGCTGCCTTTGGCCAGCACCCCGGAGTAGACGCGCACGAAGGTCAGCTGGCCGACGAACGGGTCGGTCATCAGCTTGAACGCCAGCGCCGAGAATTTTTCATTATCGTCGGCTTTGCGGGTGATGATTTCATCATGTTCGCCGTGGCCTTCCATCGGCGGCACGTCGAGCGGCGAGGGCATCAGCTCGATCACCGCATCCAGCATGCGCTGCACCCCTTTGTTGCGGAACGCCGAGCCGCACAGCATCGGCTGGATTTCGCCGGCGACGGTGCGCACCCGCAGCCCGTGGACGATCTCCTCTTCGCTCAGTGGCACCTGGTTGAGGTATTTTTCCATCAGCTCTTCCGAGGCTTCGGCGGCGGCCTCAATCATGTTTTCGCGCCACTCCTGCGCCGAATCGCGCAGCTCGGCCGGGATCTCTTCGAAGCTGAAGTTCATGCCCTGCGAGGCTTCGTCCCACAGAATGGCCTTCATCCGCACCAGATCCACCACGCCGCTGAAGTGGTCTTCGGCGCCGATCGGAATAACGATCGGCACCGGGTTGGCCTTCAGGCGTTCGATCATCATTTTGCGCACGCGGAAAAAGTCCGCGCCGATGCGGTCCATCTTGTTGACGAATGCCAGCCGCGGCACCTTGTATTTATTGGCCTGGCGCCAGACGGTTTCCGACTGCGGCTGCACGCCGCCCACCGAGTCATAGACCATCACGGCGCCGTCCAGCACGCGCATCGAACGCTCCACTTCAATGGTGAAATCGACGTGGCCGGGGGTGTCGATGATATTGATGCGGTGCTGCGGATAATTATGCTGCATGCCGTTCCAGAAGCAGGTGGTGGCCGCCGAAGTGATGGTGATGCCGCGTTCCTGTTCCTGCGCCATCCAGTCCATGGTCGCCGCGCCGTCATGCACTTCACCCAGCTTGTGGCTGACCCCGGTGTAAAACAGAATCCGCTCGGTGGTGGTGGTCTTGCCGGCATCGATATGCGCGGAGATGCCGATATTGCGGTAACGTTCGATAGGGGTGGTGCGAGCCATAATCAACCTTTCTTAGCCGCGTGAAGGAGAGCGGCTTAAACAGCATGGATAATGGTGATAATCCTCATAGGGTTATCTGCCGGATCGCAGAGCCTCGCTCTGGTCACAAACTAATCGTAGTTGAAGGCGTTGGTTTTTTTAAGCGATGGCTGTGATAGATGAAAGTTAGCAAGCAGGTGGAGGAGAGGGCGAAAAAAAGGCCCGTAACGGGCCTGTTGTCGAGCGGCGAATTCGCCGTTATTTGCGTCCCAGCAAGAAGCCGAAAACGATGCCGACCGCCGCCGCAACGGCCACGCCGGCCAGCGGGTTGGCTTCCACCTGGGTTCTTACGCTGTCCGCTGCGTCTCGGGCGGCATAGCTGGCCTGGGAGGCGTATTTGCGCGCCGCGCCGCGCACCTGATGCTCCGGCGAATCGACGGCTTTGCCGAACGCTTCTTCTACCGCGCCTGCGGCTTCATTGGCTTTGTCTTCCGCTTTTCCAAACATGCTGCTCTCCTGTTCCTTGTGGGTTAACGAACCTTAAGCCTAGCAGGTGAACGGCACTTTTTGCAGCATTCTGTGCGTTATAAGAGCAATCTGAGCAAAGAAAAGTCTTGCCGGGCGCGCGGTGACGGCTTCACCCGCGCGGTTTTTTGTGTTCTATTGGCTAGCGGTTTAACCGAGTACCGTTAACCTTTGACCGATTCGTTGCGTTGAAAGGACTCCCCATGTCAGTACTGCGTATTCTGGCGCTGCTCGCCGCGACCGCCGCCGCATTGCCCGCCCAGGCCAGGCCTGCGGCTCACGGCGCGGCGGCCGAGAACGGCATTCGTTGGCAATCTTGTCTCAACAGCGGCTTTCAACGCTGGTTCGATGAGCCGCCGCCGCCGGGGCTGCGCTGCGGCTACCTTGAAGCGCCGCTGGCGTACGCTACGCCTCCTGCTCATGCGGCGCGGGCGGGCGAACAGACCGTGCGGCTGGCGCTGACCCTGCTGCCCGCTACCGGGCCGAAAAAGGGCAGCGTGGTGATGATCAGCGGCGGGCCGGGTCTGCCGGGCATTAACCCTTATTTGGGCAACGACGCCCACGTCGCCAGACTGCGAAAATCCTACGACATCATCGGTTACGATCCGCGCGGCGTCGGCCAATCGACGCCGAAAATCTCCTGCCAGCTGGCCGAAGGCGACGAAACCCCGTCACCGGACGACAACGACGTGGCCGGTGCGGAAAGCCAGACGCGCACCCTGATTGCCGCCTGTATCAAACAGACCGGCGCGGACGTGCTGCAACATATCGGCACCGACGAAGCGGTCAACGATCTGAATGCGATCCGCCACGCGCTGGGCGAACCGGGGCTGACGGCGGTGGCGTACTCTTACGGCACCAAGGTGGCGGCGCTGTATGCCGAGCGTTTTCCGAAGAAAACGCGCGCGCTGGTGCTCGATGGGGTGGTGGATCTGGCGGAAGACGATTTCACCCAGCGCATGAATCAGGAGCGGGGCTTCCAGCAAAGCTTCCTGCGCTTCGCCGCCTACTGTGGAAAAACCGACAGCTGCCAGCTGGGTGGCGGCGCCAATCAGGCGCTGCAGCGCTATCACGCCTTGCTGCGCAAGCTGCATGAGCAGCCGTTCGTCACCGCGGCGGGGTATGAAATCTCCGCCGACGACGTGCTGACGGTCACGCGTTCGCTGCTGCTGTGGCCGGAGCGCTGGCACGAGCTGGCGACCGTGCTGCGCCAGCTCGATGCCGGCATCGCCGGGCAGCAGGTTTCCGATCTGATCGACGAAAGCTATTCGCCGGATGCCGATGACGCCCTGAACGTCATCACCTGCGCCGACGTCGCCAACCCGACGGCCGATCCGCAGCAGTTGCGCCGGCAGCGACAGGAGATCAATACCGCCGCTTTGTATGCCCACTATCTGCCGCTGCACGAATACCCGCTGGAGATGTGCGATCTGTGGCCGTATCGCGGCAAAGATCGGCCGCACACGCCGGTGGCGTCCGCCGCGCTGCCGCCGCTGCTGTTCGTCGCCCAGCGCTACGATCCGACCACGCCGTACCGCAATGCGCAGGTGATGGCCGCCGCCTTTAAAAGCCCGCTGATCACCCGCGAACGCGACGGGCATACGCTGGCGCTGAACGGCATCGACAGCTGCGTTGACGAAAGCGTAGTGGATTATCTGCTGGCGCCGAAAAAGCCGCGTCGCGACAAAATTTGCCGTTGAGGAGACCGGGCGTTGGCCCGGTCTTAAGTGAGTCAACCGGCGAAAATATGCGCCTGGCCCATCACGTTGAGATTGACCTGAGAACCGGGCTGCAGGCCTTCGCGGCTGACGGTTTTGATCTCGATTTGCGCGCCGCCGGCGGCCATTTGCAGGTTGAGTGTAGAGACGAAGCCGGCGAAATCGATGCCGGTGATCACCGCCTGGCCGCGCTGCGCCGGATCTGACAAACCGATTTGAATCTGCTCCGGGCGCAGCATGATGCGCGCCGGGCCGCTGCGTTGCCGATCGTCGACGGCGATGCGCCCCAATGCGCAGTCGGCCCAGCCGTGCGCCAGTTCGGCGGTCAACACCAGCGTTTCGCCAAGGAAGCTGGCGGTCGGCTCATCGACCGGCCGCAGATAGAGATCTTGCGGCGCGCCCACCTGCGCCAGCCGGCCGTTGCGCATCACCGCTACCTGATCGGCGAACGACAGCGCTTCGCTCTGATCGTGGGTAACAAGAATCGACGCCACCTTGGCCTCCGTCAGCAGTTCGGCGACCGCTTTGCGGGTGGCGGCGCGCAGGCCGGTATCCAGCGCCGAGAACGGTTCGTCCAGCAGCATCAAACGGGGCTGCTGCGACAGGGCACGCGCCAGCGCGACCCGCTGTTGCTGCCCGCCGGACAGCTCGTGCGGCCACAGAGCGGCCAGACGGCGGTCCAGCGCCACCATCTCCATCAGCGCCTCGATGCGCCGCTGTTTCTCACGCTTGCTGCCTGTAAGGCCAAAACCGATGTTGCCGGCGACGGTAAAGTGCGGGAACAGCGCGCCATCCTGCGGAACGAAGCCGATGCCGCGCAGATGCGCCGGCACCCAGCCGCCGCCGTTGCCCATGGCTTGCCCCTGCAGCAGGATCTGGCCGCCGTCGGGAATTTCAAAGCCGGCGATGATGCGCAGCAGGGTGGTTTTGCCGGAGCCGGAAGGGCCGACGATCGCCGTGCGGCTGCCGGCGGCAACCTGCAGGTCGATGCGTTCCAGCACCCTGATGGCGTTATAAGATTTTTCGATACCGTGCAGTTCGAGCGTGCTCATAGTCCCGCCGTGCGTTTAGATTGAGAATAAAGAAGCCAGGTGAGCGGCAATGACAGCGCCACCATAATCAGCGCATAAGGCGCGGCGGCGACATAGTCTATCTCGCTGGTCAGCGCCCAAAATCCGGTGGCCAACGTGCGGGTGCCGTTCGGCGCCAGCAGCAGCGTGGCGGTCAACTCATTGGCGATTGCCAGGAACACCAGCGCCGCGCCTGCCGCGGCACCCGGCGCCGCCAGTCGCAAGGTGGTGCTCCACAGCGCCTGCGCCGGCGATTTGCCGAGGCTGCGCGCCACGTTTTCCAATTCCACCGGCGCCTGTGCGATGCCGGCACGCAGATTGATCAGCGCCCGCGGCATAAACATCAGCAAATAGGCCAGCAGCAGGGTGATTTCGGTTTGGTAAATCGGCCGGAAGCTGTGAATGGTGATGGTCACCAGCGCCAACGCCACCACGATGCCGGGCAGCGAGCTGGTTACGTAGTTACAGCCTTCCAGCACGCGGTACAGCCGGGCTGGATAGCGCACCGACAGCCAGGCCATCGGAATGGCGCACAGCGTGATCAGCAACGCGCCGACGGCGGACAGCGACAGCGTTTGCCACAGCGCAGGCCACAGGTCGGCGTTGCGCCACGCCTCCCATCCGCCCAGCCACAGCCAGCGGGCCAGGGTGATGAAAGGTACGCCCAGCGCCAGCGCGGTCAGCGAAATCGGCAGCAGCAGCGCCAGCGCGGCGAGCGGCAGCGAAAGGCGACGCGGCGTTTGGCTGCGGGCGCTGCCGGAACCAACGCGGGCATAGCGCGCGCGGCCGCGGCTGAGAGCCTCAAGCAACAGCAGCCCGAGGCAGCACAGCACCAATACGCCGGCCAGCATGTTGGCCGCCGGGCCGTTGAAGGTCGACTGGAACTGATCGAAGATCGCGGTGGTGAAGGTATCGAAGCGGATCATGGCATACAGGCCATACTCCGCCAGCAGGTGCAATGCGATCAGCAACGAACCGCCCCAGACCGCCAGCTTCAGCTGCGGCAGCACCACGCGAAAAAACACCGCCGGCGGCCGGGAACCGAGCGAGGTGGCGACGTCTTCGATGCCGGGATCCAGACGGCGCAGCACGGCGGCGGCCGGTAGGTAAATGAACGGGAAATAGGCGAGCACCGAGATGAAGACCCCGGCGCCCAGGCCGTGCATCGACGGCACCAGGCTGATCCAGGCATAGCTTTGCACAAAGGCCGGCACCGCCAGCGGCGCGGTGGCCAGTACCGCCCAGAGGCGGCGGCCCGGCAGCGTAGTGCGCTCGGTCAACCAGGCCAGGGCTACGCCCAGCACGGCGCAGATCGGCAGCGTCAACACCACCAACAGCAGGGTGTTCAACAGCAGTTCCGCCACGCGCGGGCGGAAAACCAGAGCTTTGACCGTTTGCCAGCCGGTTTCAAACGCCACGCCGATAACGAATCCCAGCGGCAGCAGCGCCAGCAGCGACAGCAACACGGCGGTGGCCACCACGATCGCCCCCGGCCGCGGGTGACGGGGGGCAATAGAATAACGCCGCGCGGTCTGCGCGGCGTGGGTACTCAGGTTTGACATAACGATCAAAAACTCTCGGTTTGCCGGCCTGCCTTACAGCAGACCCGCCTCGGTCATCAGTTCGACCACTTTTTTACCGTTCAGCTGCGCAGCGTCTACTTTCGGCGCGTCCAGATCTTTCAGCGGCACCAGTTTCGGGTTGGAGGCCGCGCCGACGCCGACGGCGTATTCGAAAGCGTTGTTGGTGCGCAGGATCTCCTGGCCCTGTTTGCCGGTGATCCACTTGATGAACGCCTGCGCCTGCTGTTGATGCTTGCTGGAAGCCAGCACGCCGCCGCCGGAGATGCTGACGAACGCGCCCGGATCCTGATGTTTGAAGTAATACAGCTTGATGTTATTGCTGTTTTCGCCGGTTTTTGCGCCGTCTACGAACGGGTAGTAGTGATAGATCACGCCGCTGTCGACCTGGCCGGCATTGACCGCTTTCATCACCGTGCTGTTGCCCTTATAGGCGGTGAAGTTGGTTTTCATCGCTTTCAGCCACTCCAGCGTTGCTTTTTCACCTTTCAGCGCCAGCAGCGCGCTGACGATCGCCTGGAAATCGGCGCCCGACGGCGAGGCGGCCCAGCGGCCTTTCCATTCCGGCTTGGCCAGATCCAGCAGCGACTTCGGCAACTGCGCGTCGGTCAGTTTAGCCGGGTTGTAGACGAACACGGTCGAGCGGGCGGCGATGCCGGTCCAGCGGCCGTGGCTTGGGCGATACTGCGGTTCCACCTGGGCCAGCGTCGCGGCGTCCAGCGGGGCGAATAGCTTGGCGTTATCCACCAACACCATCGCCGGGGAGTTTTCCGTCAGGAACACGTCGGCAGGCGAAGCGCTGCCTTCCTGCACCAACTGATTGCCCAGCTCGCTGTCGCCGCCGTTGCGCAGCGTGACCTTGATGCCGGTGTCTTTGGTAAACCCATCGACCCAGGATTTCACCAGGTTTTCATGTTGGGCGTTGTAAATGACGATGCCCTGGTCGGCGGAGGCCGCCTGAGCGCCGAAGGCCAGCATCATCGAGGAGGCGAGCAGGGCGACGGGGCCGAGAGATGAAATACGCAGCTTCATGCAGTTATCCTTTTTAGCGTTCGAATGAGGAAAACGAATATCGCCTGGCAAGCGCAAGCAGGCCGATTTTAGCCAAGAACATCAATAATGATAGTGAAAACGATTCGTATTAAATTATTTTTGACGATCGCTCACAAAATGAATTGCCTTAAGGATAAGTTAAGTTTCGGCTGGAATAATCTGTATTGATTGCCTGAATAGAATTGGGACATGTTATCTCACAGTGAGCGGCCAACCTGCCATCGCAGGCGGCCGCCCGTCAGGCTTGCTTCTTGTCACGCCGGCACAAACTCACCGTTGCCGACGCCAAAGAATTGCCCGTTGATGCTGCCTGCGTACTGCGGCGGATGAACCAAAGAGGTCAGCACCCGACCATTCTCCAGCAGCGTCAGGACGATCGAACCGGGGTTGATGGCCAATTGCAGGGTTAACGGAACGCCGATCAGATTTTCGGCATCGGGCACGGTGCCTTGCAAATAGATTGTCGGGATGTTGATGTTACCGTCTGAGCCGGTGCCGGTGGCCTGGCCGATAAAACGCACCGATGTACCGCTTGATGGGGCATTGGGACCAATATTGGCGAGCTGTGCGGAAATTTGCACGGTCTCCGCATGTGGCGCGCAACCACACCCGCATCCACAACCCTGGAAGCTGAAGTAGCCGCAGATATTTTGTTGGCACCCGCATCCACACAAGGATTGCGGATGCACTTGCTGGTTGAACGCCGGTTTCAATTGCGGATGTTGGTTGAGCAGCGCCTGTCGGCTCTGCACTTCCGCGTTATAGGCGTCACGTGATTGTTTATTCAATGTGTTAGCCTGTTCAGGCGTAATATCTTGCAATGAAGGCATAGGTAAACTCCTGTGATTTTTGCTGAGTCAGTCTGAAGTGCATATCACGCTGAATCCGGTTAACCACCAGACAGGTAATTGCATCTGAATGGAAATAGTCATTGCCCTCGAAGGAAAACGGTATGGCAAGCAGACCGTTGCATCCTATCCTCACGGCAAGTTTTTATATTTCCTGTTTGCTCTTTCGGTAATTATTTTTGATTCAATCATTCGCCAGTTATTGGTTTTATAACCGGCGGTGGCTTCATGTATATCTCGAAGCCATTTAAAGGTAGTTAGGTGTTATGGAGATATCAAGAGGGGTTTTTAATGTTATTTTTAAATTGAAATGCTACTGATTTCTTCTGTCTATTATTTTGGTGTTAACCTTTTCTTGCAACCAATTAATTAATATGGATTAAGTGGTTATTATATTTCATCTCGTTGATTTATATTGAATTGTTTTGTCATTATCTTTTTTTGTAAATATTCTCAGTGTATTCATGGAGGTGACGGGTAAGTGTGGATTTACATTTGACTTACATCAGTTCCTTGTCAACGCTGTAATGGCAATTAAGCTGTTGCAATGTTGACGTCTTGTTATCGATTGGCGTTCTTTTTCTTCAGTCTTTTCATATCGTTCTTCAGCGTTTCGTTCAGGTATTAATAACACGGGCTGTCAACGCGAATGACGAATCATATTCAATAAGAAATCGTGAGAGAGGTACCTATGTCTAATGGACCGTTTTATACCAATCCTATCGTGGTCATCGATGTAGCTAATGATTGCGTGCATGTGGAGATGGCGATCGATGGAGGATTATACGAAAACGTGTTTCCGCTGTCGGTAGCGGCTAATGAACCCTATCCGAAATTGCTGGTGAATCTGGCGATCCAGGCACAGGCGAGCGGTAAATCCTTAATGGTGTGGGGGGAACCCGGCCCAGAGCCGGTTAAAGGCCTGCCGCTGTTTGGTATCACGACCGTGAACATCAAGTAGAGGACGGCAACGCACATTGTGTTTGAAAGCGAAAAGCGCGGTGAGGGATATTTCTTTGATAATGAAAGAAATTCAACACCGCTTTTGGTTATGACTCATAGCGATTAATGATTTAATTTATTCCACTGCCTCATTGCATATTGAACGCGATAAAACACTAATCAGGGATATCGACGTGAAATATTCATTTAATGGCAGTAAATTGGCTGGTTTAATCCTCCTGGCTTTTAACGTGGCGATCGCTCAGGCGGCCGAGGTGCCAGCGGGCGCTAAACTGGCGCCGGTACAGGAATTGGTGCGTGCCAACGGGTATGAACCGGCGACGCTGGATCCGAACCTGGCCGAGAGCAATGTGGAGTTCTACATCTTTAACGATCTGTTCGAAGGGCTGCTGCGCGTCGGTAAAGACGGCGAAGCGGTCCCGGCGCTGGCGCAGAAATGGGAGCATCAGGGCAACGTCTGGATCTTCCATCTGCGGCCGCAGGCCAAATGGTCGAACGGCGATCCGGTGACCGCCGACGATTTTGTCTACAGCTGGCGGCGCCTCACCGATCCGAAAACCGCGTCGCCGTACGGCAGCTATCTGGCTTCGGCCTACGTGCTGAATGCCGCGGCGATCAACGCCGGCAGCAAACCGCCGAGCGAGCTGGGCGTCAAGGCGCTGGACGCGCACACCCTGCAAGTGACGCTGTCGGAGCCCAACTCCTACTTGCTCAAGCAGCTGGTGCATTTTCCGGTCTTGCCGGTTAACCGCAAGGTGGTGGAGCGGTACGGCAAGAACTGGACTCAACCGGCGCATTTTGTCGGCAACGGCGCATTTCGCCTCAGCCAGTGGGTGGTGAACGAAAAGGTGGTGGTGGAGCGCAATCCGCAGTATTGGGACAACGCCAACACCGTGCTCAACAAGGTGACGTTCTTACCGATACAGGGGTTCCCGGAAGTGGCGCGTTTTCGCGCCGGTGAGGTTGAGTTGGGGTATACCACGCCGCCGGAGCTGTATCAGCAGCTGAAAAAAACGCTCGGCGAGCAACAGCTGGTGACCTATCCGCTGCTCTCCACCAGTTACTTCGCCTTCAACAATCGCCAGGCGCCATTTAACGACCTGCGGGTGCGCCAGGCGCTGAATCTGGCGCTCGACAAAGAGATTATCGCCGGCAAGGTGCTGGGATACGGCCAACAGCCGGCCTGGACCTTTACCCCAACGGGGGCGGGTGGCTATAGCCTGCCGCCCGGCGCTGCGGCCGGCTGGACGCCGGAACAGCGGCACGCCCAGGCGAAGCAGTTGCTGGCGCAGGCCGGTTTCAACGCCGAGAATCCGCTGCGCTTTACCGTGCTGTACAGCAACGACGCCACCATCAAGAAGATCGTCATCGCCGCCGCCGCCATGTGGAAAAAGAACCTTGGGGTAGAAGCCCGCTTGCAAAGCCAGGAGCGTAAAGTGACGCTGGATAATATCAACCGCGGGCAGTACGGCGTGGCCTTTACCCGCTGGCTGGCGGACTATAACGATCCGTCTACTTTTCTGAACGTGTTCCGTTCCGACAGCAGCGAGAACAGCGCCAAATACCATAACCCGGACTATGACCGCATTCTGCACCAGGCGACGGCGGCGCAGACGCCGCAGCAGGTGCAGCAATACTTCCAGCAGGCCGAGGCGGTGCTGGCCGCCGATACGCCGGTGGCGCCGGTGTACTACGAGGCCAACGCCACGCTCATTAAACCTTACGTGAAGGGGATCGACTTTACCCGCCAGGGCGCCTTGTACGATAAAAACGTCTACCTTCTCGAGCACTGAGAAATATAAAAGCGGCTGATTTATATCAGCCGTTTTTATAGATTCGTGTTTAATAACATTATCCTAAATACTCCATAAACGACGGGCAATCTTTTCTTCCCGCCGGATAAAACACCGCCTATACTGCGCCGGTAGTTTATATGCAGTATCTCGTTTGGCGAGGCTCCTATACAAACACAGGTTACTGATCTGACGACATCGAGAGATGCCCAAGGTTAAGACAGGCTTTATCGGATTAAGGTTCAGCCCAAAGTAACTTCCGAGCAACAATTCGGATACGTTGTATAGTGCTAAAACCTGGACGCGGAGATAGGCAGTCTGCACTCCCCCTCTGTGGTTACGCCCCTATGCGATTCGCTGTTGAAGTTCAAAACAGAAATAGGGACTGACAAAATGATAAAGTCACATCAACACTATTCTTCTCCGGCGCTGAGCGCGACTGAAACTCTCGACGAGACATCGGTCGCCGGCTATATGAACGCCGATTTTATTACCGTTCCCGCGACGATGACGGTCAATCATGCCCGGGAATATTTACTTTCACAGCTTAAAACGGATGAAATTCCCACCCGGGTATTTATTACCGCGGACGATTATCATCTGCGCGGCACACTGTCGGTGAAAAAACTGCTGCAGTGCGACGAGCAGGATAAAGCGGTCGGCGTGATGATGGATCACAGCTATTTTCAGGTTTCACCCGACGACGATCGCAACGACGTGGCGCATCTGCTCGGCAAGGGCGGCCTGGACGTGGTGCCGGTCGTGGCGAACAACACGCTGGTCGGCGTGCTGGGGGAGCGAGAGATCGCCCGGCTGGTCGAGGCTGAAAACACCGAAGACGCGCAGCGCCAGGGCGCGAGCCTGCCGCTGGACAAGCCTTATCTGGAGACCAGCCCGTGGGCGCTGTGGCGCAAACGCTCGGTGTGGCTGCTGATGCTGTTCGTCGCCGAGGCTTACACCGGCAACGTGCTCAAGGCGTTTGAAGAGCAACTCGAAGCGGCGATCGCGCTGGCGTTCTTTATCCCGCTGCTGATCGGCACCGGCGGCAACAGCGGCACCCAGATCACCTCGACGCTGGTGCGCGCCATGGCGCTGGGCGAGGTCAGCCTGCGCAATCTTGGCGCGGTGATCCGCAAAGAGGTCACGACCTCGCTGCTGATCGCCGTCACCATTGGCCTGGCGGCCTGGGTGCGCGCCTGGATCATGGGCGTCGGCATGGAGGTGACGCTGGTGGTCAGCCTGTCGCTGGTGGCGATCACCGTGTGGAGCGCGATTGTCTCGTCGATCATTCCGATGCTGTTGAAACGGCTCGGCATCGATCCGGCGGTGGTGTCGGCGCCGTTTATCGCCACCTTTATCGACGGCACCGGCCTGATTATTTATTTCAAAATTGCCCAGTACGTTTTGGGGATTTAAATGGTTCCCGCTCTAAAAGGGCGGGAGTGTGACAAAAAAGAGGAGGACGTTAAAAAATATGGATACCGACCAACCCCGATATTTAACGCGAGGGGATTTTATCGATAACATTTAACCTGAGGAAAAAACAATGGGAAACATGACTATTTTTATGGGATTCCTGGCAATGATCAGCTCACTGGGCCTGTTGGCGGCCTATATGAGCACCAAATGGGATGATTGATGAACGCAAAAGATCCGCCTAGATGCATCCTCCCCGTAACCGTTATTTATTATGGGGAGGATTTTTAGCGGCGCGCCGAACGCGCGGCCTGATACGGGAGTTGATAATAATGACGATTCTTATTCTGGGATTGCTCTACGCCATTTTAATGATCTCGGTTGGCGTTAATGAGATTTATTTTTATTCCACCGGAAAATCCAATTTTCTTACTAGCCTCATGCTGACATTCTCTGGCAGTATGCTGCTGATCGCCGTTGTCTGGCAATTATCCTCTAAAATAAAAAAATAAATCACCGTCCGAATGTGAGCAGCATAATGCAGAATGAAAAACAGGCCGTGGCCAGAAACTCGATGATCGCCAGCGGGTTACTGGCCACGGGCAAATTTGTCGCCGGCATTTTTACCGGCAGTATTGGCCTGATATCCGAAGGGATCCACTCTTTCACCGATTTTATCGCCACCAGCATCACCTGGCTGGCGGTGCGCATCAGCGATAAGCCCGCCGATGACGATCACCACTTCGGCCACGGCAAGGTGGAAAACCTGGCGGCGCTGTTCGAGGTGCTGCTGTTGCTGGGCGCCGCCGGTTGGATTGTCTATGAGGCGGGCAGCAGCCTGCTCGGGCAGCCGCATGAGATCGTCGCCGCGCCGGTGGTGATCGCGGTGCTGCTGATTTCCATCTGCGTCGATTTCTTCCGCGTGCGGGCGCTCAACCGCGTCGCCAAAGCGACCGACAGCGCGGCGCTGGAAGCGGATGCGCTGCATTTCTTCTCCGACATGCTTTCGTCCGGCGTGGTGCTGCTGGGCATGGTGTTTGTGCTGCTGGGCTTTGGCCGCGCGGACGCCATCGCCGCGCTGATCGTCGCCGGCTTTATCTTTGTCGCCGCGATCAAACTGGGTAAACGCTCCTTCGATTCACTGATGGATGCCGCGCCGGCCGGGGCTACTGAGGCTATCCGCGCCACGCTGGCAAGTTTTCCGGCGGTGCTGGCCTGCGACAGCGTGCGCATTCGCAATGCCGGCGCGGTGCTGTTCGTCGAGATCACGGTGGCGGTGTGCCGCACCTTGCCGCTGGAGCGCATCGACGCGCTGAAGCGAGAGATCGTCGAGCGACTGCGGGAGCACTACGCCAGGGCGGAATTCACCGTCATCGCGGTGCCGCAGACCCGCAGCGATGAAGACATGGCGACGCGCATTCGGGCGATCGCCGCCAACCACGGCGCGCAGGTACAGAATGTGACCTTGCAGCAGCTGCCGACGCGCATGGCGATCGGCATGGATTTGGCGGTGCCGGCCAACGCCAGCGTGGCGCAGGCGCATGACATCGCCACGGAGATAGAGGGGATCCTGCGCCAGGCGATCGGTGAAGACACCGAGATAGAGACGCACCTGGAGCCGCAGACGCCGCACTGGCTGACCAGCGAGGATGTCGAGGCGACGGAGCTGGCCGATATTCGGCGGATCCTGCAGTCGGCGCTGGAGCGAGGGGAGAACGTGCAGGACGTACACAACGTCCGCGCGCGCAAGAGCGACGGCGGCATCATCGTCAACTTCCACTGCCGGGTGTCGCCGGCGGTGACCATCGCCGCCGCGCACGATGCGGTCGATCGGGTCGAGCGCCGGCTGCGCGCGCTTTATCCGGCCATCACGCGCGCGATAGGGCACGTCGAGCCGATCAAGCCCGGCATATGAATCAGCTCGGCCAACTGCGGGTAGAGCGCCGCGTTGGCCAGCAGCAGCGGGTTGCCGCGCCGCAGCCCGTCGTTGTGCATAAAGTCATTCGCCACGCCGCCGGCTTCGCGCGTCAGCACCCACCCAGGCAGGCTGTCCCAGGCGTTCATATGCGGTTCGTAATAGCCCAGCAGCCGCCCGGCGGCCACCTGGGCGGTCATCAACGCGCCGGAGCCGCTGCGCACGAACATCCCGCCCGCCTGCAGCAGGCGACAGAGAAAGCCGCTGAATTCCGCCGCCGAGGCGCGCGGGGAAATCCCGACGCCCATCACGCCATCCGCGACGCTGCGCCCGGCATGCACAGCGATCGGCTCCCCATTGAGAAAGGCGCCGCCGCCGCGACAGGCGCGGAACATCTCGCGGTGGTTGGGATCGTAGACCACGCCTATCGTCGGCTCGCCGTCGATCACCACGCCTATCGCGATACACCAGGTATGCAATCCGTTCAGGAAGCAGGCGGTGCCGTCAATCGGATCGACGACCCAAATGCAGGCGGCATTCTCGCCGGCGCTGCCGCTTTCCTCGCCGAGAAACCCATCCTGGGGAAAACGGCGGCTGATCATGCGGCGGATTAGCGCTTCGACGCGGCGATCGGCCTCGCTGACCACGTCCTGCAGCCCCTGTTTGAAGTCGATGGCCAGGGTTTGCCGCCGTTGATAAAAGCTGAAGGCGAGATCGGCGGCGGCGCGGGCGATCTCACGCGCGAAGCGGTAGCGCGCCTCGATGTCCCGTGGGGAAAGTGAAGTCATGGCGGCAATGTTCCGAACAAAGTTTAGCGTGCAGGGTGCCATAGTCAGATGACAATACGGTGTTGATTCCTGCTTGATTTCAGGTTTGATTTAATTTATTTACTTTACTGTAAAGTAATTGGCGTCATTAAATGCATCATCAAAGCATCCGTAAGCGAGATAATCAGAGGAGTCAGGCATGCTAGCGCATTTTTTTGTCTTTCGACCGGTATTTGCGGCCGTGCTGGCCATCTGCATTATGGCGGCGGGCGCACTGGCGCTCTGGACATTGCCGGTTGAGCAATATCCCGACATCGCCCCACCTGGCGTCACGGTGACCGCCAATTACCCTGGCGCTTCGGCCAAAACGGTAGAGGACAGCGTAACTCAGATTATCGAACAGCAAATTAAAGGGATCGATGGCCTGTTGTATTTCTCATCAACCAGCAGTTCGGCGGGTCAGGCTCGCATCAGCCTTAGCTTCGAACAACAAACCGACCCGGACATTGCTCAGGTTCAAGTGCAAAATGCGGTCAATCAGGCAACGTCGCGATTGCCGCAAGAAGTGCAGCAGCAAGGGATCACGGTGACAAAATCGCAGGGCGATAGCCTAATGGTAGTCGCCCTGTACGACACGCAAGGCCGCATGGACAGCGTTGATATCAATGATTTTCTGGTCAGTTCGCTGCAAGATCCGCTGAGCCGGGTGGATGGCGTCGGGGAGACGACGGTATTTGGCGCTCAATATGCGATGCGCGTTTGGCTCAATCCGATCAAGTTGAGCGGTTATGGCCTGATGCCATCTGACGTGCAAGCCGCGATAGAAGCGCAAAATGCCCAGGTCACCAGCGGTGAGATCGGCGCATTGCCTACGATGGATGGCCAGGCGTTGAACGCGACCGTGACCACGCAATCGCGGCTGGAAACGCCGGAGCAGTTTGAGAATATTATTCTGCGCACCAATACCGACGGTTCGGCGGTGTATTTGCGCGATGTTGCGCGCGTGGAGATCGGTGCGGAAAACTATCAAAACCAAACGCGCCTCAACGGGTACCCAGCGGCCGGCATATCGATTCAACTGGCCTCCGGCGCCAATGCGCTGGAGGTTGCCGAACGGGTGCGGGCTGAAGTGGAGCGCATGGCGCCGCAGTTTCCGCCGGGGCTGCAGGTGGCTTATCCGCGTGACAGCACGCCGTTCGTACTGGTGTCCATTGAAGGCGTCGTGCAAACCTTGTTGGAAGCGATCGCGCTAGTGATTGTGGTGATGTATCTGTTTTTGCAAAATTGGCGCGCCACATTGATCCCCGCCATTACGGTACCCGTAGTGCTGCTCGGCACTTTCGGCATTTTGGCGCTGTTGGGTTACAGCGTAAACACCTTGACACTGTTCGCCATGGTGCTCGCGATCGGCCTGTTGGTGGATGACGCGATAGTGGTGGTTGAGAACGTTGAGCGCGTGATGGAGGAAGCGCAATTGCCGCCGCGCGAGGCGACGTTGCATTCGATGCGGGAGATCAATGGTGCGCTGATCGGCATCGCGCTGGTACTTTCGGCGGTATTTGTTCCGATGGCATTTTTCGGCGGTTCAACCGGCATAATCTACCGACAGTTTTCCATCACGCTCGTCGCTGCGATGGTGCTGTCGGTGTTGGTGGCGTTGACCTTGACGCCGGCATTGTGCGCCGGTTTGCTAAAACCGTCGGTGCAGCGGCCGCGCAGCCATTTTTTTCGCGGCTTTAACCGCCTGGTGGAATACGGACAGCGGCGTTATGGGTTGGGATTGAACCATGTGATGGCGCGCAAAGGGCGTTTTTGCATGTTGGCGCTGCTGCTGGTCGGTTTCATGATCTGGCAATATCTGCGGATGCCTACCGGTTTTCTCCCAGTCGAGGATCAGGGCTCGGTAATGGTCCAGTTTTCTCTGCCGCCAGGCGCTCCGATGGCCAGAACGCAACAGACTGCTGACGCTATCGCCGACTATTTCATGACCGCCGAACGGGACAACCTGAATGTGATCTTCATGGTTGTCGGGCGCAATAACGCCGGCAGTGGTCAGAATGTCGGCATGGCGTTTGCCGAACTTAAACATTGGTCGCTGCGCAGCGGTAATGAGAATAACGCGCTGGCGATTATTAGCCGCGCCAATCGCCATTTCAAAAGCTATCGCGACGCGCAGATCAATGTGTTGTCGCCGCCGGCGGTGCGCGGATTGGGGCAGTCCAGTGGATTTGAACTGTGGTTACAGGATCAAAACGGCGTTGGGCATGACGCACTGCAAGCTGCGCAGAGGCAAGTGATCGCCGCCGCTGCCGAAGATCCGTTGTTAACGGCGGTGCGCATCAATGGCCTCGAAGATAAAGCACAATTGCAGGTCGATATCGATCAGCAAAAGGCCAGCGCACAAGGGCTGCAGCAGGCTGACATCACCAACACGCTTTCTGCCGCCTGGGGGGGCGCTTATATTAACGATTTTATCGATCGCGGCCGCGTAAAGCGGGTCTACATGCAGGGGGACGCGGCCTGGCGATCGGCGCCGGATGATATCGATAATTGGTTCGTACGTGGTGAAAGCGGCAGCATGGCGTCCTTTGCCAGCTTCGCGACTACGCGTTGGCTCTCAGGGCCACAAATGCTGCAGCGCTTTAACGGGCTGTCGGCCACGCAGTTACAGGGGACGGCAGCCGAGGGCGAAAGCTCCGGCACCGCGATGGCGCGTATGCAGAGCATTATCGGCGGTGTAGACGGTTACCGCCTTGAGTGGAGCGGGCTCTCATATCAGGAGCAATTGGCCGCCGGGCAAACATTGCTGGTATATCTGGCTTCGGTGTTGTTCATTTTCCTCTGCCTGGCCGCGCTGTACGAGAGTTGGTCTATACCATTGTCCGTAATGCTGATCATTCCCCTCGGGATTATCGGAGCCGTTGTCGCTGCGCGCCTTGCGGGGTATGAAAACGATATTTACTTCCAGGTGGGAATGTTGGCGACGATTGGTCTGTCGGCGAAAAACGCTATCCTGATCGTCGAGTTTGTTGAAACACGGCTCAAAGCGGGATCCGCTTTGTTGCAGGCGACCCTGGAAGGGGCGCGACTGCGTCTGCGGCCCATCGTGATGACCTCATTGGCGTTTGTCGCGGGTGTGATCCCCCTGGCGCTTTCTGTCGGTGCCGGGGCCGCCAGCCGGCGCGAAATCGGGATTGCGGTGATCGGCGGCATGATTTCTGGCACACTGCTGACATTATTGTTCGTACCGTTGTTTTTTGTTCTGACCAAACAAGGGTTGGCACGACTTAAGGCGCGAAAATGAGCCTCTGGGCTGGAGAGAGAGCATGATCAACCGCCAACCGGGACGGCCGATGAAGGCCAGGCCACGGATACTGGAAACCGCCTGCGTTCTGTTTTTGCAGCAGGGCTTGGATATCTCGTTGGACGAGATAGCCAACGAGGCGGGAACCACCCGTCAAACCTTATATAATCACTTCCCGAGCAAAGACGCCCTGGTGCTGGAGACGTTCAACCATCTTATCGAGAAGATGCAGCCGCCGATCGCCGCCATTTTGGCTCAGGAGAGTATGGATTTACCGCAGGTGCTGGCGCGTTTCGCTTCGGTGGTGCAGGCGCATTTTTTCAGCGTTGATAACGTGCATTTTCAGCGGCTGATGGTGCAACTGCTGTTGCAGAAACCTGAGTTGTACGCCACGTTGCGTGAACGCAATGCCGGACGGGTGCTGCAGGCATTTGTGAAAATGTTGGAACAGGCGCGGCAACATGGGCAAGTCCAATTTGCTGATGCGCAGCCTCAGGCTATGGCATTTCTGGGCGCGGTGATGGGGTATCCGTTGCCGGCGGCTCTGTTATCCGACCAGTGGCCGACGCCGGAACAGTTGCAACAGATGGCCGAAGCGGCTATCACCGCGTTTCTTTTGGCCTGGCGATATTCGCCGCCTGCCATTACCGAATAACGAAAGAGAACGTGATCCTGGCGCTTTGCTGCATACGCAAAGCCACGGCCGGTATCGCCGCCCGCGCGGATTATCCTGGCTGGCCGACAGTGACCAGCAATCGGGATGCCGTGCGAACCAAGGGAAAGCGACAAGCGGCTTTCCATCAATACATCAATAAACAGGCCGCCGTTCGGCGGCCTGTGGGGTTAGCCCAGATTCAACCGGGCGGTGATGTCGGCAATCTCGCGGCGCCAGCGCGCCTGCAGCGCCGGTTTCTGGTGCTTCGGCTTGCGCGCCAGGTCGTCCTCCAGTTTGCTTTCTAGGGCCAACAGCGCGGCCAACAGCGCTTCTTCGTCTTCCAGTCGTTCGTGCGGCGTCGGACAGTCTGCGTTGGCCTTGCCCGCCGTCGGCAGCGCCGGCGCTTCGCCCGCCAGGCGCTGATACACCGGCGCCAGATCGTGCCACTCCTCCAGTTTTTGCTGGTCGATCAGCCAAAAGCGGTTGCAGCTCTGTTCGATCAGCATCCGGTCATGGGTGACCAACATGACGGCGCCGGCGAACTGGCGCAGCGTTTCCGCCAACTCTTCTTTGCCCGCCATATCCAGGTGGTTGGTGGGCTCGTCCAGCAGCAGCAGCGAATGGTTGGCCAGCGTCAGGCCGACGAACAGCAGCCGCGAACGCTCGCCGCCGCTCAGCGAACGGATCTGCTGATGATGGCGCAGGTAAGGGAAACCGGCGCCGATCAGCGCCATTTTCCGCTGTTCCTCGGTCAGCGGCGCAAACTGCGCCAGCGCTTCGCTCAACGTGTCTTCATCGCGCAGCTGTTGCAGGCTCTGATCGTAATAGCCGATGCGCACGCGCGGGTGGAAGAGCGCCGGGCGTTCCGTGGGCTGCTGATACGCCTGCCACAGCAAGCGCAGCAGCGACGATTTGCCGCAGCCGTTGCGCCCGACGATGGCGATGCGATCGCCGCTTTTCACCCGCAGATGTGCCAGGCTGAACAGCACCGGCGCCTCCGGCGCCGGGCGCACGGCCCATTGCGGCAGCGCCAGCAGGCGATCGGCGTCCAGCGCCTCTCCCTGCAGTCGCAGCCGCCACGGGCTGCCGGCGGTCAGGGTGGTCTGTTCTTCCTTCAACCGATCGACGCGCTTTTCCATTTGCTTGGCTTTGCGTGCCAGATCTTCGTTGTCATAGACCTTGCCCCAGGTCGCCAGACGTTTGGCGCTTTTTTCCACCCGGTCTATCTCTTTTTGCTCGGCCCGACGGCGGTGCTCGTCCGCAGCGTCCTGTTCCGCCAGCGCCTGACGCGCGGCGGAGCAGGGCAAGCGGAAAAACTGCAGCGTTTTGTCGCGCAGGATCCAGGTACAGTTGGTCACCTGATCGAGCAGATAGCGATCGTGCGACACCAGCACGAAGCTGCCGTTCCAGCTGCGCAAGAACTGCTCCAGCCACAGCAGCGTGGGCAGATCCAGGTGGTTGCTGGGCTCGTCGAGCAGCAGCAGATCGGGCTGACGGATCAGCGCGCGCGCCAGCAGCAGGCGGGTGTGCTGGCCGCCGCTAAGGGTGCCGGCGGTCAACGTCCAGCTCGCCGGCTCAAACCCCAGCTCGGCGAGCAGCGCTTCACAGCGCCAGCGTTCGCTGAGGTGTTGGCTCGCCGGAAGCCGCGCCAGCACCGCATCCAGCAGAGTGCTGGCGTGCAGCTCGGGCGGCAGGTGTTGTTCGATGCGCGCCATCAGGCACTGTTGTGACAATGTCACCGTTCCGCTGTGGATGGGCAGGGCGCCGCTGAGCAGTTGCAGCAGGGTGCTTTTGCCGCAGCCGTTGTCGCCGATCAAACCGATGCGATCGCCTTTTTTCAGGGTGAAGGAAATCTCGCTCAGCAGGACGCCGAACGCGTTGTCGTAACCGACAGATTGTGCAGACAGTAGTGTGCTCATTGCTTACTCAAGAGTTACAGGCATGACAATGCCTATCGTCAAACATCGCTGACGACAACCCGGTAAGCCGGAGGGAAGATCCTGGATTTTAGTAAGCTTCGCTCAAGCTGGGTTATCGCAGCACGATACCGGTAATGCTTGAGCGGCGACGATTACCAAAGAAGTGTGAGTGAAAAAACAATTCACACGTCAGCATAGTAAGTCTCCTTTTATTGGTTGCAGGTTAATCGGTGGCTGGAGTATAGAGCGCCTTGTGCCGTATCGCCAGTGTAAAAGCGCCTGAATAATCAGCAGGCTAAGGAGGGCGCGCGCGCGTGGCACACAATGGGAATAATTACTGTATTTCGGCCGACATTAAGCAGCTATTATAATTAGCGTTTATGGTTAAGCGACGGTTCATCCGCCGCCTGTTCGTCTGTCTATCAGATAATGATGCTGAGCACTGAATTTATGTTAAAGCCTCGCCCGTTCCTGCTGTTGTTGTTATTGCTGTTTGGTTTGCAACTGACGCCGTTCGGCGCCGTCGCCGCCGCCCAGGATGATCCCGCCGCCGAAAGCGCGCCCGATCCCGCTACGCAGCTGAAAGCCGCGCAAAAGCAGTTGGACAGCATGAAGCAGCTGGTTTCCAAAGCGACCACCGATACACAGCTCAGCAAACTGCGGCTGGCGACCGACGATCTGGTCGCCAGCATGGAAAAGCTCGCCACCGATCTGCAGCCCGAGCAGGACAAACTGAAAGCGCAGCTGGACGTCCTGGGGCCGGCCCCGGCTGCCGGCGCGCTGCCGGAAACCCCGGCGGTGGCCCAGCAGCGCAACGCGCTGAACAATAGCAAGAAACAGCTGGACGATGCGGTAAAACGCGCTCAGGCCATCAAGACCAGCGCCTTCGAGCTCGGGCAACAGATCGGCGATCTGCGCCGGGTGGCGTTTAAAACCCAGCTGGCACTGAATACCGGCAGCATTCTGGGCATCAAATTCTGGGCGCCGGTGCTGCAGCCGTCCGAAAATGACGTGCAGCGGCTGGATCAGTTCAACGCCGAGATGAAAGCGGCCTGGGATGCCAGTTGGCAGGACGAGTGGCGTTACGGCACGCTGGCGTTGTTGGCGCTGGCGGTGATTGTCTGGTCCTGGGGGCGCTATTTCTCCGAGCGTTTCCTCGCCTGGGTCAGCATCCGTTTCCTGCCGGACGGGCGTCTGCGCCGCAGCTTTATGGCGCTCGTCACCGTGGTGGTGACGGTGATCACCACCTCTATCGCGCTGAACCTGTTGTATTACGTCTTTGTTCGCGTGCAGCCGCTGCCGGTGATGCTGGAAGACTTCGCCGAAGGCTTTAACCGTCTGGGGATTTTCTGCGCGCTGATCGCCGGGCTGGGGCGTGCGGCGCTGTCGCTGAATCGCCCGTCGTGGCGCTTGGCTTCCATGGATAACGAGGTGGCCGCCGGGCTGCGTTACTTCTCGCCGCTGCTGGCCGGCCTGGCGTTGGCGTTCGGCACCGTGGAGCTGATCAACAACGTCGTCAGCGCCTCATTGGCCACCACCATCTTCGGCAACGGCCTGGTGGCGGGGCTGATCGGCATGGTGCTGCTGGCGGCGCCGCTGCGCGGCCAGCGCATTCGGCGCCGGCTGGAACAGCAGGGCGCGCACCTGGAAAAGCGCACGCTGGTCAGCGGGCTGGTGCACCTCGTCACCCTGGTCTGTTCGGTGGTGATCCTGTTTTCCCTGCTTATCGGCTACATCGCCTTCGCCCGCTTCCTGACCTACCAACTGATCTGGGTGGTGCTGGTGCTGATGGCGTTCTATTTTATGGTGCTGTTCGCCACCGATTTGTGCGCCGCGCTGTTTTCGCCGCAGACCGTCAGCGGCAAGATGCTGAAGAAAACGCTCAGCTTCAAGGATCGCCATTTGGAGCAGATGGCGATCATCACCACGGCGCTGGCCAAATGTTCGCTGTTGCTGTTGATGATTGTCTCGCTGTTCAACGGCTCGTTCGGCAGCACCACGCCGGGCTCGCTGATGGAGAAAATCGTCTCCATCCTGACCGGTGAAGGCTTGCAGCGTTTCAACATCGTGCCCGGCAACCTGCTCAACGCCGTGATCTGCCTGGCGATCGGCATCTATATTCTGCGCGCGGTGCGGCGCTGGCTGGGATCTGAACTGCTGCCGAAAACCATCTCGGACGTCGGCATCCGCGCCTCGCTGGTGACGCTGTTCAGCAATATCGGCTATGTGCTGGTGATACTGATCACCCTGGCGGCGCTGGGCATCCAGTGGAGCAACCTGGCGTGGATCGTCAGCGCCCTGTCGGTCGGCATCGGTTTCGGTTTGCAGGAGATCGTGAAGAACTTTATTTCCGGCCTGATCCTGCTGACCGAGCGCCCGGTGAAGGTGGGGGATATGATCGGCATCGGCGGCGTGGAAGGCGACGTGCGGCGCATCAACGTGCGCGCCACCGAAATCCAGCTCAGCGACCGCTCCACCATGATCGTACCGAACTCGCAGCTGATCTCGCAGAACGTGCGCAACGCCACCATGGGCAACGCGCAAGGGGTGGTGACCATCGCGCTGACGTTTCCGACCGACATTGATCCGGAGCAGGTGCGCAATATTCTGCTTAACGCTTACCACGAATACGAAAACATCCTGGAAACGCCGGCGCCTTACGTGCGCTTCAGCCAGCTGGGGCCGGACGGCATTATCCTGAGCGTGACCGGCTATGTGCCGAGCCCGCGCATGGTCGGCGCGACCAAGAGCGAACTGCTGTTCAACATCCTCAAGCTGCTGCGCGCGCAGCGTGTCAGCCTGTCCAGCCCGCAGGAAGTGGTGTTTATGAAGCAGCAGGCGACGCGATATCAGGCCAACGAAGAGGAACACTCCTCCTAGTTCAGCCTTGAGGCGGCGGGCCGTTAAGCGACGGCCCGCCGAATGCGGCTAGTACATCGACGGCTCCACCGATTGCGAACAGTCGCTGTTGGCGCTGGATTTGGTGCAGGTATAAGGCTCATTCGGCGAGGCCGGAGGCGCATTCGACGGGCCGCCACCGCCGCCGATGCACCCGCTCAGCATCAGCATCAAAAACACGAGAGTAATCTTCTTCATCTCACCGTCCTCCATTGCGATTCCTCCCTTAAGTATATGTCGGGAAAGCGAACGGCACCGCTCGCCGGTGCGATCTATACATCCTTCGATGCCTTGTTGGCGCACAACGTCGGCGAATGAGGAGGAAAAGATGCAAACCGACGACGAGTTGACCCGCTTCCAGGCAGGGCTGTGTCAACTATGACGGCGCGCGTCTGGCGGCGCTGCCGTGCGCCAGTCACTTCGCGTCGCTGCTGCGGCCGGCGTTGTTCAACCGTGCGCTGATGGATTTTCTCGCTGGTGTAGCCTTCAATGAGTGTTAAGAAGAACTATTCTTGGTATCGATAAATATTTCCAACTATAAATGTCTCCGCACATCGCCCAATCTTATTTTACTTTTTAGGAACAAGACGGCGGTTTTTGCCGGTGTCAGGCCGGCTTGGGCGTGGCTGCTTCAGCAGTTTCTGCGCCAGACGAGCAACTGCCGTCAATACATTGATACACAAATATATTTTCCCTTGATGAATAAACAGGTGCTCGGGCCGCTAAAACTGGCAATAATAGGCGGGTCGGCCGCTTATCTTCTCCTCATCGTCGACGGTTGTGACACGAACAGATTGTCACCTTACACAGCAGAAGTCTCTGGATCCAAGATGCAAACCACCTCGTTGTCCGATACCCGGAAAATCTGGCCCGCACTCACCGTCTTTTTGTTGGTGTTCGCGGCTTGCCTGCTGGGCATCGTCAGCCGTCCCGTCGGATTTTTGGCGGTATTCTGGCCGGTCAACGCCGTACTGCTGGCGGTTCTGGTGCGCTGCCCGCAGTGGGCTACGCGCGCCGGCTGGGGCATGGCGGTGCTGGGGTATCTGGCGGCGGATCTGCTGACCGGCAGCTCGCTGCAAAAGGCGTTGCTGCTGAACGCCGCCAATCTGACCGGCGTGGTGGTGGGGTATCTGCTGTTCATGCGGCTGTCGCCGCCGGCGCGCATGCTGCAGCGCGGCGCCTCCAGCATGTACCTGTTCGGTATTTGCCTGGCCGCCGCCGCCGCGACCGGTGTGGTGGGCGCGGGAGTCTCGCAGTGGCTGTTCGGCAGGCCCTATTTAACCTCGCTGGCGCTGTGGTTCTCGTCCGAATTCACCAACTACGTCACGCTGATGCCGTTTATTCTGGTGTTTCCCGCTGATTGGCGCTATCGCCTGCGCGTGGCCTGCGCCATGTTGACGCAGCGCAGCCAATGGCCGCAGGCGGGGCGGAAAATGGCGGTGTTGGCGCTGCTGGCGCTGGCGGCGGTCTGCAGCGTGCTGATCGGCGGCCCCGGCGCGGTGATCTTTCCCATGCCGGTGCTGCTGTGGCTGGCGATGTCCTTTTCGCTGTTCAGCACCATGATCGCGGTGCTGGTTTATGTGCTGTGGTGCCATCTGGCGATCGATTTCGGGTTGCTGAGCACCACGCTCGACATGAAGGTGCTGCAGAACACGGTATCGATGCGTTTGGGCATCGCGCTGCTGGCGCTGGGGCCGATTGCCGTCGCCAGCATGAACTATGCGCGCAACGCGCTGTTGCGCACGCTGGAGCACGTGGCGAGTCACGATGCGTTGACCCACGTGCTGACGCGCAATGCGTTTATGCAGCGCGGCGAGCGAGTGATAGACCAGAAAGGCGAGCTGGTGTGCGTCATGATGCTCGACATCGATTACTTCAAATCGATCAATGATCGTTTCGGCCACGCCGGTGGCGATCAGGCGCTGATGGCGTTTACCCGTGCGATTGCCGCCGATCTGAGCGTCGATGATCTGTTCGGCCGCATGGGCGGGGAAGAGTTCGCCATCGTCTCGACGCTCGGCCAGCCGCAGCAGGGGGTGCAGCTGGCCGAACGGCTGCGGCAACGCATTGAGGCGGAATCGATCACCATGCCGGCCGGCCATCCGCTGCAGATCACCGTCAGCATCGGCATGGTAACCTGCCCGGGCGGTTCCGGCCACAGCCTGGCCGACCTGCTCAAACTGGCGGATCTGGCGGTATACAAAGCGAAAAACGCCGGCCGTAACCGGGTCGCCACGCCGGAATCTTGCCCGCCGAACGATCCTGACCGCTGAACTTCCGATCCGTGCCGCACGCCCGCCGTCTAAACTGGTAGGGGGCGCGGACTACTTTGCCCGCGCTGAACCGACTGTCCTTAATCAGACAAGAGGATATCAGAATGAAATACGTAGACGGGTTTGTGGTGGCGGTGCCGGCCGCCAATAAGGAGGCATATCACCGGTTGGCGGCCGCAGCGGCGCCGCTGTTTAAAGAGTTTGGCGCTACGCGCGTCGTGGAGTGCTGGGGCGATGATGTGCCCGACGGCAAACTTACCGACTTTCGCGGCGCGGTGAAGGCGCAGGAAGGCGAAGTGGTGGTGTTCAGCTGGATAGAGTACCCCTCCAAGGCGGTGCGCGACGCCGCCAACGAGAAAATGATGAACGATCCGCGCATGAAGGCGCTGGGCGAGATGCCGTTTGACGGCAAGCGCATGATCTTTGGCGGGTTCGCGCCGATCCTCGATACCTGAAGGAGGCGCAGATGGCCAGAATTACGCAACATCTGTGGTTTGAAAAAGACATGGAGGCGGCGCTGAATTGCTATGTCGCGCTGATCCCCGGTTCGTCCGTGAACTGGTTTTCCGATCTGCCGGCGGATACGCCGAGCGGCCCGGCCGGCAGCGTGAAGCTGGCTTCCTTCACCCTGGGCGACCAGCGCTATGCGGCGATCGAAGCCGGGCCGCTGGATCCGTTCAACCACAGCTTCTCCGTGATGGTGGAATGCGACGATCAGGCGGAGGTCGACCGGCTGTGGGACGCGTTGTGCGTGGGCGGCGAGGCGGAGCAGTGCGGCTGGCTGCGCGATCGTTGGGGGTTGTGCTGGCAGATCGTGCCACGGCGTCTGACCGAACTGATGAACGATCCCGACGCCGCCCGCGTGCGGCGGGTTACGGAAGCGATGCTGCTGATGGGCAAAATCGATATCGCCGGCCTGGAAGCGGCGGCGCGGGGTTAGCGGATAAAAGATGCATCGAGAGCGCAGCACTTAACGCATCGGCGCTGGTTTCCCTCGGCATTCCCGGCGGCACCGCCGCGAAAACCGGCGGTGCGCCGATTTTGCCGGGCGTGGCGGGTATTCTGATCTGGTTTGGCGTCGCGGCCGGGTAGCGCCGCGCTTGCATCAATCTGTTGCATCTCAAGCTCAGTATTTATCATTTGTCAGCCGCCGGCGTTCGCGGCATGGTGACGGCAACGCCAAATCAGTCAGGGACACTTATGCAAAAATCACAGATTCAACCGTGGGTTGCGCAGCATCCGCTGTTGCAACGAATGGTCGCCCTCGAGCCTATCACCTGGTTCAATCCGCGCGCGACAACGCTGGCCGCAGGCTTGCCCCATGTCGGCCTGACCGCCGCCGACGTCGCCGCCGCGGAGCAGCGCCTGGCGCGCTTTGCGCCTTATCTCGCCGTGGCCTTCCCGGAAACCCGGCCGACAAAGGGGATCATCGAATCCGAGCTGGTGGCGATCCCCGCCATGCAGCAGGCGTTGGACCTGCGCTATGGGCTGCGGCTTGGCGGGAAGCTGCTGCTGAAAAAGGACAGCCATCTGCCGATCTCCGGCTCAATCAAGGCGCGCGGCGGCATCTACGAGGTGCTGACGCACGCGGAGACGCTGGCGCTGGAGGCGGGGCTGCTGCAGATCGGCGACGACTACGCCCGGCTGTTTTCCGACGAGTTTCGCCAGTTCTTCCGCCAGTACCGCATCGCCGTCGGTTCGACCGGCAACCTGGGGCTCTCTATCGGCATCATCAGCGCCCGACTGGGGTTTGACGTCAGCGTCCACATGTCGGCGGATGCGCGGGCGTGGAAGAAGCAAAAGCTGCGCGACAACGGCGTCACGGTGGTGGAGTACGCCGAAGATTACGGCGTGGCGGTCGAGCAGGGGCGCAAGCAGGCGGCGAGCGATCCGCGCTGTTTCTTTATCGATGATGAAAACTCGCAAACCCTGTTTCTCGGCTACGCGGTGGCCGGCGGCCGCCTGAAGCGGCAGTTTGACCAACAGGGCATCGTGGTGGACGCACAGCATCCGCTGTTCGTGTATCTGCCGTGCGGCGTCGGCGGTGGGCCGGGCGGCGTGGCGTTTGGCCTCAAGCTGGCCTTCGGCGACCATGTTCACTGCGTTTTCGCCGAGCCGACCCATTCGCCCTGCATGTTGCTCGGCGTTTACAGCGGGCTGCACGACGGCATTGCGGTGCAGGATCTTGGCATCGATAACCGCACCGCGGCGGACGGGCTGGCGGTGGGACGCGCCTCCGGCTTTGTCGGCCGGGCGATGGAGCGTCTGTTGAGCGCATTTTACACCCTGAGCGACGAAGAGATGTTTGCGCTGCTCGGGCTGTTGGACAAGCACGAGCATATCCAGCTGGAGCCGTCCGCGCTGGCCGGCATGGCCGGGCCGTGGCGCGTTGCGGCCCAGGCGCGGCAGCTCAGCGAACAAGGCATCAGCACAGAGAACCTGGCGCAGGCGACGCACCTGGTGTGGGCGACCGGTGGCGGCATGGTGCCGCCGGCGGAAATGGCGAAGTACCTCGCCGCCGGGCAGGCGTCTCTGAGTCAATAAGGGCGTTTCTTGCGCTCGCTCCCTTTTTAGAGGGCGAGCGCCGTTCGAAAAGCGTCTGTGCCTTCAGGCCGATGGTCAGCGCCAAACAGGGCAGTGGCAATGTTTCTGAAATGTTAATTGAATCACAAACCCTCATTCTGTGGTAACGGAAAAAACAATCCCATCCAATTAATAGTAAATAAAATTATTTTATTTACCGTCCTCTGATGTTCGTTTATCGCACGCTTATTGTTTTAACAATATTGAAGCATTCGCCGTGGGATGGTTTGATTTAATTGTCGATTAACGAACTATGTTCCGATAATCGCACAAATTAACCCTCTTGCCGGTACGCAGCCGGTTGTTCTGTGCGGTGAGGGTTGCCGCACCCCCTGAGGAGCAAGCCATGCCACACGATAACAACGTAGAAATCCGAGGGTTTATCGATGACCAGCCATTTTCTCGCTACCAGTGGTTGATACTGGTTTTGTGTTTTTTAGCGGTAGCGCTGGACGGCTTCGATACCGCCATTATCGGTTTCATTGCCACGTCGCTGGTGCAGGAATGGGGAATAGAAAAAACCTCTCTGGGGCCGGTGATGAGCGCTGCTTTGGTCGGCCTGGCGGTGGGCGCGTTGGCCGCCGGGCCGTTGGCGGATCGCATCGGGCGCAAGAAAGTGCTGGTGATCTCGCTGCTGCTGTTCGGCGGCTTCAGTTTGCTGACCGCCTTCGCCGGCTCGCTGTCGACGCTGACGTTGTTGCGTTTCCTGACGGGGCTGGGATTGGGGGCGGCCATGCCCAATGCCGCCACGCTGATGTCGGAATATGCGCCTCAGCGCTGCCGGGCTCTGATGGTGAATCTGATGTTTTGCGGTTTTCCTCTCGGCTCATCGCTGGGCGGCTTTTCTTCCGCCTGGCTGATCCCGCATTTCGGCTGGCAGAGCGTGATGGTGCTGGGTGGCGTTATGCCGCTGCTGCTGGCGCTGGTCTTGATCGCCGCCTTGCCCGAATCCGCGCGCTTTATGGTTGCGCGCGGCTATGCCGCAGAACGCATCGCCAAAGTGTTGAAGCGCATTGCGCCACTCCCAAAGACGCCGCATTTCATGTTGCAGGAAGAGGGGCAGATAAAGGCGGCCTCGCCGCTGGGGATGATTTTTTCCCGTCGCTATCTGCTGGGCACCTTGATGCTGTGCCTGACTTACTTTATGGGGTTGATGATTTTCTATCTGCTGACCAGTTGGCTGCCCCTGTTGATCCGTGAAACCGGCGCTTCCGTCACGCAGGCGTCGCTGATCACCGCGCTGTTTCCGCTCGGCGGGGGGCTTGGCGTATTGATTATCGGTTGGTTGATGGATCGCATGAACCCGCACAAGGTGGTGGCCGTCGGCTATTTGCTCACCGGCCTGTTCGTCGGCATCATCGGCTTTGTCTATAGCTACCCGCCGCTGATGGCGATCACGGTGTTCATCGCCGGCACCTGCATGAACGGCGCGCAGTCATCCATGCCGGCCCTGGCAGCCGGATTTTATCCCACCCAGAGCCGGGCGACCGGCGTGGCATGGATGCTCGGTCTCGGGCGTTTTGGCGGCATTCTGGGGGCGATGAGCGGTGGTGCGCTGATGCAGATGCAGCTGTCGTTCAGCACCATATTCACACTGCTGGCCATCCCGGCGCTGATCGCGGCGCTGGCGTTGATCGCCAAGCACCTTTCCGGCTACCCGGCGCTGCCGGCGCCGCTCAATAAAAATGCTGTGAGGGAATAATACTATGCGCACACAGGTTGCGATAATCGGCGCCGGACCGGCCGGCTTGATGTTGTCTCATCTGCTGCATCTGCATGGCGTGGAATCGGTGGTGTTGGAAACGCGCAGCCGGGCGGCGGTGGAATCGACCATTCGCGCCGGGGTGCTCGAACAAGGGACGGTCGATCTGCTCAACCAGGTCGGATTGGGAGAGCGGATGCGGCGGGAAGGGGCGCGGCATCAGGGCATCCGGTTGGCATTCGGTGGCCGTCAGCACCGCATCGATCTGGCAGGATTGACCGACCGCGCCGTCACCGTTTATGCCCAGCACGAAGTCTTGAAAGACCTGATCGCCGCGCGTGTGGCGGCGCAGGGGCAACTGTTTTTCGAGGTGGAGCAGGTTGAATTGAAGGCGCTGGACAGCGCGCAGCCCGAGGTTCACTACCGTCACGCAGACCAGCCGCGCCGGCTCCGCTGCGACTTCGTCATCGGATGCGACGGATTCCACGGCATCAGCCGCGCGGCGATGCCCGGCGGGCTGCGGCAGGATTACACCCGCATCTATCCGTTCGGCTGGTTCGGCATTCTGGTCGAAGCGCCGCCGTCCAGCGATGAGCTGATCTACGCCTGCCATCCGCGCGGCTTTGCGCTGATCAGCACCCGTTCGGCCGGTGTACAGCGCATGTATTTTCAGTGTGATCCGGCGGAACAGGTCGATCAATGGTCGGACGATCGCATCTGGCACGAACTGGAACAGCGGCTGGAAAACCATGAAGGCTGGGCGCTGAAAAAGGGCCGTATCTTCCAGAAAAACGTGGTCGGCATGCGCAGCTTCGTTACAGAACCGATGCGCTACAGACGCCTGCTGCTGGCGGGCGACGCGGCGCATATCGTGCCGCCGACCGGCGCCAAAGGGCTGAATCTGGCGATGGCCGATGTCTGCCTGTTGTCCCAGGCGCTGGAAACATTTTACCGGCGAGGCGACTGGCAACGGCTGGACGAGTACAGCGACACCGCTTTGCAGCGGGTCTGGCGCGCAGAGCATTTTTCCTGGTGGATGACCCACATGCTGCATACCCGTCGGGACGACACGCCTTTCGAGCATCGGCTGCAACTGTCAGAATTGCAGTACACGGTGAAATCGCGCAGCGCCATGACGATGCTGGCGGAGAATTATGTCGGGGCGCCATTCCCGGCACTATAAGCGAAAATGCCCATGCCGTGAGGCATGGGCGGCGTGCGGCGAGCAGGGCCACCTGATTGCCTGCGTGCGGTTACAGCTGTTCGCCGTTGCTGGCGATCACCCGGCGGTACCAGTCGAAGCTCTTCTTGCGCGAGCGCTCGAGCGTGCCGGTGCCGTCGTCGTGTTTGTCGACGTAGATGAAGCCGTAGCGTTTGCTGTACTCGCCGGTGGTGAACGACACGCAGTCGATGCAGCCCCACGGCGTGTAGCCGATCAGGTCTACGCCGTCTTCAATCACCGCTTTTTTCATCTCTTCGATATGGGCGCGCAGATAGTCGATGCGGTAGTCATCGTTGATCTGACCGTCCGCTTCCACCTTGTCGAAGGCGCCGAAGCCGTTCTCCACGATAAACAGCGGCTTCTGGTAGCGTTCATACAGCACGTTCAGCGAATAGCGCAGCCCGACCGGATCGATCTGCCAGCCCCAGTCGGAGGCCTTGACGTGCGGGTTCGGCACGTTGCCCGGGAAGCCGAACATGCCGTCGCTGCCGTCCACCGCGTTAGCCTGCAGGGCGTTGCTCATGTAATAGCTGAAGCCGATGTAGTCGGTGCAGCCCTCGCGCAGGATCTGCGCGTCCTGCGGCTGCATCTCTATCTTCAGCCCTTTGCGTTCCCAATCGCGCAGCAGGTAGCTTGGGTAGTAACCGCGCATCTGCACGTCGGTATACAGATAGCGTTGGTGCATCGCCTCGACGGCGTACATCACGTCGTCCGGCTTGCAGGAGTACGGGTAGAACGGCACGCAGGCCAGCATGCAGCCGATCTTGAATTCCGGGTTGATCTGATGGCCGAGTTTGACCACCTGCGCGCTGGCGACGAACTGGTGGTGCAGCACCTGATACAGCGCCTGTTCCGGGTTGTCTTCCCGGGTGTAGTCCACGCCGGAGCAGCAGTAGCCGAACAGCGGATAACGGTAGTTGCTCTGGTTGTTGATCTCGTTGAAGGTCATCCAGTACTTCACTTTTTCGCGGTAGCGGCGCATCACCACCTCGCTGAAGCGCACGAAGAACTCCACCACCCGGCGATTTTTCCAGCCGCCGTAGGCCTTCACCAGATGGTAAGGCATTTCGAAGTGCGACAGGGTGATCACCGGCTGGATGCCGTATTTCAGCAGTTCGTCGAACAGGTCGTCGTAAAACTGCAGGCCGGCTTCGTTCGGCGCCGCTTCGTCGCCGTTCGGGAAGATGCGCGTCCAGGCGATCGAGGTGCGGAAGCATTTGAAGCCCATCTCGGCGAACAGCGCCACGTCCTGCTTATAGCGGCCGTAGAAATCCACCGCTTCGTGGTTGGGGTAGCGATAGCCGTCGAGCACGCCGTCGGTCATCACGCGATCCACGCCGTGCGAGCCGCCGGACAGCACGTCGGCGATGCTGGGCCCTTTACCGCCCCGATCCCAACCGCCTTCAACCTGGTGCGCGGCGACCGCGCCCCCCCACAGAAAATCCTTCGGCAACTGTTTCATCGTCAATGTCTCATCGGTTTATTTAATGAAGGGTAATAACGCTGCGTTGAGAATAGAGTAGCAAGAGCGAAAGAAATGTCACGATATAACAAATCACCGTGGAAAGTGATTTGTCACAATAAAAAAACAGCCTGTTTTATTTGGCCGAATTAATATGCCCAAGCCGTTTGCCGATGGTTTCAATAATGTAAAGCACGGGGATCTGCGTGGTGATATTGTGATGCCCGCCGATCAAATGCTGCGGAACGTGGTAGGAGAGGTTGAAGTCCGCCAGCCGCGCCAGCGAAGAGGTTTCGTTGTTGGTAATGCTGATGATCTTGCAGTGGTGCAGGCTGAACTGGCTGGCCAGCCGCAGGATCTCTTCGGTTTCGCCGGTAACCGACAGCACGATCGCCACCGCGTTTTTATACATGTCGCTGTTGACGGGATAATAAGGGTCGTCGATATGAGTGCTGAATTTCCCGACGTTGGAAAAAAAACGCGCGCCATATTTCCCCAATGCGCCTGAGGTGCTGATGCCGACGAAAATAATTCTCTCGGCGGCGGCGATATGCTGCACCGCCTGATCGATCAGCTGATTAAACTCATCGTTGCTGACGCTTTTAAAAAAGCTGAGGATTTCGCCGATGCCGGAATCGACCGGCGGTGCATCGCTCTGTTCGAGATACAGCTTGAAACGGATGCGAAATTCCGAATAGCCGTCACAGCCCATTTTCTTGCAAAACCGCAGCACGGTGGTGGTGGACACGCCGGCGGCCTCGGCCAGCTCGCGGATGGTCATGTACATCACTTGATTCTTGTGTTTGCTGACGTAGTTATAAACCATCAGCTCCAGGGCGTTGAGCTCGGCGATTGCTTTATGGGTAAACATGAGTCGGTCCGGCGGCTGAAAACGGGAAGCTTATCTGCGGCTTAACATAGCAAAATTCACCGCCGCTGGCACTGCCGGGCAAAAAGAAAAGCCGCACCAGTCAGGCGCGGCCCAGGGTTCACGACGAACAAATAAAGCAAAACGTTCCGGAAGACATGCCATGAAAACGCGTTTCATCACACCGGGTTAGCATAAGTCAGCGGATCCCGGCGGCAAAATGCCGGTTTCTGCTTTCTAAAGTGAAAGATCGGCAAAGTTATGGCGCCGAGGCCGCGTTGACGAACGCCAATAATCGCGGCGCGCAATCATAAAACCGAGCTTATCTATAGGAAATTTATAGAAAATACCCACTTTTCGTTAAAGCCATGGCGACTACATTCCCTTAACATTATCAAGTCTTTTGATGATAATTATTAGCACGCTGCGCAATTATTCGTCGCAGTGATGTTACGGATTAAATCCGTTTGTTTAAGGGATAGTTTCACCATGGAAATCAATGTTAATGGCCGGGTGGTTCCACTCGGCGATATCTCGCCCGAGACCCCGCTGCTGTACGTTTTACGCAACGATCTGCAATTGAACGGCCCCAAATACGGCTGCGGCCTGGGGGAGTGTGGCGCCTGCACGGTGCTGATCGACGGCGTCGCCGCACGCTCCTGCTCAATGCCGCTGTCTGCCGTAGGAAACAAATCCGTCACCACGCTGGAAGGCCTGGGCAGCGCGGAAGCGCCGCATCCGGTACAGCAAGGGTTTATTGATGAGCAGGCGGCGCAGTGCGGTTACTGCGCCAACGGCATGATCATGACGCTGGTCGCGCTGTTCGAACGCGAGCCGCAGGCCGACGAACAAACCATCAAGAAAGAATTGGCCTACAACCTGTGCCGCTGCGGCACGCATATCGAGATCTTGCAAGCCGCCGAGCGTGCCCGCGATCTGCTGGCCGCGCGGAGGCAAGCATGAGCCGCCTCGAACTGACCCGCCGCCAGCTGCTGCAGGCCGGCGGTGTGGTGATGGTCAGCAGCCTGCTGCCTGCGCCATTGAGCGCCTTCGCCGCCGATGCGGTGACATCGCCCGCCGATCTGCCGCTGGATCGGGTGGACAGCTTTATCAGCCTCAGCGCCGACGGCCGGGTGACGGCGTTCAACGGCCACGTCGATCTGGGCACCGGCATTCGCACCGCGCTGGCGCAGATCGTCGCCGATGAAATTTGCGTGCCGTTTGATCACGTCACGATGATCCTTGGCGATACGCAACGCACGCCGGATCAGGGGCCGACCATCGCCAGCGCCACCCTTCAGGTGACCTCAGTGCCGCTGCGGCAGGCGGCGGCGCAGGTGCGACAGATGCTGACGGCGCTGGCGGCCAAAGCCTTCGAACTGCCGGCCGAACAGCTGACGGCGGCGGCGGGGCAGGTATTTGTGACCAGGAACCCAGGGCGATCGCTGAGCTATGCGCAGCTGGCGAGTGGGCAAAATCTGCACGTGATGCTGGATAAAAACGTGCAGTTGAACAGCGAACGGCAGAACCACTACGTGGGCCGTGCCGTGCCCCGGGTCGATATTCCGGCCAAGGTCAGCGGTGGGCTGACCTACGTCCACGACCTGCGCTTGCCCGGCATGCTGCATGGCCGCGTGGTGCGCCCGCCATACGTAGGCGCCGACAGCAGCGCGCCGTTGGGCGGCGGCCTGCTGTCGGTGGATGAAAGCTCGATCGCGCACCTGCCGGGCATCGTGAAACTGGTGGTGATCAACGATTTCATCGGCATCGTGGCCGAGCGCGAGGAGCAGGCGATCGCCGCCATGCGCCAACTGAAAACCGAATGGAAACCCTGGGCCGGGTTGCCGGATCTGTCGCCGGAAGCGCTGCCCGCCGCGCTGGAGGCCAATCCGAAAACCGACCGCGTGCTGCGCGACGACGCGGGCACTGACGCCGCGCTGGCATTGCTGCATACCGAAGTGCAGGCCGACTATGTCTGGCCTTACCATCAGCACGCCTCGATCGGCCCTTCCTGCGCGGTGGCGGAAGTCAAAGACGGGCGGGCGCAGGTGTGGTCCGGCACGCAAAACCCGCACGATCTGCGCAAAGACATCGCCAGGCTGCTCGAGCTGCCGCCTGGGCAGGTGCACATCACCCGCATGGAGGCCTCCGGCTGCTATGGCCGCAACTGCGCCGACGACGTCTCGGCGGACGCGGCGCTGCTGGCGCGGGCCACCGGCCGGCCGGTGCGCGTGCAGCTGATGCGCGAACAGGAATCCGGCTGGGAGCCGAAGGGCACCGGCCAGCTGATTCGGGTGCGCGGCGGCCTCGACGCGCAAAACCGGGTGACGGCCTACGAATTGAAAACCAGCTACCCCTCCAACAATGCCGTGACCTTGCCGCTGGTGCTGACCGGCAAAGTGGCCAACCGGGCCGACGTGCAGCAGATGGGCGATCGCACCGCCATTCCGCCATATGAGTATCCGCACATGCGGGTAATCTGCCAGGACGCCGCGCCGATCGTGCGGGCTTCGTGGATGCGCGGCGTTTCGGCGCTGCCCAACGTGTTCGCCCATGAGTCCTGGATCGACGAGCTGGCCTGGCGCGCCGGCGAGGATCCGATCGCGTTTCGTTTGCGCTATCTGAACGATCCGCGCGCGGTGGCCTTGATTGAAGCCCTGAAACGGCAGGCGAACTGGCAAGACGGCCCGGCGCACCGCTCGCGCGCCGCCGGCGCCGAAGTGGTGAGCGGCCGCGGCTTCGCCTATGCGCGCTATTTTCACAGCAAATTCCCCGGCTTCGGCGCCGCCTGGGCGGCCTGGGTGTGCGATCTCAGCGTCAACCGCCGCTCCGGGCAGATCACGCTCGATAAAATCTTCGTGGCGCATGACTGCGGCCGCATGATCAACCCGGCCGGGGTGCGCCATCAGGTGCACGGCAACGTTATCCAGTCCGCCAGCCGGGTGCTGAAAGAGTTTGTGACCTTCAACAAGACGGGGGTGACGTCATTGGACTGGGGCGGCTATCCGATCCTGCGTTTCGACGAGTTGCCGCAGATCGATATCCAGCTGATCGATCGCCCGGAGGAAGCGCCGATGGGCGCCGGAGAATCCGCCTCGGTGCCGAGCGCGGCGGCGATCGGCAACGCGCTGTTTGACGCGCTCGGCGTGCGCCTGCGCGAGGTGCCGTTTACGCCGGCGCGGGTGCTTGCCGCGCTGCGCGCCCAGGCCGGCCATTAATCCCCGTCACGAACAAGGACAGCAAAGATGAGTAAGATGAAAAAGATCGCCGGGTGGGGCGGGGTTACGGTGCTCGCCGTGGTGGCGGCCGGCGTTGTCGCCAGTTGGCAACCGGAAATCGCGCCGCTCGCCGCCGATGCGACGAACAGTTTTAGCGAGGCACAGATCGCGCGCGGCAAAACGCTGGCCGATCTCGGCGATTGCGCGGTGTGCCACACCCGCTCAGGCGGCGAGCGCAACGCCGGCGGGCTGGCGATGGCGATCCCCTTCGGCACCATTTACAGCACCAACATCACGCCGGACGTGGAAACCGGCATCGGTAGCTGGAGCTACGCGGCGTTTGAACGCGCCATGCGCCACGGCGTCGATCGCCAGGGCCGCTACCTTTATCCGGCGTTTCCCTACACCGCCTTTACCCGCACGAGTGACGACGATCTGCAGGCGCTGTACGCCTACCTGATGTCGCAGCCGCCGGTCAACTATCGGCCGCCGGTCACCGATCTGCACTTTCCGTTCAATATCCGCCAGGGCATCTTCGCCTGGAACCTGCTGTTCCTGACGCCGGGCGCGATGCAGGAAAACCCGGCCCAAAGCGCCGCCTGGAACCGCGGCGCTTATCTGGCCGAAGGGCTGGGGCACTGCAGCGCCTGCCACTCGCCGCGCAACGTGTTGTTCGGCGAGAAAACCGGTAGCGACCACCTGGCCGGCGGCGTGGCGGAAGGCTGGACGGCGCCGGCGTTGACCGGCCGCTCGCCCGCGCCGCTCGATTGGACGCAGCAGGATCTGGTCGATTTCATGCGTACCGGCTACTCGGCCAACCACGGCGTGGCCGCCGGCCCGATGGCGCCGGTGATCAAAGAAGGGTTGTCCCGCTTGCCGCAGGCGGATCTGCAGGCGATCGCCGTCTATCTGCGCAGCTATCATCCTGAAACGGCGGCGGGCGCGACGGCGGCCACGTTGAACGCTAAGGCGGAGCGGCAGGTCGAGCCCCTGAGCTCGCAAGGCGCGCGGCTGTTTTCCGGCGCCTGCATGGCTTGTCATGCGCAGGAAAAGGGCGCGCAGATGGCGGGGGTGCGGCCTTCTCTGGCGCTGAACACCAACCTGTTCGCCGAGGCGCCGGACAACGCCATTCGCGTGGTGCTGGATGGCATACAGCGGCCGGCGAACGCCGAACTGGGCTATATGCCGGGCTTCCGCCATAACCTGGATGACGCGCAGATCGCCATCCTGCTCAACTATCTGCGGCAGCACTACGCCGGTCAGGCGCCGTGGCCCGATCTGACCGCGCAGGTCAGCCGTTTGCGCGCCGAAACCGCGCAGAAATAGCCGTCGGGGGCTGGACAGCCGCGTCGCGTTGGCGACAATAGGATCTTTCACATGGACAGGGGCAGTAAAATGAATACGTTAGACGCAATCAGCCAGCGCCGCGCCACCAAACAGTTTGATGCGCAGCACGTGATGACGCTCGAAGAGAAAAAAGCGTTGCTGACTATCGCGCTGCAGGGCGCACCCAGCGCTTTTAACCTGCAGCACTGGCGCCCGCTGCTGATCGAAGATCGCGCCCAGCGCGAGAAAATTCGCGAAGCGGCGTGGGGGCAGGCACAGGTCACCGACGCGTCGATGCTGGTCGTGCTGTGCGGCGATCTGTCGAGCTGGGAGTCACAGGTAAAAAACGTCTGGGCCGAGGCGGCGGAGCCGGTACAGCAGTTCATGATCCCGGCCGTCGATCAGTATTATCGCGGTAAGCCGCAGGTACAGCGCGACGAAGTGATGCGCAGCAGCGGCATCTTCGCCCAGACGCTGATGCTGGCGGCCAAGGCGCAGGGCTACGACTCTTGCCCGATGGACGGGTTTGATTTCGACGCCGTGGGCGAGATCATCAACAAACCGGCGCACTATCAGATCGCGCTGATGGTCGCCATCGGCAAAGCGGCGGGGCAGCCTTATCCACGCATCGGCAAACTGCCGTTCGACGAGGTGGTGAAAACCGATCGTTTCTGAGCTGGGCGGTGAATGACAAAAGGGAAGGCTTGCGCCTTCCCTTATTTTTTGCGACGCACAGTTCGTTCCAGTAGCTGAAACGGATGCGCCGTTGCAGGCGGTGATGCCACATGGCCAACTCCTTCTACCCTACACGGTTTAAATAAATAGCACCGCGCCGGGCGCAAGACGAATGCCTTATTGTGCATAGCTTGCCCGCCGGACGGGATTAACCGGTTTTATCAGCCCGCCGGGCGACCGGCGAGAGCCGCCAGCCGAAGTTCATGCCCGCCGCTGCCCCCAGGATCGCCAGCGTGCCCAGTAGCTGCAACAGGCTGAGGCGGTGGCCGAATGCCGCCCAGTCCACCACGATCGCCACCGCCGGGTAGATGAACGACAGGGCGCCGACCAGAGAGGTGGGGATCTTCTGAATGGCGCCGTACAGCAGCGTGGACATCAAGCCGGTATGCACCAGGCCGAGGGTCGCCAGCAGCAGCCAGTCGATCGGGGCCGCAGGCGGCGTGGCCAGGCCGGCGAACGGGGTCATCACCAGCGCGCCGACGGTAAGCTGAATCAACACGATCAGCTGCGGCGGCAGCGCGGCCAGCTGTTTGACGATCGCCGCCGCAATGGCGTACATCAGGGCCGCACCCAACGCCAGCGCCACGCCGAGCAGATAGTCATCGCCGCCGCCGTTTTGCCGGCCGGTGACGATCAACACCATTCCCGCGAACGCCAGCAGAAGCCAGCCCAGCCGATTAGCCGTCAGCTTTTCGCCGAACAGCAGCGCCCCCAGCGCCACCAACATGAACGGCTGAACGTGGTAGGTAACGGTGGCGACCGCGATCGAGGCATGCGCATAGGCGGCAAACAGCAGCGTCCAGTTGAGCACCAGGGCGATTCCCCCCAGAATGGCGAAGCTCAGCTGGCGCCGGTTGATCGCACCTGATTTCAGCTGACCGAGTGCGGCGCAGGTCGCCAGCATGGCCAGCGCGCCGAACGCGCAGCGCCAAAACACCACCGTCGCGGGCGGCTGCCCTAAAACGAGCACCGGCCACCCCACGGTGCCGGAGATGGTCATGGCGAGGATCATTTGCACTGCGCCGCGCGTTTTCGTTTTCATGTGGTTTCCCTCGTTGCCTGCCCGCACTTGCGGCAAAGCGGTGCAATCATTAAAATGAACAATCGAACATTATGATGAACATGAATACGAGTGTTCGTCAAGTCGAACAAATGGATGGTATAGCGAACAATGAGCGATAGCCTAATGCAGAACATCACGCCGATCGGCCTCTTGTCGGCGGCGATCCGCCGCGAGCGGGAGCGAGTGAACCTGTCCGTCACCGAACTGGCGAAGCGCGCGGGCATCGCCAAGTCCACGCTGTCGCAGTTGGAAGCCGGCAGCGGCAATCCCAGCCTGGAAACGCTATGGGCGCTGGCGATGGCGCTGGATGTGCCGGTCAGCCGGCTGATTTCACAGCCGAGCAGGCAGGTGCAGGTGATCCGCGCCCATGAGGGAACGCCGGCACTGTCGGAGCAGGGCAACTACGCCGCCACGCTGCTGGCCACCTGCCCGCCGGGGGCGCAGCGCGACATTTACCGGCTGCGGGTGCAGCCCGGAGAAGCCAAGCTCTCCCGGCCGCATCCTCCCGGCACCGTCGAACATGTGATTATCAGCAGCGGGCGCGCGCGCCTGGGGCCGGCAGACCAGCCGCAGGAGCTGAGCGCCGGCGATTACATCAGCTATTCCGCCGATCGCGAGCACGTTTTCGAAGCGCTGGAGCCGGAGACCACCGCCGTGATGCTGATCGAACAGGGCTAACCCGGCGTTGACGGTTCGTTTATTGAAAATGATTCTCAATTATATTAGTGTGCCCGACTGTTTTGACGCCGGGACGGGCGCGTAGCCCGGCGTCGCTGTTTATTGCCCTTCAAGGACCGAAGATGAAAATCGCTATTCCTTCCCTGCTGTTATTCGCCGGTTTGACGGCGACGCACCCGGCCACCGTGTTGGCCGTCGCACCGCCCGCCGCGGCGGATCAGGGCCAGAACGACACGGCCAACAACGATTTCAGCTTCGTACGCTATCGCGCGGATTACCGCGTCAACGCCAACGCCACCAACGTGAAGACGGAAAGTTACGAAGTGCTGCTGAAGACCAAGGCAGCGGTCGAGAAATTCAGCCAGATCCGCCTGAGCTACAGCGAAAAAATGGAAACGCTGGAGGTGGTCGCCGCCTACACGCTGACCGCCGACGGCCAGCGCCACGACGTGGCGCCCGATCGCATCTATACCCAGGAGAGTTACTCCAGCGCCACGGCGCCGCTGTATGCCGACCGTAAAGTGCGCGTCATCGTGTTCTCCAACCTGGCGCCGGGATCGCGCGTGGTGTATGAGCTGCGCCGCACGCAAAACACGCCGTATTTCCCCGACTATTTCGGCCTGTGGGAGACGTTCAGCGTTTTCGATCAGTTCGACGATGCCGAAGTGACCCTGCAGGCGCCGGCCAAGCTGCCGATGCATATTTTCACGCGCGGCGTGGCGGGCGGAGACAAGCCGCAGATCCGCGACGGGCAGGCGCACTGGCGCTGGCATTATTCACGCAGCGCGCCGATGAAATCGCAAAACTGGGCGGCGGACAGCTGGACCTTCAGCCCGACCATCATGGCCAGCACCTACCGCGAGTGGCCGCAGTTGGCCAAGGCCTACCAGCTGAAGGCCGGCGCGGCGGCGAAGGTGACGCCGGGCATCCAGGCGTTGGCGGACAACATCACCGCCGGCATCAGCGATCGGCGCGAGCAGGCGGAGGCCCTCTATCGCTGGGTGGCGCAAAACATTCGCTACGTGGCGGTGTACCTGGGCAACGGCGGGCTGGAGCCGAATTCGGCGCAGAGCATTCTCGACAACCACTACGGCGACTGTAAGGACCACGTGGTGATCCTGGAGGCGCTGCTCGCCGCCAAAGGCATTGCAAGCTCGCCGGTGCTGATCGGCATGGACGAAGGCCCGATACTGCCTAAAGTGCCGCTGCTCAGCCGCTTTAATCACGCCATCACCTACGTGCCGGAATTCAAACTGTACCTGGATTCCACCAATCCGTGGGCGCGCTTCGGGCAACTGCCGGAAGGCGATCTGGGGGCGCCGGTGCTGCTGACGCGCGACGCCAAGCTGGCGCGCACGCCGGGCAGCGACGAGCAGCCGGTCAAGAGCGCGCTGAGCGTCGATTTCGTGTTCGACAAAGCGGGCAATCTGCACGGGCAAACCGAGCGTCGGCTGAGCGAAGTGGAAGAGATTGACCTGCGGGGCTACTTCTCGCAGATCAACCGGCAGAACCGGGCGCAGGCCGAAGCGTCGATCATGTCCGCCTCCGGCATCGACGGCAGCGGCGAGGTGGCGATGAACAGCGATCCGCTGGATCTCAAAAAACAGTTCGGTTACCGCTTCCGCTTCAAGGCGGACGACTACGTCGATTTCGGCGTGGTGGGTGGCATGACGCTGCCCAATCCGCCCGGCGGCAAATCGTTCCGCACGCTGTATACCACCACGGCGGCGCCGGGCAACGAAACGCCGTTCTACTGCAGCGCGCAGCGCTACGACGAAACCTACCGTCTGCAGCTGCCGGCCAACGTGCCGATCATCGCCATCCCGCAAGACAGGCAGTTCCGCAATGCGGCGGGCGACTATCGTGTGGCGTGGCGGCGCGACGGGCAGCAGGTGATCGTCAATCATCAGCTGCAGGTGAACGCCATCCGCGGCAAGGAGGCGCTGTGCCAGGCGCAGGATTACCCGGCGTTCCGCGAGCTGTTCCAGCAGGTGCGGCGCGGTTTCCGCGGCCAGGTGGTGTACGGCGAATTGGCCACCGGCAAGTAAGCCGATGCCCCGTCGCGCTAAGCGGCGGGGCGCACGCCTCAGTTGAACTCGCCCGCGACCTCGGACCACAGGCTGACGCGGCAGCCGCGCGCGGCGAAATAGTCCATCTCGCGCTTGATGCCGCCGCTCTCTTGCCAACCCGGCAAATCGAGTACGATCAACTCATCCATCGCCGCCATGAACAGGGCGTCGATCGGCGCCCACAGCCTGCCGATGGCGGTTTTGTCGAGCTCTTGCAAACACAGGTTGATCGGATGCGACATGCTGACCTGGCTAAAAACGGCGCTGCCGGCGCGCACGATAGCGGCGGCGACCTCGTTGCACGCTATAAAGCGTTGCTGCACGACGTTGGCGTCGGCGTGGCTGTAGGGGCAGGCCAAAAATATCTTTCTCATTACCGTTTTCTCTCTCAATAACTAGAACGTGGGGGAAAAAAAGGGCGCAGCTTTCCCGTGAGGCGGCGCCCCGTTTATTTTTTATGGCTCAGGGATAAATTCAGCGAGCGGCGGCGGCGATGGCCGTCGCTTGCCTTTGCGTCTGTTCTTTTTCCAGCAATTCGGCTTCCGGCACCGAGATCTTGATGGCGATCAGCACGGCAATCATGCCGCCGAGGAATTTACCCATCATGATCGGCAGCACCAGCGAAGGTTGGAAGTTGGCGGTAAACGCCAGGTGATCGCCCAACGTGGCCTGCGCACAGATGCCGAAGGCGACGCACAGCACCTTATCGCGCGCCCGCATGCCTTTGAACAGGTGATAAACCGCGATGATATTGGCCAACACCATAATAAAGCCCAGCGCGCCGGTATCTGATAAGCCGAGTTTTTTGCCGATGAAATGCATCGGCTTGCGGCAATAGCGCTGGAACAAATAACAAATGGGGAATGTGCCCGCCAACATAATGCCGATGTAACCGGCAATCTCGATGGCGCGGAATAATTCGTCTTTGTCGGCGAATAACGGATCGAATACCCAGCCGCCGAACACCTTTTTAAACACGCCGGTGAAATGCTCGATGATGCACAGCGCCAGCACCAGTTTGATAAAGGCGTCCGCCGCCTTGCCGAAGATCAGGAACCCCTTCACCATGGCCGCCGGCCGCAGCTTCAGGCCCAGCGCCAGCAGGAAACACAGGACGAATAGCGGCGACAGCAGCCGCAGCGCCTGCAGGAAGTCCAACTGCAGGTAGTGCGCGGCGGGCGAGGTGGTGGAAATGATCTCCCTGACCGGCAGGTTATTGAAGGTGATGGTCACCAGGGCGATCAGCACGGCGAACGGAATGCTGATCAGGCCCGCCATCGCGCCCAGCGCCAGATATTTATGGTCGTCGCGGTTCAGCATGATAAGCCCGACCGGGATCAGGTACACGATGCTGGCGCCGGAGGTGTATCCCACCAGCATGGCGACGATCCACATGTCGCGGTTGGCGGCGATGGCGTCGGCCAGCTGATAGCCGCCCATGTCCACGGCGATCACCGCCAGCGCCGCGATTGAGGCGTCGGAGCCCAGCGCCGAGAAGAAGGGGCCGATGCTGTGCATGATCAGGTAAGAGATGATCGGGATCGCCGCCATGATACCTGCCTGGGCGAGAAACACCGGGCCGATGGCGTGAATGCCGTTGACGAACTCGCGCCCCAGTTCACCTTCCGGTTTGACGATCGACGCCAGCGCGCCGATCAGGGTGCCGGCCATGATGATATAGATGATGAAATTACCGAACTCAGCCATGGTGCTCCTCCTGCGATGAACGTAAGCCGCGCGAGCGCGCGATGATTTCCTGATAGCGGGCGAACCAGACCGCCATATCGACCTCGGCGGGCTCCGTCACTTCATAGCGGTTGAGCACCTTGAGCGGCTGTTCCATACCCAGCCCTTTACGCGCCAACTGCGCCACGCCCTGAGCGGTGATCTCTTTGTTGGCGGGCGTGACGATGCGCTTTTGGATCAGGTTGGCGAGGAACTGCGTGAAATAGCGGTTGGCGGACAGACCGCCGTCCACCGAAATGCTGTCGCCGATCGGTTTCAACTTATCCATGGCGTTGATCACCTCGGCGGAACGCATGGCGATGCCTTCGAGGATCGACTGCAGCAGATCCTTGCGTTCGGTTTCCAGCGACAGGCCGGCCCACACCCCGGCGGCGGAGCGATCCCAATACGGGCAGGCCAGCCCGGAAAGCGCAGGCACAAAGGCCAGGCCGCGCGCGATGGCCGGCTGGGCCGGAAAATCGCCGAATTCATCGAAGTCGTTGAACAGGCCTATCTTTCTCGCCCAGTTAATGGCGGAGGCCGCGTTATAAACGCCGCCGTCCAGGCCATACACCGGCTCGCCGCCGGGCAGCTTCCAGCACAGCGTGGGCAACAGGCCGGACTCGCCGGCGTCGATCGGGCGCGGCCCGGTGATCGCCTGTAAAAAGGCGCCGGTACCGAAGGTGATCTTCATCTGCCCCGGTTGATGGCAGCCGTGGCCGTATGTGCCGGCAAACTGGTCGACGATGCAGGCCGTCAGCGGCACCGGTTTGCCGTTGAGCGCGACGTCGCCGAAGTGGCCGATGTTGTCTCTAACCTCGGGCAGGCTGTCGATCGGCACGCCGAACAAACGGCACAGCTCCTCGTCCCACTGCAGGGTATGGATGTTGAACAACGAGGTGCGCGAGGCCGAGTTATAGTCGGTGAGATGCCGGCCGCACAGGTGGAACAGGAAGAAAGCGTCCATGGTGCCGAGCCGCAGGCGGCCGCGTTGCGCCAGCTGCCTGGCCCCCGGGGCGTTGTTCATCAGCCAGCCCATCTTGCTGGCGGAGAAGTAGGTATCGAGCGGCAGGCCGGTTTTCGCCATCACCAGCGGTTCGACGCCTTCGCGTTTCAGGCGCTGGATCTCCGGCTCGGTGCGCTGATCTTGCCAAACGATGGCGTTGTACAGCGGCAGGCCGCTGTCGGCGTCCCAGGCCAGCAGGCTTTCGCCCTGATGCCCTAAACCGATGGCGTCCACCATGTCGCACTGGCTGAGACAGCGGCGGATATTCGCCAAAATCTCCAGGGCGTCGTGTTCCACCCAGCCCGGATTGGGGGTGATTTGCTTGTGCGGCATGCTGGCCGGCGAATGGTGCCTGCCGTCTTCGCCGAACACCACGACCCGGGTGCCGGTGGTTCCCTGATCAATCGCGGCATAACGTTGATTCATCATTGCTTCGCTCTCTTATAGGTTTTGTTTTTTATTGTGCCTGGTGTTGGTTGTGTGACCGTTTTAATAATCTATCTTCAATTTCACACATTAAAGCAACATAAATCACAAGATAAAATAACCCCGCGTGATCGACCTCATACTTTTTGCTTATAGCCGCGTTCTGCGGCTTTTTTTTGGGAGTTGTGTTGTTTTTGTCATTCCAAATGCGGTTATTGTGTGGTTTCATTGTGGTTATCACATCAAAACGGGACATCAGCATGATGGAAGAACAAACGGGTTGGGACATTGTCGTGATTGGCGGCGGTGTGGTCGGGTGTGCGGTATTCCGCAAATTCTGCCTGATGGGCGCCCGTACGCTGCTGTTGGAAAAGGGGGGCGATATCCTGTCCGGCGCCAGCAAAGCCAACAGCGCGCTGCTGCATACCGGCTTCGATGCGCCCAGCGGCAGCCTGGAGCTGCGTTGCATGCAGGCCGGCTACCGGGAATTTATCGCCATCCGCGAACGCATGAATCTGCCGCTGCTGCCCACCGGCGCGCTGGTCGTGGCCTGGGACGAGCAGCAGTTGGCGGTGCTGCCCGCGATCGTGCAGCAGGCGCATGACAACGGCGTGCCGGACGTGGCGCAGATCGACGCCGCCGAGCTGTATCGCCGTGAGCCGCAGCTGGCGCCCGGCGCATTGGCGGCGGTAGAGGTGCCGGGCGAGAGCGTGATCGATCCCTGGAGCACGCCGCTGGCTTACCTGACGCAGGGCGTCAAACACGGCGGCGACTATCGCTTCAATACCGAGGTGACCGGCGCCGAACGCTTGCCGACCGGCTGGCGGCTTACCAGCAACCGGGGCGAGTTTCACGGCAAAATCGTCATCAACTGCGCCGGCAATCAGGGCGACCGGGTAGAAAGTTTCTGCCATCAGCCCGAGTTTGAAATCCGCCCGCGCAAAGGGCAGTTCCTGGTGTTCGACAAGGCCGCCGCCGGGCAGGTCAACGCCATCATCTTGCCGGTACCGACGGCGATCACCAAAGGGGTGCTGCTGTCGAAAACCATCTTTGGCAATCTGTTGCTGGGGCCGACCGCCGAAGAACAGCAGGATCGCGAGACGGCGACGGTGGACGAAACCAAAATGCGCGAGCTGATCGAACAGGGGACGCGGCTGCTGCCCACGCTGGCAAATTACAGCGTGACCGCCAGCTATGCCGGATTGCGCCCGGCGACAGAGCAGAAACACTATCGCATTCAGCCCTATCCCGAGCGGCAGTGGATCTGCGTGGCGGGCATTCGTTCCACCGGCCTGACGGCGGCGCTCGGCATCGCGCAATATGTGGAGCAGCTTTACCGCGACCATTTTACGCCGTGCTTCACGCCGACGGCGCCGCAGACCGTGCATTGGCCGCAGATGCCGATGCTTGCCGACTACGCGCTGCGCGATTACGCGCGCCCGGACAACGGCGGCATCGTTTGCCATTGCGAACTGGTGACCCAGCGGGAAATCGAGGCGGCGTTCGATTCCGCCGTGCCGCCGGAGTGCATCGGCGGGCTGCGGCGGCGCACGCGTGTGATGATGGGGCGCTGCAACGGTTTTTATTGCAGCAGCCGGGTGGCGGAAATGGTGGGCGATCGTTTTGGCCAGACGCTGGCCGTAGGGAGCATTGATGAAAACTGAGTATCAGGTGGCGATTGTCGGCGCCGGGCCGGCCGGGATCGCCGCGGCGACCGCGCTGCGGCAGGCGGGGATCGAGGATGTGGTGATCCTGGAGCGGGAGCAACAAGCGGGCGGCGTGCCAAGACACTGCCGGCACCCCACCTTCGGGCTGCAAACGTTTTACCGGCCGATGCTCGGCTCCACCTATGTCGATAAGATACTGGCGCGCGCCGGGCAGGTGGAGATCCGCACCGGCGTGACGGTGCTCGCCATCAAGCCGGACGGCGAGCTGACCATCACGGATCGCCACGGCGTCAGCACCTTGAAAGCGCAGCGGGTGATCCTGGCGACCGGCGTGCGCGAGACGCCGCGCCATCCGCGCCTGGTGAGCGGCCTGCGGCCGCAGGGCGTGCTGACCGCCGGCGCGCTGCAGCAGTTCGTGTATCTGCGCGGGCTGCAGCCGGGCAAGGCGCCGGTGGTGGTCGGTACCGAGCTGGTCAGTTTCTCCGCGCTGTGGACGCTGCGCAACGCCGGCGTGCGCGCCGTCGCCATGATTGAAAGCGGCGGCAGACCCGTCGCCTGGCGTCTGAGCGCGCTCTATGCGCGCCTGATGGGGGTGCCGATTCATTATTATTCGCGGGTGACCGATATTGCCGGCCGCGATCGGGTCGAATCCATCGAGGTGGAGAACCGCCGCGGGGAGAAACGGCGCATCGCCTGCGACAGCCTGATCTTCACCGGCCGCTTCACCGGGGAGTATACGCTGATCCGCCAGAGCCACCTGGCGCAGCGGCCGGACAGCGGCTGCCCGTTGACCGATCAGTTCGGCCGCTGTTCCGACGCCGCCTATTTCGCCGTCGGCAACATGCTGCATCCGGCGGACATGGGCGACCAGTGTTATCAGGAAGGGCTGCGCGTTGGCGAAGCCGTTGCCCGTTCGCTGCGGCGCACGCTGCCGCCGGCGCGGCAAATGCTTCCGGTGCGGCACGACGAGCGGATCCGCCTGACCGCGCCTGCCAACGTGGCGCTGATCGGCAAACCCAGCACGGTCACGATCAATATGCGGGTGGAGCGGGCGGTGTCCGGTTCGGTGGTGGTGCGGCTGGGCGAGGAAGTGCTGTATCGCAAAACGCATCGCTGCCTGCCGGAACGGCGGATCCTGCTGCGCAATATCGCTTTGCCGGCCGACGGCGAGCGTGACGCGCTGCACATCAGCATCGAATTCGCCGGGTGAACGACGGCTACGGCTTGCGTCTAACGCCCTGAAACCCGTAGTATTCGGTCAGTTGACGCCGCGAGTCCGGCGGAGGCAGTCACTCTTACTTAAGGCAGCGAGTGTAATGTGAATGGATATCTCTAATTCCGTGGATAGGCGCAATGAAATACTGGCGCTGATCCAGGCCAACGGCCGGGTTTACGTGAATGAGCTGGCGGATAAATTCCAGGTTTCGCAGGAAACCATTCGGCGCGATCTGAACAAGCTGGAAGATTATCGCCTGATCAAGAAGATCCACGGCGGCGCGGTCAGCAGCCAGTTCAAATTCGAGCATGAATTCAATGAACGGGCCAAAATCGCCGAGGCCGAGAAGCGCGCCATCGCGGAGAAAGCGGTGACGCTGATCCAGCCGGGCGATACGGTGTTCGTGGATTTCGGCTCCACCACGCTGGAGTTCGCCCGGCAGCTGGCGACCGTCGATCAGCTGACGGTCATCACCAATTCGCCGCTGATCGCCAACGTCTGTCTGGAAAATGACTCCATCGACGTGGTGCTGATCGGCGGGCAGTTCATCGGCTCCAAAATGGAGTGCCTGGGGGCGATCGCGTTGAATAACATTGAGGCGTTTTTCGCCGATTACGCCATCATCGGCGCCGGCGCGGTCAATGTGCAGACCGGGGTGATGGATCAAAACGTCAATGAAGCGGCCATCGCGCGCAAAATGATTGCGCAGAGCCGCAAATGCATCGTGCTGGCAGATGAAAACAAGCTGCGCGGGCATGCGATGACCCTGGTGGCCAAATGGCCCGAGATCGATTATCTGGTGACCTCCGACAGCGGCAACGCGCTGGAGGGGCTGGTTTTCCCGGCCAACGTCAATGTGTTGGTCGCACAGGTATAAAGGGTTATGAGCAGCCTTTCTCCGGGCCGAGCAACCCGGAGAAGGCCTTCAAACCGCTTTCCTCTAGGCGATCTTGACCTCACGCACCTCTTTGGATCTCAGCGTCACGCGAACTGGCACCGATTTGTACGAAGGCGTGCCGCTCTCCTCATCGATGTAATGCAACGGCACCAGCACGTTGGCCTCCGGATAGTAGGCGCCGACCGAACCGGCCGAGATGTTGTAGGCGATCACCGTGATGCCCTCCAGGCGCTGAGTGCAGCCGGGCAGCGCCGTTTCCAGGTCGACCACGTCGCCATGCTCCAGCCCCAAACGTTGCAGATCGCTGTCATTCATGAACAAAACGTCGCGCCGGCCGAAAACCCCGCGGTAGCGATCATCCAGGGCATAGATGGTGGTGTTGTACTGATCGTGGCTGCGCAGCGTAATCAGCCGCAGCGTGTCTTTCTCTGCGATGGCCGCGTCTTCATGCAGCCCGCTGAACACGGAAAACATCGCTTTGCCCGTCGCCGTCGGCCACTGGCGTTCGGTCGGCGGCAACGGCATGCGGAAACCGCCGGGTTGACGAATGCGCGCGTTGTAATCGTCGAAGCCCGGAATGGTTTTTTCGATCAGATCGCGGATCACATCGTAATCTTCGATCAGCTCATCCCAGGGCACCTTGCTGGCGGGCATCACCGCTTTGGCCATGCCGGCCACGATGGCGGGTTCCGAACGCAGCAGTTCCGACGCCGGTTTGAGTTTGCCGGACGAGGCATGCACCATCGACATCGAATCCTCCACCGTCACCGATTGCCGCCCGCCGGCCTGCATGTCCAGCTCAGTGCGCCCCAGGCAGGGCAGAATGAGGGTTTGTTTCGCCACCAACAGATGGCTGCGGTTGAGTTTGGTGCCGATATGCACGCTTAATTCCAGCGCTTTCATTGCCGGGAAGCTCTGCTCGGGGTCCGGCAGCGCCACGGCGAAGTTACCGCCCAGGCAGATCAACGCTTTCGAGGCGCCGTTGATCATCGCCTGCATGCACTTCACGGCATCATGCCCGTGGGCTTTGGGCGGCGTGAAGCCAAACACCGCTTCCAGCTTCGCCAAAAAATCGGCCGAGGGCTTTTCGGTGATGCCGACAGTGCGGTTGCCCTGCACGTTGGAGTGGCCGCGCAGCGGGCAGATGCCGGCGCCCGGTTTGCCGATATTGCCGCGCAGCAGCAGCAGATCGGCGATCAGGCGCACGTTGGCGGTGCCTTTATTGTGCTGCGTAATGCCCATGCCGTAGGTCACGATGGTGGCGTTGGATTTTGCGTAGGCGGCGGCGACCTGTTCCAGATCCTGGCGCGTCAGGCCGCTCTCCACCTCGATGGCCTCCCAACGGGTGGCCGCCAGATCGGCGGCGAAAGCTGCAAATCCTTCCGTGTGCTCGGCAATAAAGGCGTGATCCACGGCATTGCCTTGTGTTTCATTCAGCTGCAGCAGCGCTTTGGCAATGCCTTTCAGCGCCGCGGCGTCGCCGCCGGCTTTGACCTGATAGTAGGTTGAAGCGATAGGGGTCGAACTGTAGGTCGCCATTTCAATGACGTTTTGCGGATCGGTGAAACGCTCGAGCGCCCGTTCGCGCAGCGGGTTGAACACGATGATCGGCACCTTTTTGCGCGCCAGCTCATGCAGCGTGCCCATCATGCGCGGGTGATTGGTGCCCGGATTGTGCCCGATGGAGATAATCAGCTCCGCGCTGTCAAAGTCGTCCAGCGAGACGGTGCCTTTGCCGATGCCAATGGACTGCGGCAGGCCAACGCTGGTCGGCTCATGACACATATTGGAACAATCGGGGAAGTTATTGCTGCCGAATTCCCGCGCAAACAGCTGGAACAGGTAGGCCGCCTCATTGGACGCCCGGCCGGAGGTATAAAACTCCACCTGCTCCGGCGGCAGCGTCTGCAACACGGCGGCGATGCGTTGAAACGCCTCGTCCCAGGCCAGCGGGCGCAGGGTGTCCGTTCCGGCGTCATAGATCAGGGGCGTGGTCAGGCGGCCATAATCCTCCAGCTCATAATCGGTTTTCTGCAGCAGCGACGTCACGGTGTTTTGCGCCAGGAATTCGGGCGTCACGCGTTTGCTGGTCGCTTCCCAGGTCACGGCTTTGGCGCCGTTTTCGCAAAACTGGAAGGTGGAGCGATGTTCTTTATCCGGCCATGCGCATCCCGGGCAATCAAACCCGTCGGGTTGATTGGTGCGCATCAGCGTCACCGGCGCTTCCAAGGTATCCATCTGCGTGCGCACGGCGATGGCCGTCGCTTTCAGCGCGCCCCAACCGCCGGCGGGCCCATCGTAAGGATGAATTCCAGGTACTGCTCGTCTTTTCGCCATGGTTGCTTGCCTCCGACATCGCTTACGATAATTACAGGTGATTGATTTATCATGAATATTATCTTTATCGTCCAAAACGGAACCCAGGCGCCGTCGCCGTTAAGCGCGAGCCTGTCGATTCAGTATAGATGAGTGAAAAAGGGGGCAGCGGCAGTCTGTTCGGGGAGAGCGGCGGCCCGTCTAACCGGAGGCGGGCCGCCGGGGTGTTACTTGTTCACCACCAGGCCGACGCCGCGGCCACGCGGATCGGACGCGGTTTCCGGCGTGCGGCCATCGATGCGGATGGCCTGAATGTCCCCCATGTTCCAGCCCTGGTCTTCGAGGGTGTAGCCCATGGCTTTCAGCTCGTCCGCCGGTTTGCCGGTCAGCGGGGCAAAGCTGTCATAGTAGAGGGTGTCCTTCGGCAACAGCTGATGGTGCACGCGCTGGGCGGCCACCGCCTGCGCCAGCGGCAGATGGTAATCGTAGAGGTTGTTGATCACCTGGAAGATCGAGGTGAAGATGCGCGATCCGCCCGGCGTGCCGATCACCAGGCTGACCTCGCCGTCGCGGGTGATGATGGTCGGGCTCATCGAGGAGAGCATGCGTTTGCCCGGCTCGATGGCGTTGGCGTCGCTGCCCACCACGCCGAAGGCATTGGCGACGCCGGGTTTGGCGCTGAAGTCGTCCATCTCGTCGTTGAGCAGGAAGCCGGCGCCTTTGACCACCACGCCGCTGCCGAAGTCCCAGTTGAGCGTATAGGTGTTGCTGACCGCGTTGCCGGCGGCATCGACGATCGAGAAGTGGGTGGTTTGGTGGGTTTCCAGCCCCGGCCGCACCTGTTCGGTCGGCGAGATCGCCGTCGGGTTGATCTCGGCGGCGCGTTTCTTCAGGTAGTCGGGGGCGATCAGCTGCGCTTCCGGCACGTGAGTGAAATCCGGGTCGCCGAGGTAGTCGGCGCGATCGGCGAACACGCGTTTTTCTATTTCCGCCAGCAGGTGGATATAGCGCGCCGAGTTCAGCGGCACCCCCTTGAAATCGGCGGCGCGATCCTCTTTTATCCCCAGCAGCTGCGCCAGCGCAATGCCGCCGGAGCTGGGCAGCGGGGCGGTATATACGGTGTTGCCGCGCCAGCTGATGCGCATCGGTTCACGCCATTTCACCCGATAGTCGGCCAAATCCGCCGCGCCGATCAGCCCATTGTCGCGCTGCATTTGCGCCACCAGCAGGCGCGCGGTTTCGCCGTGATAAAAATCGTCGGCGCCCGACTTGGCGATGCGCTCGAGCGTGGCCGCCAGCTCCGGCTGTTTGAACACCGCGCCGGGCTTCATGACGCCGAAATAGTCGCCGAAGTTGGTTTTCCCGGCGAACAGCTTGTTGGCGTCTTCACGGTACTGATACTGCTGATCCGCCACGGTGAAACCTTGCCGGGCGTAGCCGATCGCCGGCGTCAGCAGTTCGGCCCACGGCAGCTTGCCGAAGCGTTTATGCGCTTCCCACAACCCCAGCACGGTGCCCGGCACGCCGGCGGCGCGGCTGCCCAACAGGCTAAGATTTTCGATCACTTCGCCTTTCTCGTTCAGATACATAGTTTTGCCGGCGGCCTTGGGCGCCACTTCGCGGTAGTCGAGGAAATAGGGTTTGCCGTCGACGTACAGCGTCATAAAGCCGCCGCCGCCGATATTGCCGGCTTCAGGGTAGGTGACCGCCAGGGTAAAGGCGGTGGCGACCGCTGCGTCGACCGCATTGCCGCCGGCCTGCAGAATGTGCGCGGCGACGTTAGCGCCATACCGATCCGGGGCGGCGACCGCACCGGCGGTGAGATCGGCGGCAAAGGCGGCGGGAAGGGGGCAGGCCAGGGCCACGCTCAGAGCTATCGTTTTCAATAAACCGGCAGACATAGACGATCCTTTTAGCGATGTTCAGTTATCAGGTGAATTCAACTAATTATTTTGAAACAGCAGGTTAGCGCGTTTTCTTCGGGCTGTTGCGGCGCTTTATTGAAGGTAGCAGCGGTCAGGCGGGGCAGCCTGACCAGAGTAGCGAATCGTGACGTGGCGCGTTATGCGCCGGCGGGCAGCGCCGACTGCAGCCATTGGCAGAAGTGGCGGGCGAGCGGGTTGTGTTCGCTGTCGCGGTGCAGCAGCCACGCCCAGTTGGCGCCGCGCACGCGTTGCTCGGTTAACGGTTGCAGCAGCCCGGCGTCGTGCGCGTGCTGCGCCAGCAGTTGGCTGACCAACGCGATGCCGAGGCCATTGCAGGCGGCGTCCAGCAGCAGACCGGGATCGGAGAAGTTCAGCCCGCTGTCGCGCTGGCCGACGTGCGCGCCGCCCGCCACCGTCCAGTGGCTCCAGTCCATCTCCCGTTCGCCGTGCAGGGTCACGCGCTGCTCCGCCGCCAACGCCAGCAGGCTGGGGTGGCAGGCGGGATAAAGCCGGTCGCTGCAGAGCAGGTTAAAGGTGCAGTCCGCCTGCGCGCTGAGATCGTCACGGATCGCCAGATCGATACTGTCCGTCGCCATATTCGGCGGTTCAAAGCTGGTGAACAGCCACAGGTCGACCTGCGGATGCTGCCGATTGAAGTCGCCCAGCCGCGGCGTCAGCCAGTGGCGGGCGAAAGCCGGGGTGGTGTTGACGATCAGCTGGTTGGGTTTGCGGTACTGATCCAAACGGCGAATGCCGACCGCCAGCTGTTGCAGCATCACCTGCGCGGTGCTGAACAGATCGTGGCCGGCGTCGGTCAGCGCCACGCTGCGGCCGGTGCGGAAGAACAGCGGCTGCTCCAGAAACGCTTCGAGGCTGCGGATCTGCTGGCTGATGGCCGACTGGGTAAGGTGCAGCTCTTCGGCAGCCTGATGAAAACTGCCCAGGCGCGCCGCCGCTTCGAAACCGCGCAGCGCGCTCAAAGGGGGCCAGTGTTTTAACATTATCGATAAGCCTGTCTAATCAGATATCCGCTAAATATATCGTTTGTCGCGGTGCCAGGGGAAGACTAGCATAAGATTCAACCGCATAAACGTGAATTATTCGTTTAACTTTTTGAATTATAAATGATTAAAGGAGGTCTTCAATGTCAACTCGTCGCGTGTTTATTAAACAGCTTTCCGCCGTTGCCGGGGTCGGTTTGACGGCCTCGTTAGGCATTCCGTTACGCAGTCACGCAGAAGCTGCGCTTAATCCGGCCTGGCGGATGCCCGACGAAGGGGAACCGCAGCAGCGGGCGTTTCTCGCCTTCGGCGCGCAGCGGGCCATCTGGGGCGAATTCACGGCGGATGTGCAGGCGGCGCAGGGGCGTATCGCCCGCGCCATCGCCGAGTTTCAGCCGGTGACGGTATTTTGCCGCGGCAATGAACGGCAATTGGCCGAGGCCACCTGCGGCAGTCACAACGTCAGCTATGTCGTCACCGAGCTGGATGACATCTGGGTGCGCGACTTCGGCGCCAATTTCGTCGTCAACGGCGCCGGCGAACTCGGGGCGGTGGATTTCAACTTCAACGGCTGGGGCAATAAGCAGCGGCATGCCAGGGATGCGCGCCTGGCGGCGTTTGCCGCCAACCGCTACGGTGCCGCTCAACTGCGCCGCAGCGCACTGACAGGCGAAGGCGGCGGTATCGAAGTGGACGGGCACGGCACCGGCATCATGACCGAAAGCAGCTGGGTGAATGCGAACCGTAATCCGGGCTGGAGCCGGGAGCGGGTGGAGCAGGAGCTGAAAGCGATGCTCGGCCTGCGCAAAATTATCTGGCTGCCGGGCATTAAAGGCCGGGACATCACCGACGCCCACGTCGATTTTTACGCCCGCTTCGTGCGGCCGGGCGTGGTGGTGGCCAACCTGGACACCGATCCGGCCTCTTATGACCATGCGGTTACCCAGCAACATCTGGCGATCCTCAAAGCCGCGACCGACGCCGACGGCCGCCGGCTGCAGGTGCATACGCTTTCGCCGCCGCTGGCGCCGCGCGACAGCCGATTCAGCCGCAACAACCCGGATTTTGCGGCGGGCTACATCAACTATTTCGTCATCAACGGCGCGGTGATCGCCCCGGAGTTTGGCGATCCGCAGGCGGACCGGGCAGCGCTTGCGCTGCTGACGGCGCTCTATCCGCAGCGCAAGGTGATGCAGCTGGAGATCGACGCCATCGCCGCCGGCGGCGGCGGCATTCACTGCGTGACCAACCAACTGCCAAGGCATGGCCGGTAATACCGCGCAATGTTCAAAAAATGCGCACCGGGTTGTTTGTCACGATCGGCTGTGGTTGGCTTAGCGCTGACACAAGGAGAAAATCATGACCGATTCACCCTCGACCATTCCCACCTGGTATCGCGATCCGCGCGCGGAAGAGGCCATGGCCGATGGCCATGCGCCCATCTGGCGCCATCTTATCGGCCTGGTGCCGGAAAACGAACTGTCCGGCGTGAAGGTGCTGGATTTCGGCTGCAATCAGGGCGGTTTTCTGCGCCTGCTGTACCAGCTCCGCCCATTTCAGCAGGGGCTTGGCGTTGATATCGCTCGCCGGTCCGTCGATGAAGCCAACCGGCTGAAAGGGCATCTGCCGGTGGTTTATCAAACCGATACGCGGCTGAACGGCTGGGACGACCATTTCGATATCGCCTTCAGTCATGAAGTCATCTATCTGATCGACGATATTGCCCAGCATGCTGCCGATATACTGCGGGTGCTGAAGCCGGGCGGCGTTTACTATGCGGTGACCGGTTGCCACACCGGCAACCCGCTGTGGCCGCAGTGGCGTGAACGGGTGGCTGCAGAAACCCATACCGTGGTGCAGGATCGGTCGCTGGCCGACTATGCGCGCATTTTCTCCGCCGCGGGGTTCCAGGTCTCTGCCCGCAGGCTGGGCTTTTCCGGCTTCGTGCCCTATGAGCCGGACGGGTGGATGCCGGATATCGCGGCGGCAATCGACTACTATTGGCACACCAAAACGGTGTTCAGGCTGGTTAAACCCTAAAAATCCTACGTGGCGCAGCCCTCGGCTGAAGTGGAACGCTTTATTGCATTGGCTAAAAACCGCTGCGCCAGTTTGCTGAAACCACGCTGAAGGGATATTGCTCCACCGTTTCCCACTTCGACAAGATTTTACCGAATCCTTACGCAACCCTTTCAGAAGCGAATGTCGGCATTCGATATATTGAGAATAGTCATTCTCAACAGGATCGTATTGCAATGCAGAGGAAAACGCTTTTGGTGCTCGGGCTGTCGCTGTTGTTGGCCGCCTGCGATGGGCAAAACGCCGGTGCGCCAGCCGGCGCGGGCGCAGAACAGGAGGTCGGCGTGGTCACGCTGCGCGGCCAGTCAGTGACCCTGAGCAGCGAGTTGACCGGCCGGGTCAACGCCACCATGACATCCGACGTGCGGCCGCAGGTCGACGGCATCATCAAGCAGCGGCTGTTTACCGAAGGGGCCGAGGTCAAGGCCGGGCAGGTATTGTATCAAATTGACCCTGCCAGCTATCAGGCCAGCTACGATCAGGCCGCCGCCCAGCTGAAAAACGCCCAGGCCACGGTGCAATCCACCCGGCTCAAATCGCAGCGCTATGCGGCGCTGGTGAAAGAGAACGGCGTTTCTCAGCAGGATGCGGACGATGCCAAAGCCGCCTATCTGGCGGCCGTGGCGTCGGTGGCCCAATATCAGGCGGCGCTGGAGACGGCGCGCATCAACCTCGCTTATACCCAGGTGCGGGCGCCGATCGCCGGCCGCATCGGCATCTCGTCGGTGACGCCGGGCGCGCTGGTCACCGCCAGCCAAAGCGATGCGCTGGCCACCATCCGCGCACTCGACCCGATCTATGTCGATCTGACCCAGTCCAGCGCCCAGCTGCTTAAACTGCGGCGCCAGCAGGCGGCGTTACAGCGCGGCGCGGTCACGCCGGTCGCCATCAAGCTGGAGGACGGTACGCCTTATGCCCATGCCGGCAAGCTCGAGCTGACCGAAGTCGCGGTGGACGAAGCCACCGGTTCGGTCACGCTGCGCGCGGTGTTCCCCAACCCCGAACATGAGCTGCTGCCCGGCATGTATGTCCACGCCACGGTGGATAACGGCGTCGATCCCAAAGCGATTCTGGCGCCGCAGCAGGGCATAACCCGCAACGCCAAAGGGGAAGCCACCGCGTTGGTGGTGGACGAACAGAACAAAGTGGCGCAGCGCACCGTCAGCGCCGAACGGGTGGTGGGCAGCAATTGGCTGATCGGCAGCGGGCTGAACGAAGGCGATCGCCTGATCGTCGAAGGCACCAGCAAGGTCACGATCGGCGCCGCGGTGAAGCCGGTTGAGGTTTCGGTCGACAAAACCCAACGCGGGGAGCAGTGACATGGCGCAGTTCTTTATCCGGCGGCCGGTATTCGCCTGGGTGATCGCCATCATCATCATGCTGTGCGGCCTGATGTCGATCAACTCGTTGCCCGTTTCGCAGTACCCGGACGTCTCACCGCCGCAGATTTCCATCTCCGCCACCTACCCGGGCGCAGACGCGGAAACGCTGGAAAACAGCGTCACGCAGGTGATTGAGCAGCAGCTCACCGGCCTGGACGGCCTGCTGTATTTCTCTTCGACCAGTAGCTCCAGCGGCTCGGTCAGCATCAACGTCACCTTTGATCAGGGCACCGATCCGGATATCGCTCAGGTGCAGGTGCAAAACAAGGTGCAGCAGGCGGAAAGCCGTTTGCCGAGCGCGGTTACCGCGCAGGGCGTGACGGTCAAGAAATCCCAGAGCAGCTTCTTGCTGATCGTCGGGCTGTATGACGAAAGCGACAAGGCGACGATGGCCGATATCTCCGACTATCTGGTCAGCAACCTGCAGGATCCGCTGTCGCGCATCGAGGGCGTGGGGGACGTGCAGGTGTTCGGCTCGGAATACGCGATGCGCATCTGGCTGGATCCGACCAAGCTGGCGAGCTATGCGCTGATGCCTTCCGACGTGCAGACGGCGATCGAAGCGCAAAACACCCAGGTGTCCGCCGGCAAGATCGGCGATCTGCCGGCCGCCGCCGATCAGCAGCTGACCGCCACGGTAAAGGCGCAGTCGCGGCTGCAAACGCCGGAACAGTTTCGCAATATCATCCTGAAAAGCGACAGCAGCGGGGCGCTGGTGCGGCTGGGCGACGTGGCGCGGGTTGAGCTGGGCAACGAAGACTACTCCGCCAGCGCGCACCTCAACGGCCACCCGGCGGCGGGGATCGCGGTCAAGCTGGCGGCGGGCGCCAACGCCCTGAGCACCGCCAAGCTGGTAAAGGCAAAGGTGGCGGAGTACCAAAGCGCCATGCCGCAGGGCTACAAGGTGGCCTACCCGAAAGACAGCACCGACTTCATCAACATCTCGATCGAAGAGGTGGTGAAAACGCTGTTTGAAGCGGTGGCGTTAGTGGTGGTGGTGATGTTCGTGTTCCTGCAAAACCTGCGCACCACGCTGATCCCGACCATTACCGTGCCGGTGGTGTTGCTGGGCACCTTCGGCGTGCTGGCGGCGTTCGGCTATTCGATCAATACCCTGACGCTGTTCGGCATGGTGTTGGCGATCGGGCTATTGGTGGATGACGCCATCGTGGTGGTGGAAAACGTCGAACGCGTGATGCGCGAGGATAAGCTGCCGCCGCGCGAGGCGACGGAGAAATCGATGCGCGAAATCACCGGCGCGCTGGTCGGCATTGCGCTGGTGCTGTCGGCGGTGTTTCTGCCGATGGCGTTCTTCGGCGGCTCCACCGGGGTGATCTACCGCCAGTTTTCGATCACCGTCGTCTCCTCGATGGTGTTGTCGGTGGTGCTGGCGTTGACGCTGGCGCCGGCCTTGTGCGCCACGCTGCTGAAGCCGGCGCACGACGCGCAGACTGACAAAGGCTGGCTGGGCAAATTCAACCGCGGTTATGACCGGTTGCAGACGAAGTACGCCGACAAGGTCGGCGCAGTGATCCACCGGCCAACGCGCTATCTGCTGCTGTACGGCCTGCTGTTGATCGCCGCCGCCGTAATGTATCTGCGTTTGCCGACCGGCTTTCTGCCCAACGAGGATCAGGGCTCGGTGATGGTGCAGTACACCTTGCCGGCCGGCGCCACCAACGCGCGCACCTCGGCGGTGAGCGAGGCGGTGACCGCCTATTTCCTCGACCAGGAAAAGGCCAACGTCAGCACCATTTTTACCATTAACGGTTTCGGTTTCAGCGGCAGCGGGCAAAACGCCGGCATGGCGTTCGTCAGCCTCAAAGACTGGAGCCAGCGCAGCGGCAGCGCGAACACCGCCGACGCCATCGCCAAACGCGCCATGGCGCACTTCGCCACGCTGCGCGACGCCCAGGTCTTCTCCATGAGCCCGCCGGCGATCGACGGTTTCGGCCAGTCCGACGGCTTCACCTTCGAGCTGCAGGCCAAAGGGGCGACCACCCGCGCCGAGCTGCAGGCGATGCGCGACCAGATCGTTGCCGCGGCCGCCGGCAATCCATCGCTGCTGGCGGTGCGCGCCAACACCTTGCCGGATACCCCGCAGCTGCAGGTGGAGATCGACAACGGCAAACTGCAGGCGCTCGGCCTGAGCGCCGCCGACGTCAACAGCACCCTCAGCAGCGCGTTCGGCAGCACCTACATCAACGACTTTATCGATCGCAACCGGGTGAAAAAAGTCTATATGCAGGGCGATGTGCAGTACCGCGCCAAGCCGGAAGATCTTGACCGCTGGTTTGTGCGCGGCACCAACGCGTCGGGCGCCAGCAGCATGACGCCGTTCTCCGCCTTCGCGTCTTCGCACTGGATCTACGGGCCGGAAAACCTGTCGCGCTATAACGGGCTGTCGTCGTTCGAGATCACCGGGCAGGGCGCCACCGGCGTCAGCTCCGGTACGGCGATGAGCGAGATGGAGAAGTTGGCGGCAACATTCTCCGCCGGCAGCAGCTACTCCTGGAGCGGGCTGTCCTATCAGGAGCGGCTGACCAGCGGCCAGGCGTCGTCGCTGTACGCCATTTCGCTGATCGTGGTGTTCCTGTGCCTGGCGGCGCTGTATGAGAGCTGGTCGATTCCGTTCGCGGTGATGTTGGTGGTGCCGATGGGCGTGGTGGGATCGCTGCTGGCGATCACCCTGCGCGGGCTGGAAAACGACATCTACTTCCAGGTGGCGCTGCTCACCATCATCGGCCTGTCGGCGAAGAACGCCATTTTGATCGTCGAGTTCGCCGAGGAGATGCACCAGCGGGGCGAAACGCTGATTGGCGCGGCGGTCCACGCGGCGCGCATGCGCCTGCGGCCGATCCTGATGACCTCGCTGGCGTTTACCGCCGGGGTGCTGCCGCTGGCGGTATCCAGCGGCGCCGGCGCCAACAGCCGCATCGCCATCGGTACCGGCATCATCGGCGGCACCATCACCGCCACCGCATTGGCGATCTTTTTCGTCCCGCTGTTTTATGTGTTGGTGCGCCGCATGTTTACCCGTCGGCCCGCCAACCCGCCGTCACAGGCAGGAGAATAACGTGTTGCAACGAGTCATGATGTTAACTTTACCGCTGCTGCTGACCGGCTGTCTGTCGCTGGATCCGCACTACCAGCGCCCGGCGGCGCTGGTGCCCGCCAACCTGCCGCAGGGCGAGGCCGGCGGCAACCGGGCGCTGAGCTACCCGGACGTCGCCTGGCGCGACTATGTCCAGGACGCCCGGCTGCGCCAGGTGGTGGCGCTGGGGCTGAACAGCAGCCGCGATCTGCGCGAGGCGATCGCCAATATCGCGTCGGCGCGCGCCCTGTACGGCGAGCAGCGCTCGGCGCTGTTCCCGACAATCAATGCCACCGCCGACGGCAGCCGCGGGCGAGCGCTGACCGGCAGCGGCAACGCCACCGCGCTGAGCCAAAGCTACGAAGCCGCGGCCGGCGTCAGCGCATTCGAGTTGGATCTGTTCGGCAAAAACGCCAGCCTGTCGCGCGCGGCGTTCGAAACCTATCTGGCGAACTCGGAGGCGGCGAAAAGCACCCGCCTGACGCTGATCGCCGATATCGTCACCGACTGGGTGGCGGTGGCGGCCGAGCGCAGCAATCTGGCGGTGGCGCAGCAGACGATGGCGAGCGCCAAACGGTCGCTGGACGTCACGCGCAACAATCAACAGCACGGGATTGCGTCGCTGGTTGACGTGGCGTCGGCGGAAACCGTCTATCAGCAGGCGCGATCGGACGCCGCCAGCTACGCTACCAGCGCCGCGCAGGCGAAAAACGCGCTGGATTTGGCGGTGGGGCAAAGCGTGCCGGAAAGCCTGCTGCCGAGCGGCATCGAGGCGCTCGGCGGGATCATGCGCGATCTGCCGGCCGGCGTCTCTTCGCAAGTGTTGCTGAAGCGGCCGGACGTGCTGCAGGCCGAGCATAACCTGAAATCCGCCAACGCCAATATCGGCTCGGCGCGGGCGGCGTTCTTCCCGTCGATCAGCCTGACCGCCAGCGGCGGGGTGGGCAGCGGTGAACTCTCCTCGTTGTTCAGCCACGGCGCGGGCGTCTGGTCGTTCGCACCGAGCATCAGCCTGCCGATCTTCAGCGGCGGCTATAACACGGCTCAGTTGAACTACACCCAGGCGCAGAAAGACCTGTATGTCGCCACCTATGAGAAAGCGGTGCAGACGGCATTTCAGGAAACCGCCGACGCGCTGGCGCGCAAGGCCACGCTGCAGGAACAGCTGGCGGCGCAGACCGGCTATGTGGCGGCGGCGCAGCAATATTATCGCCTGGCCGAGCTGCGTTACCGCCAGGGCGTTGACAGCTACCTGACGCTGCTGGACGCGCAGCGCACGCTGTACACGGCGCAGCAGGCGCTGATCGCCGCGCAGCAGACCGCGTATGACAATCAGGCCACCCTGTATAAAGTGTTGGGCGGCGGCGTTGCCGCCGAGCGGCAGGGGGACGGCGTCATCGCCGACAAGACGACGCTCAGCCGCTAACCGTCAACCGCGCGCGCCGGGAGTGTGGCTGCGCGCGGTTTTTTTATGGAAAGTGTAAAGAAACGGAAAACCCGGCCGGCGGCCAGAACTCGCCGGGGCAGGCAGAGTCAGACAGAGAACCGCATTCCTCTTTTATTCATACCGGCTCGAGGTCGTCATGGCAGAAGACATTCAGCAACAGGTCATCGCGCTTATCGCCGCCTTCAACGCAGCAGGGCGGCTGAAGAAGGGCGTGGTCATCACCCCGGAAACCGAGATCAACACCGCGCTCAACCTGTCGTTCAGCGATTCCAATACGCTGATGCGCCGCTACTTCGATACCTTCGGCGTCGACAGCGGCAACTATAACCACGAGCTGTATTTCCAGCCGCCGACCAACACCGGCCGCTGGTTTTCCCCCTCCGCCTGCAAAGAACACCCCCGGCCGCTGTGCGTGTCGATGCTGGTGCGTTCCGCGCGCGCCAAACGCTGGCTGTACGATATCCACTTTCTTATCGAACAGTTGCGCTAGGCCTGACGCGCCGCTTAATCCGGCTCGGCCGGAGGAAAACCGGCTTCGTCCAGCGCGGCGCCGAAGGCATCGCTGTGCAATGCACTCTCGATGAGCACTTCCCGCCTGGCCGGATCGGTTTGAATGCGCGCCTGCGGGTCAACGTTCAACAACGCCCGGGTGACGGAACTGGCGCAGCCGCCGCAGGTCATGGCTGGAATATGAAAACGAATCATTTTTACTCTCCTCGTCGATTACGGTGTTTGATAACGGTAAAGCTTGCCAGCGTGACAGGGTCAAACTCTTTTTATGACGATTCACGCGGTCGTCGTGGTTTCGGCTCGCGCATCACTCCGAAATGCGGCGTTTGGCGCGGCGCGATGAGCGCCACCGGTTGCGCTAAACCCGCCAGAATAGGGCAGTCGGGGCGAGTATTGCCGTGGCAATGGCCGGCAAGGCGTTCCAGCGTTTGCGCCATCGTCTGCAGTTGCGCAATCTTGGCTTTCAGCACGGCGATATGGGATAGCGCTACGGCTTTAACATCGGCGCTGGCGCGTTCGCGGTCGTGCCACAGCATCAGCAACGCAGATATCTGCTCAACGGAAAAACCCAGGTCGCGTGAGCGCCGGATAAAACGCAGGCCATGCACGTCCGACATGCCGTAGTGGCGGTATCCCGCATCGGAGCGAGCCGCTCTCGGGATCAGGCCTATTTGCTCGTAATAGCGAATCATCTTCGCCGAAACGCCGGATAACCGGGCTGCTTGTCCGATGTTCATCCTGTCCTCCTGTTACGATGATGCCGATATTCCGCCGGGTTGCGCGGTTGCCGCCGCCGCTTCAGCGCGGCTCTCGACGGCCATCGGCGCCTGGAAACGTTTGAGCCGCAGTGCATTGCCAAGGACGAAAACGCTGGAAAGCGCCATCGCGGCCGCGGCGAAAATAGGCGAAAGCAGCGTGCCGTTCAGGGGATAAAGCGCGCCGGCTGCCACTGGGATCAGGACGGCGTTATAGGCGAAGGCCCAAAACAGGTTCTGCTTGATGTTGCGGATCGTCGCCTGGCTGAGCGCAATGGCGTTGGCTACGCCGCGCAGGTCGCCCGACATCAGCACCACATCGGCCGCTTCTATCGCCACATCGGTGCCCGTACCGATAGCCAGCCCAACGTCCGCCTCCGCCAGTGCCGGCGCATCGTTGATGCCGTCGCCGACGAAGGCGACTTTCGCGCCGCTGTTGCGGAAGGATTTCAACGCCGCCACCTTGCCTTCGGGAAGCACTTCGGCCGCGACTTCGTCAATCCCCAATTGCCGGGCGATCGCCGCCGCCGTCGCGGCATTGTCGCCGGTGATCATCGCAACCTTGAGCCCAAGCGCATGCAGCGCAGCGATAGCTTCCGGCGTTGTTTCCTTAATCGGATCGGCAACCGCGATCACCGCAGCCAAACGGCCATCAATGGCGGCATAAAGCGGGCTTTTCCCCTGGTCGCCGAGGCGCTCGGCGACGGGCTGAAAACGTGTCACATCAAGCCCGAGCCTGGTCATGAAGCGATCTGCGCCAACGGAGATCCGGCGTTGGCCGATGCGCGCCGTTACGCCGAAACCGGGTGTGGCGTCGAAACTGTCGACAGCGGCGAGCGTAAGATTCTGCTCTCTTGCCGCCGCGACGATAGCTTCGGCGATGGGGTGTTCGGACCGTGTCTCGACCGCAGCGACCAAGGCCAGTACTTCGTGGTATTCGAAACCGTCAGCGGGCACCAGATCGGTCAACTCGGGGCGGCCTTTGGTCAGCGTGCCGGTTTTGTCGAGGGCGATAACGCCTACATCGCGCAGGGCCTGCAACGCTTCGCCCTTGCGAAACAGCACGCCCAGCTCGGCGGCGCGCCCGGTGCCGACCATGATAGAGGTTGGCGTCGCCAGGCCCATGGCGCAAGGGCAGGCAATAATCAACACGGCGACCGCATTCACCAGCGCGAAGGTCAGCGCGGGCGACGGCCCGAAGAACAACCAAACCAGAAAGGTCAGTACCGCCGCCGCCATGACGGCCGGAACAAACCACATCGTCACCTTATCGACCAACGCCTGAATCGGCAGTTTGGAACCCTGCGCTTCCTCCACCAATCGAATGATTTGCGCCAGGACGGTATTCGCGCCGACTTTTGTCGCCCGAAAACTGAACGCGCCGGTTTTGTTGATGGTTCCGCCGACCACATCGGCCCCCACGGTTTTCTCGACCGGCACCGGTTCACCGGTGATCATGCTTTCATCGACATAAGACGCGCCTTCCAGAACTTCGCCATCCACCGCGATTTTCTCCCCCGGCCGGACGAAGACCACATCACCGGCAACCACCTGTTCGAGAGGGATTTCAACCGTTTCGCCATGCCGTTCAACGCGTGCGACCTTGGGTTGAAGGCCGACGAGCCGTTTGATGGCCTGTGAGGTGCGCCCCTTGGCGCGCGCCTCCAGCACGCGTCCGAGCAGGATCAGCGTGACGATCACGGCGGCGGCTTCGAAATAGACGTTGGCGGTGCCCTGCGGTAACACCCCGGGGGCGAAAGTGGCGACCAGCGAATAACCGTAGGCCGCCGCCGTGCCGACCGCAACCAGCGAGTTCATGTCGGGGGCGCCGCGCAGCAGCGCAGGAACGCCTTTGCGGAAGAAGCGCAGGCCGGGGCCAAATAAGACCAAAGTGGTGAGGACAAACTGGATATACCAGCTTGTCTGCACGCCCAACCCCTCCATGACCCACTCATGTATGGCGGGAATGAGGTGCGACCCCATTTCCAACAGGAATACCGGCAGGGTGAACAGGGCGGCGCCGAACAGGGCGCGCCGCAACGCGCGTGACTCATTTTCGCGCCGTTCGGCGGCCTGGTCGTCCGCGCTGGGGCTATCCGCCGTCAGGCGGCGAGGCGTATAACCGGCGCGGGTGACGGCAGCGGCGAGGTCTTCCAGGGATACGCTGCCGGCCAGATAGCGCACCCGCGCGCGTTCGGTCGCCAGATTGACATTGGCTTCGGTAACGCCGGCGACCTGGCTCAACGCTTTCTCCACCCGCCCGACACAGGAGGCGCAGGTCATATTTTCGATCGCCAGCTCAGTGGTTTCTTCTCGCACGGTATAGCCGGCGCCTTCGATGGCGCGGGCCGCCGCCTGCGGATTCGCCTGGCCGGTAAACGTGATGTCGGCGCGTTCGGTGGCGAGATTGACCGTTGCCGCCTGCACGCCGGGAACCGCCGTCAAGGCCCGCTCGACGCGACCGACGCAGGAGGCGCAGGTCATGCCTTCAACCGGCAGACTCAGACGCACGGACGAAGGCTGGGGGAAGTTGGCATTGGATGAATTCATGTTATGTGCCCTTAAAGGAGTGGCTGGTATCAGCAAGGCTAGAGCTTCCCATCGGGGGAAGGTCAAGGTTCATCGCCGATTTTTGCCGTCATGAACGAACCGGTCGCGCCGCGGCAATCGTTTTTTGCCGCCGCGCACGTCTCCCAGCCGCCGCCGAGCGCTTTGTAGATGCCCACCACGGCAAGCCGCTGACGCGTGCCGGCCTGCGTCAATGCGCGCCGGCTGGCGAAGTCGGCCCGTTCTGCCTCGAGCACCTCCAGATAAATGCCTTCGCCCGCGGCAAAACGCGTCTGGGCGAGCCGGGCCGCTTCGCGATTCGCCGCCGCCTCAAGTAACCGCAGATCCAACGTGCTGACCGCCTCAGCATAGGTTTTGAAAGCATCGTCCGTTTCGCGCAGCGCGCTCAGCACCGTCCGCTCGTAAATCAACAGTGCCTGTTGTGTTCGCGCCTCGCTGGCGGCGATCCGGGCGCGTACGCGCCCGATATCGAGAAATGCCCAGCGAATCACTGGGCTGATCACAGCGGAGAACGCACCGGCGCCAGTCAGCGCATCGAGGTTGCCGGCGACCAGCCCGATCGAACCTCGCGCTTCGATGCGCGGGTAGAGCGCCGCCGTTTCCACGCCAATCATGGCGGTGGCTGCCGCAAGTTCCCGTTCAGCCGCCACAATGTCGGCGCGCCGGGCGAGCAGGGCGCCGGGCGTGCCCACGGCGATCGTCCGCAGCACTGGCGGCTGGCTTCCCCATTCGGCGGAAGGGGGGCGGAATGTCTGGGGCATTTCGCCAAGCAGCGTCGCCAATGCGTTGACGGCGGCGGCTCGGCGGCGTTCCAGCTCTGGCGTCGCCGCTTCGACGTTGCGCAATAGCGCCTCGGCGCGCAATCGGTCGAATTCGCTGGCGGCGCCGGCGCTCATTTGTTTTTTTACCAGCACCAAACTTTCACGCTGGCTGTGGCTAATTTCGGCGACCATCTTAAGTTCGGCGTCTAAACCTCGCAGTTCTAGCCAGGTGGCGGCCACTTCCGCAGCGACGCCCGCCTGAACGCCACGCAGCAACGCTTCGCGGCTTCCCGCCAGCGCCTGAGCGGCCTCAATCGAGCGCCGAACGTGCCCGAAGAGATCGATTTCCCATGTCGAATCAATCGCACCGCGATAGGTTTGCGTATGGCGTGGCTGGGCGGCCAGCTTCTCCGCTTCACCCAGTCGACGCGTCTCATAACTCAGCGCGGCACCGGCGCGCGGCAGGAAATCCTGCCGTTGTTCACGCAACAGGGCTTTGGCTTCGTCTACTCGGGCGACGGCGATGCCGACATCATGGTTCGCCGCCAACGCTCGCTGAACCAAATCCGAGAGAGCAGGATCGTCAAAGAGGCGCCACCAGGCGAGTTCGACATTTCCGGCACTCAGCCCCGCCGGTGGTTGGCCGAAGCCGGCAGGGTGACGGGCGACGGGCGGCGAGTAATCGGGGCCCACCGCCGCACATCCGGTTAGCAAGGCGAGCGCGCTCAGCGGCAATAACAAGGTTCTACGAAGATTTTTCATCAGACTCGCTCCTTACGGCTGGCTTTGGCTTTGGCACGATATTGCTCGAATCGGGTCGCCAGGCCGCGAATCACGACATAAAAGACCGGCGTCAGGAACAGGCCGAACAAGGTCACGCCCAGCATGCCGGCGAAGACCGCCACCCCCATGGCATGGCGCATTTCCGCCCCCGCACCGCTGGCGAAGATCAATGGAATGACGCCGGCGATAAACGCGATTGAAGTCATCACTATCGGTCTTAATCGCAGCCGGCAGGCCTTAATCACCGCCTCGAGCGCGTTGACGCCTTCATCCTCCAGGCTGCGGGCGAACTCGACGATCAGAATGGCGTTTTTGGCGGCCAGGCCGACCAGCACAATGAGGCCTATTTGCACGAAAACGTTGTTGTCGCCGCCCAGCAGCCAGACGCCAATCATGGCGCTCAACAGACACATCGGCACGATCAGCAGCACGGCCAAAGGCAGTAGCCAGCTGTTGTATTGCGTGGCCAGAATGAGATAGGCGAGCAGCACGCACAGCGGAAAAATGAACAGCGCCGCGTCGCCCGCGAGCTTTTGCTGATAGGTGAGATCGGTCCATTCGACGGTCATGCCTTCCGGCAGCGTCTCTTTCGCCAGGCGCTCCATCAATGCGGCCGCCTGACCGGAACTGACGCCCATCGCCGCACCGCCCGAGATATCAGCCGATGGATAGCCGTTGTAACGAATGATGCGATCCGGGCCGGAGCCGGGCGTAACGGTGACAAAGGAAGACAGCGGCAGCATGTCGCCGGCCGCGTTGCGCACCTGCAGCCGGCCGATAGCTTCGGCCTGCATGCGATGGGCGGCATCGGCCTGAGCGGTGACTTTGTAGGTGCGGCCGAATCGGTTGAAATCGTTGATGTAAAGCGAGCCGAGGTAGATTTGCAGCGACTCGAACACATCCGCCAGGCTGACGCCCTGACTTTGCGCCTGAGTGCGGTCGATAACCACATCGAGCTGCGGCGCGTTGATATCCAGACTGGTCATCAGACCGGCGACCTGGCCCGATTCGGTGGCTTTCATCATCAGGATCCGCGTGTGCTCAACCAGGGACTCAAGCCCCGCGCCGCTGCGATCCTCCACCTGCATCTTGAATCCGCCGGTAGCGCCGAGACCGGGAACGGGCGGTGGCGGAAATACGCCGAGGAAACCATCGGGAATGTCGGCGAATTTCGCCTGCAGCCGACCGGCTATGGCGGAGGCGGCCAGATCGGGCGTGGCGCGATCTTTAAACGGATCGAGCATGACGAACATCACGGCGGCGTTCGGCACATTGACGAAGCCGTTAATCGACAGCCCCGGAAAGGCCACGACGCTTTCCACCCCGGGTTCCGCCAGCGCGATCTTCGACATCTGTTTAACGACCGCATCGGTGCGATCCAGCGAGGCCGAATTGGGCAGTTGGGCGATGCCGACCAGATAGTACTTATCCTGCATGGGCACGAAGCCCGGCGGAACGGCCTGGAAGCTGAAAAACGTCAGAACGAGCAGCCCGCCGTAAATAGCCAGCGCCATCCCGCGGACGCGCACCGTTTTACGCACGGCATTGGCATACGCGTCCGGCGCGCGTTGGAAAGGCCGGACAGCGGCTTGCAAGACGCGCCCAATGCGGCCGGGAGCGCGAGGTTTCGCCGGATGAGGCCGCAGCAACATGCCCGCCAGCGCCGGGCTGAGCGTAAGCGAATTGAGCGCCGACAGCAGGGTTGAAATGGCGATGGTCAGCGCGAACTGCCGGTAAAACTCGCCCTGTAAACCGCTCAGGAACGCTGTTGGAACGAAAACCGCGGCCAGCACCGAGGTGATGGCGACGATCGGCCCGGTGACTTCATCCATGGCGAGTCGCGCGGCTTGCTGCGGCGTTTTGCCGTTTTCGATGTGTCGTTCGACGTTTTCCACCACCACGATCGCGTCATCGACGACGATGCCGATAGACAATACCAAACCGAACAGGGACAGCGTATTGAGAGAGAAGCCCATCAAGTACATGATGGCGAACGTGCCGACCAGCGAAACCGGCACCGCGAGCAGCGGAATCAGCGAGGCTCGCCAGCTGCGCAGGAACACCACTACCACGATCACCACCAGCAGGATCGCTTCCAGCAGGGTCGTCACAACCGACTCGAGCGATGCCCGCACGAAAACCGTGGGATCGTAGGCGATCCGTGAACTGAGTCCGGCAGGAAAGTTGCCCTCCAGGCGCTTGACGGTCGCTCTGACCGCCTGAGCGACGTCCAGCGCGTTGGCGCCCGGGCTCTGAATGATTTGCAGCGCGACGGCCGGCTCGCCGTCGAGCAGGCTGCGCAGCGCATACGCATCGGCGCCCATTTCTATACGGGCGACGTCGCGCAAGCGGGTCACCCGGCCGTCGCTGCCGGTGCGGATGATGATATCGCCAAACTGTTTCTCATCGGCCAGACGGCCGAGGGTATTGACCGTAACCTGAAATGCGGCATTGGAATCGGGCGCCTGACCGACGGAACCGGCCGCCACCTGAACGTTTTGCTCGCGCACCGCAGCGATCACATCGCCGGCGGTTAGCCCGCGCGCGGCGATCAGATCCGGATCCAGCCAGAGCCGCATGCTGTATTCGCCGGCTCCCCAGACCTGGACATCGCTGACGCCCGGAATGCGGGACAGTTCATCACGAACCTGCAGATAAGCGTAATTTGAGATATAAAGCGGATCGTAGCGTTGGTCAGGCGACAGGAGATGCACCACCATCAGGATGTCCGGTGAGGTTTTCTGCGTCACTACGCCCTGGTGCTGTACCTCTGCAGGCAAGCGGGGTAACGCGCGCGCTACCCGATTTTGCACCTGGATCTGCGCCATGTCGGCATTTGTTCCCTGGGCAAAGGTGACGGTCAACGTCATTCGGCCGTCGGTCGCCGCCTGTGAAGACATGTAAAGCATGCCTTCGACGCCGGTGATGGCTTGCTCAAGCGGTGCGGCCACCGTTTCCGCGATCACTTTCGGGTTGGCGCCGGGATAAGACGCCGTCACTTGTACGGTAGGCGGCGTAACCGCAGGGTATTCGCTGAGCGGCAACTGGAATAACGCCACGGTGCCGGCGATCAGCGTCAAGATGGAGAGCACGATGGCGAAGATCGGGCGTTTAATGAAGAAACGAGGGAAAGTCATGTCGCGTCTCCCGCAGCGTTCAATTGCTCGATAGGCGCGCCGTCAATCTCGGCGGGCTGCGGCGTGATTGACATGCCGGGGCGCACCAGCCCTTTCACGACGATGCGTTCTCCCGGCCGCAGGCCGTGCTCTATCACGCGCAGTCCTTCAACGACCGGGCCAAGTTCAACGGGGCGGTATTCGGTTTTGTCATTCTCATCGACGACCAGGACATAGCGCCGGTTTTGATCGGTGCCAATCGATTGGTCGGCGATCAGGATCTTGGCCTGCGGCGCGCCGGTTTCCAGCTTGACTCTGGCGAACAACCCAGGTGACAGTCGCCCATCCGGGTTATCGATCACCGCGCGCAGGCGCACCGTTCCCGTCGTGCGGTCGGCGGTATTGGACTGGAAATCGACGCGCCCGCGCCGGGAATAGGTTTTGTCTGCAAGTAACGCCACCGATACCCGAATGTCAGGTGGCGCCGTTTTATTGCGCCACGCGGTCAACGATTGCAAATAGGTGCGTTCATCCACATCGAAATAGACGTGGAGTGGATCGATCGAGACCAGCGTGGTGAGCGGCGTGACGCCGCCGGTGACATAGTTGCCTTCGGTGACGAGCGTCTGGCCTACGCGTCCGGCAATCGGCGCGGTGACGCGGGTGAACTCCAGATCCAACTTTGCCGCCTCCCGCGCCGCTTTCGCTGCGTTGACCTGCGCATTGCTCGCTTTCATCATGGCGGTAGCCGAATCAAACCGATCGCGGGCGATAACGTTTTTATTGAACAACGTTTTAGCGCGCACATAGTCGGCCTGGGCTAGCGTAGAGGCGGCTTCCGCTTCTTGCAAACGCGCCGTCGCCTCGTTCAGCGCGGCTTGAAATGGCCGCGGATCGATGAGAAAGAGCGGGTGGCCTTTTTCTATCAGGCGACCTTCCGGCACATTTACCGCCAGCACATAACCGGCGACCCGAGGCCGCAACTCAACGTGCTTGACCGCGGCCAGCGAACCGGTGAATTCGGCAAAGGGCGTTATCGGGCGGACTAAAACATCAGCCACAGGAACACGGGGAGGCGGCGCAGGTGTCGCCGAAGACGGGTTTTCTTTGCAGCCGGCAACGGCGAAAGCGCCGTTTATCGCCGCTGCGATCAGGATTATGGTTTTGGCTTTCATCATTTGACCTTTCCTACCGAAGTCGACAGTGGAATTCACTGCGTGGAAGCAGTTCATCCCGCGTTATCCGACTTCCAACGTTGGGAAGGTCAAGCGATTTTTGGTTTATTGCAAAGGGGATGCCGCGTCGTCGCTATCTGGTGCGATCCCCTGAACGGCTATTTCTGCAGCACCTCGACGAACTTCGCCAGCCACTGCGGATGCGCCGGCCAGGCCGGGGCGGTGACCAGATTGCCGTCAACGTGCGCCTGATCGATGCCGATCTCCGCATAATGGCCGCCGCCCAGCCGCACTTCCGGCGCGCAGGCCGGGTAGGCGCTGCAGGTGCGGCCTTGCAACACCCCGGCCGCCGCCAGCAGCTGCGGGCCGTGGCAAACGGCGGCGATCGGCTTTTTCGCGGCGTCAAACGCCTGCACCAGCGCGATCACGTCGGGATTCAGGCGCAGGTATTCCGGCGCCCGGCCGCCGGGGATCAAGAGCGCATCGTAGTGCTCTTCTTTGGCGGTGGCGAAGTCGGCGTTCAGGGTGAAACGGTGGCCGGGTTTCTCGCTGTAGGTTTGCGCGCCGTCAAAATCGTGGATCGCGGTCATGATGTAGTCGCCGACGGCTTTGCCGGGGCACACGGCGTCCACCCAATGGCCGATCATCTGCAACGCCTGAAACGGCACCATGGTTTCGTAATCTTCGGCATAGTCACCGACCAGCATCAGGATCTTTTTCTTGCTCATGATCACAACTCCTGCGGGATGGGGATTGCCTAAGGTATAGCCCAGCGGCCCTGGGAATGCGAACCGCGAAGCGCCTATCTATACTCGTGATACTGCGGCGCTTTTCTCGCCGCTCAACCCCAGGGAGGATCCCCGATGCTGAATCTGGCTACCTTGCTTGAAGAGAGTGCGCGCACCTGGCCGGAACGGCCGGCGGTGATACAGGACGATGTACCGCTCAGCTATCGGGCGCTGAACGAGATGGCCAACCGGGTGGCGAATCTGTTGGTCGCGCGCGGCGTGCGGCGCGGTGAACGGGTGGCGCTGGCCTGCCCGAACCGGCCGGAGTTTCCGGCTGTCTATTACGGCATTCTCAAAAGCGGCGCGGTGGTGGTGCCGCTCAATATTCTGCTTAAGAGCGCGGAGTTCGACTATTACCTGGCGGATTCGGCGGCGGTGGCGCTGTTTTGTTTCGAGGGCAGCAGCGGCCTGCCGCTGGGGGAGGAAGCGCTGCGGGCGGCGGCAAAGGCGGAGCAGTGCCGTGAGGTGTTTATCATCGGCGATCGGTTGCCGCTCGAGGGGGAACGTTTCAGCGCGGCGATAGCCGCACAGGCTACCGAATTCGCTTCGGCCGCGACGCTCGAAAGCGACACCGCGGTGGTGCTGTATACCAGCGGCACCACCGGCCGCGCCAAAGGGGCGGAGTTGACCCACGCCAATCTGGTGCTTAACGCCTTGGGATCGGTGCGGCTGTTCGACGGTTCGGAGACGGCCCCCGATCGTCACCTGGTCACCTTGCCACTGTTTCATACTTTCGGCTCGACGGTGCAGATGAACGCCGGGTTCGCCGCCGCCGCCACTCTGGTGCTGGTCGAGCGCTTCGACGCCGCGCAGGCCATCGCGCTGATGCAACGGCACGGCATCACCTTTTTCGCCGGGGTGCCGACCATGTATTGGGCGCTGTTGAATGCGCTGGATGAACACACGGATATCGAAAGCTTGCGCAGCACGCTGCGTATGGCGGTGTCCGGCGGCGCCAGCCTGCCGGTGCAGATCCTGGAGGATTTTTCGCGCCGCTTCGGCGTCAACATTCTCGAAGGGTACGGGCTGTCTGAGACCAGCCCGGTCGCCACCTTTAACCATCCTCACCGCCTGACCAAGCCCGGCTCCATCGGCCAGCCGATCTGGGGCGTGGAGGTGCGCCTGCTCGACGCCACCGGGCAGCCGGTCGACGCTGTCGATCAGGTGGGGGAGATCGCGGTACGCGGCTACAACATCATGAAAGGCTATCTGAATCGCCCCGAGGCGACGGCGGAGGTGCTGGAAAACGGCTGGTTCCGCACCGGCGATCTGGCGCGCCGCGACGCCGACGGCTTCTATTTCATCGTCGATCGGGCCAAGGACATGATCATTCGCGGCGGGTTCAACGTCTACCCGCGCGAGATTGAAGAGGCGCTGATTCGCCACCCGGCGGTGTCGTTGGTGGCGGTGATCGGCGTCGAACATCCGTCGCTGGGCGAAGAGATCAAAGCGGTGGTGGTGTTGAAAGAGACGGAGGAGCCGATCGAGGAAGAAACGCTGATCGCCTGGAGCCGGGAACGGCTGGCGGCGTACAAGTATCCGCGCATCGTCGAGTTCGTCGAGCGTTTGCCGATGACCAGCACCGGTAAGGTGTTGAAGCGCTGTTTGCGCTGAGGAAAACCCGGCCTGCCGGGGCGGGCAGGCCGGGATACGGGCATCAACCTGGGTAGATGCCGCGCTCTTTACGTGCGGTCAGGATGCGCTCACAGGCCACGATATAAGCGGCGGTGCGCAGGCTGCACTCTTTCTCTGCGGCCTTGTTCCAGACGTGGACCATGGCGTCGGTCATGATCTTGTCCATACGCTCGTTGATCTCGGACTCGCTCCAGAAGTAGCTCGCCATGTCCTGCACCCACTCGAAGTAACTGACCGTTACGCCGCCGGCGTTACAGATAACGTCCGGAACCACGGTGATGTTACGGGAGCGCAGAATGTCGTCCGCCTCTGGGAAGGTCGGGCCGTTAGCGCCTTCCAGCACCAGTTTGGCGCTGAGGATTTCGGCACGCTCACGGGTGATTTGGCCTTCCAGCGCCGCAGGGATCAGGATGTCCATGTCGACCGACCAGAACGCTTCGCTTTCGATCTCGCTGGCGCCAGGGAAGCCGGCGATCTGCTTGTGCTTGGCCTGGTATTCGGTCAGCGCGGCCAGGTCGATGCCGTCGGCGTTAAACAGGGTGGCGGAGTGGTCCTGGATGGTGACGACGCGCGCGCCGACGCCAACGAACAGGCGAGCCGCTTCGCTGCCCACGTTACCGAAGCCTTGCACCGCCACTTTGGCGCCTTCGATCTGCACGCCCAGACGCTTGGCCACTTCACTGCCGGTGACGAACACGCCGCGGCCGGTCGCTTTCTCACGGCCCAAGGAGCCGCCGAGGTGGATTGGCTTGCCGGTGACCACGCCGGTGATGGTGGTGCCGTGGTTCATGGAGTAGGTGTCCATCATCCAGGCCATCACTTTGGCGTTGGTGCCGACGTCCGGCGCAGGGATGTCTTTCTGTGGCCCGATGATGAAGCCGATTTCGCTGGTATAGCGGCGGGTCAGTCGCTCCAGTTCGCCTTCAGACAGTTTGAACGGGTCGACGCGGATGCCGCCCTTGGCGCCGCCGTACGGCAGGTTGACCGCGGCACACTTGATGGTCATCCAGGCGGACAGGGCCATCACTTCGTTCAGATCGACGTCAGGGTGGAAGCGGATACCGCCTTTGCCCGGCCCACGCGACAGGTTGTGCTGTACGCGGAAACCTTCGAAGTGACGGATGGTGCCATCGTCCATCTGCAGCGGGATATCGACAATCAAAGCGCGCTTAGGGTGACGCAGCGTATCAACCCAGCGTGACAGCTCGCCGAGGTAAGGGGCGACGCGATCGATTTGTTGCAGATATGTAGCCCAAGCGGTGGTGCTGCTGTCTGAAGCGTAGGATAGCTTTTCCATAACCAACCTTTATATATTAGAGGTATTTATTTCGTTTAACCGTGGATTAGCAAGCGCATAACACTTTGCGACGCTAAATTTACCACTAATTATGCCGGTTGTTAGCCCCCCGCTCATCGGGCCAGCGGGCGGTTTTTCGCCGCCTGCAGGGCGATAAATGAATAGTTAATTACTTTTTGTCGGCAGTGAGCGAGCACATGCATAATTTATGCATGTAAAGCGCATAAAAACCCTTTTTATCTATTTTTCAGAAGCTTGAATGTGATCAAAAAGTTTCATTTTATTTAACAGCCATGTTGACAATGGCGTTTCCCCTCGGCAGCGTTAAAATCCTGTTAAAACGCCGTCTGCCGCCGTGTTTTACCTGGCAAAGAGGAGCATGATTCGAGGCTGTTTTAATGTGTTGCGGCAGAAGAGTGGGCTGAAAAGCTTATTCACCAGAAACGGACGGGTTACCGATCCCCGGCAAGGACAATAAAGGCGCTTGCGGCGCAGCCGTCGGTGAAGGAGACGCCAACGCCATCCACTCGGCAAGCGGCGGCAACTGCGGTATGCTAAGCGGCTGAACCGCAAACCAAACCGGGCTATACGGAGACCCCCCAGCGTGCCGAACTCTTCTTCTCAACTCGAACTTTTGCGCTCGGTCGCCGACGGCATCGCGGCGCTGTTTTTCCCGAATGCGGAAGTGGTGATCCACGATCTGGCCACCAACAAGATTGCCTATCTGGCCAACAACCTGTCGAAGCGCAAACCGGGCGATGACGCCGGGCTGGAGGACTTCGAGCTTGATGGCGGCGCCGGCGTGACCGGCCCCTATGAGAAGCTGAACTGGGACGGCAAAAAGATGCGTTCGGTGAGCATCGCCGCGCGCGACGAGCAGGGCAAGCCCAGCTATCTGCTGTGCATCAACCTGAGCACCGCGATGTTCGAGGACGCCCGCAACGCGCTGGACATGTTCCTGTCGGTCACGCGGCTGCAGCCACAGCCGCAACAACTGTTCAAAGATGACTGGCAGGAGAAGATCAACACCTTCCTGCACGACTGGCTGCGGCGCGAAAACGCCGCGCTCGGCGCGCTGAGCCGCGAACAAAAACGGCGGCTGGTCAGCGATCTCTATCATCAGGGGGCGTTCAAGGCCAAAAGCGCCGCGGACTACATCGCCAACGTGCTGTCGATGGGGCGCGCCACGGTGTACAAGCACTTGCGAGAATTGAAGCAGGAGTAAAGGCGGCGGGAAAGGTGGAAAATGGGCGGCGCTGGCCGCCCATTTTGGTTACCAGCGGTAGTTGACCGAAGCGATGATGCTGCGGCCGCTGCCGTAGAAGCAGGCATACTCGCCGCTGCAGGATGAAACGTATTTCTTGTCCGTCAGGTTCTGTACGTTGAGCTGGAGAGCCGCACCGCGCAGCGCAGACGAGGCCTGGCCAAGGTCATATTTCACCATGGCGTCGTACAGCGTGTAGTGCGGCACATCGTACTGGCCGATGGCGTCGGCCGGCGCATCGCCGATGTAACGCACGCCGCTGCCGACGGTCAGGCCGTTCAGCGCGCCGCTCAGGAAGCTGTAGCTGCCCCAGGCGGAAGCCGCGTGACGCGGGATGCCCGCCGGGCTGTGGCCGATTTCGTCCGCCGAGTTGGAGTCTTTGGTCACCACGTCGGTGTAGGTATAGGCGGCGGTCAGCTTGATCTCCGGCGTCGGCTGGGCATGTACTTCCGCCTCAATCCCTTTGGATTTCACCTCACCGATCTGCTCGTAGGCGGAGGTGAGACGGTTGTAAGACGCCACATTACGCTGGGTAATGTCGAACCAGGAGAGGGTCAGCAGGGTGTTGCCGCCCGGGATCTGGTACTTCACGCCCACCTCGGTTTGTTTGCCGGTGGTCGGCTTGAGCGGATCGGCGCCCGGCGCGCTCGGATACAGGTTAGGATCGAACGAAGTGCTGTAGCTGACATACGGCGAAATGCCGTTGTCGAAGGCGTAAAGCAGGCCCGCACGGCCGGTGAACTGGGCATCGTTGTAGGTCTGCTCCTTACCGCCGCTGGTGCGATCGCGGGTGTTGACCTGCGACCAGTCCTGACGGCCGGACAGCAGCAGGTTCCAGTTATTCCACTCCAGCTGGTCCTGCAGATACACCCCGACCTGATTCAGCGTCTTCAAATCGCTGGAAGCCAGCGCCAGCGTGCTGCCATCGATGCTGGGGCGAACCGGGTTTGCCCAGTCGATCGGGTAGTCGTTGCCGCGATCGCGATACATCTTCGAATCGATATGGCTGTAGCGGTAATCCAACCCGCCCAGCACCGTGTGCTTCACCTCGCCGGTGTCGAACAGCCCCTTCAGCTGGTTATCCACGCCAAACTCGTTGGTCATCTGCGTTTCATGCTGCGCCATGCGGGTGACGGTGTGGTCGTTGACCTTCGAGTTTACGTTATAAACCAGATATTTATAGTCTTCATCGCGGTGGGTGAAGCGCAGGTTCTGGGTAAACGACAGCGCATCGCTGAAGTTATGCTCGAGGCTGTAGCCGATCGACGCCTGCTCGCGCCGCGATCTGTTGAAGCTGGGTTCGCTGATGTTGAAGTCATAGGGCACATAGCCCGCGCTGGTCGAGAACAGCGTGCCGGCGCGCGGCAGGAAGTTGCGCGACCCGGCTTTCGGATCGTTCTGGTAGCTGGTCAGCAACGTAAAGCTGGTGTCTTCGTTCGGCAGCCAGGTGAAGGCCGGCGCGATGGCCACCCGTTGCTGCTTGCTGTCTTTGACAAACTCATGCTCGGTTCTGGCGATACCGTTCAGGCGATAAAACAGGGTGTTGTCGTCGTTGAGTTTGCCGCCGAAATCGAACGCCGTTTCCGCCAGATGGCGGTTGCCGGTGCTGAATTTGACTTCGTGAATGCTCTGGGCGGTAGGGCGCTTGCTGGTCATCACCACCACGCCGCCGGGGCTGACCTGGCCGTACAGCACGCCGGCCGGGCCGTGCACCATCTCCACGCGCTCCAGCAGCCAGGGATCGATCTGCCCGGCGCCGCCGTTTTGGCTCGAGAGGCCAAAGTGCAGGCCGTCGAGCAGCTTGGGCGCATAGCGGAAGCCGCGGCTGATCACTTCGTCATTGCGGTTGGAGTTACCGCGGTAGGTGGTGATCACTCCGCTGGTGTAGTTCAGCGCGTCGGCGACCGACGCCGGTTCCTGGTCGTTCATTTGCTCGCGCGTGACCACCGAGATGGACTGCGGCGTTTTGCGCAGAGCGGCGGCGGTCTTGGTGCCGGCGGCGCTCTCTTTGGCGACGATCCCTTTGACCGGCGCGGTCACGCTGTTTTGCGCGTCGGCGGTCACCAAAATCGTCTCATCCGCCGCGGCGGACGCGTGTGGCGCGAAGGGCAGTAAGGCCAGCGCCGAGCCCAGCAACAACCGCTTGGCGGCCGTCGCTTCCGCATTCGAATTGTCTATCCCTTTGTTTTTAATCTTCATTCTCTCTCCTGCATACCTGCGTTGTGTGTCATGCAACCCTGATAAACCCCGAAATATCGGCGAGCGGTCTTTACCCGTCGATACGGAAACGCCGTGTGCGCACGACGGTAAAAATCCGACAAATAGTATTGAAAACGATAATGAGTATCAATACGATTGTCAGGTTTTGTAAAAATCACTCATGTTATGTAAGGGGCGCTATGGAGTTTTTGCCGGAAAAGAGGCCAGGCAACGGTCATGAGGGATTGGCGGCGCAGTGGCTGCGTGAAGAGGCGGCGGGGCAGCCCGAGTGGTGGCAGAAGGTGGCCTCTCACGGCACGCCCATCGTCGAGCCGCACGATGACCGCCACGTCAAAATGACCTGGCTATGGCGCGATCCTGCCGGCGATGAGCGGTGCTCGCCGATTCGCCGCGTTTATGCCGATATCAACGGCATAACCGATCACCACAGCACGTCCCCCAGCAGCCTGACCAGGCTGCCCGGCACCGACGTTTGGTACGGCGCGGCCGTTATCGATCGCCGCTGGCGCGGCAGCTACAGCCTGATCCCCGTCACAGACCGGGATCTTCCTCCCGTCTTCAGCGACGACGAAACGCTGCGCGATCGCCAGCAGCGCGCCTGGTGGATTTCGCTGTTTCCACTGGCGATCGCCGATCCGTTGAATCGCCTCTCGCTGGGGCCTTCGCATCGTCCGCGCCCGGTTTCCCTGGCCCAGGGGCCGGATGCCGACGACCAAAGCGCCTGGCAGGCCGCCGATCGGCCGCTGGACGAGGCGCGGCTACAGCGTTTTCAGTGGCACAGCGAACGGCTCGGCACACAGCGGCGCGTCTGGCTGTATGCCAGCGGCGACGCGGCGGTGAAAGCGAATCGCCCGCTGGTGTTATTGCTCGACGGCCAAAACTGGATCGAAAGGCACGCGCTGCTGCCGGTGATCGAGAACGAAACCGCAACAGGGCGGCTGCCGCCCGCATGCTGGCTACTGATCGATGCGATCGACGGCGAACACCGGGAAAACGAGCTGCCCTGCAACGCCGCCTTCTGGCAGGCAATCATCGATGAGCTGCTGCCGCAGGCGCAGAAGCGCGAAGCGTTCAGCGAGGAAGGGGCGCGCACCGTCGTCGCCGGCCAGAGCTACGGCGGGCTGGCGGCGTTATATGCCGGCCTGCATTGGCCGGCGCGCTTCGGCCACGTGCTGAGCCAGTCCGGCTCCTTCTGGTGGCCTACGGTGCAATTCGTTACCCAGTTCGAAAAACGCCACGAACTGGAGGAAGGCTGGCTGATACGCCAGGTTCGGCAACGCGATGCGGCGGCGCCAGCGCTCAACGTGATCCAACAGGCCGGCGATCGGGAGGCGGATATCGAATTCGTCAATCGCCAGATGCACGAGGCCCTGACGGCGGCGGGGCACCGCGCCGACTACCGCGTGTTTTCCGGCGGACATGACGCGCTCTGCTGGCGCGGCGGCCTGGTGGACGGCGTACGCCAGCTGCTTTCCGGGATGGAATAACCCACACATTTTGACAGACAGGTAATGAAAATGACTCAGGAACAACAAAACCCGTTCGATGACGAAAGCCTCCGTTTCTCCGTTTTGGTCAACGCACAGCAGCAATATTCGCTGTGGCCGCAGTTTGCCGACGCGCCGCAAGGGTGGCGCGTGCTGATGGGGCCGGCGTCGCGCGGCGAATGCATCGACTACATCGAAACGCACTGGCAGGACATGCGGCCGGCGGCCTTGAAAGCGGCGGATGCGGCGCGTTAAGCGCCAGACAGCCACATCGATACATTCCGTTTGAGGAAAAGGACAGACACCATGTCAGAAACGCTTTCTTTGCCGGATACTCAGGTCGAGTATCGGGATTATCCGCTGGTTGCGGCGCAACCGGGGATCTGGATCGCCGACCAAATCGCGCTGCGGCGCAACGGCTTCGCGGTGGCGCACTACACCGAACTGCACGGCGCTATCGACCGCTCGGCGCTGGAGCGCGCGATCCGTCAGGGGCTGGCCGAAGCGGATACGGTTCAGGCGCAGTTCTTTGAGGCGCAGGACGGCCAGCCGGTGCAGCGTTTGCCGCTGAACGCCGATCCTGCGCGCGTGCAGGCGCCGGAGTGGTTCGATTTCAGCGCGCGGCCGGACGCCGAACAGGCGGCGCTGGCGCTGATGAACGACGATCTGGCGCAGGATCTGCCGGCGGACGGCGAGCGGCCGCTCTATCGCCATGCGGTGATCCGCGTCAGCGCCGATCGCTGGTTCTGGTATCAGCGCTTTCATCATTTGACCCTGGACGGCTTCAGCTTCGAAGCCATCACCCGTCGGATCGCCGATATTTATCGCGCGCTGCGCCACGGGCTGGCGCCGGCGGCCTCGCCGTTTACCCCGTTCGGCAAGGTGGTGGAAGAGTTTCAGCAATGGCAAACCTCGCCCGCACGTGAGCGGGCGGCCGAATTCTGGCGCCAGCATCTGCGCGATTTGCCGTCGCCGCTGTCATTATCGACGGAGAGTCGGGAGGTTGAGGCGGGCGCCCGGCCGCTCAAACAGGCGCTGGTGCTGCCTGAATCGCTGTTTGACGAAGCGCTGCGCGATGGCGCGCTGCAGTCGCTGCAGCCGGCCGATATCGTCACGGCGGCGCTGGCGCTGTATCTGGCGCGCATGAGCGGCGAAACCCGCTTCTCAGTCGGTTTTCCTTTCATGCGCCGGATGGGATCGCAGGCGCTGGCGGCGGTCGGCCCGGTGGTCAACGTGCTGCCGCTGCTGCTGAACGTGACGCCGGAGATGTCGCTGGCGGATGTCTGCCTGGCCACTGTGGCACAGATCAAGCAGGCGCGCCGCCATCAACGCTATGAGGCGGAGCAGATCAAACGCGATCTCGGCCTGGTCGGCGGCCATCAGGAACTGTACGGGCCGGTGGTCAACGTCAAGGTCTACCACAGCGCCTTGTCGTTCGACGGTCAGGCGGCCACCACCCATACGCTGGCGATGGGGCCGGTCGACGACCTGGAGTTCGAGATCGGTTTTCGAAGCGGCGTATTGACGCTGTCTTTGGTCGCCAACCCGGCCAAATACTCGCCGCGCACCTTGCAGCACCACGCCGAGCGCATCGGCCATTGGCTGCAGCAGTTGGCGCGGCAGCCGCACCAGCCGAACGGTCAACTGGCGTTGATCGGCGAGGGGGAACTCAGACAACTCGCGGCCTGGGGGCGCGGCGCTGAGCTGACACCGCCGGCGGGCATGGTTTCGATCATGGATGCGTTCCAGCGCCAGGTTGAGCGTCAGCCCGAGGCGTTGGCGGTGTCCTGCGGCGACGTGCGCCTCAGCTACCGGCAGCTCTCCGAACGGGTGATGCAGCTGGGGCGAGTGCTGATCGAAAGCGGCATCGGCGCCGAAGACGTGGTCGCCATCGGCATTCCGCGCTCGGTGGACACGCTGGTCGCGCTGTTCGGCGTGCTGGCCAGCGGCGCGGCCTATATGCCGCTCGATCTGGACTATCCGCGTGAGCGCCTGGCGCTGATGTGCGACGACGCGCGGCCGGTGATGTTGCTGACCCACAGTGACACGCAGGCCAACATGCCGGATCTGCCGCAGGTATTGTGCCTGGACGACGCCCCGTGCCTGGCGCGCTGCGCGGCCGCCGCGGCCACGCCGATAACGGACGACGAACGGCGTGTGCCGCTGAACGAGGCGCATCTCGCCTACATGATTTACACCTCCGGTTCGACCGGCAAACCCAAGGGCGTGATGTCCACGCACCGCGGGCTGCTGAACCTGTTCCTGTCGCACCAGGCTTCTCTGTTCGGCCCGGCGATCGAAAAATTCGAGGCTCGCCACGCGCGCCGCTTGCGCGCCGGCCATACCGCCTCGTTCTCTTTCGACTCCTCCTGGGAACCGCTGTTCTGCATGATGATGGGCAGCGAACTGGTTATCTTCGATGAAGAGCTGCGCCGCGACCCCTGGGCGCTGCTGGAACAGACCCAGCAGACGCCGATCGATCTGCTGGACATCACGCCGTCGTTCTTCTCGCAACTGGTGGACTGCGGTCTGCTGAAAGGGCAGTTCCCGCTGCCGTCGTTCGTGATGATCGGCGGCGAGGCGGCGACGCCGACGCTGTGGAACCTGATGCAGCAGCATCCGGAGGTGGAGATCCACAACTATTACGGCCCGTCCGAATACACCGTCGATACCCTCGGCGCGCCGGTCACGGCCGCAGACCAGCCGGTGATCGGCCGTCCCCTCGCCAATACCTCAGTCTGGCTGCTCGACAGCCGCCTGCAGCCGGTGCCGATCGGCGCGGCGGGCGAGCTGTACATTTCCGGCAAGGGCATCGCGCGCGGTTACCTGCGGCGCCCGGATCTGACGGCGGCGCGCTTTGTCGCCAACCCGTTCGCCGAAGGCGAGGTGATGTACCGCAGCGGCGACCTGATGCGCTGGAGCGCGGAGGGCCAGCTGGTATTCATTGGCCGGACCGATCACCAAATCAAGGTGCGCGGCTTCCGCGTCGAGCTGGGTGAGGTGGAAAGCGCCTTGGCCGCCTTGCCGGACGTGGGGCGGGCGGTGGTGATCGCCGAACCGATCGGCGCCACCTATCGCCTGATTGGCTACTGCTCGGTGCAGGATGACGCGCGTCGCGCCTCGCCGGCGCTGCAAAGCGAGCTGCTGGGGCAGTTGGCGCAGCGTCTGCCGGATTATATGGTGCCGGCGATCCTGGTGGTAATGCCGGAGCTGCCGCTGAACGTCAACGGCAAGATTGACCGCCAGGCGCTGCCCAAACCGCAGGAAACGCTGGCGCAAAGCATTCGCGAACCGGCCACCGAGCAGGAGAGGCTGATTTGCCGCGCGATGGCCCAACTGTTGGGAATGGAGCGCGTCGGCGCAGACGACGATTTCTTCGCGCTCGGCGGCGACAGCATCTCGGCGATGGGGCTGGGCACCGCCCTGCGGCGCAAAGGCTATCTGCTGCGGCCGCGCGAGATCTTCGCGCTGCACACCCCCGCGCGCATGGCGCAGGCGATGCAGCCGCTGGCCGTTAGCTCTCAGACCGCACGCAGCGTGCGACAAGGCCCGATCGACGGGCTGCCGATCCTGCACTGGTTCGCCGAGACGGGCGATATGCATCGCCGCTTCGCGCACGGCGTTTTCCTGCGTGTGCCCGCCGAACTGCAACCGGAACAGCTGCGTTATGCGTTGGCACAGCTGCGTGCGGCGCACCCGGCGCTGAGCGCCAGGATCCGCGACGGCCAGTTGGTGGTCGAGGAAGCCGCTACCGCTGAGTTCATGCAGGTTCAGACCGTATCCGGCGAACTGGAGCTAGCGGCGGAACAGGCGTTTGATGCCGCACTCGAGCAGCTCGATCCGGCGGCCGGCGCCATGATGCAGGCGATCCTGTTGCAGCGTGACGGGCAGAGCCTGGGGCTGGTGCTGGCGATCCACCACCTGGTGGTTGACGGCGTTTCCTGGCGCATCCTGCTCGACGAGCTGCGGCAAGTGGCCGACAGCGCCATGCAGGGGCAGCCGATCACGCTGCCGCCGGAGGAAACCTCGCTCTATGAATGGTCCGCGCGTTTACGGGCCGACGTCGAACGCCGCGAAGCCGAGCTGCCGTTCTGGCGGCAGATGCTGGCGGACGGCGTGCCGCGTTTGGGGCGGCGCGCGCTGGAACCGCAGACCGATCGCATCGCCTCGGTGAGCGAACGGCGCACGCTGCTCGACAGCCGGCTGACCGCCGCGCTGCTCGGCACATTGCCGCAGAGCTATCGCGCCCAGGTTGAAGAGATCATGCTGTGCGCGCTGGCTCAGGCCTGCCGCCGCCGTTTCCAGGCCGCTTCGCTGCGTTTCTCTCTGGAGTCGCACGGCCGCGCCGAACTGGATGACGGCCTCGATCTGGCCCGCACCGTCGGTTGGCTGACGGCGGAGTACCCGCTGCGTATCGAACTGCATGACGCCGAGCATAATGAGGCGGTGCGCGCGGTGAAACGGGCGACGCGCGCGGTGGCCGATCGCGGCGTCGGCTATGGCCAGCTGCGTTATCTGCATCCGCAGCGTGACGATCTGGCGGCGCTGGCGCAGCGCAACGCCCCGGAGATTTTATTCAACTACCTTGGGCGTTTCAGCCAGGATGAGGCGCACTGGACGCCGCAGCGCAGCCAGACCCGCTTCCGCGACGCCTTCGCCGTGGCGCAGGATGCGCAGCAGGCGCCGTCTTACGGGCTGGAAGTGAATATCTTTGTCGAGGAGCGGCGCGACGGCGCCTGCCTGGCGATTAACTGGAGCTGGCTGGAGGGAATTTTCAGCGAGAGCGACATTGCGCAGCTGCACAGCGGCATCGAGCACGCCGTGCGTTCACTGTGCGAGTTTGCCGAACGGCATCCCGAACGCGCGGCGGCGACGTTGGTGGCGGCCGAAATCGCCCAGCCGGGCGTCGATGATGAAGCGGTGCGCGCCTGGGAACGGGAGTGCGGGCCGTTAGCCGCGGCGCTGCCGCTGTTGCCGCTGCAACACGGCCTGCTGTTCCATGCGCAGACAGCGCAGCAGGGCGGCAGCTACAACTCGCTGACGCGCCTGAGCCTCTGCGGCGAACTGGACGCGCATCAACTTCAGCAGGCGCTGAATGCGGTGATCCGCCGCCATCCGCAGCTGGCCGCCCGATTCAACCGCGAGGGCGAGCCGCTGCAGCTGATCCCGCAGGAAAGCCATTGGCCGCAGGACAGCCACGCGCTGCCGCCGCTGGCCGAAGAACAGGAGGCGCAGGCACTGCACCGGCTGGAGCAGCAGGAGCTGCAGCGCGATCTGTTCAACCAGCCGGGCGCGATGCTGCATGCATTGCTGGTCAAACACGGGGATAGCGAACGCTACACGCTGTTCCTTAACGCGCATCACCTGATCGTCGACGGCTGGTCGACGCCGGTGGTGCTCAACGATCTGATGCTGGCCCTGCGTGAAGGCGAGCAGGCGTTGCCGCCGCTGCGTTCGAACTATGCCGATATCGTGCGCCGCCTGACCGCGCGGGATGCCGAAGCTTCGCGCCGCCTCTGGCGCCAGACGCTGCAGGACGTGCGGCCGACGTTGCTGTTCGGTGAGGCGCAGGACGATCGCGTGCACGAGCTGGAAATGACGCTGCCGCCGGCCGAGGAAAGGCGCTTGCTGACCCTGTGTCGCGAACGCGGGTTGACGCTCAATACCGTGATGCAGGGCATTTGGGCATTGCAGTTGGCCAGCTGTTGCGGCCAGCAGGACGTGGTGTTCGGCTCGCCGGTTTCCGGCCGCTTTGGCCAGATAGAAGGGGTCGAGGAACACGTTGGCCTGTTCAGCAACACGCTGCCGGTGCGGGTGCGTCTGCAGCATGACCGCTCGTTGACGGAACAGCTGACTGAGCTGCAGCACCGGCAAATTGAACTGCTGGAGCACGACGATTTGGGGTTGGGGGAAATTCAGCACCTGGCCGGGGCGGGCACGCTGTTCGATACGCTGTTGGTGGTGGAGAACTACCCGGACAACGACGCTCTGCTGGGCGGCACAGGATCGCTGCGCTGCGACGCCATCCGTAACAAAGGTTATACCCACTATCCGTTGACGCTGCTGGTGCTGCCGGGCGAACGTCTGCGCCTGCTGATGGAATACCGCGCCTCGGTGCCGCAGCCTGAGCGCTTCGCCGCGCGGCTGATGGCGCTGCTGCAACAGTGGATCGCCCAGCCGGATCTGCCGCTGCCGCGCTGGCAGTTGCAAACCCCACAGGAAGAGGCGCTGATCGCGGCGGTCAACCGCACCGGTCAGGCGGTGGCGGACACCACCTTGCATCAGGCGATCGCCAATCAAGCGCGGCGCACGCCGGATCGCATCGCGCTGCAGGATGCCGGGCACAGCCTCAGCTACCGCGACATGCAGCGCCAGGCCGCGCTGTTGGCCGAGCGGCTGACGGCGGCCGGCATTCAGCCGGGGGATATCGTGGCGGTGGCGTTGCCGCGTTCCGTGCGCCTCAGCCTGGCGTTGACGGCGATTGTGCAGACCGGCGCCGCCTGGCTGCCGCTGGACACCGGCTACCCGGACGAACGTCTGGCCTACATGGTGGAGGACGCCAAGCCGCGGCTGATTATCACCGAGAGCGCGTTGGATGCCCGCTTTGCCGCGCTGGCGCCGACGCTGCTGTTCGATGCGCTGGACGACAGCGGGCGCGAACCGCCTGCGCGCCTGCCGGCGGGGAACGGCGATTATCCCGCCTACGTGCTGTATACCTCCGGCTCTACCGGGCGGCCGAAAGGCGTGGTGGTAAACCACCGGGCGATCGTCAACCGCCTGTTCTGGATGCAGCACGAGTATGCGCTCGATGCGCAGGACGTGGTATTGCAGAAAACACCGTGCAGCTTCGACGTTTCCGTCTGGGAATTCTTCTGGCCGCTGATGGTCGGCGCGCGCCTGGTGATGGCACCGCCGGAGGCGCATCGCGATCCGCAGGCGCTGACGACGTTGATCGACGACTATGGCGTGACCACGCTGCATTTCGTTCCGTCCATGTTGGCTATCTGGGTGGAGGCGCTGAACGAGCGGGCGCCACAGCGCGCCGCCGCCAGCCTGAAACGCGTGTTCTGCAGCGGTGAGGCGCTGTCGTGTGAACTGGCTTCCCGCTATCAGGCGTTGGTTACCGCGCCGCTGCACAACCTGTATGGCCCGACGGAGGCGGCGGTCGATGTCACCTACCAACCGGCGTCCGGCGCGGCATTGGCGGCGGTGAGCGGCGCCGGCGTGCCGATCGGCAAACCGGTCTGGAACACCCAGCTGAGCATTCTCGACGCCATGCTGCGGCCGGTGCCCGTCGGCTGCGCCGGCGATCTCTATCTGCGCGGCATTCAGCTGGCCGATGGCTATCTGCATCGGCCGGGGCTGACGGCGCAGCGGTTTGTCGCCGATCCTGCCGGCAACGGCGCGCGCATGTATCGCACCGGCGATATCGCCCGCTGGCTGGAAGACGGCAGCGTCGAGTATTTAGGGCGCAGCGACGATCAGCTGAAGATCCGCGGCCAGCGCATCGAGCTGGGGGAAATCGAGCAGGCGCTGCTGGCGCAGCCGGGGGTAGCGCAAGCGGCGGTGCACGCCATCGAGCTGGGCGAGGGCGCGACGGGGCTTGGCGGCGCCGATATGCGCCAGCTGGTCGCCTGGCTGATCGCCCAACCGGGCGTGACGCTGGATACCGCCGTGCTGCATCAGGCGCTGGAGCAGCGTTTGCCGGCGCACATGATGCCGGTCAGCTATGTCATGACCGACAGCTTCCCGCTCAGCGCCAGCGGCAAGCTGGATCGCAAGGCGTTGCCACGGCCGCAGCTGAGCCACCAAAGTGGCCGCATGCCGCAGAGCGACAGCGAACGCCTGCTGGCGGCGCTGTTCGGGGAACTGTTGGGGCGCGAGACGGTGTATGCCGACGACGACTTCTTCGCGCTGGGCGGCCATTCGCTGCTGGCGATGCGTCTGACGGCGGAGCTGCGTCGCCGCGTGCCTCGGCCATTGAGCGTCGGGCAGATCATGTTCGCCCGCAGCCTGGAGAAGATGGCGCACCTGCTCGATGACGCGCAGGCGGCCAACTCGGCCGAGAGCCGCGGCGTCGGCGAATGCCTGCAGCTGCGGGCCGGCCAAGGCCCGGCGCTGTTCTGCCTGCATCCGGCTTCCGGTTTCGCCTGGCAGTACTCGGGGCTGAGCCGTTATCTGCCGGGCAGCTACCCCATCATCGGCCTGCAGTCGCCAAGACCGGACGGCGCCATCGCCACCTGTGAGGATATCGAGCAGATGGTCGATCGTCATCTCGCCAATCTGCGCCGCCTGCAGCCGCAGGGGCCTTACTACCTGCTGGGCTATTCGCTCGGCGGCACGCTGGCGCACTCGATGGCCGCGCGCCTGCAGCAGCAGGGCGAAGAGGTGGCGTTCCTCGGCATGCTGGATACCTATCCGCCGGAAGGCCAGGATTGGACCGGCCCCAGCGAGGAGGACGCGCAGAAAGAGGTGGCGCAGGAGCAGGCCGAGTTTATGGCGGAAGATCATGGCGATCCGGCGCTGATGGCGGAGAAGGCGGCAATGTTCGACAGCATCGTCGCCAACTACCGCGACGCGGTGCGCATTCTGTCCCAGGCGCGCAGCCGGCGTTTCCACGGCACGGCGACGCTGTTTGTCGCCGACCAGACGCTGCCGCCGGAGATGGATATCGACGCCGTGTGGGCACCGTATCTGGATGGGCTGATCTGCCATCACCAGCGCTGCGAACACGCGGACATTCTGTCGCCGGCTTCGCTGGAGACGCTCGGGCCGCTGTTGCATTCGTTGCTGACGCGGCAATACGGGTTGGTATAACGCAACCGGGCCGGGGGGCGTGCGTCCCGGCCCGTACTAAAACATGATATGCAGGACACTATGGCCAGACCTTCTTTTTTTCTTGATTTCAGTTTGCTGAGAAGCAATGCGCATTTCCGCGCGATTTTCTGCGCCCGCATGCTGTCGGTGTTTTCCCTCGGCATGTTGGCGGTGGGGGTGCCGATTCAGATCCAGGCGATGACCGGCTCCACGTTGCAGGTGGGCGTGGCGGTGGCGCTGGACGGGGTGGGCATGTTTATCGGCCTGATGCTGGGCGGCGTGCTCGCCGATCGCTACGATCGCCGCAAGTTGATCCTGTTCGCGCGCGGCACCTGCGGGCTGGGCTTTGTCGCCCTGAGTCTGAACGCCTTCGCCCCGGCGCCTTCGCTGTGGGCACTCTACCTGCTGGCGGCCTGGGACGGCTTCTTCGGGGCGCTGGGCATGACGGCGCTGATGGCGGTGATCCCGCTGCTGGTCGGGCGCGAAAACCTGGCGGCGGCGGGGGCCTTGAGCATGGTGACGGTGCGCATCGGCGCGATCCTGGCGCCGGCGCTGGGCGGGATTATCATCGTGTTCGGCGGCGTGGGGCTGGCGTTCGCCGTGGCCGCCGCCGGGACGCTGGGCACCCTTGTCCCACTGGTGCGCCTGCCGACGCTGTTGCCGCAGCAGCAGGAGCCGGAACACCCGCTGCGCGCGCTCGCCAGCGGCTTCCAGTTTGTCTGGCGCAATAAGGTGGTGGGGTCGGTGGTGCTGCTGGGAATGCTGATGAGCATCGTCGGCGCCGTCCGGGTGCTGTTCCCGGCGCTGGCGCAGGACGCTTACCACGTCGGCGCGTCCTCAATTGGCCTGATGTATTCCGCGGTGCCGCTCGGCGCGATGCTGGGCGCGCTGACCAGCGGCTGGGTGGGGCGTTTCTCTCGGCCCGGCGTGCTGATCCTGGTTGCCGCCATCGTCGCGTTTACCGCTATCGCTTCGCTGGGGCTGTTCAGCCACCTGGCGCCGGCGCTGTTGGCGCTGGTGTGCTACGGCTACGCCAACGCCATCGCTTCGCTCCTGCAGTTCATGCTGATCCAGAGCAATACGCCGGATCATCTGCTGGGGCGGGTGAACAGCCTCGGCACCGCGCAGGACGTAACCGGCGATTCGATCGGCGCGCTGGGGCTCGGCGTACTGGGCAGGGTGTTTACCCCGCTAATGAGCGTGCTGTCGTTTGGCGCATTCGCCGCTGTGCTCGGCGTGCTGGTGGCCTTCAGCGTGCGCACGCTGCGCCAGTGCCGGCCGGCGGACGCGTTGGTCGAGCACGATGAGCCCGCGCCGGCAACCTCGGCGGCAGCGGACAACTAACCCCTCACGGCACCGGCTGTTCCGGCCGGTGCTGTTCCCCCCAGTTGCACATCATGTCGATCACCGGGATCAGCGAACGCCCGCGTTCGGACAGGCTGTACTCCACCTTGGGCGGGATCTGCGGATACTCCTTTCTCACCACCAACCGATCTTTTTCCAGCTCTTTCAGCGTCGAACTCAGCGTTTTGTAGGAAATGGTGCCGATGCAGCGCTGCAGCTCGTTGAACCGCAATACCGGCTTATACAACGCCAGCCAGTAGAGAATAATCATTTTATATTTGCCGTTAATCACCGACAGCGTATAGCCATAGCCGGTGTCTTCGAGGCTGATGCCCGTTGGGCTGCAGTGGGATTCGGCGGTCATTGAGTGCTTTCTCCAGGGTAAGTATGTGTCGTGAGTGTGCGTATTTTACATTGTTCCAGCATAACCTATGATGCGCCGGTAGACACTTGACTGGAGAAATCGATATGAAAACCCTGGTGGTGGTGACCCATCCCGATATGGCGAACTCGGTGGTCAATAAACGCTGGCTGGAGGAGCTGCGGCGCTATCCGGAGCGGTATACCGTGCACGAACTGCATCAGGCCTACCCGGACTGGCAGATCGACGTCGTCCACGAGCAGCGGCTGATCGAAGCCCATGACAACATCGTGCTGCAGTTCCCGATTTTCTGGTTCAGCAGCCCGCCGCTGCTGAAAAAATGGCTGGACGACGTGCTGACCTACGGCTGGGCCTACGGTTCGCGCAGCGGCTACAAGATGCAAAACAAGAAGCTGGCGTTGGCGGTCACGGCGGGGGTGCGCGCAGAGGATTATGCGCGCGACGGGCGCTATCGCTACTCGCTGGAGGAAATCTTCCGGCCGTTTGAAGTCACCGCCGGTTACGTGCGGGCCGACTATGCCTCGTTCTTCGCCTTTTACGGTAGGGAGGCCGCTTCGGACGGCACGGTGGAACCGCTGCAATCCCACGAATTGGATCGCAGCGCGCAAGGCTATCAGGCATTTCTCGCCGCCCTGAATTAACGGCACGCCCCGGATGCGCCAGGGCGTGCGCGTCCGGCTACTTGCCGGCGGTGATTGTCAGCATCTATCGTGCGTGCTGTGTGAACGAGCGTGCCGGACAAAAAGACAGTGAGGGGAATTACATGAACAGGAAGCGGTCGGCCAGCGGAACCCCACGTTCGAGACGCGGTGGCAACGCGTCGTCGCGATCGTCAGGCTGAGCAGCCTGCGGCGCGGCATCTTCGGCTTTTTCGATCATCAGCTCGCCGAGCAGGGCCAGAAAACGAGTGATCTTTTGCATATTCCCTCCGGGGCAATGATTAACCTGAAGATGATAGTAATCGCCGCCTAACCGAATGGGAAAAACTTAAAACTCATATCCTAAGAACCGGATCGCATATCGCCTGACCGGGCGACGGTGGCCCATCGCCCGGTGAACCGCTTAGAAGGTGATGTTAACCTTGGCCCACAGGGTGCGGCCCGGTTCATTCACCGCGCTGTTGGCCGAGTACCCGAAGGCGCTGTTGCCCGCCAGGTTGAGGTGCTCGCTGTAGGTCTTGTTCAGGATGTTATCCAGACCGGCGCTCAGCTTGACGTTTTTATTCACCTTGTAGGCGGCGTTGGCGGAAAGCACGCCGAAGCCGGCGCTTTCGGCAAAGTCTTTGCCCACCACGTTGCCTTCGTTGATCGCCACGCGGTGTTGGCTGCTGACCAGACGCCACAGGCCGGTGCCGCTCCAGTCGCCGTACTCATAGGTGAGCCCCAGGCGCGCCTCCAGCGGCGGGATCTGCGGCAGCGGGCGGCCGTCGCTGGTGTTTTTGCCCCAGGAGTAGGCCAGGCTGGCGTCGGTTTTCCAGTGCTCGCTCAGCTGATAACCCATGCCCATTTCGCCGCCCATGATGTTGGCGTTGACGTTATCGGCCTGGCTGAGGCGCGCGTTGTGCGGATCGTATTTGAACAGGATGAAATCATCGACGCGGCCTACATAAGCGGAGACCCAGCCGTTGAAGCGTTTGCCGTTGTACTGCGCGCCGATGTCGAGCTGCGTGGTTTTCTCGCTCTTGACGCTGGAGAACGGATCCTTGCTGCCGTACGGGCCAAGCTTCGGCGAGAACAGCTCCCAGTAATCCGGGAAGCGCTCGGTATAACCGACGCCGGCATACAGCATCAGCGGCAGGTCGGCCAGCGTATGCTCCAGGCGCATAAAGCCGCTCGGCAGGGTGTCCGAACGTTTCCCAGCGCTGGCGCTGCGGAAATTCTCCACCAGGGTGCGGTCGAGGCGCGCGCCGCCGATCAGTTTATCCTGTTCGCTGGTGGACCAGGTCAGTTCACTGAAGGCGCCGTAGCTGTTGAACTGGGCGTCTTTTTCCCAGCTGCCGCGGTTCATGCTGCGGTGGGTGTTGGTTTGGGTGTCCAGGCCGCTTTCAAGCTTCACGTCCTGCCAATGCCAGGTCCCCATCACGCGGCCGCCGACGGTGCGGCGATCGAGCTGCATCGTCATGCCGGAGGACATCATGTGCCCGCCGTGGCCGCCCATCCCCATGCTCATGCCGCCATGCCCCCCGTGCCCAGCCATGCCACCGCTGCCCGGCGATCGCAGGGTGACGTTATCCATTACGTGGTTGGCGTAGTTGTAGTAGACCTGCGCTTCCAGCTTATCCAGCACGTCGCCGATGTTGGATTTCTCCACCCGCATGCCCAGGCTTTCGCGTTTGAACTGCGAACCGTCCATGCTGCGGCCGGCATAGCGCGCTTCGCCGTTGCCGCGGCCCATAGTTACTTCCAGCAGCGTGTCGGCGTCCGGCGTCCAGCCGAGCGCCAGATCGCCGTTCCACTTGTCCCAGCGCGATGGCACGCGCGTATTCGTGCCGTCCTGATAGTCGTTGGAACGGGATTTGTTGGCCATCACCCGCAGGTAGCCTTGTTCGGCGCCGAGGCTGGCGTCGATGTTCTCGTCCCAGCGGCCGTTGGAGCCGGTCAGCACGCTGGCGTTGCCCTTGATACCCGGCTTGTCGAAGCGCGGGCGCTCACGCTCGAAACGCACCGTGCCCGCCGACGATCCCGGCCCCCACAGCACCGTCTGCGGCCCCTTGGTAATGGTCAACAGATCGAAGCTTTCCGGCGAGATGTAAGAGGTCGGTGCATCCATCCGCGCTGGGCAGGCGCCCAGCATTTCCGAACCGTCGGTGAGGATCTTCAACCGAGAGCCGAACATGCCGCGGAACACCGGGTCGCCGTTGGTGCCGCCGTTGCGGATCTGCGAAAAGCCGGGAATGGTTTTCAGGTAATCCGAACCGTCGCTGGCCGGCACCGGCTGGCGTGGGGTTTTCGGCGAGGTGACGATGGTCAGCGGGGAGTAGAGCGGCGCGGTGACGGTGATCACGTCGCCATCATTAACCTGTGCGCCGGCAGGGTGTTGATGCGCCTGCGCCGCGTGGCCGGCCAGCAGAAACAGCGGCATGGCGGTGGTAATGGCGCGGTTGACGGCGTTCTTTTTATAAGTCGGTTTAAACATCATCTTTCCTTAAGCTAACTTTTTCCGTGCTTGGCCGAGGGATTATTCAGGCGTGGGGGCGGCCTGGCGAAAATCACCATCGGAAAATACGGGGGTTAATTCCATCAACCTGGAAATAACCGGATTAATAATGTCGTCTCGATGATTAACCGTTGGGCGAATTAATTCCGCCGGGTTGAAACGATCAACGGCAATACAGAGAACGGCAATGGGCTTATTGTTAAATCAGAGGAAAGAGATGGGGGGCGCGCGCGGCTGTAATTCGGTGTGAACAACGTGGGCAAACAGAGGGACGAGATAGTGGATCGGCGGCGGGCGCGAAGCCAGCGACTGGGACCAGAACAGCGGGCCGTGGCTCACGTCCAGCAGCGGCGCGTGCAGCAACAGCACGCAATAGCCGCAGGCGCTGTCGTCCATCATCATCGCCATGTTGTGGTGGCCGCCGCCGTGCTGCATCAGCGGCTGTGAGGCTTTCTCAGACTCAGGTGGCGGCGAGTGCATCCCGTGATGCATCGGCATATCCATGCCGCAATCCGCCATGACGGTCGCTCCAGCACTTCCGGCGCGCACATGCTCCAGGGATCGCGAGACCACCGGCGCAATGAACAACATCAGAATGGCAAACACCCCTAACCAGGCGGCGGCCCGATTTCGCGATGCAGAGCGCTGAATTAACGACACAATCAACCTAAAAAAAGGGTTAACACAGGGTAGGGAATTGTACTGGTTTATGTCGAAATGTTAAAACCTTTTATTTCTGGCCAACGATCTGTTGATGAAAATGAGATCAAAACAGTGATTCAAATTTAAGCGAAATTATATGCAGAGCGGCCAAGGGATACGCAGCCAGTTATAAATTCCAAAGATATGTCGAAAATGGAACCCGCAAAAATATACTCAATAACAAGGGCGTGCTAGGCTTTTATTTTTCGCTTGATAAGGGGAAGCAATGATGGATTTGACCACTCAGGACGCACTGGACTGGCTTAATGACGGTATTGAAACGCTCAAAACCGGTGAGATCAACCGTTACAGTGCAGAGGGCTACGCGCGGGGGTATGAGCTCGGTTTTCTGTACGGAACCTTGCGCACCTTACTGGCCACGCAAAAAATTACCCGTGAAGAGTACGATAAGTTACACAGTACACTGAGCCATACCCGCCACGCTTGCATGCGAGAATGACAAGCTGGCTTTCACGCGGCGTTGCCTGCCGACAACGCCTTGAGCTTATTTCGATTTAACGCGCCAAACGGTGTTGCCGACGTCATCAGCAATCAGCAGGGCGCCGGTCTTGTCGACCGCCAATCCTACCGGTGCGCCATAGAGTTCCTTCTCGTCGTCGGAGACAAAGCCGGTGACCACCGCTTTGAGTTTGCCGACCGGCTTGCCTTGCTCAAACGCCACGTAGCTGACCCGGTAGCCGTTCAGCGGCGAGCGATCCCAGCTGCCGTGTTCGCTGACGAAGGCGCCGCCGCGATACTCGGCCGGCAGAGCGTTCGCCGTGTAGAACAGCAGCCCCAGCGGCGCGACGTGAGAGCTGAGGGCGTAGTCCGGCTTGATGGCTTTCGCCACCAGATCCGGCCGCGCCGGCTGCACCCGCCGATCGACGTGCTGGCCGAAATAGCTGTAAGGCCAGCCGTAGAAGCCGCCGTCCTGCACCGAGGTCAGGTAGTCCGGCACCAGATCGGCGCCGATCTCGTCACGCTCGTTGACGATGGCCCATAGCTTGCCGCTGTGCGGTTCCCACTGCAGCCCGGTCGGGTTGCGCAGGCCGCTGGCGAAGATGCGGCTGGCACCGGAGGCGGTGTCCACTTCCAGCACGGCGGCGCGGCGGTACTCTACGGCCAGGCCGTTTTCGGTGATGTTGCTGTTTGAACCGACGCCGACATACAGCTTTTTACCGTCCGGGCTGGCCAGCAGGGCCTTGGTCCAATGATGGTTGATGGTGTCCGGCAGATCGGCCAGCTCTTTACCCGCATCGCTGATGCGCGTTTCGCCCGGCTGATAGGCGTACTGCATGATGTTGCCGGTGTTGGCCACATACAGGGTGTTGCCAATCAGCTGCACGCCGAACGGCGAATCGAGCCCTTCGAGGAAGACATGCTTTTCCCAGCTGCCATCGGCGGTTGGGCGCAGCAGGGTAATCCGGTTGCCCCCTTTGCCGCCTTTACCGGACTGGCCCTTCACCAAACCGGCGATCAGCTGCTTGGGCGTGCTCACCGCTTCCGTGCCCGGCCCGTTGGCTTCCACCACCAAAACATCGCCGTTGGGCAGGGTAAGCAGCTGGCGCGGGTGCAGCAAACCGTCCGCCACCTTATCGATTTTCAAGCCTTCGGCCACTTTCGGCATCTGATTTTGCTGCCAGCCGACGCCCTTTGGCACCTGCATCGGCGGCATCAGGAAGTCTTGCGCCGCCGGCAACGTCGGATCCGGCCCCATTTGTTGTTCCGGTGAAATGACGGCGCTGTTATCGCAGCCGGCCAGCGCCAACACGGCCGAAAGCGCAATCGCGATGGATGATAGCTTCATGAAAACCTCCTTATTATTTTGCGCGGGCGCCCACGGCCAGCAGAATGTTGGCGAGGCTCAGCAGCGCGACCACGATCGCAGACAGCACCAGACCTTGCGGCACCACGGCATACGCATCCCGGCTATGCACGAAAGCGTTGATGATGGCGAGAACGATGGCCAGCAAGTTCAGCCAGAAATGGAGCTTGACCGATGGCCCCTGCAGCCGGCCGCTGCCGAACCACACCTGCACCAGGTTAATCAGACGGGGAATAATGGCAAAAATCAGGCCGATGGCGATCAGCCAGCTGGCACCGTTGACCCACTGAATATTCGCCGTGCAGGCATAGATAATGTCGAAAATCAGCGCAGCGGTGAAAAATCCGTAGGGTATCGGATTGAGCCATTCATAGACGGCCACCGCGACCGCTGAAGGCCTTGCTGTCGTTTGCGTGGTCATGCAGGTATCTCCATGAAAAATGATAGGTAAAAAAGGGCGTTGGCCCCTTAAAGCTTTGTTCAGATTCACCGATTTGAACAATTTTGATTCTCATTTTTAGCATGCGATGTTAAAACCGAAACCCTCACTGCGGCATTATCAATGGCTTACAACATCGGGAGGAAGGGCATGAGTATAGAGCGCGTTCAGCGATTTCTGGCCGAGCACGCGCCGGAAACGGCGGTGACGGTGCTGGCAAAGAATACCGCTACGGTGGCGCTGGCGGCGGAAGCCTTTGGCGTGGAGAGCGGGCAGATCGCCAAGACGCTGTCGTTTCGCGTGAACGACGGCGTAGTGCTGTTGGTGATGGCGGGAACCGCCAGAATCGATAACAAGAAGTACAAACAATTCTTCGGCGTAAAGGCGCGCATGCTGCCGGCGGAGGAGGTGGAGGCGCTGACCGGCTATCCACCGGGCGGCGTTTGCCCCTTTGCCGCACCGGCAGCGGTAAGAATTTACTGCGATCGCAGCCTGTGCCGCTACGGTGAAGTGCTTCCGGCAGGCGGCAGCGATAACTCAGGCGTGAGAATTGCGCCACAACGCCTGGCCAGCATCACCGGAGCAGAGTGGATTGACGTGACGGGGTAACGTTAAGTGACCACGTCACAATTGCATTATGTTAAATGACGTGCATCATCTCGTGATTAATATGCTGTTTTAGCTGGAAAAATTACTAGCTCATCGGGTTATGGCATACCGCTTCGATATTGTGGCCATCCGGGCCGATCACAAATGCCGCATAGTAGTGGGCATGGTAATTGGGCCGTAAACCGGGTGCGCCATTGTCTTTGCCGCCGGCATTTAGCGCGGCGTGGTAGAACGCATCGACCTGTTCACGGCTGCTTGCGGCAAATGCCAGGTGCAGATGCGCCGGTTTTTCATCGGTTTGAAACAGGCACAATGACACGTTACCCCGATCGTGACAAAGTTCGACGCCATAGCCGGGTTCGCCTTCGGCAACGATCTTTACGCCCAGCGGCGCGAGTGCATTGAGGAAAAACGCTTTACTAAGGGCAAAGTCGCTGACGCCAAATTTCACATGGTCAAACATGGGGAGGCTCCTGGAATGTGTCCCCATTCAGTATAGCCAACGCCGTGGTGGGCGCCGAAAACGATGAAAACGGACGCCAATGCGCATTTAGCGTACAAATAGTACCTGTTGAAATGACGCGTTTTGGAGAAATCTGCAGTATCGTAGCAGCCACGTTTTGCCAGATTTTACGTAGCGAGATCAAAAAAGCAGGGGATTTTTACTCCTTATCGGCGGAGATGCGCCATTGAAATCATGTCCGGTCATCATTATTGGAGCGGAAAATGACAGAGCGCATCATCACGGCCGAGCCTTATGATCCGCGTTATAAAGATGCAGCGCTGAAACTACGCGAGATATTGGCTGGCGTATTAACGGCAATTCATCATATCGGCAGTACAGCAGTGCCAAACCAACGATTGATATCTTGCTGAAGATTGAAAGGCTGGCGGCGTTGGATGGTGTGAATGACAAGATGCATGACATGAGACCTACGCCGCGTGGCGAGAACGGCATTACCGGCAGGCGTTACTACAAGGGAAACGTCAATCATATGTATCACGCGCAGGCATTTACTGCAGGAAGTGAACAGGCGATCAGACAGTTGGCGTTCAGACATTCTCTGCGCAAGCATCATGGTGTTGCTGAGCAACACAAACACCAGACAGCAGAAGACCGCCGGGCTTATGGCCGGTTGAAAAACGAATTAGTTCAGCGGCATGAGCAGCCGGCGCTGGCATGATTGGCCGCAGGAGAAAGCCATAAATCAGGCCTGGACGGCAGAATCCACATATCATTACCTAGGTGCGCATAATGTATATTATGTTAAATTTAGTTGCTGGATACGCACCGGGCCATCCCTGAGCATCTTCTCTCCTCACCTGCAGCTTTATCCCTCTGACATCTGTCTTCTGCCTGGCTTGTTGTCATTCTATCTGGCTCAATTATCAGTCGGCGTGCCTTGATGAAACCGCATCTGCCAACCCGCCTTGGCTGTCAGAAGCCAAATCGACGAACGCTCTGTGCAACGCACGGCGTGGCCCTGCGCGTCACGCTGAAAACTTTTATACGTCAGTAATACGGCGCTATCACTGATTTGCGCCAGCTTAAAACCTTCGGCGAAAATCTGCGGATAATCCGTTTCCATCTCCAGCGCCGTAACGGTCTGGCGTTTGTCATAACGTAGGCCTGAGCGGCCAATCTCTTCAAAGTCTTCATGCAGCAATGCCGCGACACGCTTCGGATCGCAGCGCGTTGTTGGCTGGTGCAGTTCAACCTCAAGCGCCTGGATGTGGCTAAGCCACTCTGCAAAATGGGTCAAAATGCCCTCCTTTTTGATCGCGCTACGTGAAATCTGGAGGCAAGAAACTCACACAGTGTTCAGATTTAAGCTGATGTGATTCCTGCCGTAACGGTTGAAAATCAAACCTGATATTGCTTATTTTAAACCATTACTATAAATTAAACGCAATATCAATTTTTTGGCGAATGGAATCATGCCCGATCGGTCATTACTCTTTTTTTATAGTTTAGCCTTTGCTGCAGTAATTTATTTTATTGTTAAATTCAGGAAGGACATCACAAAAAAAGATGGGTTGATACATATAGCTTCATATCTAGTTATCGCCATTGCAATAATACTCTTACTCAATTCAGATCTTTCTGTTACTGGCATCCTGATTGCCATGTTTTCTTTTCTTGCAGCAGGTTTTATTTTTTTATGCGTTGCCATTTTCCTCAAAGATGTATACTCAACGAAAAAGTATACATTAACTGCCATAAAGCGAATAAAAACGGAAAATTCAATTGATTTCAAAGGAATGCCAGAATTCAAAAGCGGCATTTTTTGCTATAAAAAAACATGGTATGCTATCTATTCACCCTCTTTGAATTTACTTGAAATAGGCGTTAATGCGTTTGATAGCCAACCTGAGTTTGGCAAAAAATTCACCGTGCGAACGTTGTCTAAACGCGCTATTACATTCGTTCCGGAAGTAATTCCTGATGAAATCAATGATGACACTGAACTATTCGGCCAACTGGTAATATTTTGTGAAATATCTGAAAAAAATCAGATTATGGTGGAAAATTATATTGAAGCCATAAAAAATGGCTCTGCTACACCCTGGCTTATCTCTGTGCCAGATAAAACGCCATAATTTTAGCATGGCGGACATGGCGGACATGGCGGAAATGTTATCCGCCATGCACTCAATCAGCGATCTGAATTTCGTCTTGCTTCACATGCGACCGCCGAACCCGCAATTCCCCGTGCCGCCAGGCGCCGTCTGCCGTGGCGCGATTGTCGATCAGGCGATTCAAGGCCTCTTCGACCAGCCGGTCGATGCGTTGGCTGTAGCTGGTCAGCGCCCAGTTGGGTGAACCGGCCTCGTCGATATCGTCGAAACCTACCACGGCCATTGCAGACGACGGCGCCGTTTGTCTGAGCGCTTCGAGCGCCCCCAGCGCCAACACGTCGTTCTCGCAGAACAGCGCCTCAACCCGCTCGCTTTCCGGCGTTGCCTGCAGGTATTCGCTCATCAGCTGGAAACCGCGTTGGCGATCGTAGTGGCCGGCGGTGAGCACTCGATCCAACTGAAAGCCGGCGGCCATCAGTTTGTCGCGGTAGCCTTCCATGCGCAGCAAATGGCTGCTTTGCGTGTCCGGCCCCTTCATGTAACCAAAGCGCCGATGCCCTTGCTCTATCAGCAGCGCGGCGATCTCTTCGCCGGCGCGGTAGCCGTCGATATTGACCACATCAATGTGTTCGCTTTCCGTATTGCGGCATACCTGCACCAGCGGTATCTGATGCAGATCTTGCGCGATCGCTGCCCACTCCTTGGTTAACACCGTCGCCAGGAACAAAATGCCGTCGACCTGCAGCTGATCGGCCATCGCCATCACCGCCCGGTAGTTTTCCCCGGCGGTGATGTTCAGCAACAGCGCCATATAACCGCGGGTTTGCAGCTGTTTGGTCACCATATCGAGCATCATCATTGAATGCGGGTTCTTCATCTCGTCGATGGCCACGCCAATGATGTGCGTGCGTTTTTGCGACAGGCTGCGCGCCAGCAGATTTGGCCGATAGCCCAGCTCGGCCGCCGCCGCCAGCACGCTTTCACGCGCGCTGGCCGAGATCGAGGCGCCGGGCGTAAAGGCACGCGATACCGTCCATTTAGAGACGCCGGCCTTTTCGGCGACGTCGCTGGCGGTGGCTTTGTGGTGTTTCATCATGGTTGCGTCGATCCCTGCTTTGGTGAAGTCAAACTATACCCCGCTCGCTCAGATCCCCTAAGCGCCCGCCGGCATTTCTGCTGCAATTATGTCCCGTTTTTGCACCCGATTGCAAATCGTTATGCAACCGGGTGCAAAACGTAAACAATTTGTGATCGTCAGCGCTGTTTTCACCTTTCCCCTGTTGACCAAATTTTATTCATGGCCGACATTCACGGTGGCATTCAGAGACGCATCGCCGTTTTGCCTCCTGATTTGCACCCGGTTGCAAATACACTGTTTTTACACAACGCCTCTCTTCTCAACAGGAGACCGTAATGAAAAAAACCAGACTGTTGTTGATGTTAGCCTGCTCGCTGTTTGTGGTGACCGCCCAGGCCAAGACCTACCAGGTCGGCGTGGCGCTGGCCAACTTCGATCTCAACTTCGTCTCTATCCTGCGCAGCCAAATGGCGCGGGAACTGGCTGCGCAGCAACTGCAAGGCCAGTTCGTCGATGCCAAAGGCGATGTCGCCCTGCAGGTGCAGCAGGTGGACGATCTGATTAATCAGGGCGTGGACGCCATTATCCTCAACCCGGTTGATACGCAAGGCGTCCAGCCGATGATAGCGGCCGCCAAACGCGCCGCGATCCCCCTGATCTTCGTCAACCGCAAACCCGAAGTGCCGCTGAGCGGCGCGACGGCCTACGTCGGCTCCGATTCGGCGCTCAGCGGCCGCCTGCAGATGGAGGCTCTGGCGAAAAAAATGAATTACCGCGGCAACGTGGCGATCCTGATGGGCGCCCTCTCCAACGAAGAAACCCGCGAACGCACCCGCGCGGTTGAAGCGGTGATCGCCAAACACAAGGACCTGAAAGTGGTAGAGAAACAGACCGCAAAATGGCAGCGCAATGAAGCGGTCGATGTGGTTTCCGGCTGGTTGCTGAACGGCGTAGCGATCGATGCGATCGCCGCCAACAACGATGAGATGGCTATCGGTGCGATCATGGCGCTGAAGCAGGCCAAAAAGAGCGGTGTGCTGGTTGCCGGTATCGACGGCACGCCCGACGGCCTGCAATTTATCAAAAACGGCGACCTGGCGGTGACCATTTTCCAGGATGCCAAAGCCCAGGCGATCGGCGCGGTGCAAGTGACTCGCGCCCTGTTGGATCACGCCAAAACCGAGCCTTACAACTGGGTGCCTTACGCCACCGTGACGCGAGAAAACTACCCGGAATTTGCGCAGATGAATCAGAAATAAACCGTTGCCACTCTCTTTTTCAACCTCTTTTGCACCCGAGTGCAAAGCCACAATATCAGGAGTCAGCATGTTAAATGGTGAAAGAAGCATCCCTCGCCCGCTGCGTTGGGCGATGATCGGCGGCGGCCGCCTCAGCCAGGTGGGCTACAAGCACCGTTCCGGCGCACTGCGCGACAACACCGCCTATCGGTTGGTTGCCGGCGCCTTTGATATCGACGCGGCGCGCGGACGCGAGTTTGGCGTTAATCTCGGCGTGCCCGCCGAACGCTGCTATGACAGCTATCAACAGCTGCTGGAGCAAGAAGCCAACCGCGGAGATGGCGTTGAGGTGGTGACCATCGCCACCCCTAACGGCACCCACTATGAAATTACGCGCGCCGCGCTGAATGCCGGCCTGCATGTCATCTGCGAAAAGCCGCTGTTCTTCACCACGGCGGAGGCGAGAGAAATCAAGGCGTTGGCGGCGGAGAAAGGCCTGATCGTCGGCGTAACCTACGGCTTCTCCGGCCATCCGCTGCTGATGCAGATGCGCGCCATGATCGCGAACGGCGACATCGGCGAAATACGCATGGTCGAATTGCAATACACCCACGGCTTCAATGCCAACGAAAGCGCAGACAAGTTCGAGGCGCAAAAGTGGCGCGTCGATCCGAAAATCGCCGGCCCCTCTTTTGTGCTGGGCGACATCTCCACCCACACCTTCTACATCTCGCAGCTGGTGATGCCCGATATGAAGATTGCCTCCCTGCTGTGCGATCGCCAGAGTTTTATTCCTTCCCGCGCCCCGCTGGAAGACAACGCCATGGTGCTGATGCACTACGAAAACGGCGCCGTCGGCCGCATGTGGGCCTCCGCCGTCAACGCCGGCGCGATGGACAGCCAAAGCATCCGCGTGGTCGGCTCGCTCGCCAGCCTGCAGTGGAGCGACGCTGCGCCCGGCGAATTGCGCTATGAGATCCAGGGGCGGCCCAACCAGATCCTGCACCACGGCATGCCCTATCTTGACGACAGCGCCCTAGCCGAAGAGCGGCTCGGTGCGCTGCACACCGAAGGCCTGGCCGAATCCTGGGCCAATATCTACCTCAAGTTCGCCATCGCCATCAGCGCCAGCCAGCGCGGCGATCGGCAGACGCTGGCCACGCTGATCTACCCAGATATCGACGCCGGGCTGGAAGGCGTACGCTGGATTGAAAACTGCGTTCGTTCCGCCGACAACGGCGCCACCTGGGTTAATTACCAATAAGGAAAGCCTCATGAGACTCTCATTCTGTACCGATAGCCTGGGCCATTTACCCTTCGAGCAGATGCTGGACCGGCTGCTGGAGCTGGGGGTGCGCGGCGTGGAAATGACCACCGGCGGCTGGTCTCCGGCGCCCCATCTGGATGCCGACGATCTACTGGCCAACCCCGCCAAACGCCGGCAGCTGCTGCAGGCGCTGGCCAGCCGCGGCATGGAGATCGCCGCGCTCAACGTCTCCGGCAATCCGCTCGATCCCGGCGAGCTGGGGCAACGCCATCAGCGCCAAACCGACAATACGCTGGAGCTGGCCGGGCTGCTGGGAGTGAAAAAGATCGTCATGATGAGCGGCCTGCCGCCGGCCAGCCCGCATGACACCATCCCCAACTGGATCACCTATACCGTCAGCTGGCCGCCCACGGTGAAAAACTGCCTGGACTATCAATGGAATGAAGTGGCGATCCCCTATTGGCAGGCGCTGGTCGCCCGAGCCAAAGCGTGCGGCGTCGAGCGCTTTGCGCTGGAAAACTTCAGCGCCATGCTGGTGTGGAACCCGGAAACGCTGTTCCGGCTGCGCGAGGCCGTTGGCCCGATGGTGGGCCTGAACCTCGATCCCAGTCACTTGCTCTGGATGGGGGCAGATCCCATCGCGGTGGCCCGCGCCCTTGGCCCCGCCATTCACCATGTGCATGGCAAAGACGTGCGCCTTGAGCGCGGCGTCGTCGAGGTTAACGGGCTGCTGGAGACCAAACCGATAGATGACGTGGCCGGCCGCGCCTGGAACTATGTCGCCGTCGGCTGCGGGCGGGATCTGCAGTGGTGGAAGGAGTTCTTCTCGGTGGTGCGCATGATGGGCTACAACGACTGGGTGTCGCTGGAAATGGAAGACCTGACCATGTCGGTTGATGCCGGCATCGTTTCTTCCGTTCAGGCGCTGCAGCAATCGATTAGCCAATAACACCCTGCGCGGCGGCCATGACCGCTGCGCCTCTTTCTCACCACAAACACGGGATTAACCATCCCCGTGTCCTTGGTTCGATTAGATGTTTTAGCTATTGTGACCGTCTCTTGCGTGCCAGATATGGTCATAGGATGATTCCAGAATAACGCTTATGCTGTCCATTTTCGCCGGCCACTTCAGACTGGCTGGTAAAGCCGGTTCAGAACGGCCCATCTGCGGAAAAATCTTCTCAGGCAGTTCGGCAATCGGCCGGTACATTCCCACCACCTCACCAATAATTACCAGGGCTGGTGATTCGACCTGCTCCTCCGCAACGATCTTTCCTAATGCATCCAGAGTGCCCACCAGCACGCGCTGCTGAGGCTGAGTGCCGCGTTCAATCACCGCCACGGGCGTTGAGCCGGGTAAGCCATGGGCAATCAAGCGCTGGCTGATAACAGGGCTGTTGGCAATCCCCATATAGAAGACCAGCGTCTGGCGCACGGCGGCCAGTACGGACCAGTCAACGTCCGGTTCCCCTTCCGGGCCATGTCCGGTGACAAACCTGACGGACTGTGCCAGGTTTCGGTGCGTCAGCGGGATCCCGCTGGCTGCGGCACAGCCCATTGCCGCCGTGATACCGGGCACAACATTGCACACAATCCCCTTCTGCTGGCAGCAGGCCATTTCTTCCCCACCCCGGCCAAAGATGAACGGGTCGCCGCCCTTCAGGCGCACTACACGGTGCCCCGCCAGCGCCAGATCAACCAGCAACATATTGATTTCATGCTGTTCAAGGCGATGATTGCGCGGGGATTTGCCGACATCGATCCGCAGTGCAGTGTCCGGCGTCAGCGCCAGCACCGCATCGGACACCAGCCGGTCAAAGACCACGACATCGGCCTGCAGGATAACGCGCAGCGCTTTCAGGGTCAGCAGTTCAGTATCACCCGGCCCTGCGCCCACCAGCCAGACGTCACCCCGGCGCACCGGGCTGCGTTGGTCTGCCAGGGCCATAATCTGCGCTATCGGCAACATGTTGCTAGTTTTCATGGGCGTTCTTCCATCGTCAGGGCGGCCAGCTGGCCGGCAATAAACGTTTTCAGCTCCGGCACGCAGGAGCCGCAGTTAGTGCCACATTTCAGCTTTGAGCCGAGCTGTTGCACGCTGTGGCATCCCTGCCGCACGGCGTCGACAATCTGCGCTTCGCCAACAGAAAAACAGCTGCAAATCATTTTGCCGGTGGCGGCCTTATGGCTGCCGGCCTGGCCCGCCAGTAACGCCAGCCGCTGCGGTGCCGTGTCCGGCGGGGTGATAAAGGCAGACAGTATCGCTTGCCTGTCCGGCAGCAGTGGGCTTCGGCGCGCGTAAAATGCCAGCTGCAGTTCGCCCTGCGCCCACACCAGCAGGTTGAAGCCCTCATCCCCCATCCGGGCGCTCTGGCAGGTTTTCCCCTCCAGCGGATAATGTTCATTCAGCCACGCCATCCACTCCTCCTGGAGCGAAGAATCCGCTAACGTAAAATGCGTGACGCCCGGTTGGGTGATGCGGCTCCAGTAGGCGGTGGCAGGCGCGGCGATCCCCTCTCCCCGAATAAACAGCTCTGCATACCAAGCCGCTTTCCATTTCGTCAGATTGACCGGCATATGCTTACTTTCCGGTTGCCCGGAAAGAGGATCGGTAACGGGAGCTATCAGCGCATCGACCCGGGCCTGCCGGCTAAAATGGCTGTTCCAATGGATCGGCACGAAAATACTGCCGCGAGGCTGAAGATGATCGGGTTGCGCGCGTAACAGCAGCCAGCCATGGGATGAGGTTACACGCAGCAACTCACCCGCCTGAATGCCCGGCGCATCATCTGGATGAAACTGACAGTACGGCTCGCTGATATGCTGCATCAGGCGAGCAGACTTGCCGGTTCGCGTCATGGTGTGCCACTGGTCGCGCACCCTTCCGGTGTTCATGATCAGCGGATAAGCCGCAGTGGGCTGGCTGGCGGGCAGCGCCGGGGTGACGGCGATCAACCGCGCTTTACCGTCAGGGTGAAAAAAGGTTTTATCTGTAAATAGTCGCGGCGTACCCTGCGGCCGTGCGGCATTAACCGGCCACTGGATCGGCTGCAGGGTATCCCATTCTTCATTGGACAACTGCGCCAGCCCGCTGATGTCAAACGCCCGAGTGCCTGCATTTTCAAAGCCGGACAAGGCCGCATGTTCGCGGAAAATATCTGCCGGATGCTGCCAGGCAAAGGCCTCCGCAAACCCCAGCCGCTGCGCAACCTGGCTGAGGATCCACCAGTCAGGTTTGGCCTCCCCAGGTGCAGCCAGAAACGCGCGTTGCCGGGAGATACAGCGTTCCGAATTGGTCACCGTGCCATTTTTCTCCCCCCAGCCCAGGGCGGGCAGCAGGATATGCGCGGCGCGGGTGGTGTCCGTGTCACGCAGAATGTCGGACACAATAACCAGAGGACAGCGCGCCAGACCGGCCCGCACGCGATCGGCATCCGGAAGTGACACCAGCGGATTGGTGCCCATGATCCAGACGGCTTTTATCTCTCCCTTCTCGATAGCGCGGAAGAGATCGATGGCATTGAGTCCAGGGCTCTGCGCGACGTTATCGCTGTGCCAGAAACGCCCGACCCGTGTAATCTCTTCGGCGGTAAATCCCATATGGCAGGCCAGCTGGTTTGCCAGCCCGCCGACTTCACGTCCGCCCATCGCATTCGGCTGGCCCGTTATCGAAAATGGCCCGCTGCCAGCGTGTCCAATCTGGCCGGTTGCCAGATGCAGGTTAATTATCGCGTTGCATTTGTCGACGCCCGAACTGGACTGGTTGATCCCCATCGAATACAGCGTGACCAGCCGCTGGCTCCGGGCTATCCGTTGATAAAACGCCTGTAATTGCGAGGAGGCGATCCCGCAATAGTCCGCCGTCTTCTCCAGGCTCCACGCTTTTGCTGTCTGTAAGGTTTCTTCTGCCCCGTTCGTGTGGTGCTGCAGAAAAGCGGTATCCAGTTTTCCGCGCGCTGCCATCTCGTTCAGTGCGCCGCAGAACAGCGCCGCATCGCTGCTCGGACGCAGTGCCAGATGCAGATCGGCAATATCACAGGTGGCGGTCTTACGCGGATCAACGACGATAATCTGCATCTCCGGCCTCTCCGCTTTGGCTTTCGCCAGCCGCTGATACACCACCGGATGCGCCCAGGCGGTGTTCGAACCTACCAGAATAACGCAGTCTGCCTGCTCCAGATCATCATAATTGCAGGGGACGGCATCGGCGCCGAACGCCCGCTTGTAACCCACCACGGCGGAGGCCATGCACAACCTGGAGTTGGTATCCATGTTGCCCGCCCCGATAAACCCTTTCATCAGCTTGTTGGCGACGTAGTAATCCTCCGTTAGCAGCTGGCCCGAGCCATAAAACGCGACCGACTGCGGTCCATGCTCGTCAATCGTCGCCTGTAGCCCTTGTGCGACAGCGTCTAACGCCTGCGGCCAGCTCACGGGTTGATGATGGATTTCAGGCTGGAGCAGACGCCCCTGTAAGCCCAGCGTTTCACCCAGCGCGCTGCCCTTCACGCACAGCCTTCCGCGATTCGCCGGATGTGCCGGGTCGCCGCTGGCGGCGAAGCCATCAGCCTGTGGCTGCATACTGACGCCGCACCCCACGCCGCAATAGGCGCAGGTGGTTTTCACGACCGGAGACGCTGTTTTCATAGGTTGACCGTTTCAATGATTTTGGCGGACGCAACGCCCTGCATTTGTGCCTGAACCCAGACGCGGCCATCTTCCACTTTCACCGCCCAGCTTCGCAGCGCATGCGGCGAATTGTCCAGGCTGCGGCCGTCCCGTAAGCTGAAGCGCTGTTTATAGAGCGGGGAAATCACCACCGGTTCGCCTTTGACATCCCCCACGAGCCCGCGCGCCAGCACATTGGCGTCGCTGTCTGGTTCATGATTGCTCAGCGCAAAAACCTGCTGTGGATGACCGGGCAGATAGAACAGCGCAATCTGCTGGCTCGCCAAGCGCGCCGCCATTCCCGCATTCGCCGGGATGGCGCTCAGGCTGCACACTTCCACCCAGCCCGGTGCGGGCTCCTGCGTATTTTCTGCGGCAGGCACGGCGAGCATGCTGCGCTCCTCATGCGTTGCAGGCCGCAGTTGTTGACGTTCGCTCACCATCACGACCCCTTCGTCAGGGACCTCGCTGTTTACAAACGGTCTGAACAGCGCCAGGCGATCCGGCGAGGCCAGAGTGGTCTGCCATTCACACTGGTACGTCGCCACCACCGCAGACATTTCACGATCCAGTTCATCCGCAATTTGCAGGCTGTCGTCCAGAATCACCTGGCGCAGGTAGTCGATGCCCCCTTCGAGGTTATCCATCCAGGTGCTGGTGCGCTGCAGCCGGTCAGCGGTGCGGATGTAGAACATCAGTAAGCGGTCAACGGTACGAATGAGCTGCTCTGTGCTCATGTCCTGCGCCAGCAAATCAGCATGGCGGGGCTTCATTCCCCCGTTGCCGCAGACATACAGGTTCCAGCCCTTATCCGTGGCAATTACCCCCACATCTTTACTTTGGGCTTCGGCACACTCGCGGGTACAACCCGAGACGGCCATTTTGATTTTGTGAGGCGAACGCAGCCCTTTGTAGCGGTGCTCTAATTGCAGCGCGAGCGAGGTGGAGTCCTGTACGCCGTAGCGACACCAGCTCGACCCGACGCAGGATTTCACCGTACGCAGAGATTTGCCGTAGGCATGACCGGTTTCAAAACCGGCATCAACCAGCTGCTGCCAGATCTCCGGCAGTTGCTCCAGGCGCGCGCCGAACAGGTCGATTCGCTGCCCTCCGGTAATTTTGGTGTAGAGCTTGTAACGCCTGGCGACTTCGCCGATGGCGATAAGCCCTTCGGGGGTTATCTCTCCCGCCGGAACGCGCGGCACGACGGAATAGGTCCCGTCCTTCTGGATATTGGCGAAATAACGATCGTTGGTGTCCTGCAGTGGCAAATGCTGCGGTTTCAACAGGTAGTCGTTCCAGCATGATGCCAGTATCGATCCGACCAGCGGCTTGCAGATTTCACACCCGCTGCCGTGGCCGTGCTTTTCAATCAGTTCCCCGAACGTGCGGATATTGCCTACCCGAACCAGGTGATAAATCTCCTGGCGCGAATACGCGAAATGCTCACAGATGTCTTTTTTCACCTCGACGCCCATGTCGGACAGCGCATATTCCATCACCTGCTTGGTGAGTGCGGCGCAGCCCCCACAGCCCGTCGCCGCTTTGGTGCAGGCTTTTATCGCCGCCATATCGTGGCAGCCGTTCTTCACGGCGTTACGGACATCGCCTTTACTGACGTTGTGGCAGGAACAAATTTGCGCGCTATCGGGCAGGGCTGCGATGCCCAGCACAGGTTTGTCTGCGCCCGACCCGACAGGCAAAATGAGGGATTCAGGTTTGGCTGGCAGCGGCATATCGTTGAGCATCATTTGCAGCAACGTGCTGTATTCCGCGCTGTCACCCACCAGCACCGCCCCCAACAGCCGTTTGCGATCCTGCGATACCACGATTTTCTTATACACTTCCGCCGGACCGTCTACCCAGCTGTAGTTCTGGCTACCTGGGGTACGCCCATGCGCGTCACCAATCGATGCCACCTCAACACCAAGAAGCTTAAGTTTGGTGCTCATGTCCGCGCCCTTAAAGACGGCGTCGCCGCCCGTCAGGGTATCCGCCAGCGCGCGGGCCATCTGATAACCCGGCGCCACCAGGCCGAAGATCTGCCCGTTCCACAGCGCACATTCGCCGATCGCATAAATAGCCGGGTCGGACGTCTGGCAGCGATCGTCAATCACAATGCCGCCGCGCGGCCCCACTTCAAGCCCGCACGCTCTCGCAAGCTGATCGCGTGGGCGGATCCCTGCGGAAAATAGCACCAGATCGGTTTCCAGATAGCTGCCATCGGCAAACACCATCCGGTAATGGCTCTCCTCGCCCGCAGTAATGGCCTGGGTTTCTTTCCCGGTATGCACCTTCACGTCCAGCGCTTCAATTTTACGGCGCAGCATCGCGGCACCGCCGTCGTCGAGCTGAACCCCCATCAGCCGCGGGGCAAACTCCACCACGTGCGTATCCAGCCCGAGCTGTTTCAGCGCGTTGGCCGCCTCCAGCCCCAGTAATCCCCCGCCGACAACCACGCCCGTTTTGCCGTTTGCCGCGCAGGCCTGAATGGCCGCAAGATCGTCAAGCGTGCGGTAAACCAGACAGCCCGGCGCATCATTGCCAGGGATCGGCGGCACAAACGGATAGGATCCTGTTGCCAGCACCAGTACATCGTAAGCCGTCTGCCGCCCCTGGTGATCGACCACAAAACGGTGTTTTGTATCAACGAGCCCGATGCTGTGCCCCAGACGCAGTTCAATCCCGGTCGATTCGAAAAATCCCTTTTCAACCATTGAGAGGGATTCCGCCGTGCGGCCAGAGAAGTATTCGGACAAATGCACACGGTCGTAGGCGGGCGAGGCCTCTTCGGCAAACACAATCACCTGGTATTGCAGATGCAGCTCACGCGCAACCAACTGCTCTAAAAAATGATGGCCCACCATGCCGTGTCCGGCCATAACCAATACGGGTTTCGACATTGAATGACTCCTCGCCACCTCGACGGGTAACGGTTCTGATTTAACAGGCTGTAAGCCAGAGGCATCCGGCTCATTACCGGGACTGAAGACGCTGAAGGGCAACGGTTGACCAGCGGGCGTGCCGATCCGCTGGAGGTATTGCGGGCCATCGCTGATATCGCCCCACAGCAACACCCCTTGCAGTTGGTTGTCGCAGAGCACCAGCCTTCGATAATGCCCGTCAAACGGGTCAAAGGTGGTATGGGTCTGAGCGCCATCGCGGCTGTGTAATTCACCGGCGCAGAACAAATTCAGGCCTGTGACCTTGAGGCGCAGCGGGACATTCTGCACCTCGAATGAAGTGGCTTTGTCGCCCCCCGCCAGCCGCGAGGCCAGCGTTTCAGCCTGCTGCCAGCACGGGGCCACCAGGCCAAAAGTGAGTTCGCCCCACTGGCAACATTCTCCAATTGCCGAGATGTGCGGGTCAGCGGTTTGCAGCTGCGGGTTCACCAGAATACCGCGATCGCACGGCAAGCCGGACCGTTGTGCCAGCGCGATGTTCGGCCGCACGCCCACAGAGAGCACGACCCGCTCCGCCGCTATTCCGCGCCCATCATTAAGATTCACCCTGCTGACGTTGCCAGCGGCATCAGCGCTGAATGACACCGTTTCAGCCTGCAAAATGACGTTGATGCCGCGTAATGAGAGCCCCTCGTGCAACAGTTTTCCGGCGTGTTCATCCAGCTGCTGATCCATCAGATGTGTGCCGCGATGTAGCAGGCTCACCCGCATTCCACGCCGCGCCAGGGCCGCCGCCGCCTCCACGCCCAGCACGCCGCCGCCGATCACCGCAACCGGTTGGCCTGCGTAGGTTCCCTGCAGAATATTTTCGACATCCTGCTGAGTGCGGAACCCGTAGATACCCGGCAATTCGACCCCAGGCAGGGGGGGCAGAAATGGCCGTGAGCCAGTGGCCAGAACCAAATGATCGTATGAATAGATCTGCCCGGCGGCCGTGACGGTGCAAGCGTGACGGTCGATTGCCGTCGCCGCCGTGCCTGCGATCAATGTGATGTTGTGATGCTCATACCACTGCGCGTCATGCGTGACTATCTGGCCAAAATCTTTCTCACCGGAAAGCACCGGCGTCAGCTGGATACGGTTGTACGCACTGTGCTTTTCATCGCCAATGATCATGATACGGTAACGATCTGGTGCGAGCTCACAGAGATGTTCCACCAGCCGCACGCCTGCCATACCATTGCCGATAACGATTAGAGTCGGTTTAGCCATTGCACAACTCCCCTCATGGAATCAGGCCACTGCCCGGTGTTTTGCATAGAGAAAATGCAGCACCTGCTGGCGATACTGGTGGAACAGAGGATCGTTCGACAAAGCCAGTCGACTGCGGGGGCGTGACAGCTCAACCTGTAACACTTCACCGACTTTCGCCGCCGGACCATTAGTCATCATCATCACGCGGTCAGACAGCAGCACCGCTTCATCAACGTCGTGGGTGATCAGCAAAATGGTGGTTTTCAGACGCGCCTGAATGTCCATAACGGCGTCCTGAAGATGCGCCCGCGTCAGCGCATCCAGCGCCCCGAAAGGTTCATCCATCAGCAAAACTTTCGGTTTCATCGCCAAGGCACGGGCGATACCGACACGCTGCTTCATGCCGCCTGAAATGGCGCCCGGGCGCTTATCGGCCGCATGCTCCATGTGCACCAGTTCGAGATTGTGCAAAATCCAGTCGTGCATTTCGCTTTTGTTCATCTGGTCTTTAAAGACCTGCCGCACCGCCAGTTCGACATTCTCAAAAGCGGTTAACCATGGCAGCAGCGAATGGTTCTGGAAGACGACCCCGCGCTCTGGTCCCGGCCCGGTAATCTCTTTGTTGTCGCACAGCAGCACGCCTTCCGTCGGGCGACTCAGCCCGGCAATCAAATTCAGCAGGGTCGACTTTCCGCAACCTGAGTGGCCAATCAGGCTGACCGTTTCGCCTTCTGCGATATCAAAGCTGACGTTATCGAGCGCCAGAAAAGTGGTTTTCGCTGAAGGAAAACGTTGAGTGACGCTCTGGACGCTGATAATCGATTTTTCTTTTTTCATCGCGGGCTCCTAGTGATTGTCGTAACTTAAGCGACGGGCAACGGCCATCAGCCCCTGCTCCAGTAACATCCCCACGGCACCAATCAGCAGAATGGCGACGATAATGTTTTCCACGTTGAGGTTGTTCCATTCGTTCCAGATCCAAAAACCGATGCCCACGCCGCCGGTCAGCATTTCAGCCGCAACAATCACCAGCCAGGCGATACCGATGGACAACCGCACCCCGGTCAGAATGTACGGCAGCACGGCAGGAAACAGGATCTTGCGCATTACGGTGAATTCGCTGAGTTTCAGCACCCGCGCAACGTTGAGATAGTCCTGCGGAATGCGCATCACCCCTTCTGCGGTATTGAGGATCATCGGCCAGATAGAACAGATGAAAATGGTCCAGGACGAGGCGGGCTCCGCGCGCTGGAACAACAGCAATCCAATCGGCAACCACGCCAGCGGGCTGACCGGGCGCAGCAGCGAGATAATGGCGTTGAACATGCTGGCGATGAAGCTGAAGCGGCCAATCAGGAACCCGGCCGGGATGCCGACCAGCGCGGCAAGCCCGAAACCAATCGCAACTCGCTGTAGCGAGGCCAGGACATTCCAGCCAATGCCCATGTCGTTTGGCCCGTTGATATAGAACGGATCGGCAAAAATCACCTTCGCCGCCTCCCAGGTCTGAGCGGGCGTCGGGAAGCCTTTACTGCTACTGGCGGCGATTTGCCACAGGAGCAGCAGCACGAAGGCCCCGAGAATGGCGGGGATCATTTTCTGCATGAAGCGGCGAACGCTCGCGCGAAGCCGGACAATAAAGGTATCCGTTCTGGCTACCGGGGCGGCTCTCTCGATCGTGATCACTTCTGCGCTGGCGGGCGATTCAACGCTGACCGCGGCAGGCTCCGTCAACGTGACGACATTGGTTTTCAAATTTCCGGACATCAGTGGCCTCACTTAGCGTTTCATTGCAAAACTGTTGGCGTAGTCAGCAGGGTTGCTGCCGTCCCAGACTCTGCCGTCAATCAACGTGCTGCTTCGCATGTCGCTGGATGGCAAATTGATCCCGCCAACCGCGGCGGCAGCTTGTTTGTAGACGTCAATGCGGTTAATTTTTTGGGCGATACCGAGGTAGTCAGGATCGCTTTCCAGCAATCCCCAGCGCTTCTGCTGAGTCAGGAACCACATGCCATCGGAGAGATACGGATAATTGACCGCGCCATCGTTGAAGAAGCGCATGCGGTGGGCATCTTTCCACGTTTTCCCCAGCCCATTTTCGTAGTCGCCGAGCATCCGCCCCTGAATCGTCTTGAGTGGCGTGTTGATGTACGCCCGCGCCGCAACGACCTGAGCGGTTTCACTACGATTGGCATCAGAGGTATCTATCCAGCGGGAGGCATCCAGCACCGCGGCGGTCAGCGCGCGAGCCGCATTCGGGTTTTCAGTCACCCAGGCAGAGGTTGTGCCGAGCACTTTTTCCGGATGATCCGGCCAGATTTCCTGTGAGGTGACAGCAGTGAAACCAATGCCGTCCTGAATCGCGCGCTGGTTCCAGGGTTCCCCCACGCAAAAACCGCTCATATTGCCGATTTTCATGTTCATGACCATTTGCGGCGGAGGCACCACGACATTGCGCACGTCGTTAAAGGGATGGATACCGGCGTTTGCCAGCCAGTAGTAAAGCCACATCGCGTGCGTGCCGGTCGGGAACGTCTGCGCAAAGGTATAGGTCCCCTTCGCGCTGGCCTGGACCACTTTTTGTAGCGATGCAGCATCCGTCACGCCCGCCTGCTTTAACTGCTCAGAGAGCGTAATGGCCTGCCCGTTCTGGTTGAGGGACATCAGCATCGCCATCTCATGCTGCGGGCCGGACACGCCAAGCTGCAGGCCATAGAGCATCCCATACAGAACATGCGCTGCATCCAGCTCGCCAGACACCAGTTTGTCGCGTACTGACGCCCAGCTCGACTCCTTGCTCGGGATGATTTTAATGCCGTACTTCTCATCAAATTTCTTTACCGCCGCCATCACCACTGAGGAGCAGTCGGTCAGGGGAATGAACCCGACGCGAATCTCTTTCTTCTCTGGCGTGTCGGAACCGGCAGCCCAGACCCGGTTCATGAATCCTGACATCAACATGCTGCCGCCGAGCACCGCACTCCCCGCAAGAAAGCAGCGGCGGGAGAGTTGTCCCGGAGTCTTTTTGTCGTCTTGTGTCATCAGGGCTTTCCGTTAGGTTGAAAAATGGAAAAAAAAAAGCGTCCAGTTAGCGCTCAGTTCCCTGAACGCTAACGGACGCCTTTATCCGTAATGCTGACTAAACCGCCATTGGTTTAGTGCTGTTGCTATTAAAAAGAATGCAGCTTGTGTGCCAACCTGCGGTATCAAAAAAAATCAGAGGGTTAGCCTTATTCTGTCGCTTTGACGCCCTTTCTGGTGCACCGGAACTGCACATCCTGCACAGCGTAATTGCACACAGAAGGTGCAGTTATTGGCCCGGTTTGTGCCCGTTTTTGCCTAACAGCGCAGACACGGCAAGCATCGCGTCAGCAATTTCCGAAAGTTTCTTATTCTGATTCATTGCCATCTCAAGCAGTGCCTTATGCGCCTGGGGTTCCGTTAAGCCCTGATGCTGCATCAGCAGGCCCTTTGCCCGCTCAACCAGCTTACGCTCGGTCAGCGTGACGCGAAGTTGAGAAAGTTCGGCATCGAGCGCCTGCAGCTGGCGGGACTGCTGTTCAACAAGCTCAAGAACCGAACGACTAAGCTGCGGCGAGAGTAGCGCGGCGTAATGGCTTTCAGACTGTGGGATTTGGTCAATATTCTGCTGCTGAAGCGCAAGGGCGGCCTGTGCTTCACGGATACGCTGGCGGCAGGAGGCCATCAGCGCAGCTTGCAGCTCATCCTCCACCACTTTCATTCCATCGATTCGCGCCGTCGCAACGTCAAACCAGCGTAATGCGGTATCCGTCGTCTCACCGCCAGGCCTGACGCGCGTGCAGGCAATTCGCCTGAAACGTTCAAATTCACTGCTGTCCTGGTTCATCTGCTGCCGCCACATTGCCAGACAGCGGGGAGCCGCGAATTCCATGAAGGTCTGAAAGCAGCGCTCCTGGCTCTCGATTAAGCCTGTGAATTGCTGTTGCGCGATGACATCAAAATGCCCTGCCGCAAAACCGGCGGCGGCCGTGGCCCGCTCCTGTGCGGCCAGCTCTTTTCCCTGCATAAAACTGAACATCGCCAGCAATGCCCGTGAAATTGACGGATCGCCGGAGATATCCGCCGTTTCGAAGACCAGTGACAAATGCGAGCGAATCACCTCGTTGTAGGCATTCATGGCATCAGGCTGACTGATAGACAGTCCAAGAACCTGCTGACGCAGTTGCGGTAACGTACTGAGGCTATGCAACACCGAGGCAATGCGGCTGAGTAATCGCGGTGCATTCGCCAGGTTGGGGCCGGTAAGATCCTGAGACGCAAGCCACTGACTGACGACCTCCTCTGCCTTCCGGACCTCCAGTGCCCGCTCACTCAGTTGCTTTCCCCAGGTGTTCCCATGAGAACATAAGAAGATGTTCGAGGTGCCTCGTTCCCGTTGCAGTGCGTGGATCATCAGGCTGACCGCACCAACCAGTTCACCCAGCTGCAACAGCTGCTGCAAACCCGCGATTTCGCTTTTTTTCGACGCCTGTACAAAGCTCAGAGCAGAAAGGGCCATGGAGTAACCTGCTGATAAGAGGAGACTCCTGGATAAAGCAAGAAACGTGCCTGAGACAGGGGCGCTTTTCCCTCCCGCCGCGCCGTTACAGCATCCATTCGATCGGCAGCCAGCCGGCCACGATGAGAATGATGCGTTTTACCCAGCCGGCGCCGGGCTCTTGCTGATGGATCTCGGTGTGGCCGTCTTCGAAGGCTTCGTTCCAGACCATTTTGCCCGCGGGCGTCAGCGCCGGGCGGTAGGCGGCGTATTCGAGCGGGCCATCAAACAGCTGGCGGGTGTCGGCCGCCAGCGTCGGGCTGTCGATCAAGAAGCCCATTTCGCAGTTCAGGTGCGCCGATCGCGGATCGAAATTGAACGAGCCGATAAATACCCGTTTATCGTCGATGGCGAAGGTTTTCGCGTGCAGCGCCGCGCCGGACAGTCCCAGCGGTTTGAGTTCCTGCCGCCCCGTCGGCTGGCCGGCGCGCAGCTTCAGCTCAAACAGCTCGACGCCCGCCTGCAGCAGTTCACGCCGGTATTTGGCGTAGCCGGCATGCACCACCAGCACGTCGGTGGTGTTCATCGCGTTGGTCAGCACGCGAATGGATTTTCCCTGTTTGGCGAGCGATTCAAAAAAACTCGCCCCTTCCCGGCCCGGCACGAAATAGGCGGAGACCAGATCCAGTTGCCGGCCGACGCCGCCGATAATCTTGCTCAGCTGCGTCACCATCAAACGATCGCGCGAAGCCTTGCCCAGCCCTTTCGCCGGATCGTCGGCCACCAGCTCTACCTGGGTGAATTCCGGCTGGACGACGCCATCGCGAAAGCGCACCGCGCTGGTTTCCAGCTGCACCGCCAGTTTGCGGGCCCGTTCGCTGCTTTCGGTCGCGGTGGCCTGCGCCAGGAAGGCGGAAAGGTCGCCTGTGCCCCGGATAATCTGCTCAACGCCAAACACCGACGCGCTGTTCCAGTAGCGATCGAAGACCTCGGCGGTCTCCGCCACCACGTTGCCGACGCTCAGCACGTCGAGATCGAGGAAATAGTTTTCGTCGCCGACCTGGAAATACTCGTCGCCGATATTGCGGCCGCCGATGATCGCCACGGCGCCGTCGACGATATAAGACTTGTTATGCATGCGCCGGTTCATGCGCATAAAGTCAAAGGCGTAGCCGGCCAGCTTCGGCGTGCGCACGGTTGACGGGTTAAACAGGCGGATCTCGACGTTTTCCTGGGCGTTCAGCGCCGCCAGGGTCTCGTCCATGGCGACGCCGTTATCGTCCAGCAACAGCCGCACGCGCACGCCGCGTTGAGCCGCGTCATACAGGGTTTTCAGCAGGATCTGCCCGGAGGTGTCGTTATGCCATATGTAGTACTGGGCGTCGATCGACCTTTCCGCCATCCGCGCCAGCGCCAGGCGGCTGGCGAAGGCATCGTGCCCGCTGGCCAGCGGCACCACGCCGCTCAGGCCCGGATGCGCCGCCATCAGTTCGGCGGCGCGCGCCGGCAGCTGGGCGGCAGGATCCGCCGGCAATGCCGCCTGCGGCAGACGCTGGGAGATATTCGGCAAACGAAAGATGACTCTGGCCGCAATAATGGCGATCGTCACGGCGAGAATCAGATACACGACAATTTTTATCACGGGAAGCGGCCTCGGAGGTTGACTGCTTTGCTTTATACGTCATTAGGTTGCTTCAATCTATAGGAGAAGCGCGCTATGCCATAAGGCTATAGCGTAAAGCGCGAAGGCGAAACGCCAAACAGTTTTTTGAACGCCACCGAATAGGCGCTGTGGCTCTCGTAACCGCTTTCGAAGGCGGCGTGGATGATCGAGTGGCCGGCCAACAGCAGCGGAATGGACGACAGCAGCCGCAGACGCTGTTTCCACTGGCCGAAGGTGATGCCGGTTTGTTGGCTGAAATGGCGTTGAAAGGTCTTTGCGCTGATCGACAGTGAATCGGCCCAGGCTTCAATGCCGCGATCGTCGGCCGGCGTGATGACCAACCGCCGGCAAATCTCGGCCATTCTCGCCTCTGCCGGCCAAGGCAGGTGCAGCGCCAGCTGCGGCTGCAGGCTCAACTCCTCAAGGAACAACGCTCTGAGCAGCGCATTGCGTTGGGTCTCCGCCCCTTCGGGCGCCAGCGTCGCCAACTGAGCGATCAGTTCTCGCAACAGCGGTGAGACTTGCAAGACGCCGTCGCGCAGCGGCAAACGCGCGGCGGTGATTTCATCGACCAAAATCCCGTAAACGCAGATGTTGCTCTGCATGACGATCTGATGCTCTACCCCCGGCCGCAACCAAACTGCGGTGGTGGGCGGCACGATCCAGCGCCCGCTGCTCGCCTCGACCGCCATAACGCCCTGCTGCGAATAGAGCAAATGGCAGCGTTTATGCGAGTGGTAAGGAATGACAAAGCCCGCCGGATAGTGTTTCACCAGCCCCGTCACCTCAAACGAGGAGTTTTCGTGGCTGCTGAGGTCGATGCGTTTCGTTTCGGCGTTGTCGACTTCGAATCCCATGGCCTTTGTCCCTTTTGATAACGCGAATGTCTTTTATTTGATAGAGGAGCCGCATGATCCTCCATATAGTGACGCTGTCGCAAGCCACACCAGGGGCCTTATGCGAAGAAACTCACTATTTACACCAAAATTTCATCGTTCTGCGTAAAACGCAGGCGTTGCGCATGCGCTGCGCAATGGCGGCTCGTTGCGGGGGCGACGTGGCCGAAAGTGATGGATAGGGAAAGCGCGGTGGCATAATCAGGAGGTATACGCATCAATCAGCAGGCAGCTCAGCCCGGGGGGGCGGCTTAATGCTGAAGGGATAGGGAGAGCGCCTAGGCTCTCCTCCATCCAGAGTTGTTATTTCATCAACGGGCCAGCTCGGCGCCGTCCAGCTCGGAAATCGCCAGACAAATCACTTCCGTAATGGCCTGTACCGTATAGGCGGTATTGGCAGGAATGATTAACATCTCATGGGGTTGCAACGTCTGATCGTCAACCTTCAGTTCACCGCTCAGCACCATCAGTTTCACCCAGCCCGGATGAAAACGCGCCGGTTGCCGGCTGCCCGCATCCAGCTTCAGCAACGCCGTATGGCCAGGCGTTTCCCGTTTCAAAATATGAAAGTGTACCCCATCGTAAGGCATGTTTTCGTAATGCAGTGACGCCAGTGTTCTCTTATGCATGGTAAGTGTCCTCGTGACCTGTGAGTAGCTGCTCCGCCTTCGGTCGCCGTAAAAACGATTGGCGGCTGTCCCTACCGAAAGCACAGGCTCGCAGCCTCTTGGCGAACGGATTAACTGTCGTACTTGCAGCGGCCCGACCGACCGCCGTTTCATGCCTAACCTGCCTCAGGCATGCTACTAAATATATAAGAGCCTCGCCGACGGCGCAAAAAACCGCGGTTCTTATCATTTAATGATGCCCGAACCTCATTTCAAGTGTTGCCGCCAAAGCCCCCATACCGCCATTCAGACGGCATGGGACTGGCCCCCTGCTTTCGCCGCCGGGCGGCGCACTTTCCAGCCCTAGCCGTGGAGCGCCAGGCCTTTTATCGCCTTATCCACCGCTTTCTTCGGCCCGCGCAGCCCCAGGCCGACCAAATCCAGATTGCCCGCGTCTTCAGCGCGAAAAACCTGGCGGTTGGCTTCATCGTGCCCGGTCGCGAACATGGCGTGCACATAGGGGATCAGCGTTAATTCCCGCTCCAATCCTTTGCGATGCACATTTTGCAGGCCCGGCAGATCCGCGGCGAAAATCAGCATCGGCTGCCCGGAAATGGCGCCGTAGCGTCTGCCCTGCGCATCCACGTAACGCTCGCCGATGATTTCCGGGGCCGCGGCGGCGATACCCGTCGCCAGAAAGGCCACTACGTTCAGCCGCTGCCAGGTTGGCAGATCGTCACGCACGATAAACGCTATCTTGGTATCAAACATATTTCGCTCTACTCCGTTGTGCTGTTAAACGCGCATCATCGGAGATGGCAAGTCAACGGTATAGAACGTTTGTGCACTGGCGTTGATAGGCCGCCGGAGATAATCGGTAGGCGCGCTGGAACCAGCGGCCCAAATGGCTCTGGTCGGCAAAGCCCACCTGCATGGCGACCTGCGCCGGTTCTTCCCCCTGCGCCAACAGCAAGCGTGCAGCCCGCAGCCTCAACCGAACCAAATAAGCGTGCGGCGACTGGCCGAAAGCCCGGGTGAACTGGCGAGTCAAGCGGAAACGATCCAGGCCGCACTGAAGAGCAAGTTCATCCAGGCTGGGGTTATCCGCCATGTGTTCGTGCAAGTAGTCCCGCAAGCGATTCATCTCAATTAAAGCGTCATCGCTTTGGGAAGTTGGCCGAACGCGAATATGCCGTGCCAAAAGCGTCAGCAGTTGATCCAGGCTTTGATCGCGCGCCAGCCGGCCTTCCCCCTGATGCAACGCAAAAAACGCCTGGTGGATCGCGGTCGCCAGCATCGGATCGTCGGTCAACGTGCTGTGGAAGGCGCCTTCCAGCACCGAAGCGTCCCCCAATCCGCGGCGGCTCATCGCGTCGGAGACCCAGCGCTGCGGCAGATAAAGCATCGCATAGGTAAACCCCTCGGCCTGCGGCGCATGGCCATCGTGCACCGCGCCCGGCTCGATCAGCATGGCGCGCCCCGGCCGGCTGGTATGCAGCGAGCGGTGGCAATGGAAACGCTGCAAGCCCTGCTGCGTGACGCCCACCAGCATTTCATCATGATCGTGAGGATCGTAGGCATGCCCCTGAAAGTGAGCGTTGACGCTCTCAATACCGGTTTCGTCATCGCGTCGCAATTCGAGCCAGTCTTTATGTTGATGATTTGACGCCATGCAATCAGTCCGGAGTTCTGCTCACAGGAAAAGAAAAAACAGCTTACCCTGACACCGCCGCGGTTGCACGCTCACAGCTCGCAGATGGCGTAAGTGCCCTTTCCGGCCGATTTCGCCTGATACATCGCGCCGTCGGCGCGGGTCAGCAGCATCTCCTCCGTCACATCGCCGCGTGGGGAAATGGCCGCGCCGATGCTGGCGGAAAGCCGTACCTTCTGCGGCCCGATCTGCGTAATTGTGGCCAGTTGCGCCAACACGTTTTCGCAAAACTCGCTGACCTCGCGCCGCGGATCCGTCAACGGCCACAGGATCACCGTGAACTCGTCACCGGCCAGACGCGAGACGCTGTGGCGCTCGCCGGCGCAGGCGCTGAGCAACGTGGCGAAGGTTTTCAGGATCGCGTCGCCGAAATCATGGCCATAGCTGTCGTTAAGGGTTTTGAAGCCGTCGAGATCGATAAACAGCAGCGCCATCTGCCGCTGATGGCAACAGGCCTGCAGCGTGCCCGACAACCGGCACAGAAACGCGCGGCGGTTGGTCAATCCGGTCAGCATGTCGTGGGTCGCGTCATATTCCAGCCGCTGCTGCAGCCGCTTCAGTTCGGTGATGTCCATGGCGAGAATGTAAAAGCCCTGCGCTTCGCACGGCACCAGCGTGGTGTGGATCATCAGCAGCCCCTGCCGGGTCTGCAGCTCATTCTCAAAACTCACCATTTCGCCCGCGAGTGCCCGTTCGATCATCGGCTTTGCTATCCGATAAACGCTTTCCCCCATGAAATCGCGCACCGTCATCCCCCTGAGGCTGGACTCCTCCAGACCGAACCAGGTTTTGTAGGCGCTGTTGGCGAACAGGTAGCGTTCATTGCCGTCGATCTGGCTGATTAAGGCCGGCATGTTGTCGGTAATGGCGCGCAGACGCTCCTTCTCCGCACTGAGCTGATATTCGGCGAGCACGCGGGTTTCAATCTCTTCGTTGAGTTTTTTGACCACCACGTTCAGCTCCCGCGTGCGGGTTTCGACGCGTTCCTCCAGCTCATGCTGCAACGCGAACAGATCGGCCTCGGCCGCCTTGCGCTCGCTGATATCGACGATAACCGAGATGAAATGGTCCGGTTTGCCGTTCGGCAAGCGATTGAGCGCCACCGTCAGCTGCACCCAAACGATCGAGCCGTCGGCGCGGAAATAGCGTTTTTCCATCGAGTAGGTGCTGATTTCATTTTTCAACAGCTGCTGCAGCTTTTCCAGGTCGGTATTGAGATCGAGCGGATAGGTAATGTCCTGGAAGGTGCGATCCATCAGTTCGCGTTCGGAATAGTGCAGCATTTCGCAGATGCGCGGGTTCACCCGCAGCCAATACCCCTGCAGCGAAACCAGCGCCATCCCTACCGCCGCCTGGGCGAAGGTCTGTTCGAACAGGGCCTCCGTGCGCTGCAGGTCGGACTTCAGGTTTTCGGTATAGACGTGGCGCTCAATACTTTGCAGATACTCCTCCACCACGGCGGCGAAATCATGCAGATCGGCCAGTTGTTCCGGGGAAAACGGCTGCGGGTGGCTGTCGATAATGCACAGGGTGCCGAGCGGCAGCCCGTCGAGCGACAGCAGTGGCTGCCCGACGTAGAAACCGATCCTCGGCCCGCCGATCACCAGCGGATTATCGAAAAAGCGCGGGTCGTTGGCGGTATCGGGCACCACCAGCGCTTCGCGTTGCAAGATCGCATGGCCGCAAAACGAGATATTGCGCGGCGTTTCCCGGGCATCCAGACCGTAGCGCGATAAAAACCATTGGCGATCCCGGTCGATCAGCGACACCAGCGCAATGGTCACGCCGAAGTATTTCGCCGCCAGCCGCGTGATGCGATCCAGTTTTTCCACCGAGTTTGAATCCAGCACGTTCAGCGAATTCAATACCGACAGGCGTTCGGCTTCGTTTTCGGGGAAGCAGGGTTCGAGCATGTTGTCTCCCATTGTGTCACCCACGGTTCCGGCGCAGCCAGCCGGCGTGAGTCCGTTCGCCCTATCCGTCGGTAGCGACAAATATCCTTGTCCATCATAGACTCACTCAGTATCAATCCGATTGCGCATTCTCGCCAGCTTTGCCGGCCGGGCCGGCGATGCGTCGGCCTGTTTTTCGCCCTTGGTTTGGCACAGCCCGGCGACACCGGACGCCAATAAGGTCAGCCGGGTCGTCAGCAAGGTTTCTCGTTGCTCATTCAGCGTGGCCATCATCAGCTCGATCTCCGCCAGCCGTTCATCGACGCCGCGTATCAACCCATCCTCATAAGCGCTGCCCTGCAGCGCCAGCACGCGTTGGATCGCCTGCAGCGAAAAACCCAGATTCTGGCCGATTTGGATCAGGTGCAAACGCTCCAGCGCGCTGTCGCCGTACACCCGATAGCCGTTGACGCCGCGCACCGGTTTCGGCAACAACCCCAACTGCTCGTAGTAGCGTATCGCCGAGGCGGCCATGCCGGCGCGCTGCGCCAATTCTCCGATCTTCATGCCCTATTGACCTTAAAGTTAACTTTAAACCTAGTATAGCGCCATTCCCCGTACGACAGGAGCGCAAACCGATGTTTACCCCACTGACACTGCCCAACGGCAGCCGTTTATCCAACCGTCTGGCCAAGGCGGCGATGGAAGAAAATCTGGCCGCCCCGGGCCAATTGCCCGGCCCGGCGCTATGGCGCTTATACCGCTACTGGGCCGAAGGCGGCGCCGGCTTGATCATCACTGGCAACGTGATGATCGACGGCCGCGCCATGACCGGCCCCGGCGGCGTGGTGCTGGAACAGGACACGCCGCTCGCCCCGTTCGAAACCTGGGCCAAGGCCGCGCGCCAGGGCGGCGCGCAGGTGTGGATGCAGCTTAACCACCCGGGCCGGCAGGTGATGGCGAACATGGGCGGTAACGCGTGGGCGCCCTCCGCCATCCCGCTGGCGATGGGCAAGCACAGCAAGCTGTTCGCCCAGCCGCGGGCGATGGATGAAGCGCAGATCGCCGAGGTGATCGCGCGCTTCGCCGCCAGCGCGCACGCCGCCGAACAGGCCGGTTTTACCGGCGTGGAGATCCACGCGGCGCACGGCTATCTGATTTCCCAGTTTCTCTCGCCGCTGACCAACCAGCGCAACGATCGCTGGGGCGGCGAGTTGGCGAACCGCGCCCGGTTGCTGCTGGAGGTAGTGCGTGCGGTGCGCGAGCGCGTCTCGCCGGAATTTTGCGTGGCGGTCAAACTGAACTCCGCCGATTTCCAGCGCGGCGGTTTTTCATCGGACGATGCCCGCCAAGTGGTGCTGATGTTGAACGAGTTGCCGGTCGATCTGATCGAACTGTCCGGCGGCAGCTACGAAAGCCCGGCGATGCAAGGCGACACGGCGGACGGCCGCACTCTGGCGCGCGAAGCCTATTTTCTGACCTTCGCCCGCGATCTTGCCGCCGTCGCGCGCATGCCGGTGATGACCACCGGCGGCATCGCCCGCCCGTCGGTGGCGCAGCGGGTGCTGGACAGCGGCGTCGCGGTCGTCGGCATCGCTACCGCCATGGCGGAAGTGCCCGATCTGCCGCGGCGCTGGCAAACCGGCGCGGCCCCCCATGCGCTGCCTGCCCCGGTCACCTGGCGCAGCAAGGTGATGGCGTCGCTCGCCCGCATGGCGTTGGTCAAGCGCCGGATGCGCGCGTTGAGTGACGATCGGCCGCGCAATGTGCGCTACTCACCGCTGTTCACGCTGGTCGTCGATCAGTGGCGTACCCGCCGTATCCTGCAGCGTTACCACGCCTGGTTACAGCAACGTTAATGACCGCGGCGCCGGCAAACACGCCGGCGGCCGCACAAAAATCCCGCTTTTTTGATCGCGCTACGTAAAATCTGCAAGAAATCACCGCTCTGGATACTGCGCTTTTAACGCTCGGCTGCTTATATTCATCACAAATTTTGTGTATATAACCGCTTTAGGACTTAAGGTGGTGAATAGATGAAAATAAGCCGCTATTTTCTATTTATGTTATTAATCGGAAATTCACCTTAATAATAAATGCATTAAAGAAGCAGCCAAAGGAAAGCAGAAAAGCATTTTTACGCAATGTTAAAGAAATGTTGTTTTTTGCCGGCAAAACCAACGGTCAACAAATCAACAACATATTGATGAGCCTAAGAAAAAACTAAACAATTCAAAACAAAATCGGCTATTGAGTCCCAGGCGAAAAAGCCATATATTGGTCGCGCTTTTCACAAGGCAGTTATTTTTCTAATTCATTAATTCAATCGTTGCGTCTTGAGACCTTCGGTTGTAGGAGAGATATGATGACGGATAAAGTCCGTATTGATACTTTAGTTGCAAACTCATTAAACGGAAACAATGAAACCTATTTGGCGCGCCAAGCCGAATTTGAGTCGAATGTTAGGAGTTATCCGCGCAAATTGCCGTTGGCAATTGCGAAAGCCCAGGGCGTTTGGATCACTGATGTTGAGAATAATCAATATCTTGATTGCCTGGCCGGGGCGGGAACGTTGGCTCTTGGACATAATCACCCCGACGTCCTGCAAAGCATCCAAAATGTCATTACCAGCGGCTTGCCGTTACATACTCTCGATCTCACGACCCCGTTAAAAGATCGTTTCTCCGATTACCTGCTCTCTCTGTTGCCGGGCGAAGGCAAAGAATATTGCCTGCAGTTCTGCGGCCCGTCCGGCGCCGATGCGGTGGAAGCCGCGCTGAAGCTGGCGAAAAAGCACACCGGCCGTTCCGGCGTGATCAGCTTCTCCGGCGGCTATCACGGCATGACCCACGGCGCGCTGTCGGTCACCGGCAACCTGTCGCCGAAGGCGGCGATCAACGGCATGATGCCGGAAGTGCAGTTCATGCCTTACCCGCATGAATACCGCTGCCCGCTGGGCATCGGCGGCGAAGCCGGCGTCAAGGCGCTGACCTACTACTTCGACAACCTGATCAACGACGTGGAAAGCGGCGTGCGCAAACCGGCGGCGGTGATCCTGGAAGCCGTTCAGGGCGAAGGCGGCGTTAACCCGGCGCCGGCCGAGTGGCTGCAGCGCATCCGCAAAGTGACGCAGGAGCATGGCATTCTGCTGATCATCGACGAAGTTCAGGCCGGTTTCGCCCGTACGGGCAAGCTGTTCGCCTTCGAACACGCGGGCATCGAGCCGGACATCATCGTGATGTCGAAAGCGGTCGGCGGCGGCTTGCCGCTCGCGGTGCTGGGCATCAAGAAAGAGTTCGACGCCTGGGAACCGGGTCACCACACCGGCACCTTCCGCGGCAACCAGCTGGCGATGGCCACCGGCCTGACCACCCTGCAATACCTGAAAGAGCACAAGGTCGCCGACAAAGTGGCCGCGCAGGGCGAATGGCTGAAAGGCAAACTGGCCGAGCTGCAGAAACGGTATCCGGTGATCGGGCACGTCCGCGGCCTGGGCCTGATGATCGGCATCGAGGTCGTCAAGCCGAACGAAGCGCAGGATCACATGGGCTGCTACCCGGCCGATGGCGAGCTGTCCGCGTTGCTGCAGAAAAAGTGCTTCGAATCCGGTTTGATCCTGGAGCGCGGCGGGCGCAATGGCTGCGTGCTGCGTCTGTTGCCTTCCCTGCTGATCACCAACGATGAGCTGGGTATTTTCCTCGATAAATTTGAGCAGGCGCTGTTGGCCGCCGGCGTCAAGCCAGTCTGATTGGAGCGAATGACCGCGATGTCCAAGTTAAACCCGATTCTGGCTTCCTCGGCGCACAGCGCCGAGGCTTACCGCCAGGCGATCGCGCAGAGCAGTGAAGCCGTCGTGCAGTGGCTGCAACAGCCCGAGATGTATCAGGGCAAAAGCGTGGCCGAACTGCGCGAGCGCATCAAGCTCGACTTCACCCCGCAAGGCCTGGGCAACCAGGCGGCGATCGATCGCGCCATCGAGTACTTTTTGAAAGACAGCCTGTCGGTGCACCACCCGCAGTGCGTGGCGCACCTGCACTGCCCGAGCCTGGTGATAAGCCAGGCCGCCGAAGTGCTGATCAACGCCACCAACCAGAGCATGGATTCCTGGGATCAGAGCCCGTCGGCCACGCTGATCGAAATGAAGCTGATCGAATGGCTGCGCGCCCAGGTTGGTTACCAGCCCGGCGACGCCGGGGTGTTCACCAGCGGCGGCACCCAGAGCAACCTGATGGGGCTGATGCTGGCGCGCGATGCATTCTTCGCGCGTCAGGGCCACTCCGTGCAGCAGGACGGCCTGGTGGGCGATCTGCGCAAGCTGAAGGTGTTCTGTTCTGAAAATGCCCACTTCTCGGTGCAGAAGAACATGGCGCTGATGGGCCTCGGCTATCAATCCGTCACCCTGGTGAAAACCGACCGCTTCGCCCGCATGGACGTGAACGATCTGGCGGAAAAACTGGCGCAGGCCAAGGCCAACGGCGAGCAGGTGATGGCGATTGTCGCCACCGCCGGCACCACCGACGCCGGTGCCATTGACCCGCTGCGCGACATCGCGCGGCTGGCGGCGCAGCAGCAGATTTGGGTACACGTGGATGCGGCCTGGGGCGGCGCGCTGCTGCTTTCCGAGCAGTACCGCGACTACCTGGACGGCCTGGAACTGGTGGACTCCATTACCCTGGACTTCCACAAGCAGTTCTTCCAGACCATCAGCTGCGGCGCCTTCCTGCTGAAAGACGAGCGTCACTATGAGCTGATGCGCTATCAGGCGGCCTACCTGAACTCCGAGTTCGACGAAGCGCAAGGCGTGCCGAACCTGGTGTCCAAGTCGCTGCAGACCACCCGCCGCTTCGATGCGTTGAAGCTGTGGATGGGGCTGGAGGCGCTGGGGCAGAAGCAATACGCCGAGATCATCGATCATGGCGTGACGCTGGCGCAACAGGTAGCGCGTTACATCGCCGATCAGGAATCGCTGGAACTGGTGATGCAGCCGCAGCTGGCCAGCGTGCTGTTCCGCTACCGTCCGGCGCAGCTGGCGGCGAACGGCGACGCGGCCGTCGCCTTGTTCAACCAGCGCATCGGCGACGCCCTGCTGGAATCGGGCCGCGCCAACGTCGGCGTGACCGAGTTCGATGGCGTAACCTGCCTGAAGATGACGCTGCTGAACCCGATCGTGACGCTGGAAGACATCAAGCTGTTGCTGGCGCTGGTCGAGAAAACCGCGCAGCAGCTGCCGGCGTAACGTCGCGCAGTCTGCCACTCAAGCCGATAACTTGCGTTATCGGCTTTTTTATTGCTCATCAGATCGCAGGAGGCGCAGCGTTTACGCTGATATACTGCATCAAACGCCTTCTCTCTTGCCAGCCCACAGGATATGCACGCATGACCGACCCTGATTTCAACCTGTTGATCGCGCTCGATGCCCTGCTGACGGCGGGCAGCGTCGTCGGCGCCGCACGGCGTCTCGGTTTAAGCGCTTCGGCGATGAGCCGCACCCTCAGCCGATTGCGCGCGGCCACCGGCGATCCCCTGCTGGTGCGCGCCGGCCGTCATATGGTGCTGACGCCCTATGCCGTAACGCTGCGCGAGCGGACGCGAAATACGGCATTCGAAGCCCGTGTGTTGCTGCGCCCGGCGCAGGGAGCATTAGATCCCGCCGAGCTGGATCGTACCTTCACGCTGCGTGCCAACGACGGCTTCGTCGAAGCCTTCGGCCCGGCGCTGATCGCCGCCGCTGCCGAACAGGCGCCGCGGGTGCGGCTGCGCTTTGCGCCCAAGCCGGAGAAAAGCGACCGCCCGCTGCGTGAAGGGCTGGTCGATCTGGAGATAGGCGTGCTGGGTGACATGGGCCCGGAAATCCGCCTGCAGGCGCTGTTCCGCGATCGCTTCGTCGGCGTGATGAGAACCTCGCACCCGCTTGCGCAGCAGCCGGAGATCGGCGCCGCCGACTACGCCGCCTGCGGCCACGTGGTGGCCTCGCGCAGCGGGCGCATTCTCGGGCCGGTAGACGCCGCGCTGGCGGAGCTGGGGCTGACGCGCCAGATTGCCGCCGTGGTGCCGAGTTTTCCGGCCGCGCTGGCGGTGGCGCAGGCCTCGAACCTGCTGGCGCTGTTGCCCGCCTCCTTCCTGCACGCTCAACCGGCCGACGGCCCGCTGCGCGTCTTTGAGCTGCCGGTGAAAACGCCGCCTATCACCGTGTCGCAAATGTGGCACCCGCGCCTGGACGCCGAGGCGGATCACCGCTGGCTGCGGCAATTGGTGCTGTCGGTCTGTCGCCAGCGCGTGCAGGAACCGTTTCGCGAATAGTGACAATGTCACTAGATTTGCATTACTGACGTCGAGTGATCCAGCCAACGGCAAAGCCCCCATACCCTGAGGGTTGTTCCCCCTCGCGCGATGGGAGAACATAGCGTTCACGATGCCTGACTCAGTGAAACGCTCATGACGCTTCCCCCTCTCTGGCCGGTATTCGACGGCCATAACGACCTGCTGCTCAACCTGTGGCTGCAGCACGACGACGATCCGGCCGCCGCCTTCTATTCCCGCGTCACGCCGGGCCACCTCGATTTCTCCCGCATGCGGCGCGGCGGATTTTTCGGCGGACTGTTCGCGGTATTTATTCCCCCGGTCAGCTATATCGCCCAGATGCGCAACCAAACGCAGGACGAGGCACAGGCCGCCTTCGATCCGCTGGCGATCGCCGAACGGCAGATCGCCATCCTGCAGCAGTTGGAGCAGGCTTCTCAGGGGCGGCTGCGCATCTGCCGCACCGCCACCGAGATAGAACAGTGCCGCCTCAACCGGCAAATTGCCGCGGTGCTGCATATCGAAGGTGCCGGCATGATCGACGCGGAGCTGACGCAGCTGGAGGCCTTCTACCGGCTGGGCGTGCGCAGCATCGGGCCATTCTGGAATCTGCCGAACGCCTTCGGCACCGGCGTCAGCGGGCCGTTCCCGGGCTCACCCGATACCGGCCCCGGCCTGACGCCGGCCGGCGAGGCGCTGATCCGCGCCTGCAACCGCCGCCGCATCATGATCGACGTCTCGCACATGAACGAGAAAACCTTCTGGCAAACCGCCGCGCTGAGCAACGCGCCGCTGGTCGCCACCCACTCCAACGCCCACGCCCTCTGCCCCCAGCCGCGCAACCTGACCGACGCACAGCTGGGCGCCATCGCCCAGAGCGGCGGGATGGTCGGCGTCAATTTCGGCACCGCCTTCCTGCGTGCGGACGGTAAACGTGACAGTGCAACAACCGGCTTAACAGAAATTGTTAAACACGTTGAGTATTTGATCGCTAAACTTGGTGAAGATCGCGTGGGATTTGGCTCTGATTTTGACGGGGTCAACGTACCGCAACCGCTGGAGGACGCCGCTGGCCTGCCGCGCCTGACGCAAGCGCTGGCGCAGGCCGGGTTCGATAACCGGTTGCTGGAGAAGCTGACCTGGCGCAACTGGCTGAACGCGCTCACCGCCGCCTGGGGTGAATAACCCGGTTACGCTTTAAAGGTTGCGATCTCCGTCACATTTCGCCAACATTGGGCCGGCCGAATGCGAACGTTTCTCATTGGGTTCGACTTATTACGATGCATGCAAAGGAGCACCGCTATGACTACCTGGACTAAACCTGAGTTTGTTGATCTGCGTCTGGGGCTGGAAGTGACGCTGTACATTTCCAACCGTTAATCGCCCGTCTGCCCGCCTTTCGCGCGGGCATTTCTTTCCTTCTTTTCTGGTTTAGACATGCAGATAAAAGTTCTCGGCTCGGCGGCGGGCGGCGGCTTTCCCCAGTGGAATTGCAACTGCGACAACTGTCGGGGCGTTCGCGACCACAGCATCAGCGCCACGCGCCGCACGCAGTCCTCCATCGCCGTCAGCGACGACGGTAAAAACTGGGTGCTGTGCAACGTTTCCCCGGACATTTGCCATCAGCTGCTGGCCTCGCCCGAATTGAATAATCCCGAGGTGCTGCGCGGCACCGGCATCGGCGCGATCGTGTTGACCGACAGCCAGATCGATCACAGCGCGGGCTTGCTCAATTTGCGCGAGGGCTGCCCGCATCACGTCTGGTGCACCCCTGAAGTGCATGACGATCTCAGCACCGGTTTCCCGGTATTTCCCATGCTCTCACACTGGAACGGCGGCCTGATTCACCACCCGGTGACGCCCGGCGAGCCGTTCCGCACGATGGTCTGCCCGAACGTGCGCTTTACCGCCATTCCGCTGCTCAGCAACGCGCCGCCCTATTCGCCGTTCCGCGATCGCCCGATGCCGGGCCACAACGTGGCGCTGTTTATCGAAGATACCGCGCGCGGGGTGGCGCTGCTGTACGCGCCGGGCCTGGGTGAGCCGGACGAGGCGCTGCTGCCGTGGCTGCGCCGCGCGGACTGCCTGCTGATCGACGGCACGCTGTGGCGCGACAACGAGCTGGCCAACGCCGGCGTGGGCCGCAATACCGGCAAGGACATGGGGCATCTGGCGCTGGCGGAAGAACACGGGCTGGCGGCCCTGCTCGCCACCTTGCCCGCCAGGCGTAAGATCCTGATCCACATAAACAATACCAACCCTATCCTCAATGAAGACTCGGTAGAGCGGCAAAGCCTGACCGCCGCCGGCATTGAAGTGAGCTGGGACGGCATGAATATCGAACTGTAGGGAACCGCCATGACGCAACCACCGCCCCTGACTCCGCCGGCATTTGAAGCGGCGCTGCGCGCCAAAGGCGCTTATTACCATATTCACCACCCGTACCACATCGCGATGCACATCGGCGAAGCGACCCGCGAACAGATCCAGGGCTGGGTGGCCAACCGGTTCTACTACCAGACCAGCATTCCGATCAAAGACGCGGCGATCATGGCCAACTGCCCACAGCCGGAAACCCGCCGCAAATGGGTGCAGCGCATCCTGGATCACGATGGCTACGGCGGCAGCGAAGGCGGCATCGAAGCCTGGCTGCGCCTGGGCGAAGCCGTCGGGCTGCAGCGCGACGCCCTGCTCTCTGAAGAATTGGTGCTGCCGGGCGTGCGCTTCGCGGTGGACGCCTACGTCAATTTCGCGCGCCGCGCCTGCTGGCAGGAAGCGGCCTGCAGCTCGCTGACCGAACTGTTCGCGCCGCAAATCCACCAATCGCGCCTCGACAGCTGGCCGCAGCACTACCCGTGGATCGACGCCGCCGGCTACGACTATTTCCGCAGCCGCCTCGGCCAGGCCAACCGCGATGTGGAACACGGCCTGGCGCTGGCGCTGGACTATTGCGACACCGTAGAAAAACAGCAGCGCATGCTGGAGATCCTGCAGTTCAAGCTGGACATTCTGTGGAGCATGCTGGATGCCATGAGCATGGCCTATACCCTGAACCGCCCGCCTTACCACAGCGTGACCGCCGCGCGGGTATGGCACAACCAGAGGCTGGTGTAATGACGCTGAACCCTGAACACACCCCCGTCTTCCGCCGCGGCTATCGCCTGCAATGGGAGCAAGTGCAAAACAGCCACGTGATCCTCTACCCGGAAGGCATGGCCAAGCTGAACGACAGCGCCGCCGCCATCTTGCAACTGGTCGACGGCCACACCACGCTGAACGGCATCATCGCCCTGTTGAGCGCCCGCTTCCCCGGCGCCGAAGGGCTGGCGGAAGACGTGCTGGAGTTTTTCCAGCGCGCCTACGAACAAAAATGGGTGACCTTCCGTGACTGAAGCGCGCGCGCCGGCGGTGAACCCGCCGCTCTGGCTGCTGGCGGAGCTGACCTACCGCTGCCCGCTGCAGTGTCCGTATTGCTCCAACCCGCTCGATTTCGCCGCGCAGGAAAAAGAGCTGACCACCGCGCAGTGGATCGAGGTGTTTCGCCAGGCGCGGGCGATGGGCAGCGTGCAGCTCGGTTTTTCCGGCGGCGAGCCGCTGGTGCGTAAAGACCTGCCCGAGCTGATCGCCGCCGCGCGCGAGCTCGGCTTTTACACCAACCTGATCACCTCCGGCATCGGCCTGACCGAGAAGAAGCTGCAGACCTTCGCCGACGCCGGGCTGGATCATATCCAGATCAGTTTTCAGGCCAGCGATGAAACGCTGAACGCCGCGCTGGCGGGCTCCGCCAAGGCGTTTCAGCAGAAGCTGGCCATGGCCAGGGCGGTCAAGGCGCTCGGCTATCCGATGGTGCTCAACTTCGTGCTGCATCGCCATAATATCGGCCAGATCGACCGCATTATCGAACTGGCTATCCAGCTGGACGCCGACGACGTCGAGCTGGCGACCTGCCAGTTCTACGGCTGGGCGCACCTCAACCGCGAGGGCCTGCTGCCGACCCGCGAGCAGATCGCCGACGCGGAAGCGGTGGTGAAACGCTACCGCGAACGCATGGCCAACGACGGCAAGCTGGCCAACCTGCTGTTCGTCACGCCGGACTACTACGAGGAGCGCCCCAAAGGCTGCATGGGCGGCTGGGGCGCCATCTTCATGAGCGTGACGCCGGAAGGCATGGCGTTACCCTGTCACAGCGCCCGTCAGTTACCGATCGCCTTCCCGTCGGTGCTGGAGCACGATCTGCAGCATATCTGGTACCACTCGTTCGGCTTTAACCGCTATCGCGGCTATGACTGGATGCCGGAGCCGTGCCGTTCCTGCTCGGAGAAAGAGCAAGACTACGGCGGCTGCCGCTGCCAGGCGTTCATGCTGACCGGCAACGCCGACAACGCCGACCCGGTGTGCGGCAAATCGCCCCACCACGGCACCATTCTGGCGGCGCGGGAAGCGGCGAATCGCTCGCAGATCGGTATCGATCAGCTGCGTTTTCGCAATCAGGCCAACTCCCGTCTGATCTTCAAGGGTTGACGATGACACCCGCCGCCGCCTCGTGGCAGCTCGACAACGGTTTGGCCGTCAAGGCGATAAGCGATCCTGCCGCCGCGGGCGCCGCCGCGCTGGTGCGCATTGAAGCGGGCAGTTTTCAGGCGCCCGTCGCCTGGCCGGGCCTGGCGCATCTGCTGGAGCATATGTTGTTTCGCGGCAGCGCGAACTACGGCGTGCAAGATGGTCTGATGGCCTGGGTCGCCTCGGTGGGAGGCCGGCTGAACGCCACCACCCAGGCCACGCAAACCGCCTTCTTCTTCGAAGTAAGCGCAGACCATTTGGCGCCGGGGCTGGCGCGGCTGAGCGATATGCTCGCCGCCCCGCAGCTGGCGGCCGAGGCGATCGCTCAGGAGATTGAGGTCATCGACGCTGAATATCGCCTGCTGCGCGCCGATGTGGAAACCCGCTGCGAAGCCGCGCAGCGACAGATGTTCAGCGGCCTCGACGCAATGCATCGCTTTCATATCGGCAGCCGCGCCGCCTTCGGCAGCGATATTTCCGCGTTGCAGCTGGCGCTGCGGCAGTTTCATCAGCGCTATTTTCGCGCGCCAAACCTGACGCTGTGGCTGCAAGGCCCGCAATCGCTGGCGCAGCTGCATGCGCTGGCCCAGCGCTACGGCAGCCGGCTGCCGGCGGGCAACGGCTCACCGCACGAGAGCTCACCGCCGCTGACCGCTGCGGAAGATTACACCCTGACGCTGCCCGGCACGCCGCAGCTGAGACTGGTGTTTGCCCTGCCGCGCTCCCATCCGCGCGGCTGGCTACGGCGGCTGGAGCGCCTGCTGCTGGACGAAGCCCCCGGCGGGCTGCTGGCCCGGCTGCGCGCTCAGGCGTGGTGCGATGCCGTTCGGCTCGATTATTCGCGCTGCAGCGAGAACAACGCGCTGCTGAGTTTTATCTTTACCGTCAATCACGGTTCAGCCGCTGAGGCTGCCTGCATCGAAAGCGCCCTGCTGGCGTGGCTGCAGGCGCTGCAGGTGCTGACACCGGCCCAGCTTGCGCATTACGAGCGGCTGGCAAATCGCGATTTCCACCGTTTGGCGCCGCTCGACCAACTGCGTGCCAGAGCGTTTGGGCTGCCGCCGGCGGAGCCGAACGACGATTGGCCACGGCATATTGCGGCGTTGATTAGCGCGCCGCGCCGTCGCCTGGCCGTGCGGCCCGAAGGCGGCGGTGAAACCCGTGAAATTCAAGGGCTGCCGCTGGCGCTTGGCCCCTTCGCCGGCGCCGCGCTGACGGCTACGGCTGAACCCTTCCGCTTTTTCTCCTCCTCGGCGGCGCTGCCGCCCCCGACATTGCCTGCCGGCCTGGCGCCGCTGCGGCATCTGCGCCCCGACGAAGCGCAGCCGGTGCTGCTGCTGCGGCCGACGCCGTCCAGCCCCTTCAGTGATGCACAGGCCTACGGCTTACAGGCGGCGCTGCGCGCCGGGGCGGCAGAGCTGGCGCATAGGGAAGGACATTTAAGCTTCGAACGCCACCAGGGCGCGTGGCTGCTGCAGCTGGCGGGCAGCCACGCGCTGCTTTGCCACGGGATGAGCGAGGTGAACCGGGCGCTGGCGGCGTTGCCGTCGGCCATTCTCAACGAGGCGGCGAGAAACCTGCGCCATACGCAGTTGCAAGAGCAAAACGACATCGCCATTCGTCGCCTGCTGGCCCAATTGCCCGCGGCGCTCAGCGCGCCGACAGCAACAACGGTGCAGTGGCATGCCACCTTAGTCGGCGGCGATGGCGAGTTAAAACGGCAGCTGTCGCACCTGCTGTACGACTTCCCCTATCCCGTGGCCGCCGAGCCGCCGCTGCCGATATATCAGCATCATCGCCCCGTCACGTTGACGGAAAGCGGCGCCGAACACGCCTTGCTGCAGTTTTACCCGCTGCCGAACGGCGAAGCCGAAGGCCGTTGGGCGCTGCGCGTGCTGGCCCAGCTTTACGCGCCGCGCTATTTTCAGCGGTTGCGCGTGGATCGCAACGTGGGCTACGTGGTGCAATGCGCCTTCCACCGCTGCGCCGATGCCGAAGGCCTGCTGTTCGCGCTGCAATCCCCAACGTTCAACGTTGAACAGCTGCGGCAGTTAACCGACGAATTCTTACTGCAAATGCGTCATGAGCTGGCGCACGTGGGCGCAAACGAGCTGGCGCAAACGCAACAGGCGCTGCGGCAAAGCGCGCAGCGCCTCAGCGCCGAGCCATTGCAACGCGCACGCGAAATCGCCCTGGAAAATCACGCAATCATTGCCGCCGAGCCCATGACATTGACGCAACTGGCCTATTGGCAGCAGCGGCTATTCGCCGCAGGCTGATGTTGCGTCGGAGCCAACCCGACGCAATATAAACGTAGCGAAACAACTGATAACCGGGGGGAGATATATCTCAATAATCGTGTTCCCTCCTGTAAGAATTACATCGGGAAATCATTTGAATAACAGCATGTTGATTAATCGCCTGACCGACTTCTTCCTTTTCCTTTTATGGCAGGCATATATTCTTCGCTTTTTCATTCTTTTAAACTCATAAGCTAGCGATATATAAAACACCATGAGCAGCAACATTAATATAACAATCATAAGTTAGCCCAAATCCATTTAGCCATTTCATATGATTATTATCTAATTTAATAAATTAAAAAATTAGAAACATCCTGTTCTAAAAATTACTTTATCATATCACTCAAACCGGTCTTTTATGCTGGCCGGGATGCAGGAGAATTATAATTGCACCGCCCAGTTAGCCCGTCGCGAACAACACAAATTATAATTGCACCGCCCAGTTAGCCCGTCGCGAACAACACAATGGGTAGGCGATGCCGGTCAGCACCATGCTGATCACCCAGGAAATGTCTGCGCCCGGGATCAGATTGGCGTAAGGGCCGGAGAAGAATGCGTTCTCGACGAAAGGCACCTGCACCGCAATACCGCCGAAATAAACGCCGAGCGCGCGGGTGTTGAGCAGGCCGTAGCGCCCGCCGTCGGCGCTGAAAATGGCCGAAATGTCATAGCGTTGGCGGTTAAGCAGGTAAAAATCAATCAGGTTGATCATGCACCAGGGGATCAGCACCGAAATCAAGGCAAAAATCAGGTTCAGGAACAGATGAACGAAGTTGGCCGAGGCAACCAGCGCCACCCACACAGCCCCCAGCAAAATCAGCGCCGAGAACAGCGTGCGTATACGCGCATTCGGCATCCACTGCGGTAAGAAGGTTTGTACCGCAGTGATGAGTGAAAGCACCGCGCCGTACAAATTCATCGAGTTATGGCAGATGATGTTGATCAGAAACAGCACCATCAGCACCGGCCCCAGCCCTCCCGTCGCCTGGCGCACCGCCTCCATGGCATCGTCGCTGCCGGCGACCAGATTGACCGCCACCACGCCGAACACGAAGGCCAAAATGGTGCCGCTGCAGGCGCCCAGGTAGGTATACAGGAAGGGTTTGGCAATGCCGACTTCCGCCGGCAGGTAACGCGAATAGTCTGACGTGTAGGGCGAGAAGCTGATTTGCCAGACGGCGCCGATGCAGAACGTGGCGAACCAACCGGCAATGCTGAACGATCCCCGCTGCCAAAAATCCGCCGGCAGCGGTTGAGAAAACATCAATACCAATCCGAGAATCAGCGCGCTGCCCATCACCCAGGCGCCGATTTTGTTGATCTTGTGGATGAAACGGTATCCCACCACCCCGATCAACGTTGCCAACACCGCGCCAATCACCGTCGCCACGCCCATGTTCAATGACGGGATGACGTTATGGATGACCTTGCCGGAAAGCGTGATGTTGGAAATAAAGAACCCCAGATAGATCACCGTGGCGAACACGATCACCAACAGCGAGCCGTAGCGGCCAAACTGCGCCCGGCTCTGCACCATTTGCGGTATTCCGACCTGTGGCCCCTGGGCAGAGGTCAGCGCCAGAAAAATACCGCCGAACAGGTGGCCGGCGATAATCGCGCTCAGCGCCGAGAGAATATCGAGATGAAACGTTTGTGTGGAGATGGCCCCGGTCACCACCGCCAGCGGCGCAATATTGGTGCAAAACCACAGGGTAAACAGGCTGCGGGCATGGCCATGACGCTCCCCGGCGGGAACAAAATCGATCGACTTGTCTTCAATAAACGCGGTCTGCTCTGGCTGAGAGTTCATATATCCCCCGGTTAACGTGGATTATTATTTTTTACAGCGTGTTAGGGTGCGAATAGGTCGAAAAAAGCGTGCGTCTGCCCCGGCGACATTGCGGTCGCCTGTATCAATGCGATGAAAACGGGGCTGCCGGCGCGACCTGAGATCGCGCCTGATTGCGCTGACTCAGCGCATGACAAAGGGATCGTCTATCGGATCGTCGCTGGTGCGCAGCCACACCGTCTTGCTGGTGGTGTATTCCAGCGCGGCGTCAATCCCGCCCTCGCGGCCAAACCCCGACTGGCCGTAGCCGCCAAACGGCGCCAGTGGCGATACCGCTCGATAGGTATTCAGCCACACCACCCCCACCCGCAGGCGACGGGTCACCCGATGCGCGCGCGTCAGGTTCTGCGTGAAAATGCCGGCCGCCAGGCCATAGGCAGAATCATTGGCAAGCTGAATAGCCTCCGCTTCGTCCCTGAAGGTCAACACCGACAGCACCGGGCCGAACAGCTCTTGCTTCACGCACTCGGCGTCGGGTTGTGCGCTGCAATCGACAATCGTCGGCGGGTAGTAAAAGCCCGGTGAGTCGATCGCCGCGTGGCCAATCACCAGTTTTGCCCCCTGCTCCAGCGAACGGCTGACGATGGCGGCGATCCGCTCTTGCTGCTGCCTGGTGCAAAGCGGCCCGAACTGGGTGTCCGGGCGATCCGGCGGCCCGATGCGGATGCTGCGCACCTTCTCCGTCAGCCGGGCCAAAAACGCGTCCTTGATGCTTTCCGCCACCAGCAGGCGCGAGCCGGCTACGCAGCTCTGGCCCGACGCGGCGAAAATGGCCGCCACCTGCGCATTCGCCGCGCTGGTCAGATCCGCATCATCGAAAACGATAAACGGCGATTTTCCGCCCAGCTCCAGCGAGGTGCTGGCGAGGTTTTCCGCACTGCCGCGAACGATGTGCTTCGCGGTTTCCGCGCCGCCGGTAAAGGCGATGTGGTCTACCTGCGGATGCGCCGTCAGCACCGCACCGCATTCGGCGGCAAAACCGGTGATCACATTGCATACGCCGCGTGGAAAACCGGCCTCGTCTATCAGTCTGGCGAACGCCAGCAGCGGCGCCGGCGCGGTTTCCGCCGCTTTGACCACCAGCGTGCAGCCGGCGGCGATCGCCGGGCCGATTTTCACCGCCGCAAGAAACAGCTGGCTGTTCCAGGGCACGATCGCCGCCACCACCCCAATCGGTTCGCGACGTACCCAGGTTTCCATGTCGGCTTTGTCGATCGCCAGCACGCTGCCTTCCATCTTGTCGGCCAGGCCGGCGTAGTACCGGTAGTATTCCGCCACATAAGCGATCTGCGCCTGGGTTTCCCGGATGATCTTGCCGGTATCCAACGTTTCCAGCCGCGCCAGCTCGGGGGCGTGCTGCTCCAGCAAGTCGGCCAGCCGCAACAACAGCTTGCCGCGCGCGCCGGCGGTCATATCGCGCCACTCGGCCCCCTGGAAAGCCCGGTGCGCCGCCGCAACGGCGCGATCCACATCCTGCGCGCGGGCTTCCGCCACCTGCGCCCAGGGTTCGCCGCTCGCCGGGTTGATCGAGTCGAAGGTGGCCGAACCGGCGTCAAACCGGCCATCGATGTAGAGTTTGAACGATTCCATCAGCGCCTCCGTCAGTGAAATTCCGGCATCACGCAGCGAATGAACCGCTCCAGAGAGGCCTTTTTACGCGCAAAGCTCATGCCGCTGTCGATCCACAACGCAAACTCGTCATACCCCAGCGCCTCATATTTTTTCAGCCGCGTAATGACCTCATTGGCGGTGCCGATAGCCAGGTTGGTGCGCATCATCTCGGCGGAGTAATAGGTATTGGCGGCGATCTCTTCGTCGCTCAGCGGCTGAATCAGCCCTTGCCGCACCGGCCGCTGGTTCTTGAACCAGGCGCCGAAGTAGTGGTAGAAACGGTTGAGCTCTTCCGCCGCCAGGCGGGCGTCCGCCTCATCTTCCGCTACGTAGCCATGCTGCAACAGCATGATCTTCAGCGGCTGCTCGGCGGCGAAGCGTGCACGCGCCTCGTTGAAACAGGTCACCAGCCGCACGATCTCCTCTTCCCCTTGATGCAGCGGCGTAACCTGAACGTTGCAGCCGTTTTGCACCGCAAATTCGTGGCTGTTGGGATCGCGCGCCGCCACCCAAATCGGCGGATGCGGCTGCTGTTTCGGCAGCGGCGACGAGGTGGTCGCCGGGAACGACCAGTATTCCCCCTGATGGGCATAGTCGCCCTGCCACAGTTTTTTCACCGCCGGGATCAACTCGCGCATGCGCTGCCCGGCATCCCAGGCGGTCAAACCGGGCATCAGCCGTTCGTATTCATAGGAATAGGCGCCGCGCGCGATGCCTAGCTCCAGCCTGCCGCCGGTGATGATGTCGGTCATCGCCGCCTCGCCCGCCAGACGGATCGGGTGATTGAACGGCGCAATGATGGTGCCGGTGCCGAGCCGCACCCGCGAGGTGCGCCGGGCAATGTCCGCCAGATTGATGAACGGATTCGGCGCAATGGTGAAATTCATGCCGTGGTGCTCGCCGGTCCAGATGGCGTGCATGCCGCCGCGATCGGCGATTTCACACAGCTCGATCATCTCCTGGTAGAGCTTTTCCTGCGGTTCGTCGGGTAACGTTCGTTCCATATGCACGAATAAAGACAGTTTCATCACACTCTCCCGTTCAGCCTCAACCGGCGAATTGCTTGATGGCACCGCTGTGCTCATCGCCATAGTAGATACCGTAATTGCCCACGGCGTTTTCTTTGACGAACCGGCCCAGCATCGATCGCAGCGCCGGATCCTTGATCGGCAGCCGCGCCAGCGTCGGCATGTCGAACCATTCCGCCGCGCCCAGCTGCGGCGTCAGGCTGCCGGCGTCGGTCGGCAGCGCGCACAGAAAAACGATGTGTTGCTGGTGCTTTTGGCGGTCGTCATAGACGGAATAGACGAAGCCCGGATGGGCATTAATGCCCAGCTGTTGCAGCAGCTCCCCCAACGTTTCGCTGACGCTGCGTTTCTCCACCGCGCTGGACGGCAGTTGATAGCCGCCGTCATTTTGCCGCACCATCACGGCGTGCCCTTCAAACTCGATCAACGCGCTTACCACCACCTGCGGCCCGCCAATCAGCGACTGCGCGTTTTGATAAGGCGTGAAATAAGCGCCGCGGTAATACCCCAGACCGGCGGTGGCGTTGGACTCGAACCCTTCGACCTTGCCGATCAGAATGGCATGGTCGCCGGCGTCCACCACCTGATGCAGCGAGCAGTCGAACCAGGCCGAACTGTTATCGATCAGCGGCACCCGTGACGCGCTCCAGCGCCAATCGATCTGCGCAAAGCGGTCTTCGTTCTTTTGCGCAAAAATGGTTGAAGCCTCTTTTTGCTGTTCCGCCAGAATATTGATGGCGAAATGGCTGCACTGGGTAAAATGCGCCAGATTCGCCGAACGTTTATCGATGCTCACCAACAGCAGCGCCGGATCCAGCGACACCGACGAAAACGAATTGGCGGTGAAGCCAATCGGCTTCCCCTGCTTGTCTACCGAGGTCACAATGGTGACGCCGGTCATAAAGGCACCGAAAGCGTCGCGCAACTGCCTGCGTTTATCCGCGTCCATTTGCCGCTCCTAAAGTCAAAGGTTGCTCTGAGGTCAGAAAATCGAGCATCAGCGCGTTGACGCGTTGCGCATCGGTCAGACTGACCATGTGTTTGGCGTTCTCAATGATTACCGCGCGCCCGTTCGGTGCGGCCTGCGCCATTTGCCGCGCCATCTCCGGGCTGGAGTTGGCGTCGTGCTCGCCGGTCAGCACCAACACCGGGCAGCGGATAAGGTGCCAACGCTGGGCATACACCCGATCGCCGGTAGCAAACGCCTGATAGGCGCGGGCGTAGCCCGATATGTCCACCTGTTGCAACCAGCCGCCCACCTGCCGGCGCAGACGCTGTTCGGCGGGATCGGCGCCAAACCACCGGCTCAGCGGCGAGTCGAGCTGCGTCTGGCCGCTGGCCAACGCGCTGGCGCGTTGCGCGACCGCGGCGCTGGCCTTTGCTGAGCGCTGAAACACGCCGCTCATCACCACCGCGCGATTGACCCGCTCCGGATAATCGATCGCCAGACCGGCGGTGATCAACGCCCCCATCGAGTGCCCCGCCACCGCAGCGCTCGGCGCGCCCAGGGTATTTAAGAAGGCCGCTATCCAGCGCACGTAATCCTCCAGCGTCGCGGCGTGGGCGAAGCCTTCGCTTTCTCCGTGGCCCGGCATATCGACGGCGATGACCCGAAAGTGCGCGCTGAGCGCATCGAGCTGGGGATACCAGGCCTCCGCGTTCATGCCTACGCCGTGGATCAATACCAGCGGCTCGCCACGCCCGGCCTCCAAATACCCCACCCGCAAAGCGGGTTCAGACAGCTGCCGGATTGTTCTGATCATGGCCCAGCTCTTTCAGATCCAGATAACGGTTGCCGATGCGGTGGTGCGGCCGCCCCCCCAGCGCCGCGCCCAGTGCGATGACGATTTCATCGTCGAAGGGCGCGTCGTTGATGTTGAACTGAAATGTCAGGTAGTGCTCGCGGCTGCCTTCGTCGTTTTTCCCCATCATCGGGATCAGGATCGGCGCGTTGGCCGGCCCGCGGGTATTGTTGAACGCCAGATAGCTCTTGCCGTTGACCGCCGAACGGTAGTGGTTGCCGAAATGCAGCGTGTGGATCAGCGCCGAGGCATGTTCCAACTCGCCGCCCAGCCCCACCACCGCGCTTTTGCCGAAGGCTTCCACCCGCTCGCCGGAGCCGGCTTCTTTGAGGATCAAACCGGTCAGCAACTCGCCCAGCACCGGCGCCATTTCTCGAATCTTTGGCGCCAGATCCTCGACAAAGCCTTGCCCGGCCCAGGGGTTTTTAATCACCGCCGCCGCCGCGATCATCACCAGCGGTTTACTCGCCGATTTGCCGCCGTCGGCGTAGAGGGTTTCTGTGGAAACCAGGGTCTTGCGGATGTCTTGATGCATAAGGGACCTCGAAAAGTAAATCAAATGTTAATCAGATGTCGCGAGTCGAGGGTATAGCATCGGGCAGATTGGTATGTCAAAATTTGGTATACCATAATACGGTATTCTTATTTTCACTTGAGGCGGTAGAGCACATTTGAAAATAACAGCGGTTAATCAATGCATTAGTAAATTTTCGTGGACTTTGGCAGGGAATGAAACGCCGGCCACAACCGCGTCCGCTCAGCACCCTGTGCCCGTGCCGCAGCCGTTGAGCCAGCGGCTATCGGCACCGAAAAGCGGTTTTTTTAGGCTATCTTTCGATTTTGTGAGCTGCGGCAACATTCACCGTTTTGGCGATGCGGCGCGAAATCGGCCGCCGTTGCTTTGCAGGTTGGAAAGATGTTAATAGTACCGGGCAAACGGAAATACGCGTCGTTATCCGGATTAATGATGATCCACATAAAATAGAGACAATTATGGTTCAGGCGTCATTGAAAATTGAGAATGCACCGGTCACCTTGCGCGAATTGGCATTGGCGAAAATTAGGCAGGCGATTATCTCAGGGTATTTTCAGGCCGGCGATCGTTTGGTGGAACGCAGCCTGTGCGAGGAGCTGGGCGTCAGCCGCAGTGTGGTGCGCGAGGTGATCCGTTATCTCGAAGCGGAGGGGCTCATTGAAACGCTCGGCAAGAAAGGGCCGATTGTCGCTATTCTGACCTGGGAAATTGCCGAGCAGATTTATACTATTCGCCTGCTGCTTGAACAGGATGCCGCTCACGACTGCGCCCTGAAAGCCGGGCCGGAAGATAAAAAGAAACTGCATGAAAAATTAATTGCGATTAATCAGGCGTCGGCCGGGCAGGACGATATTCAGCGCGTTGAAGCCTCGCAGGCCTTTTATGAAACCATTTTCCAGGTGGCCCATCACGCCATTGCCTGGGAAATCGTTCAACGCCTGAATAGCCGCATCAGCCGCCTGCGCGCCCTGACCCTGAAAACCCCGGAGCGCCAGCTGGCCGGTTTCGAGCGCATGACGCGCATTTATCACGCCATCGAACAAAACAATCCGACGCAGGCCAGGCAAGAAGTCATCGATCACCTGACCGAGGCCGCCGCGCTGGCCAAGCGCATTCTGCAACAGGAGTCCTGAGATGCCCGCTTACTGGATTGCCCATGTTACCGTGAAAGATCCGCAGCAATATCAGCATTACATGGATTTGGCGCCCCAGGCGTTTCGCCAGTTCAACGCCCGTTTTCTCGCCCGCGGCGAACAGGCGCAAACGCTGGAAGGCCCATCGTTTGTGAAACATGTGCTGATCGAATTCGACGACTACGCCACCGCGTTGGCCTGCTACCATTCGCCGGCCTATCAGTTGGCGAAACAACAGCGGTGCCACGTGGCGGAAGCCATGATTACCATCGTCGACGGCTTGCCGCCCGCCCATTAAAAAGCCCCCGCCGTTACGGCGGAGGCTGGGTGATGTGAGGCGTGATAACCGCGTTCAGAAGCGCCGGGTCAGGCCGGCGTTTTCCGCTAGTTATTTCTCTTCAGGATCTTCCCAGTTTCAGCCCAGATCTGGCTGCGATAATGATCGTCTTCCTGAGAGAAGAAAAGTACGGTCAGCCCATCCTTGTCCAACAGCGCAATGCCATCGGGAGCAGGACGCCACGCCACAGGCTCTTGCAGCAAGACGTCGGGCGTGCAATCAGATAAAAATTTCAGGCTATAGCCGCCGGCCGATTCCACACTCTCCGCGTTGAGCTGCACAACACAAGACTTTGATTTATCACTGACCGTCCACTGCCCGGATAGCGTTTCGGCGGAAGGTAACACCAGACTGCTTGCCATAGAGGCTCCTGAAAACAAGAAAATTATTCCGACAAGAATAAATTTGCACATAGCTGGCCCATGCGAAACAGTGGGCATCATCGCCCACCGTTGCCGTTTTACACGATAAAGTCAACAGCGACGTCGGCCTGCCCGACGATGTGCACCAGGAAGTCTGGATTTGCACCGCCATGGATATTGAAGGCCAATTCACTCAGATTGCTCTGGGTATCATAGGATACCAGCGCCTCACCGGCCTGCCCGCTGAAATGATCGACAAACTGAATGAAATCACTGCCTTTAGCGCCCTGGTTGAAGAAGGACAGATCGATCTTATCCTTGCCTGACTCAAAGTCCCAAATGGTATCAGGAGCCCGAACAGGCGAGTCATTCACATCAGAGAAGACAAAAATGTCGTTGCCTTGCCCTCCCCATAATTGATCCTGGCCCGCTCCACCGTAAATGACATCGTTGCCGGCGCCGCCTTTGAGCGTATTGTCTGCGTGATTCCCAACAATGACGTCATTACCTGAGCCCCCTATCGCGTTTTCGATAGTGACGCCAGCGGCGATGGAAACATTCCCTTTTAATCCCCCGACGTCGGAGAAAGCGCCTTCGTTCAAGTTGATACGTTGATTTTGGCTATACCCCGAGAAATCAAGGGTATCATTACCGCCTGCATCCCAAACAGACATCACCAGTTTGTCGTGGCTGTCGTTGAGCGTATAGAAGTCTCGGCCTGTATTTGAATTAAACCCGTAAACGGTGTCGCCGGTTCGGGTGGTCATATTGGCGCCGTAAAGATGCTGAATAGCCGCGATATCATCAACCAGCGGCGCAGCGGCATAGTAATGGCCATGATCCGCATTGGTAATGGATTCATTCCAGTAACTCATTACGCTAAACTGCCGGGTATCTTCGGCGTAAACTGCCTTGGTATAATTTGGGCTGCCTTGCCCCGCATTATAAGTGCCCGGGTGATCTAACCCGAGAGTATGGCCAACTTCATGGGTAATGGTTAAGCGGCCGTAATTACCTAGCTCAGGATGCAAATTTTCGGAGTGATTCTTAATGTTGTACCAACTTTGCCCATCAGAATTGAACCCCCTGTAATCATTGCCATTATATGAGAACGGTTTCAAAGCATACGCTTGTCCTGTCCCCTCATAATTGCCAAAGGTAATATTGGAGGGTTGGCCTGCGGCAACTTCGACAAATTTGATGTTGGCAACATCGGCCCAGGATTGCAAAGACAGCTTCGCCTGTTCTTGTTGCTGCTGCGTGAACGCGCTCAGCCCCGTATCACGTTCCGGGGAGCGGTGGCCCAGGTTCAGTTCGTTATAATCCCAATCCGGGAAGGAATAGGTCACCGTCGCCTCTTTTCCCGTGACGTGCACGCCATTCCAGGTTTTATCGCCGCGCGCGATCTGCAACCCCGCCTGATTTATGTCATAAGACGGTTTGTTATTTATCGTCAGACCATTTCCGCGCTCATGGTAGTGAATAAGATCGTTAACGCTGTCCCAACCCGTTTCGTTTCCATTCATGGTATTACCCATAACTTTCTCCACAAAGTAGCTAGTATTGCTATGACATCCGAAATGTCCCTTGGGGATAATCAAGATCCTGAGAATAGCGATCACCCGATACGCCCCACTCTTTTTGCCTATCCCTTTACAATTGACTTTTAACTACCCGATGCCTCCTTACCCATGATTGAGAACTGATGCAACTGCGTGAGATCGCGATATGTCCGTGCAAAATGCACGGAAATAATAGGCGCATTGATCCGGCAAGGGTGTGATTCCAGAGTTTGCGCGTTGAGGCTAAGTTGAGATGCCGCTCAAAGGAGCGGATGACAACGGCCGTTCGATACCTTGTCTCGTTGCCAGAGACCACAGCAGACGTGGTCTCGTGTTGTGACCGTTGCCTGTTATCCGAACCGTTACCCGAAGAAAATTACGTGAATGCATTTGCGCCACCATCCAGTTTTGCTAATGATTATCATTCGCGAGGCTATCTCACACGTAAGCAAAGTGTCAACAGATGAAACAAAACATTTCTTGATTTGCATCATGATTTTTTCGCTAAGCCCCAGTGAACGGGCGACGACGGGCGTTGCAGAGTGCATAAAATGGCGTTTATCACCGTCTGGACTGCGGTTTTTGTCAGTATTACCGCATAGAGCAGGCAGAATACCGTTCGGAAGTACATCATGGCGACTGAACATTTGGCCACAGAGAAACATCAGGAATGATTAATTTTCACGACAATAACGCGGCGTGGTCCGATTACTTATTTTTCGCTGCAATATAAGGGATGCTTATAAATAACAGGAGTATTCCTAATGCGCTCACGCGGGATGTATTCCATGCTGGCGGGCCGATTTTTAGCCGCGCCCGCTGGCTATTCCCATTTTAATTGGCAAGACTATATTGAAAGAAGCTCTGCCCTAGAGCGAGAATATGGGTAATTTTCCGAGGAAATACCGCATGACCCTGTTGCCCAAGCAGAGCAATAACAAAAATCCGATTGATCTCTATGGCGAAATCGTAGACGACTTGCCCGGCCTGATTTGCTTCGGCAACCGCCTTGGCGGTTACTTCAATAAACAGTGGCGCGACTATACCGGCGCCATCGCCGGTGAACACGGCGCCGCCGACTGGCTCGATGCCCTGCACCCCGACGATCGCGAGCGGCTGGCCGCGCAATGGCGCCAGGCGATCGTGGCCCTTTCCTCGTTCGCCGGCGAAGCCCGCCTGCGCGATCGCAGCGGCGCCTACCGTTGGTTTATGCTGGCGTTCAACGCCCGGCAGGATGGCATGGCGCTGGAGCTCAGCTGGTACCTCACGGCGACCGACATCCATCCGCAAATGCTGCAGCGCCAGCAAAACGTTCAGGCGCTCTCTATCCAGCAAGACATGCTGGACGCCAGCGTCGACTGCATCAAAGTGATCAATCAAGACGGCACGCTGCGCCACATGAACCGCTCCGGCAGCCTGGCCCTTGGCCTTGATCCGGCGCAAAAAGAGTTTGGCATGCCCTGGCTGGGGCTGCTGTCGCCCGAGATCCGGCGCCGCGGCAGTAAGGCGCTGCGCAGCGTCAGAGCCGGAAAGAATGCGCGCTTCACCGGATTGAGCGTGACGCCGCAGGGTAAAAAACAGCACTGGGACAACATTCTCACGCCGGTCAGCGACGAACACGGCGCCGTGGCCGAGATCTTGTGCGTCTCGCGCGACGTGACTTCACAGCGCGTGATGGAACAACGTCTGTTGCTCGCCAGCGAATATGATGAATTGACCGGCCTGCCCAACCGGCGCCTCTTCAAGAAAAAGCTGAAGCAAGAGATGAAGCGCGCCCTGCACGGCAACAAGTCCCTCGGGCTGATGCTGTTGGATCTTGACCACTTCAAGCTGGTGAACGACACGCTGGGCCACGCGGCGGGCGACCATCTGCTGCGGATCTTGGGTAAAAGGCTCAGCGCCTGCATGAATGCGCACTCGTTCGTCTCCCGCCTCGGCGGCGACGAGTTTGCCGTGGTGATTAGCGACGTCGAAAACGAGCAGGATATTTTCCGCATCGCCAACAAGTTTCTGCTGCAGCTGGAGACGCCGATCACCCACGGCGGCAAGACGCTGCATTGCGGCATGAGCCTTGGCGGCGCCATCTATCCCAAAGACGCGCGCGACGCTTCGGAACTGATGAAATGCGCCGATACCGCGCTGTATGAGCTGAAAGACGGCGGCCGCGGCGGTGTCTATATGTTCGACCGCAAAATGATGGACAAAGCGCGCGCCCGCGCCAGCCAGCTCAACTACGCACGCCAGATCGTGCGCGACAACTGCATCCGTCCCAGCTACCAGCCGAAGGTCTGCCTGACCGACGGCAGCATCGTCGGCTTTGAAGCGCTGCTGCGCTGGCACTGCCCGATCAACGGCGTGCAGCTGCCGGCAACGGTAAGCGAGGCGTTCAACGACTACGAGCTGGCGACCAAGATCAGCGAGGCCATGCAGCTGAAGGTCTTCGCCGATATCGCCCGCTGGCGCGCGGCCGGCGTGGCGGTGCGGCCCATCTCGCTGAACGTGTCGCCGATCGAGTTTTTACGCGACAACTACGCCGAAACCTTCCTGCAGCGCCTGCTGAAGTTCCACATTCCCCACCCTCTGATCGAACTGGAAGTGACCGAACACGCGTTCAACAAGCACGGCTCGAAGTACGTGCTGCGCGCGCTGCAAATGCTCAAGGAGATGGGCATCCGCATCGCGCTGGACGATTTCGGCACCGGCCACTCCTCCTTCAGCCATATCATGGATTACCCGCTGGACTGCATTAAGCTGGACTGCGACTTCGTTCAACGGATGAATACCGAACCGGCGATCCTGGCGATCGTGGAAAGCATTGGCATCCTCGGCCAAAAACTGTCGATCGATATCATCGCCGAGGGTGTGGAAACCGAGCAGCAGCGGCAAACGCTGTGCGAAGCCGGTTTCCATATCGGCCAGGGTTATTTGTTCAGCCGGGCTGTGGAATCCCAGCGGGTGCCCGAGCTGCTGCAGGCGATGCCGCAACTTGTCGACGGCCGTTAAGCGCCCCGCCGTTCGCCGAGCGGCGCCAGCTGCATGCCGACCAGCGTCACCACGCAGATGAGCGCCCCGGCGTAGAAGGTGGAGGCGGAACCGAACAGCTCCCACAGGGTTCCGGCCCCGAGACTCGCCAGCAGCAGCGCCACGCCACTGATCAGATTGAACATGCCGAACGCGGTGCCGCGCAGGTGCGCCGGCGCGGTATGCGCCACCATCGCCGCCAACAGTCCCTGCGTCATGCCCATGTGCACGCCCCACAGCGCCACGCCAAACAGCACCCCACCCCAATGATCGCTCAGCGCCAACACCACATCGGCGGCGATCAGCACCAGCAGCCCGGCTTTCAGCAATCCTTCATGGCTCATGCGATCGGACAGTTTACCGAACGGATAGGCCGAGCAGGCGTAGACCAGATTCATGGCGACCATCACCAGCGGGATCAACGCCAGCGGCGTGCCGCCCTGCTGCGCCTTCAGCACCAGGAACGCTTCGCTGAAGCGCGCCAGCGTGAAGACGGCACCGATGCCCACCACCCACCAATAGCCGCGCCCCAGCAGCCGCAGATTGGCGCGGGTGATCGGGTTGGTGCGCTTGTGGGTTATCGCGGCGGCCGGCTCTTTCAGGCCGAAAAACAGCAGCGCAATCGCCAGCGCCGCCGGGATCGCCGCCACCCAAAAGATGGCGCGAAAATCGTTGTGCCACAGCAGCATCAGGCCGACGGCCAGCAGCGGCCCTAAAAAGGCACCGACGGTATCCAGCGACTGGCGCAGCCCGAAGGCCGCACCGCGAATCTCCGGCGGCGTCACGTCGGCCACCAGAGCATCACGCGGCGCCCCGCGGATGCCTTTGCCCACGCGATCCAGCAGGCGCGCGCTCATCACCATGCCGGACGACGACGCGATGGCGAAAAACGGTTTGCTGATGGCGCCCAGCCCGTAGCCCAGCAGTGCCAACCCTTTGCGCTTGCCGAGGTAATCGCTCAGCACGCCGGAGAACACCTTGACGATCAATGCCGTCGCCTCCGCCAGCCCTTCGATCAGCCCGATGACGATCACGCTGGCGCCGAGCGTCGTCGCCATAAACAGCGGCAGCAGGCTGTGGATCATTTCCGAGGAGACGTCCATCAACAGACTCACCCCACCCAATACCCACACGCCGCGCGGTATGCGGCCCAACGTAGCGAAACGCGACAGCATGGTTCATCCTCGAGAGATTCAGCGCCACCGGCGGCGCTTCATGACATTTCCAAGATTGGATAGTTGATTTTGTTCGTTCACAGATCTGCCGCCTTTAGAGATAGTGCAACGACCTTGTGACACCCATAATAATGAAGGTAATTAACATAATGATATATAGCAAAAAGATGATTGTGATGGCGGCGCTGCTGAGCTTTTCCGCCGCGGCCGCGCCAGGGGTGGATCTCGTCGCCAACGAAACGCCGATCCACACGGTGAAGAGCGCCGAAGCCGTGGCCAAAATCCCCGCCGGCTTCCGGTTCGTGGAGCCCGGCACGCTGACGGTGGCCATTTCCCTGCTGGGCAGCGGCCCGCCATTCGGCCTGTACGCCCGCGACAATAAAACGGTGATCGGCAGCGAGGCGGACATCGCGCGCCTGGTGGCCGACGGCTTGGGATTGAAACTCAAGCTGGTGCCCACCTCGTGGGAAGACTGGCCGCTGGGGGTGGCCTCCGGCAAATATGACGCCGCGGTTTACAACATCACCGTAACCAACGAACGCAAGACCAAATTCGATTTCGCCACCTATCGCCAGGATACGCTGGGGTTCTACGTCAAATCCGACAGTAAAATCACCCAGATCAACACCGCGCCGGATATCGCCGGCAAGAAGATCATCGTCGATTCCGGCACCAATCAGGAAGCGGTGCTGCTGGCCTGGGACAAGGAGAACCGCGCCAAGGGACTGGCACCGCTGCAGCCGGTGTACGTCACCGACAAGGCCGCCTCCACGCTGGCCATTCAGTCCGGCCGCGCCGACGCCACCTTCGGCCCCAACGTCTCCGGCGCTTATCAGGCGCGGCTGACCGGCAAAACCCGGCTGGTAGGCATCGTGCCCGGCGGCTGGCCGAAGACCGCCAACATCGCCGTCACGCTGAAGAAAGGCAATGGCCTGGTGGATGCGGTGCAGGCATCGCTCAACAGCGCCATCGCCAACGGTAGCTATCTGCAGGTGCTGGATCGCTGGGCGGAGAGCGACGAGAAGATCGCCCATTCGGAGATTAACCCGCCGGGGCTGGGGGATTGAGAGAGCAACAGGCTCCGCGCAGCGGGGCCTTATCGCCGCTCAATCGAGAAGTGTCATTCCGCCGCCGCTTTCTGCCTTCCCAGCTTGCGGTACAGCGTGCTACGCGAAACGCCGAGCGCCTTGGCCGCCCGACTGAGGTTGCCGCCCGCCCTGTCGATCGCCGCCTGCAGCGCCTCCAGGCCGGTATCGGCGCTCTCCTGGCGCGGCGCCAGCACCGCGATGGACTGCGGCAGATCGTCCAGAGTGAGCACCGCATGATCGTCCGCCAGCGCCAGCAGCACCTTGAGCGTACTCAACAGCTGCCGCACGTTGCCGGGCCACGGGTAGCGCGCCAGCATCGCCAGCGCTTCCGGCAGCAGGCGAATGTCGCGCCGCTCACCGCCCAACTCTCGCCACAGCTGCATAATAAAGGCCTCCAGCTGCGCCCGCTCTCGGAGCGGCGGAATGCGCAGGCTGTATTCCTGTATGCGGTACAGCAAATCCTCGCGAAACGCCCCCGCCTCAACCTGCCGATGCAGATCGTGGTGCGTGGCGCAGACCAGCGCAAAATCGACCGCAAAGGCGCTGCGGCTGCCGAGCGGCGTGACCGTTTTTTCCTGTAACACCCGCAGCAGCCGCGTCTGCAGGCCCGCCGGCATGTCGCCGATTTCATCGAGGAACAGCACGCCGCCGTCCGCCTCGCGGATCTTGCCGATATAGCCTTTCGGGTTGGCGCCGGTAAACGCCCCCGGCGCATAGCCGAACAGCTCGGATTCGATCAGCGGCTCGGGCAGCGCCGCACAGTTGATCGCCACGAAGTTGCCGTTGCGCCAGCGGCTCTCTTGAAACAGGCGTCGGCTGAAGTGCTCTTTACCGCAGCCGGTTTCGCCGGTCACGCACAGCGAAAGGCCGGCGTTGAGGATCCGCAGCGCTTTCTGATGCTGCTCGTCATGCCGTTCCGCCGGCGGCGTGGAACGCAGGGCGCTAACGCGGCGCTGCGGCGCCTCGAGCAGAGAATAATAGTGCCGTTGATTGCCGGCCAGCGTCTGACGCGGCGCGCCGGAGGGCTGTCGCAACAGATCGGGGAACAGCTGGGCGAACTCGACGGAGCCGAATGCGGCCGGCGAGAGCTGAAACTCCATCATCGCCAGCCGATTGGCGGCGACCAGCACTTCGTCGTGAAACACCAGCAGCAGCTCCTGCGCGCTGCCCAGACGACCGGCATCGGCGTGCAGGCGCAGCGTCCAGTGACGATCGGCGATCGCGCTTCTGACCCAGCGGTGTTCAATATGCCGCACCGCCTGCATGATCAGGCGCTGCGCATCGCGATACGGCCGCTGCGCGGGGGCGGAGAGATCCAGTATGCCGGCAATGCGGCCATCCGGCCGATAGATCGGCGCGGCGGTGCAGTTCAACCCGGCGTTTTGGTTGAGGAAATGCTGGCCGCCGCGCACTTCGCAGAACGCGCCCAGCGCCAGCGCGGTGCCGATGGCGTTGGTGCCCCGCTCCGCTTCTCCCCACTGGTTGCCCGGCGCCAGCGCAAAGCGCGACGCCTTGTGCAAAAAGTCGGTATTGCCGCGGGTTTCCAGCACCAGCCCGTCGGCGTCGGCGATCACCACAATGGCGGGCTGGCGCGTAATTTGCGCGCCCAGCTGCTCGATCAGCGGCTGTACCCGCTGCGGCACCCAGTCGTTGCGGCTACGCAGCTCTTCGAGCAGTCCGGCTTTGATAAACGGGATATGGCGATCGGCGCGCGTCAGGCCGTAGCCCCGGCTGCGCTGCCAGGATTCCGCCAGCGGACTGGCGCCCTCGGTGGGCAAGCGGTCGTCAGGCAACATGCGTTTCTCCCCCGTTCGCGAGTGTTGCAAATATGTATCACAGATGTGTATCAAGCGTTGCGACACGGGACACAAAAAAACACCGACGGCGGCGGAATCGCCCGATTTGCTAAGTCATATCATTTTTTAACACGCTAATAAATAAGCCATTTTTATCATCACCCTCGCCTTTCGTTAATCTGGCACGCGCCGTGCTTCTCTGTGCTGCGGCGGCATGCCGCATTCACAGGCGCAGCCCAATAGCGCTGATTTTCATCTGCAGAGAGGTGCTTAACATGAAATATGTCCACCCCGGTTTGCCTGGCTCGCTGGTTTCGTTCCGCAAGCGCTATGGCAACTACATTGGCGGCAAATTCGTCGAACCGGTATCCGGCAACTACTTCACCAACACCTCGCCGGTGACCGGCCAGCCGATCGCCGAATTCCCGCGTTCCGACGCTAAGGACATCGAGCTGGCGCTCGACGCGGCGCACGCGGCGGCGGACGCCTGGGGCAAAACCAGCGTGCAGGCGCGTTCCAACGTGCTATTGGCGATCGCCGATCGCATCGAATCGCGGCTGGAGATGCTGGCGCTGACCGAAACCTGGGACAACGGCAAACCGATCCGCGAAACCCTGAATGCCGATCTGCCGCTGGCGGTCGACCATTTCCGTTACTTCGCCGGCTGCCTGCGCGCGCAGGAAGGCTCCGCGGCGGAGATCGACCAGAACACCGTGGCCTACCATATCTATGAACCGCTGGGCGTGGTCGGCCAGATCATCCCGTGGAATTTCCCGCTGCTGATGGCCGCCTGGAAACTGGCGCCGGCGCTGGCGGGCGGTAACTGCGTGGTGCTGAAACCGGCGGAACAGACCCCGCTCGGCATCAGCGTGCTGATGGAAGAGATCGGCGATCTGCTGCCGCCGGGCGTGCTCAACGTGGTGCAAGGCTTCGGCGCCGAGGCCGGCGAAGCGCTGGCTCGCAGCAAACGCATCGAGAAGATCGCGTTCACCGGCTCCACGCCGATCGGCCGCCACATCCTCGCCTGCGCGGCGGAAAACATCATCCCCAGCACCGTCGAGCTGGGCGGTAAATCGCCCAACATCTATTTCGCCGACATCATGCAGGCGGAGCCGGAGTTCATCGACAAGGCGGTTGAGGGGCTGGTGCTCGGTTTCTTCAACCAGGGGGAGGTCTGCACCTGCCCTTCACGCGCGCTGATTGAAGAATCTATCTATCCGCAGTTTATGGAGAAAGTGCTGGCGCGCATCGCCACCATCCGCCAGGGCGATCCCTTCGACACCGACACCATGCTCGGCGCGCAGGCGTCGCAAGAACAGTACGATAAGATCCTGTCCTACATCGACATCGCCAAGAATGAGGGCGGCAACATCCTCGCCGGCGGCAAACGCACGCAGCATGGGGATGAATTGCAAAACGGTTTCTACCTGCAGCCGACGTTGATTACCGGCAACAACAGCATGCGCTTCTTCCGCGAGGAGATCTTCGGGCCGGTGATCGGCGTCACCACCTTTAAAGACGAAGCCGAAGCGCTGGCGCTGGCCAACGACACCGAGTTCGGGCTGGGCGCCGGGCTGTGGACCCGTGACATCAACCGCGCCTATCGCATGGGCCGCGCGATCAAGGCCGGGCGCGTGTGGACCAACTGTTACCACCTGTATCCGGCGCACGCCGCGTTCGGCGGCTACAAGAACTCCGGCATCGGGCGCGAGACCCACAAGGCGGCGCTGTCGCACTATCAACAGGTGAAAAACCTGCTGGTCAGCTACGACGCCAAACCGCTGGGCCTGTTCTGAGCCGGGCGTAACAACCAGAAGGCCACCCGCAGGTGGCCTTCCTTTTTAGTTTAGCAACGGTTACTTCGCCATGCCGAGATCGATTACCATGCGACCGCGAATGGTGCCCGCCTTCATCTCGTCGAAGATGGCGTTGATATCGCCCAGCGGCCGCTTGGTCACTTTCGGCGTCACTTTGCCTTCGGCGGCGAACTGGAACGCCTCTTTCAGATCTTCGCGCGTGCCCACCAGCGAACCCACCACCTGAATGCCGTCCAGCACCAGGCGCGGAATGCTCAGATCCATGCTCTCCGGCGGCAGCCCCACCGCCACCACTTTACCGCCGGCGCGCACCGCATTGACCGCCGAGTTGAAGGCCGCTTTCGCCACCGCCGTCACCACCGCCGCGTGAGCGCCGCCGGTTTGCTGCTGAATGATCTCCTCGGCGTTTTGCGTTTTGGAATTGATGGCCAGATCGGCGCCGATCTGTTTGGCGAACTCCAACTGGCCGTCGTTGACGTCGATGGCGATCACCTTGGCGTTAAACACGTTCTTGGCGTACTGCAGCGCCAGGTTGCCCAGCCCGCCCAGGCCATAGATGGCGATCCACTGCCCCGGCTTGATATCGGAAATTTTCACCGCCTTGTAGGTGGTGACGCCGGCGCAGGTGATGCTGCTGGCGGCGAAAGAATCGAGCCCGTCCGGCACTTTCACCGCGTAGTCCGCCACCACGATGCACTCTTCCGCCATGCCGCCGTCAACGCTGTAGCCGGCGTTTTTCACCGAACGGCACAGGGTTTCGTTTCCGCTGACGCAGTATTCGCAATGGCCGCAACCCTGGTAAAACCAGGCGACGCTGGCGCGGTCACCCACTTTTAGCGAGGTGACGCCCTCACCGACGGCGGAGACCACGCCGATGCCCTCATGCCCCAACGTAATGCCCGGCACCTCTCCGAAATCGCCGTTTTTCACGTGCAAATCGGTGTGGCACACCCCGCAACACTCCATTTTCAACGCCGCTTCGCCGTGCTTCAGCGGGCGCAGCACTTTATCCTGAATGTCTACGGTATGGTTTTTCGTCACTACGGCAGCTTTCATGGTGTTTTCCTTAGCAGAGTGGGAAGTACAGTTGTTAATGTAGTGACTGTATTCGGTGAGGGCAAGCGCCGCATGATTTGTGTAAAAACAAATAATTAAATATGAACCAGCATGATTATTTCATAAAAAACAATTAACAGACGGCGCGATCTCATTCGCATTGACCGCAGCGGCGACGAACGATCTCGCACCTCTGGCTTGATTCACCGCTTAAATCGATTCACGGGAATTTTCAGGTAGCGTTGCCCATCGTCTTCGCAGTCAGGCAACACGCCACCGCGAATATTGACCTGCAGCGCCATCAGCATGAGTTCCGGGTGCGGCAGCGTGGCGTCCCGCTGCTTTCTTTGCGCAATAAAGCGGGATTTATCCATGTTGACCACCCAGGGATTGTTCTCGCGCTGCTCTCTCACGGTGCTTTCCCAGCGGGCCTCACGCCCCGCCGGGCGGTAATCATGGCCGGTAAACAGGCGGGTATCCGCCGGCAGGCTCAAGATCCGCTGCAATGACTCCCACAAGGCTTCCGCATTGCCGCCAGGAAAATCGGCCCTTGCGGTACCGCTGTCCGGCATGAAGAACGTATCGTGGATAAACGCCGCATCCGCAATGTAATAAGTGACGGACGCCAGCGTGTGCCCGGGAGACAGCAGGACTTCAGCGCGCAGGTTGCCGATAAAAAAGACGTCGCCGTCCGCGAACAGCGCATCCCAGACGGTATTGGCCGCAGGCAGGTCTTTTAAATTATAGATCTCTTCCCACAGCCCCTGAACGGCGGTAATTTTTTCACCGATGCCGGTGAAGGCGCCGGTTTTCTGCGCCAGCCAGGTGGCGGCCGAAAAATGATCGGCGTGCGGGTGCGTATCCAGCACCCAGGCCACTCCCCACCCCCGTTGATGGATAAAATTCAGGATATCGTTGGCCTGTTGATGTGAGACCGTGCCCGATCGGCGGTCAAAATCCAGCACCGGGTCGATAATCGCACAGCGGCGCGCCTCGGGATCGGCAACCACATACTGCAGGCTGCCGCTTTCCGGCTCATAAAACGCGTGAACTTCCGCCGTGGCCCGCACGGACCGATGCTTGCCGTACCAGCTGAGCGCCTTATCGGCGTCCGCGCCGTATTCGTCGCATTGGCGGCGAAACTGCGCTTCATCTATCTGACCTTCGCGCAACGCATACAGCAGGGAAAGGCAGGCAGAGCGAGCCCCGCTTCTGCAGTGCGCCAGGGTTTTCTTGCCTTGCCGCAACAGAAACTGGAAGGTGTAAACGGTCTCCCAGGTCAGCGTATCGAACGTATAAGGGAGATAGACGTAGCGCATCCCCCCTTGTTCAGCCAACGCTTTCTCTTGCTGATGGTCAAGATACTCCCCCGGCTCCTCGTCCGGCCGATTGTTGACGATAAGGCGGTAGCCCTGATGAGACAGCGCCTTGAAATCACTCGCTTCGGGCGCGCCCGAAAAGGAGAGCTGAGGGTGGTAAGTGCGGATGCGCATGTTTTTTTCCTTCCGTTTCATAGGCTTTTAAATAACATATACAGGGCCAGCGCCAGGAGCATGAGGGCATAGAGCACGTTGATAATGCCCTCGCGTTTTTTCAGGCGCTCGGCGAGTGCCACCCCCACCACGCCCCCCAGAACGCCGCCGACGATGAGCCAGCACGTAATGGCGAGCGACACCTTTCCGGACATGGCGTAGCTGGCGCTGGTCGACAGCCCCATGGCCGCCACGACCACCAGTGAGGTTGCCACCGCCTCAACCATCGAGAAGCGAAAAAACCAGACCAGCGCCGGCACAACCAAAAATCCGCCGCCAATGCCCAGAAAGCCCGCCAGCCCGCCCAGCGCGAGAACGCTGGGCCATACGATGGCGGGATGAACGGCAGAATGGGAGGACGGCAAGGGGTTGCCGGCAAGGGGATTTCTTTTCAGCGTCAATCCGGCGACCACCAGCATCAACAGGGAGAAAGGCAGGGTTATGTAGTGTCCGTCCGTGATTTTTCCCATCTGAGAGCCGGCCAGAGCCCCCATGACGGCGAGCAGCGAAACGACAAGCCCGGTCTGCCACCTGACGTTGCCTTTGGAGGCGTGCGCGGCCAGGTTGATCAGCGCGTTAATGGCCACAGACATGGCGCTGGTCCCTATAATCAAATGCGTATCCGGCACTTTCACCATATACAGCAATAATGGCACGCAGACGATTGAGCCGCCGCCGCCGGTCAGGGCCAGGAGAAATCCCACAATTCCCCCGGTGACCACTAACAGCATCACGATATAAAAACTGAAATGGAAAAAATCCACTGCGTTAATCCCTTAATGATGCTCATTCCATTTATTAACGATCAGTTCACCGGCAATGTCAAATAACTTATTTCGATTTGTTATTACATATAGCTAAATGGAATATGTGATTTTTTATATAACCACAAGTTCTATGAATTCGCTTTTAATCTGGGCGACAACCCCCTACTTTCTTATGAAAGGAGGCCTGCATGAAACCAGAAAAAATAAACCCCCAGAAAAGCGTCGTTATTATTGGCGGCGGCTCATCCGGAATAGGTATCGCGGCAAGCATAAGGAAGCGAGTTAAAGACATCGATATAACGATAGTGGAGCCTAACGATTGTCATTATTATCAACCGGCATGGACTCTGGTGGGTGGCGGGCTCTTTGATATCACGAAAACACGGCGCTCCATGCATGCCGTTCTGCCCTCAGGCACCGCATGGATACAGGATAGCGTGGTCAGGGTTGAGCCCAGTCAAAAATACATCGAGACCCGCCAGGGGCGGAAAATAAACTATGACTTTCTTATTGTTGCATGCGGACTGATTTTACGCTGGGATAAAATAGAGGGCCTTGAAGAAACCCTGGGATTAAACGGCGTCACCTCTAATTATCGCTTTGATCTTGCCGAATATACCTGGCAACTGGTCCGCGAAATGAAAGGCGGCCAGGCGATATTTTCTCAGCCACCGCTCCCCATCAAGTGCGCCGGCGCACCGCAAAAAGCCTTGTATCTGTCATGCGATTACTGGCGTCGCCAAGGCATCCTGAATAATATTAACGTCAATTTCTGCCTTGCGGGCGCGGCGGTTTTCGGCATTCCGCAATTTGTTCCCCCGCTGACCGAGTATTTGGAAAAATACCGAGCACAGGTCAATTTCAATCATCATTTGATCCGCGTTGATGGCGAGAAGCGGCAAGCGACATTTGCCGTAGAGACAAATGAAGAAGGAAAACGCGAGTTAACTCTGCCCTTCGATATGCTCCACGTGGTGCCGCCCCAATCGGCCCCGGCGTTTATTTCGCAAAGCGGCCTCGCTGATGGTGCCGGCTGGTGCGATGTGGATAAATCGACGCTGCAGCATAAGCATTGGCCGGATATTTTTGCGGTAGGCGACTGTTGCTCGACGCCAAATGCCAAAACCCTGGCGGCAGCCCGCAAGCAGGTGGTGGTGGTGGCTGAAAACGTCGCGGCGCTGATTCAGGGCGCGCCTCTCACTGCCCATTATGATGGTTATGGTTCCTGTCCATTGACGGTTGAGAAAGGTAAAGTTGTGCTGGCGGAGTTTGGCTATGACGGTAAATTGCTGCCCACGTTTCCGCTGCTCGACGCCACCCAGCCCAGCCGTCTGGCCTGGTGGCTGAAAGCCTGGTTTTTACCCCGATTTTATTGGGCGGGCATGCTGCGTGGGGTTGAATGGTTTGCCGGCAGCAAGCGGCCGTGACGCGCGCTCGGCCCCCCTCTCGTTCCTGCCGCTGCAGACGCTTGACTATTTGGCGAGACGAGGCCACCATCGTTTGCAGGTTCCTCAGGCTGATTGCAAGCCGTTACCACTACCGGTCGATCATCGATGAAAAATGCCCCCGCCGTTACGATCCACTACTGTTCACAATGCAACTGGCTGCTGCGCGCCGGCTGGATGGCGCAAGAGCTGCTGAACACCTTCGGCGACGATCTCGCCTCCGTCACCCTGATGCCGGGCACCGGCGGGATCTATCAAATCAGCGTCGATGGCGTAATGATTTGGGATCGCAAGATTGACGGCGGTTTCCCCGATGCGGCGCAGTTAAAGCAACGGCTGCGCGATCACAGCTTCCCCGATCGCTCTCTCGGCCACAGCGACGGTAAAAAAGCCCGGCACTGAAAATCGGGCGGTAAGCACGGCTTCAGCTTAACGCATAGCTGGCCGCCATCACGACGCCGTTCATGGTCATATGCAGCCCGATGGGCAAATAGATCCCTTTGGATTTGACTCGTGCGGCCGTCAACACCAGCGAGATGAGCACCAGAGCTGCCAATGTGCGCCAATCGGTGTACTGGGTATGCAAAACGGCAAAGATGACAGACACCGTTAACGCGGCCCAAAGCACCTTGTCGTTAAACCAATACATCAGTGCGTTAAACAGACAGCCGCGAAATACGATCTCTTCATAGACGGGGACGACGAAAATCAACAAAGCGGCATTGAGCGCCAAAATCTCGCCGGGCAATGCCACCTGCTCCATCACCCAGGTTTCCGTTTTCTCCACGCCCATCAAACGCGGGAAAATAAACTGAATCACCAACAGCGCGAACAGCAGCAGTGCAAAATCGCTGCGTTTAACCTCGCCTTTGCCCAATCCTTCTCTGCGGCGGAAAAAGAGCAGGTATAACGAAAAGATAGCGACGAATTCCATTCCATACAGCAGCGGCAGCAATAGCCCTTGTCGCATCAAGGCGGCTCTGTTCTCAAGGAACAGCGGAATAAACGTAATCAGGAACATCAGCAAAAACATGGAAAAGCAGCCGTTGACGGCTCGCGTTCTCGCGATAAACGCATTGTCGACCATCTAACCATCCTTAGTTTTGAGCAGCGATTGACGGAACAGTAGCAAGGCAAGAGACCGCGGCAGTTTATCCCCATGCGATATCATTGTCATGAACCCGTTCGAAGCGAACGTCCATTCGCAAATTTCTCCAAGCCATTGGCACGCGGTTGATTTCGCCCGGGTCTCCTGAGTTATACTGAGCGCTCTTTTAGCCACGTAATTAATAAATTTTTATGATTGAACGCTTGCTCGAAAACGCGATGTACGCCTCCCGCTGGTTGCTCGCGCCGGTTTATTTCGGCCTTTCACTGGCTCTGATCGCCCTGTCGATCAAATTTTTTCAGGAAATCCTGCACGTCCTGCCCAACATCTTTTCTGTCGCCGAAGCCGATCTGATCCTGACCCTGCTGTCGCTGGTCGACATGGCGCTGGTGGGCGGGCTGTTGGTGATGGTGATGTTCTCCGGGTATGAAAACTTCGTCTCGCAGTTGGATATCACCGAAGGGAAAGAAAAGCTGAGCTGGCTGGGCAAAATGGATGCCACCTCGCTGAAAAACAAAGTTGCTGCGTCTATCGTTGCCATCTCCTCCATTCACCTGCTGCGGGTGTTTATGGACGCCAAGAACGTGCCGGACAACAAGCTGATGTGGTATGTGATCATCCACCTTACCTTTGTGCTGTCCGCCTTCGTGATGGGCTACCTGGATAAAGTGACCCGCTCCAAGCACTAAACGCGCTGCCACACCCGATCGCCAGGATCGGGTGCCTCCCTCTCGCTCCTCTCTTCGCCTGTTTCTGCGCCGTCGTTTTTTTCATCTGGCACATCTGATGATAATTTTATTATAATGTTATTACACTCATCATGGACTGAACGCCGGCCCTCTCACCGGTTTCGCCGCAGACAGGATCACGCTATCTCATGCCATTGACTGGTCACCCCCTGCAATTCAACGATATTCAGGCGATTTTGCCTCATCGTTATCCCTGCCTGCTGGTCGATCGCGTGCTGCCCGCCGGCACCTGCATTGCCGAAGGGCGGCTGAGCGCCATCAAGAACATCACCGCCAATGAGCCGACGTTCTGGAACGGCCACGCGCACTTCGCCGGATTTCCCGGCGTGCTGTTGGTGGAAGCGCTGGCGCAAAGCACCGGTCTGCTGGCCCACTACTATCTCGGGGCGCTCAATGAGGGGGAGCATTACTATTTCGCCGCCATTCAGCGCGCGCGGTTTTATCGCGCCGCCCGCCCCGGGGACCAGGTGCTGATGGAGGTCGCTTTTGTTCGTCGGCGCGGGGCGATCGCCCGCTTTACCGGCCGCGCCAGCATCGATGGCCGGCGCATTTGCACCGCCGATTTCATGTGCGCCCGTAAATAGGCCGCTTGCCAAAGGAGCCCTGCGAATACCATGTCTCTGGTTGACAGCTTACTTAAAACCCTCGATTTCTCTCCGCGCGGCCAGGTGATCGCTCGCGAAGCCGACGCCTGGGGCGAAATCATCGTTTCCGATCACAAGGACTACCGCACGCTGCGGTTTGACGGCATCTGCGAACAGAGCAAGATGAGCCTCAGCAACCCCGCGCAGCCGATCCACAACTACATCAAAGCGATGCTGATGGCGGTGGCCTGGCAACCGCCGAGCTCGGCGTTGATTTTGGGGTTGGGCGGCGGCAGTCTGCTGCGCGCGTTGCACGCGCTCGATCCGGCCATGCGTCTGGACGTGGTTGAGCTGCGCGCCGCGGTGATCGCCGTCGCGCGCCGCTATTTTACGCTGCCGGCCACCGGCACCATCAGCCTGCGCACCGCCGACGCCATGGACTTTGTGCGCCCGCCCGTCGAGACGCGTTACGATCTGATCTTCTCCGATCTCTATTCGGCGTTCGCCATGGATCCGCAGCAAGGCACCCAGACCTTCCTGGAAAACTGCGCCGCGCGGCTGAACGACGGGGGCTGGCTGGTGCTCAATTACCACGATCTGCCTGACGAAAACAGCCTGCTGTACCACAGCCTGCAGCGAATATTCGGCACCGTACTGTTTTGCGTCGCCCCCAGCGGCAACGTGATCATTTACGCCACGCCGGCCCAGGTGACGCTGCCGCTGAGCGCGCTGCGCAGCCTGGCCGCCAGCAGCGGCGAGCTGTTCAACTGCGAACTCGGCTACCTGTCACGCAAAATAGAGCGGTTGCATTTCCGCTAAAGACGGGCGGCGGCGCGGTCTGGCTGGCCGCTTCGCCCACATGGTATTATCATTCAGTTATCATTCTCTGGAGGATCCTGATGGAAAAGAAAACGGCGCGGCTAACGGTGCTGATTGACCCGGACAAGAAGAAAGCCCTGGAGGAACTGTGCCTGCAACAGGACGTCACCCCTTCCCAGGTGGTGCGCCAGCTGATCCGCGATTATCTGCACAAGCATCAGGTGGACTATCCCAGCCAACCGACTCACGCCAATCCTCGCGTCGAAAGCAATTGAGCGGCGGCCTGCCCCGCACACCGTGAAGCGCGCTTTGCCCCTGCGCGCGTCTCTAATCCGAATCCTCCGTTGCGGTCTGTCCATTCGGCAATATCGCTGCTACTGTTTTATGCGTTCATACTCTCTCTTCGGAAAGGAAGCGCCATGTTCAGCCATATTACCGTCGGCGTCAGCGATCTGGACGCCGCCGCCGCCTTCTACGACGCCATCCTGTTGCCGCTGGGATTACAGCGGCGGGAAGTGACGCCGGACAGCGGCCCCGCCGCCCGCTGCTGGGTGATGCCGGGCCAAACGCTGCCGCGTTTCTATGCTTACCAACCCTTCGACGGGCAACCCGCCAGCGCCGGCAACGGCAGCATGCTGGCGTTTCTCGCCGCCGATGAGCTGGAGGTCAAACGCGCTTACGCCGCCGGCCTGCTGGCGGGCGGCAGCGGTGAAGGCGAGCCCGGCGAACGCGCGCATTACGGCAAGGGCTATTTCGGCGCTTACCTGCGCGACCCCGACGGCAACAAGGTCCATGTGGTGTACCGGGGCGATCTCGCCTGATGAAATGTTCGGTTCATATCGCCACCGGCGTAGACGGATTCATCGCCGACGCGGGCGGCGGCCGCCGAAGGCGATGAGCAGCGCCGCCAACGCCAACAGCGCCGCCACGCCGTAGGTCACCTGCATGCCGTAAGCCGCGGCGGCGGCGGCGCCCGCCACCCGCTGCGAAGCCAGATAAAACAGCGCCCCCAGCGCCGAAGCGCCGGTGATCGCCCCAAGATTGCGCGCCAGGTTCACCATGCCGGCGACCAGCCCGCGCCGTTCGGGAAACAGATCCTTCATCAGCATGGTGTTGTTGGCCACCTGAAACAGCGCATAGCCGGCGGTCAGCAGCGCGATGGGGCCAACATAGCCGAGCACGCCCCAGCGGTTAAGCAGCGACAGCAACGCGGCCCCGGCGGCCACCGCCGCCAGCCCAAACTGGCCAATGCGCTGCGATCCGAAACGATCCACCAGATAACCGGCCGGAATGCCGGTCAGGATCGCCACCGCCGGCCCCGCCGACATCACCAGCCCGACCTGCGCGGCGCTTAGCCTCAGCGCGCGCGACAGGTAGAACGGCCCGACCACCAGCGTGGCGGTCATGACCGTCATCACCAGCGCGCTGGCCGCCAGCCCCGCCGTCAGGGCCGGATGGCGGAACATCGCCGGCGCCAACAGCGGCGATGCGGCGCGGCGTTCCACGCCGATGAACAGCGCCCCCGCCAACAGCGCCCCCAGCATCAACGCCAGGTTGAGCGCACCGAAGTTGCCGCGCCCAAGGGTCATCGCCAGCGAATAGCAGAGCAATGCGCCGCCCAGCAGCAGCGTACCGGCGCGATCGAACGGTTCCTGGCGCGCTGCCGCGCGCGGCCCATTCGGCAGGTATCGCCAGGCAAGCCACAGCGCCAGCAGCCCCAGCGGCAGATTGATAAGAAACATCGCCCGCCAGCCGAAACCGGCGATCAGCGCGCCGCCCAACGACGGCCCCAGCGCGGTGCCCACCGCCGACAGGGTGCCGAGCAGCCCCATCGCGCGGCCGATTTTATCCGTGCCCAGCGCCTCGCCCGCCAGCGCCATGGCGATCGACATCATGGCCGCGCCCCCCAGCCCCTGCGCCATGCGCGCCGCCAGCAGCAGCCAAAGCTGCGGGGCCAGCGCACAAGCGAGCGAAGCGGCGGTAAACAGCGCGATGCCCGCCAGCAGCAGGCGGCGGCGATTAAGGCTGTCGCCGAGGCGGCCGATGCCGATGATGCAGGTGGTGACGGCCAGTAAATAACAGAGCAATACCCACTGCACCGCCTGGAACGAAGCATGGAACGCGGCGGCGAGCGCCGGTAGCCCGACGTTGGCGATGCTGATGCCGAGCGATGACAGCAGCATGCTCAGAGACAGTGCGGCCAATATGCCGCGGACGCCCTGCGGCGAAGGATGGGATAACATGATAAACACTCCTGACATAGACTGAGGATTAGCCTATGTCAGGGGTTGGAATGGCGGAAGACGCACGGCATGCACTGTATCCATGCGTCTGACGCCTTATCTGACGCGAGCCGTTACCAGGCGGCGATCTCCGCCTCGGTGAGCGGCAGGGTTTGGGTGACGCCGGTTTCCGCCGCCAGGGTGGCCGCCTCCAGCACCGCCATCACCGCCAGCGCCTGCGCAGCGGTAACCGGATTGCTGCCGGCGCCGCGCAGGGCGTCGCGTACCTGGAAGTAATACTGGCGCTGATCGCCATCCGGCGTCGGCAGCGTGCGCACCGGCTCCGTGCCGATAAACAGGCTCATCGCGTCGTCGTCTTTGCCCCATTCCGCCGAGCCCGGCGTCACGCCGGCCAGCAGTTGGCTCTCCTGCCCGTCGGCGCGCGTTTTGACCACGCTGCCTTTCTCGCCGTGCACGGTAAAGCGCGACACGCCGCCCGCCACCAGCATGCTGCCATGCAGGATCACGCGGTGCGTCGGGTAGTTGAGCACCACGTGGGCCCAGTCGTTAATCTGCGCGTTGGGGCGCAGCGTAGCGATGTTGGCCTGCACGCTGTGCGGCAAACCGAACAGCTGCAGCGCCTGATCGACCATGTGCGGCCCCAGATCGAACCACAGCCCGCTGCCCGGCAGGTTCTGTTCGCGCCAGCGCACCCGCACTTCGGGGCGGTAACGATCGATGTGCGACTCAAAGTGCGTCACCTTGCCGATCAGCCCCTGTTCGATCACCTGCTTCACCCCCAGGTAGTCGCTGTCCCAGCGGCGGTTCTGGAACACCGACAGCAGGCGATCGTGTTTTTCCGCCGCCGCAATCAGCGTGCGCGCCTGCGCCAAGTCCAGCGTAAAGGGCTTATCCACCACCACGTGCTTGCCCGCCTCCAGCGCGGCCAGCGCCAGCGGCGCATGGGTGTCATTCGGCGACGCGATCACCACCAAATCCACCTCCGGCCGGCGGATGGCCTCCAGCGGATCGGCGATCACCTGCGCGTGCGGCAGATCGGCATGCACCTTGGCGGCATCGCGCGAAGCCACCACGCTCAGTTCCAGCCCCGGCACCGCGTTAATCAGCGGCGCGTGAAACGCCTTGCCGACAAAGCCGTAGCCAATCAGCGCCACCTGCAACGGTCGAGCGGTATCGTTCATCAGTGTTCTCCTCTAGCGGTCGTCGGCGACGACACAAAGTTCAATCAGTGACTGTTCGTCCAGGTTGTCCCACGGGCGATCGGTAAACAGCCGTTGGATCTGCGCCAGATCCGCAACGTGATGCGGTTCGCAGCGATCCAGCTTCATATGGTCGGCCACCAGCCAGCGCTCGCCGCTGTTGGCCAGCATGGCGCGTTTGACCTCTGCATCGGCCTCGTCGCCGGCGCTCAGCCCCAGCTGCGCATGCACCGCACAGGCGCCCAGCAAGGCGATATCCGCGCGGTAGCGTTCCAGCAACGCCAGGGTGGCGCTGCCGGCGAACAGCCGCTGGCGCGCATCCCACTGGCCGCCGAGCAGAATCAGGTTGATCTCCGGCCTGTCGCTCAGGCACTGCGCGATATCCAGCGAAGCGGTGATCACCGTGGCCGGCCCGCGCAGCGCCTGCGCCACCGCCAGCAGCGTGCTGCCCGCATCCAGCATCAGGGTGCTGCCGGGCGGGATCTGCGCGGCCACCGCGCGGCCGAGCCGCTGCTTGACCTGCGGCAACAGCGCCGCGCGCGCCTGGCGCGGCATGCCGGACGGTTCGAGCGCGATCGCCCCGCCGTGATGTTTCTGCGCCAACCCTTGCCGCTCGAGATCGGCCAGATCGCGGCGCACGGTATCGACCGAAACGCCGATGGCGCCGGCCAATTCCGCCACCGCCGCCTGCCCGCGTTCGCTGAGCAAATCCAATAAATGGCGCTGTCGTGCCGCTTTGTGCATGGGTTTATTCCGCAGTAAAAAGCATAAAACAGCAATATACAGCAGAAAACAGCATCAGAGAAGCCGCAATGATGCGCACCGAAGATCAAACATCTTTTCGCCTGCGGGACGACGATGAGGGCATAACGCATAACAATCAGGAGAGGTGATGAGCATCGATCTGACGTTTACAGACCTGAGCGTGCGCGCCGTGCAATACAACGCCCGCGCTTCGGTGGAAGATTTTGACGCCTGCATGGCGGAATACGCCGCGCTGGCCCAGCGTGCCAGGGCGCAGACACCGGGCATTTACGATCTGCGCTACGGCATGAGCGCCGCCGAGCGCCTTGATCTGTTCCCGGCCAGCGCACAGCCCGCCCCGCTGCTGATCTTTATTCATGGCGGCTACTGGCATTCACAGCGTAAAGAGGAAGCCTGCTCGATGGCCGCCGCGTTTGCCCGCCGCGGCGTGGCGGTCGCCACGCTGGAATATACGCTGGCGCCGGAAGCGACGCTGGCGGAGATCGTGCACGAGGTGCGCAGCGCCGTCGCCTGGCTCTATCATCACGGGGCGCCCTTCGGCATCGATCCGGCGCGCATTTTCGTCAGCGGCAGTTCGGCCGGCGGCCACCTGTGCGGCATGCTGATCGCCGACGGCTGGCAGCAACGCTATCGCCTGCCGCCCGACGCGATCAAAGGCGCGCTGGCGCTGAGCGGCCTCTACGATCTGCGGCCGCTGTGCGATATCTATATCAACGACTGGCTGCACCTGACGCCCGAACAGGCGCAAGCCCTCAGCCCGCTGTTTTTGCTGCCGGCGAAAGAACATGCGCCGCAGATCCTGCTCGACGTCGGCCAGCGGGAAACCCAAGGCTTCAAAAACCAGACGCAGGCCTATTATGACGCCTGCCTGGCGCGCGGCCTCGACGTCCAGCTGCTGGCCGATCGCCACTGCAATCACTTTACGCTGGTCAACGAGCTGGCCGATGCGGAAAGCGCGATGTTTCGGCAGGTGATGGCGATGATTGACGCAACGCAACCGTAGCCTGCCGTTGCAGCCACAGCCTGGCGGCGATCGCGATCGCCGCCAGTGCGGCAAACATGGCCCCGCACAGCAGGCTGCCCTGTAGCCCCCAGGCAGCGATAAACCAGCCGCCCACCAGCGAACCCACCGCCACGCCCAAGTTGATAAAGGCGATATACAGCCCGGTGGCGAACGCCGGCGCCTGCGGCGCTTCAGAGGTCAGCCAGATCTGCGTCACGATCAAACCGCTGGTGTGCGCCGCCCCCCAGTACAGACAAAGCGCCGTCATTGAACCGATATTCGCGCTGCCGTAGCAATACAGCAGCGCATAGGCCGCCATCAAGGCTATCGGGTGCAGCAACACCGTCACCGCACGATGACGGCTCAACCACTTGCCGGCCAACAGGTTGCCCGCGACACCGCCCACACCGAACGCCACCAGAAGCAAGCCGATGGCGCCGCCGCTGAGGCCGATTTCACGGCTGAGGTACTCGGCCGCGTAAGCGTAGACGGCAAACATGGCGGCAAAGATCAGCACGCAGGTGGTGATATTCAGCCACAGCGTGCCGCTGCGCAGGATGGCCAACTGCTTGCCATAGCTGAGGCGCTGCACGGCCGCATCAGGCAAGCGCCACAGCAATCCCAGCGCCGCCAGCAGATTGACCAGCGCGCAAAATCGGAACGACGCCTCGTAACTGAACTGCCCGGCGATCCATTGCGTCAACGGTATCCCCAACACCATGCCCATGCTGGTGCCGATAAACGCATAAGCGGTTGCTTTGGTGGCCAGATGCGGCGGATAAAGCGCCGCGGCCGCCACCATCGCCAGTGAAAAGTAGATCGGATGAAACAACGCCGGCAAAATGCGCAGCAGCATGAGCATGGCAAAGCTGTCCGCCTGAGCGGCCAGCGCGCTGGCTGCCGCAAACACGGCCAACGCGATCAACAGCATGCGTTTGCGATTAAACCGCGACGCCAGCAGCACCAACAGCGGCCCGAACAGCGCAATGGTCAGGGCGAAGACCCCGACCAGCCAGCCGGCCTGCGCCGTGGAGATGCCATAGCGCGCGATGATCTGCGGCAAGATACCCACTACGCCAAACTCGATGCAGTAAACGCCGAACAGCCCCACCGCGATGAAGAAAATCGGTGGCAACAGGCCCATCACATCGCTCCCGTCGCGGCATAAACCGCCTGACAAATCTCGCCGACAAAGGCGCCGGACATCCCCTCCAGCGCCGTGTTGGTAAACGCCACCACGCTGAGCTGCCGGGCAGGATCGACAAACCACGAGTGGCCATAGGTGCCGCCCATCCGCCAGCTGCCAACGGACTCCGGCGTTTGCGCGGCGACGGGATCTTTCAGTACGGTGATGCCCAGGCCAAACCCGCGCCCAGGCCAAAACGGCATCGGCAGATCGCCGATTTGGTTGGTGGTCAGCGCCGCCACCCAATCAGCCGGCAGCACCTGCCCGCCCCCCTGGCGCAACGTTTCCAGCAGGCGCAGGAAATCCTCCGCCGAACCGACCATGCCGGCGCCGCCGGAGGCGTACGCCTGCGGATCCAGCGCACGCGCCGGCGACAGATGAAAACCGGCGCTGCCGTCGATGAACGGTAAACGATCCGGCTGGCGCAGGCGGCGTGGCTCGCCGGGATGGTCGGCGTATGCGGCCGCCAAACGCGCGGCGTCCACCGCCAGGAAATCGGTATCCGTCATCGCCAGCGGCCCGGTCACCCATTTTTTGACCGCCTGCGCCAGCGGCAGGCCGCTCGCCTGTTCAATAACCGCGCCCAACACATCGGTGGCGATGGAATAACGCCACGCCGCGCCGGGCGGAGCCAGCAACGGCGCGGAAGCGATACGCCGCACATTTTCCTGCAGGCTTACCGCCGCCTCATCCATGCCGTCGGAGACCGCCGACTGGGCGTAGAATCCCCCTTCCGGCTGGAAAAAACGGTAGCTTAATCCGGCGGTGTGGGTCATCAAATGCCATAGCGTCATCAACGGTTGGGTGCCGTCCGCCAGCCGCGGGCGAAAATTCGGCAGCCAACGCGTGATCGGATCGTCTAACCGCATGCCGCCTTGCGCCATCAGCGCCAACGCCGCCGTCGACACGATCGGTTTGGACACCGAAGCCAGCCGAAACAGCGTATTGCACGCCATCGGCTTGCCCGCTTCGCGATCCGCCATGCCCGCCGCGCGTCGATAAACGATCTCACCGCCCTGCGCCACCAAAACGACCGCGCCAACCAAGCGTTTTTCGCGCAAAGCTTTCTCTAGCGCGCCGTCGATCGCGTTGGTGGAGGATCCGTATTCACTCATCTTTATTGCTCCAGGTAGTCAGCCCATGCTGTCGCCACCGAGCATAGAGCGTGGTGATTAACGGAAAAACAGGCTAGATTTCCTTTCATAGCGGACATTCACGTCCGCAATGGGGTAAGCAATGGATAATCTGTCTGGGGTAAGCGTCTTTGTGCAGGCCGCGGAGACGCTGAGTTTCGTTGAGGCCGGGCGCGTGCTCGGCATTTCCGCTTCCGCGGTGGGGAAAAGCATCGCCCGCCTGGAAAACCGGCTGGGCGCGCGCCTGTTTCACCGCAGCACGCGCAGCATGACGCTGACCGCCGAAGGCCGGCTGTTTCTGCACCGCTGTCAGCGCATTCTCGGGGAATTGGCGGCGGCGGAACGGGAAATCAGCGATACGCACAGCGCGCCGCGCGGCAAGCTGCGTGTCAGTTTGCCGCTGGTGGGCGGCCTGTTGAATCCGGTGCTGGCGGAATTTGTTCGGCGTTACCCGGAAATTGAGCTGGAAACCGATTTTTCCGACCGTCGGGTCGATGTCATCGAAGAAGGCTTTGATGCCGTGGTTCGCGTCGGCGAGACCGAAGACTCACGGCTGATGAGCCGCCAGCTGGGCACGTTTCATCTGCAGCTGGTGGCCTCGCCGGATTATTTGCGCCAGATGGGGATCCCGCGTCAACCGGCGGAACTGCAAGGCCATGCCTGCCTGCTGTACAAATTTCCCTCTACCGGCAGAGTGGAGCCCTGGCCGATCGCCGGATGGGAAAAGCTGCTCGCCGAGGGGATCAACACCCGGCTGGTCTGCAATACCGTCGATACCCTGATTTACCTGGCGGAAAGCGGCCAGGGCATCGCCTGTTTGCCGGATTTTGCCGTGAAGCGCGCACGGGAACAGGGGCGATTGCAACCGATCTTGTCTGAGCATTGCCACCACACCGGCAGCTTTAAAGTCCTCTGGCCTTCCAGCAAACACCTGACGCCAAAACTCAGGGTGTTTATCGATACGCTGAGCGCCCGGCTTTTTCGGGACTAGAGACGGTATACGCGATGGAGTAATGATGGGAAGGAAAATGCGGGGGCCGGAGGACGAGAGCCGCCCCCTGGCGTGCCGATCAGCCTTTTTTGCGGCCGATAGCGGAAAAGACGTTGAACACTTCACCCAGGCCGTAAATCGCGCCGAGCAAAACGGCCACCATTACCGGCACCAGGACCACCACGGTGGCCAAGCTTTCAATCATTTCTAACATCGTTCTCTCCTGGTTTATAAGCACAGCGAATCTGTGCCGGAAGAAAAGGTTTCCGGCCAATAGGTTGAGTATCGTGGGGAGGCAGTCTAAAACGTGAGCTACATCACACTTGATGCGAGCTAATGTAACTTACACAATTACATTAACGCAATGCAAAAAATGCTCTGCGCGAAGAAGGAATTGGCGCGGGTTTTTATTGCGTATCCGCTTGATATTGCGGCGAACAAGGGACAAAAGGATAGCCTGCGCGCCGCTCGACCTGCCCGGCCATTTCGGCGATGCTGGTTTGCGCCAGGCTGGCTTCCAGCGCGAGACCGACGCGCGCAAACTCTTGCTCCAGCACCGGGGTAATGGCGTGGCCGATATAGCACGCATCGTTAGGCCGGGTACGGTGCAGCATGAAATACGGTTGATCTTCCACCGCGCGATACACGTCCAGCAACGAGATCGCTTCCGCCGGCCGCGCCAGCAGCGCCCCGCCGCCTTGCCCCATCTGTGAATAGGTCAGCCCCGCCTCCGCCAGCGCGCCGAGGATGCGCCGCACCACCGTCGGGTTGGTGTTGACGCTGCGCGCGATATCTTCGGAACGCACCGTCTGGCCACGGCACAGCGTGATATTGGTCAGAATATGGATGGCAACGGCAAATCGCGTAGAGGTAGACACCTTGGCACCTGCTCAGAGTTTCGTTTATGTCGGACTAAAACATAAGGAAAACGTATCAATTTCCGGTAATACACATAATGAGTAGGGATAAGAAGAATGTCAACCTGCCCACGCCCGGATGCGGCGGGGCTCAGGCTTCGGCACGGATTTCCGCCACTTTGTCGGGATAAAATGCCAGATGATCCTTGATCGCCACCACGGCGTTGTAGGGCATTTCATAGCTCCAGGCCACATTGGCCTCCTGCTCGCCGTTAAGCGCAAAGGAGAAATAACTGCAGTCGCCCTTATAAGGGCAGTAGCTGACGTGCTCGTTTTTCTGCAACAGCGCCATATTCACGTCCTCACGCGGAAAGTAAAACACCGGCGGATAGGTGGCTTCCTGCAGAATGAGCGCATGGCGGCTGTCGGCCAGGGTCTGACCGCCGGCACGCACCACGACCCGCGTCGGGTGGCGGGTCAAGGTGATCGGGTGATCAGGGCCGGGGATTTTCACCGGTTTGCCGGATGCGGAAACGAGATCGGACATGGCGGCCTCCAGAGTGTGCGCCCCGCCGCGAGGCGTCTTCCCAGTATAGACCAGCGGTTTTGCCGGCGGCCGCGCATTCGGCGAGCAATTGCTTTTCAGCGCCGCAAAATTAAGAATTTTTACCTGTTCGATTTTCTTACGGAGGAATACATTCATCTCAACTTCTACCGGCAGGTTAATCGGATTATTTTTAATCCATTAATCAGCCAATTTACCAGGAACTCATTATGAATATTAAACGTGCCGCAGGTGTGTTGGTGGTGGTCATGGCAACGCTTTCCGTTACCGCATGCGGGCATATGTCCAATCGCGATCGCAACACGGCGATCGGCGCGGGCGTGGGCGCCGTCGGCGGCGCGGTGCTGACCGACGGCAGTACGCTGGGCACCCTTGGCGGCGCAGCGCTGGGCGGCATTATCGGCCACCAGACCAGCCGTTAATCATCCGGTTAAAATAATCTCTGCAGGCCGGCGCTTTTTTAACCCATAAGCGCCGGCCTGTTCTTTTATTTAACCGCTGAACTTTCTCAGGACACGAAAATAATAAATAACGTTAAGCGCAGCTTTATTATTCATTAATCTGCGGCGGGGTTATTTATTGCGTCGGCAGCCTGAAACGCGCCATCGCTTTTTCTAACCGTTCCGATTCGCCCTGCAACCGCTGCGAAGCCTCGGTCACCGCGTTCACCACCGTGCCGGTTTGCCGCGCCACCTGATTCAGCGCCGCGATGCGCGCCGTCACGTCCTGAATGCTCTCCCCCTGATTGAGCGACGCCAGGGAAATGTCCCCCATCAGCGCACTGCATTTGTTCACCAGATCGATAATCTGACGCAGGTTGCCCGTCAGTAGATCCACCGCCTGCGAGCCTTGATCGATTTGCTGCAGCGAACGGTTGATCAACTGCTGAATATCGCGCGTCGAATGGCTGCTCTTTTGCGCCAACAGGCCCACCTCTTTGGCCACGATGGCAAAGCCGCGGCCGTGCCCCCCGGCGTGCGCGGCCTCGATCGCCGCATTCAACGCCAGAATATTGGTCTGGAACGCCACGCTGTCGATCAGCGCGACGATGCCGCGCATTTCGGCCGATTGGTTGACGATCCCTTGCATCGAAACATTGACGGTTTGCATCATCCGCTCACCGGCGCCGGCGCACTGCCGGGCCTGTTCGGTTCGTTGGCTGACCTGCTGCGCATATTGGCCGTTTTCTTCCACCCACGCCGCCAGTTGCCGCACGTGCTCGGTCGCCAACTGCAATTCGCCGTCCTGCTTCGCCGACTGCGCCGTCAACTGTCGATTGCCGTCCGCCAGCCGCCCGACGCCGTTCAGGATCCCGCCCGCCGCATCGCGCACCTCGCTCACCAGGCGTTGCAGGCCACCCTGCATATGGCCAATGCTGGTCTGCAGCTGACGCATCTCGCGGTTGAACGCGCGCCCAGGCGGCAGCGGCCGCGAAAGGTCGCCGGCGGCCAGTACGTTGAGGTGCGCGATCGCCTGCCGCAGCGGTGCGATCACCCAGCGAGAGACGCCGAACCAAACGCCCACGGCGATCAGCGCCAGCGCGGCCAACGCGCCGAGCGCAAAGGTTTTGGCCTGCTCCAGCGCCGCCAACTGCCGCACGTTGACGTCATCGCCACGCCGTTCATTCAGCGCCTGGTAAGCGAGATACTTCTCGTTGAAATCCGCCTGAAACGCCTGGATCGGCACGGCGAAAAACGCATCGATGCTGTTGCCCTGCAATCCTTGCGCCTGCTCTTTCAGGCCGTCATAGAACAGGCGATAGCTGTCTTGCAGGGCACCCGGCGCTTCCGGCGCATCCGCGCTCAAGCGCTCGAACCGGGCAAAGGCCTGCTCTGAAGCCTGCAGCGCCGCCAACGACTCATCCAGCAGGCTGTGCCAACTGCCGTCGGAGCCGGTGGCTTTGTCCTGCAGGTAATAGATGCCCGCACGGTTCAGACTGTCGCTGGCCGTCAGCAGAGACAGCCTGGCACGATCCATCGTCGCCTGTTGGCGATGCAGCGCGTCGCCCGCCACCAGGTTAACCTTGGCGTCGCGCAGAATATTGGAAATAAATACGGTGGAAAACAATTGCAGCAGAGAAAATAGCGCGATAACGCAAATTACACCGCTTAATAAGCCCATGCTCTGGCCGAAGCCAAACGCGCGCGGCAGCGCTGCCGCAGATTTTACCCTGCGGCCCAGTGTCAGTTTTATGTTCATGATTTTTAGTCAGTAATACCAGGATGACGCGAGTCTAACGGGCATTGATGACACTATTATTTCAGCCTGCTCTGTGTCGCCCACGCCGACCAAGACAACCCAATAATCGGTATTGCTCGTCAACTCTCATTTTTATTTCTTGACTTGTTTAATACCGGATTTATAGTTTTCCCATTAAACAAGAAACAAAGTTTCATATATTAACTGACGCTGAATTTAATATATGAAACGCACAATAAAATCGTCTCAAATATAAAACCAATGAGCGTAAATGCCCTGTTCACAGGTGAAACTCGCTCGCCTTAATAAACAGTCTACTTTCATCAGGGGCCAGGCATGCGCACGATCACGCTTTGTTTTTTTCTTGTTTCACCAGTGAGTTATGCGGCCACCGCCGCATTGCCCAACGACGCTGCCGCCACCGCGGCACCGGTAAAAAAAAGCCGTCCGGCATTGCCGCATATTCATTGGCAAAGCGAGGATAATAAAAAGAATATTGATATCGGCGGCGCGCTGCGTGCCAATTATCGCTATGAAGACTGGCACAGCAGCAATTATCGGAATCCGCCGCATTTACGCTTTGACGCCTTTCGCATCGATGCCGCCGGCCAGATAAACGACGCGTTTTTCGATAGCGGATTCTGGTTTCAGGATCGGCGCAAATACGCCATCGACCGCGCCTATGTCGGTTACCACCTGTCTGAACGTTCCGCCGTGCAGCTTGGCGCGCCGTTCAAACCGTTCGGCCTGATGCCCTACCCGCAGTTCGGCTGGTCGTACGGCATTCCGTTTTACCTCGGCTTTGGCGTCAACACCGGGCTGGGCGCCAAATACCAATATCAGCATGACGATTGGGCCTTCGACGCCGCCTACTACCCGCGCATGATGCCGACCGGCGTGCGTTACGCCCCCGACGTCGCCAGCTACGACGATCTGAAAAACACCAACTATGCGTCACAGCACCTGCAGCGCAACGAAAAACGCGATCAGGTAAACCTGCGGCTGACGCGCGCTTTCCATCAGGGCGGCTGGGACAATGAGCTTGGCGGTTCGCTGGCGGCCTCGCGGCTCTATAACCAGGCGACCGGCGATAACGGCAGCTTCTGGGCGGCGGGCCTGCATACGCTGGTGAATTACAATCCCTGGCATCTGTCCGGCCAGGTGATCCGCTACGGTTACGACGCCAAAGGCCCGGCCGGGGCCAACAATTCGGTGATCCTGATGGGGGGCAACGGCCTGACGCCGGCCTATCTGATCCCGTCGCAGGCCACCACCGCCGCCATCAACCTGGCGCGCGACGTCGACGTGCCCTGGGGGCCGGTGAAAAAGCTGCGGTTCTACAACGACTACAGCGTGCTCTGGAAGGACAGGCACGGCGGCTCAGATTCCAAAATGAACACGCTGGGGGTTCAGGTGTTCGCCATGCCGGTGATGCTGTGGGTGGATCTGACCTGGGCGCAGAACGCCAACCCGTGGGGCGGCGTGGAAAACGCCACCGGCTGGACCGGCACCCAATCCTCCGGCAGCAATAAATGGTATTTTCGCACCAACGTGAACATCGGTTACTACTTCTGAACGCGGCGGGATCTACATTGAAGCATCGCCGCCAGCGGGGCATGGTCGACGCGCTGTTCGCCCGCGACGCCGGGCTGGTGAACGCCGATCTGCGGGCGCTGAAGCGCCTGCTGGTCGGTTACCCCTTGACCGACGACACCACGTTAAGCGGCTGGGCGTCCGGCAGAATATTCATGTGCTCCAGCACCTGGGCCATGATCTTGCCGAACACCGGCCCGGCCACCGAACCGCCGAAGTGCTTGCCGGCTTTCGGGTTGTTGACCATCACCACCAGCGCCACCTGCGGATCGCTGGCCGGCGCCACGCCGGCGGTGTAGTTGATGTAGCCGCCGTCGTATTTGCCGCTCGGGCCCATTTTCTCGGCGGTACCGGTTTTGATCGCCAGCCGGTAGCCCGGCACCGCGGCGCTCACCCCGCTGCCGCCCGGCAAGGCGTCGCTCTCCATCATATGCACCACGGAGCGTACCGTATCCGCCGGCAAAATGCGTTGCCCCATCACCGGCGGCGTCACCTTGGTGATCGACAGCGGCCGATAAATGCCGAAGGAACCGATCGCGGCGTACTCGCGCGCCATCTGCAGCGGCGTCACGCGCAGCCCATAGCCGAAGGAGAAGGTAGCGCGTTCGATATCGGCCCAGCGTTCACGATGCTGCGGCAGATAGCCGCTGCTCTCGTTGCCGATGCCGAGCTCGGTCGGCCGCCCCAGGCCAAAGCTGCGGTAGACCGCCGGCAGCACCGTGGCCGGCAGCGCCAGCGCAATGTGCGATACCGCGATGTCGCTCGATTTTTGCAGCACGCCGGTGATGGTCAACTTCGACCAGTGGCCGACGTCTTTAATCAGGTGACCGTTCACCCGATACGGCGTGGTGTCCAGCACCGTATCCGGCCGGATCAGCTTATGTTCCAGCCCCACCATCACCACCACCGGTTTCACCGTCGAGCCTGGTTCGAAGCTGTCGCTGCTGCACACGTTGCGAATGTCTTTCGCCGGGGTGCCGGCATAGTTGTTGGGGTTGAACGACGGGTAACTGGCCATGCCGAGGATCTCGCCGGTGTCGATCTTGACCAGCACCGCACAGCCGGAGTCGGCCTGGTTGGCCACCACGCCGTCGCGGATCTGCGCATAGAGCACGTACTGGATAAATTTGTCGATGCTGAGCGTCACGTTCGGCAGCGGCACCGGATCCACACTTTTAAGCACGCCGATCACCGCGCCGCTGCCGTCCTTCTGATAGACCCGCAGGCCATTTTTGCCCTGCAACAGCGGGTTGAAGCCCAGCTCGATGCCCTCCAGCCCCTGGTTGTCCTGGCCGACGATGCCGATCAGCCCGGCGGCGTCCTGGCCCATCGGATAAAAGCGGCTGAAATCCTGCTCGGTGCTGACGCCGGTCAGGTGCAGTTTGCTGATGTAGGCAGCGTTGTCGTCCTCCACCTTGCGCGCCAGATAGACGAAACGTTTATGCGCGTTGCTCTGGATCAGATGCTGCACGTCCGCCAGCGGGATCTTCAGCACGTTGGCCATGCTCTGCCAGCGCTCGTTGCCGGTGTCGGTCTGGGAATCGAGAATATGCTTCGGATCCAGCACGATGTCTTTGGACGACACGCTGACCGCCAGCGCCTCATCGTTGCGATCGGTGATCATGGCGCGGTTGGTCGGCACCACCTGGGTGCGGATCGAACGCTGGTCGGCCTGATCCGCCAGCTGCTGGTGCTCCAGCAGCTGCAGGTAACCGACCCTGAACGCCAACAGAAAAAAACAGACCAGCATGCCGGCGCAAATCCAGCCGAAACGAACTGTGGAATAGGTTTTACCGCTTTTTTTGGTCGATGGCGCCACTGTTGTGTTAACCCTGCGTTTTTATTCGGTTTATGGTGTTATTTCAGTCTACCTTGCCGGAAATGGTCAGGAGATTGCAGTTTGTAAGAAAGTAAAAACAAACCGCCTCACCGTTGCACATCGGCACTGTCGTTTAACTGCGGTTTACTTTGCCTCGCATCGCCGGGCTGCGGCGCGTTGGCCGGATCAAAAATATGGTCGAGGATGGCGCGGGCGGTCGGCCCCGCCACCACGCCGTTACCGCCGCCGTTTTCCAGGATCAGCGCCATCGCCACCCGTGGTTTTTTGTAAGGCGCGAACAGCGTATAGAAGATGTGATCGCGCAGCCGCACCGGGATCATTTTGGCGTTGTAGGTCTGGTTTTGCTTCAGGCTGAACACCTGCGAAGTGCCGGATTTGGCGGCGATCTGATACGGCGCGGTGTGGAACAGCTTGTACCCGGTGCCGTTCGGCAGATTGGCCATGCCGTACATGCCATTGCGCACGATGCCCCAGTAAGGCGAATGGGGATCGCCGATCTGCGCCGTTTTCGCCGGCGGCGGGTAGCGCGTCACCCGGTTGCCCTGCTGCAGCGAATACAGCAGGTGCGGCGTTTTCACCTGGCCGTTGTTGATCAGCGTGGTCAGCGCTTTCACCATCTGGATCGGCGTCGCCACCCAATACCCCTGGCCGATGCCCACCGAAACCGTATCCCCCTGATACCACCCTTTTTTGTGCACCTTCAGCTTCCAGTCGCGGCTCGGCAGCACGCCGCGGTACTCTTCGTTCAGATCGATGCCGGTGGACTGGCCGTAGCCGAACTGGCTCAGCCAGTGGTGGATACGATCGATGCCCATCTCATACGCCACCTGATAAAAGAAGGTGTCGGCGGATTCCTCGATCGCTTTGGTGACGTTGAGCATGCCGTGGCCGGTTTTCAGCCAGTCGCGGTAGCGGCGCTCGGTACCGGGCAGCGTCCAGGTCGGGGCGCCGAAAAAGGTGGTGGTGGGCGTTATCACGCCGGCGAACAGCGCCGAAACGGCCATGTAGGGCTTCACCGTCGACGCCGGCGGGTATAAGCCCTGGGTGACGCGGTTGATCAGCGGCAAATCCGGGTTGGTCAGCAGCGCCTTATAGGCCTGATAGCCGATGCCTTTGACGAAAGGATTGGGATCGTAGCTGGGGCTGGAAACCATCGCCAGGATGCCGCCGTCGCGCGGATCTTCCACCACCACCGCGGCGCGCTGCCCCTTCAGCACCGATTCAATGTACTGCTGCAGCGGCAGATCCAGCGTCAGGTAGATGTTCTTGCCGGCCTTCGGCGGCTGCTCTTTCAGCAGGCGGATCACGCGACCGTGATTATCCACCTCCACCTCCTGATAGCCGGTGGTGCCGTGCAGTTCGGCCTCGTAATAGGCCTCGATGCCCTGTTTGCCGATGTTGCGGTCGGCGGCATAGTTCTCGCTCAGCCCGGCCTTGTCCAGGCGTTTGAGATCGCTGTCGTTGATCTTCGACACATAGCCCAGCACGTGCGCCAACTGGGCGCCGTAAGGATATTCACGCTGTTGATAGGTATCGATCGTCACTCCGTCGAAACGGTATTGATTGACGGCAAAGCGCGCCACCTCGGTGTCGCTCAGCCCGGCTTTGAGCGTCACCGGTTTGTAGCGGCTGTTGTGGTGCATGTCGTCGCGAAACGCGCTGATGTCCTCCGGCGTCAGGTCGACGATCGGCGTCAGCGCCTGCAGCAACGCCGCCATGTCGCTGATTTTGCTGGACGTGATTTCGATACGATACAGTGTCACGTTTCGCACCAAAGGCGTGCCGTTGCGATCGAAGATCAGCCCCCGGCTGGGGGCGATCGGCAGCATTTTGATGTCGTTCTGGTTGGAGCGCGTCTGGTAAAAGCCGTGCTGGCGGATTTGCAGCCGGTAGAGGTTGACGATCAGCGCGCCGAAACAGACCACCACCAGCGCCAGCGCCACGCCTGCCCGGCGGATAAACAGCCTCTCTTCCGCAGAGTGGTCGCGAATTGTTTCTTTTAACAGGGCCATGCGGTGCCGATACCTTTTGCGTCACATTTCCCCACAAAATCAGGGAACTGAAAAGCCGGCAAGCATAGCGTTATCGGGCGCACCGCCCCATGAAAAGGTTGCTAATGAAATGGCATAACTGTTTCAGCATATTGGAATGTTACCGGCGGCGTTTTTTTCACCGCGCTTCCCATTGAGCCGCCGTTCGCCCCAATGCTACAATGTGATCTGAATCACACTATTACCGATATTCCCCCGCATTTCCCTGTCGGCGCCCTGCCGGATGCGGATTTTTGTTACATAGGATCGAGTTCGATGAGTACCATTGCCACCGGTTTAGTCATGATGCGCTGGGAGTTGCTAAGCGCCGTGATGATGTTCTTCGCCAGCCAGTTAAACGTCGTTTGCCGTAAAACCAGCCGTAACGGCATGGCGTTCATGTTCAGCAGCCTGGGCCTGTTTACCGCCTGCTGGTTCGTGATGGGCCTGATGGGCATCCACCTCACCCTGGAAGCTTTCACCCAATTCTGGTCATCGGCCTGGGATCGCTATGTGGACGTGGTCAGCACCATGCCGGTCGATTGGCCGATGCCGTAACCTCGCCGCGGGGGCGGCGCACCGGCCGCCCCGCCGATTATTCCGTTTCCGCTGACGGCGCCGCCGCCAGCCGCGCCATCAAGGCCCCCGCCTCAATCAACAGCGCCTGCTCCCGCTCCGTTAAACAGTTTTCCATCGCCGCCAGCAACCACGCCTCGCGCCGGGTACGGCTCTCCTGCAGCAGGCCCAGCCCGGCGGGCGTCAGGCGCACCCGCACCCGGCGTTTGTCTTCGGCATCCGGCGTGCGCACCAGCAGCCCATCGGCCTCCAGCTCACGCAACGCGGCCGCCAGATTTGAGGAACGCATGCGCTCCGATTCCGCCAGCAGCGACGGCGTCGCCTCGCCGCCGTGGCGATCGATAGCCCCCAACAGCATCAGCTGGGCCCAGGATTTTTCGTCGCTGCGCGATTCGCGCCGCATACGGCGCACCAGCGACATTAACTGCGTGCGCAGCAGCGTCACGTCTTCAGGGTGATCTTTTTTCATTGGCATCAATCTAGCGTTCAGTTTATCTCTGCTTTCACACCGCCGGATCGCGCGGCTCTGGCTTAATCCAGTTACCTATGATAATATAGCTATTAATATATAGCAAAAAGACACTGCGTCGGCAGGGTTACGTTTGCTCACGCATTGCCTCTCGCCGATTAATTTGCAGTGTTATTATTATTTTGCTCAATAAATCCCTCCTTATTCAACGTGGTACGGTAAGCCGATGGAAGCGTGGAAAGTCAATCTGATCTCGGTCTGGCTCGGGTGTTTCTTCACCGGGCTGGCGATGAGCCAAATCCTCCCTTTTCTGCCGCTGTACGTCGAACAGCTCGGCGTCAGCGATCACCAATCCCTCAGCCTGTGGTCCGGGCTGGTGTTCAGCGGCACCTTTTTGGTCTCGGCGGTGGTGTCGCCGCTGTGGGGCAGCCTGGCCGACCGCAAAGGCCGCAAGCTGATGCTGCTGCGCGCCTCGCTGGGCATGGCGATCGTCATCGCGCTGCAGGGGCTGGCCACCAACGTCTGGCAGCTGTTCGCGCTGCGCGCCCTGATGGGGCTGACGTCTGGCTATATTCCCAACGCCATGGCGCTGGTCGCCTCGCAGGTGCCGCGCGATAAAAGCGGCTGGGCGCTGGGCACGCTTTCTACCGGGCAGATCTCCGGCGTGATCGCCGGGCCGCTGCTGGGTGGGCTGATGGCCGACCATCTGGGGCTGCGGGTAGTGTTTTTCGTCACCGCCGGGCTGATGTTCGTCAGCTTCCTGGTGACGCTGTTCCTGATTAAAGAGCGGCGCATCACGGTGAAGAAAGCGGATCAGCTGAGCGGCAAGGCGGTGTTCCGTTCGCTGCCCTATCCGACGCTGATCCTCACCCTGTTCGTTTGCACCCTGATGATCCAGCTGGCCAACTCGTCCATCAGCCCGATCCTGACGTTGTTCATTCGCGAGCTGTCCGGCGACGTCAGCAATATCGCCTTTGTCAGCGGCATGATCGCCGCCGTACCCGGCATTGCAGCGCTGATCTCGGCGCCGCGCCTCGGGCGGCTCGGCGATCGCATCGGCACCGCGCGCATCCTGATCGCCGCGCTGCTGTTCACCACCGGCCTGTTCGCCGTGATGGCCTGGGTAAATACGCCGCTGCAGCTGGGCATTCTGCGTTTCCTGCTCGGCTTCGCCGACGGCGCGCTGATGCCGGCGGTGCAGGCGCTGCTGCTGAAGTATTCCTCCGATCAGGTGACCGGGCGCATCTTCGGCTATAACCAATCCTTTATGTACCTGGGCAACGTGGTTGGCCCGCTGCTGGGGTCGGGCATTTCGGCGATGATGGGGTTCCGCTGGGTGTTCGCCGTGACGGCGGTGTTGGTGCTTTGCAATGCGCTGCAGCTGCGCCATCAGTTCAAAAAAGTGGAGAGCCAACGCGCGGGATAACGGGGAATGCGGGGAAACGCCTCAAGCAGTGGTGGGACAATGACGCCCATCAACCGTGCCACCACTGCCAAAGGCGGCCGTAGCCTACTCGACGCGGCGATCGTTTGGTATTTATGTAAGTAAATAAAGTGTTGCGGGCGTGTTGAGGGCCGCCGCAGCGGCCCTTGCGGATCAGAACATGGTGTTGTCGTTGGCCGATTTTTCCGGCACATCCTGATTGACGTCCCAATGCTCGGTGATTTTCCCCTGATCGTTCACCCGGTAAATATCCACGCTGGCGGTGCCGCGATCCTGCGGGTTATTTTGGTATTTGACGTGAACATAGACCAAATCGCCGTTGACCGCGCTGCGGTATATTTTGGCGCTGTACTGCGGATTGTCTTTAAAGGTCTGGCTGAAGAAATCCAGGAACGGCTTGATGCCGTCGCCGACGAACGGGTTATGCTGCTTGTAGTTTTCCACAATCAGCTTCTGCGCCACGCCGATGTCGTGGCGATTGAAAAAGCCCGCGTACAGATCTTCCACCACCTTCAGCTTCTGCTGAGCATGATGATAACCGCCTTTGCCGGCCGATTTGTCAGACGCCGCCTGATCCGTTGACAGCGCCGGGTAACTCGCCAGCAAGCCGCCGACGATCGCACAGGTGATCAATGCCTTTTTCATAACTGCTCCTTATTTTCCTGAGTGACCTACGATTTTCAGCTGCCCTTTCAGATGGGTGAAGCTGCCGTCCTTGGCGGCGATGTTGGTGTACACCTCGCCGCGCTCAAAGTCCTCGATATGCGTCACGTTGTCGCCGGACTGCGGCTCGTGCCAATAGACCATATAGACCTTTGGCCGGATCTCCACCGCGGTGTACTGCACGGTGTCGGTAATGCCCTGCGACGCCTCGCCGATACCGGTGAAGGTCATGGTCTTGTCATCGGTAAAATCCAGCTTGAAGGCGAAATCGCCGAAGGTCACCTGCACCACTTTACCGACCGCAATGAACTGCCCGTGTTTATCCGTCATCGTTGCCGCCTTACTGTTTGTCAGGGAGGGTTGCGCCGCCGTAGCGGCGGGTAATGCGAGGGGGAAAGTCAGGGCTATCGCCAGCGCGATGCCCGTTCTCTTCACTGTTTTCATCGTTCCTTCTCCTTTCCGTGGTTGAAAACGAGAATCATTATCATCACTTGGCAGTGGGCAGAAATATAAGAATAATCTCTATTCCTATCAGGCACCTGGCGGCGAAAAAAGACGGCGAAAAATCGCCGCGGAATGGCATGGCAATAGCGCGTTCTGGCCATTGGTTTTTACGCAATGAACGGAATTTCTGCTTTCAGGAAGGGAGACTGCTCGGAGATTTGATGGGTCTATAGCGCAGATCGCTTTAAGCTAATGCGTATTTGTTCTTAAGCCGCCCACCCCCGAAAGGTGGCGGCGAACGGCGTAGCGTTTAACGCAGCCAGGGCGTATGGGTGACGCCGACCAGCAACCCTTCCGGGCTGAGCAAACGGGTAACGCTCTGCCCCCACGGCTCTTCGCGGTTGGCGACCAACAGCCGATGACCGCGATCGACCAGCCCCTGGGTGGCGGCCGCCATGTCGGCCACGTCGAACTCGATCCACGCCTGCGGCAGCGCGAGATCCGCCGGCCAGCGATCGTCGCCAAAGCAGGACTGCGCCGCCTGCGCCAGCGGCCACAGGGCGAAATGCTTCACGCCGTCCAGCGCGCCTTGCTCCGACAGCAGATAGGTTTCGTTGCCCAGCATCGGCTTGAGCGGCAGCCCCAGCGCCTCGACATAAAACGCCTTGCTCTCGTCGCTCTCACGCGTGATGGGCCCGAATCCGGCGACAAACAACACGCCCAGCCCGGCAAACTGTTGATCCATGCTGCACTCCCTTTCGGTTAGCGCCCCTGCCGCACCTGCAGCGGAGCAAATCCATAGGCCGCCTTGAAGCGGTTGCTGAAGTGGCTGGCGGAACTGAAGCCGCACGCCAGCGCGATCTCGGTGATCGGCTGTTGGCTGTGCCGCAGCAGCCGTTCCGCCCGCTGCAGCCGGGCGCGCATCACAAACTAGTGCGGCGCCAGCCCGGTGGCGTGCTTGAACATGCGGGCGAAATGGTATTCGCTCAACCCGGCCTGCGCCGCCAGATCCGCCAACAGCAAAGGCCGATCGAGGTGGTTTTCGATATATTCCCGCACCCGCCTGGCCACCGCAGGCGCCAGGCCGCCGCGCGCCTGCGGCAGCTTCCACTGCAGCTGGCTGTAACGCTGGATCAGATGCGACATCAGCAGGTTCGACGCGCTGCTGAGCGCCAGCAGATTGGCGCTGTCCCGCCAGTCGCAGTTGAGCAAAAACTGGCGATACAGCAGCGTGATCTGCGGATCTTCGCCGAAGCTGCGCGGCTCTACGTTGATCGCCGCCGGGCTGCGATCCCAGGTCTGCTCCGCCAGCTGCCGCAGATGCCCGTCGGTGCAATACAGGTGCACGAACGACAGATCGCTGCGCACGTCCCAGGTGGAGGCGTATTGGCGCGGCATGATGCAGAACCGATCCGGCCCGCCGCCGTTGCGCCAGCCGCCCGGCACCTGCTGGTAGCACTCATAGCCGTCGGCGACGTACAGGCTCAGGGTATGGTGGTCGGCGCTTTCCTGCGTGACGCGATCGTTGCAGTTGGACCAGGCGGCCAGCTCCACGCCGGTGCCCAGCAGCACGCTGCCGTGCAGCCGCGCCTTGTGCTCACGCAGTGTTTCAAACGCCTGATAGTTGGACATCGCCGGCCCCGTTGTTCGACATGCCGACAGTGTAAAGAGTGGCGCCGCCGCATACCAGCCGCCGCCCCGCGCTTTTGGCAAAAAAAGCGCAAGAATATGCAACTGGCCGCAAAGCTCTGCAAGCGCCGCCGCGCGCCAAAGCGGATACTGCACCATCGGTTTTTTCGGAGTAACAAATAGAATGAATGCGCTGTTGTACCTCGCCGTAGTGCTGATTTGGGGCACCACCTGGATTGCGATCACCCTGCAACAGGAAGGCCCGGTGGCCATTCCCGTCTCGATCGCTTACCGCTTCGCCATTTCCGCCGCGGTGATGTTCGCCGTGCTGTTGCTAACGCGCCACCTGCGCCGCCTCGCCCCGCGCGATCATCTGTTCTGCGTACTGCAGGGCTGCTGCGTGTTCGGCTTCAACTTCTTCTGCTTCTATCACGCGGCCGCCTACATCAGCAGCGGGCTGGAATCAGTGATCTTCTCGATGGCGGTGCTGTTCAACGCCCTCAACAGCCTGCTGTTTTTCCGCCAGCGCCCCAGCCCCAACCTGCTGCCGGCGGCGCTGCTGGGTTTGACCGGCATCGTGGCGCTGTTTTGGCAAGATCTGGCCGCCACCCGCATGGCGCCGGAGCTGCTCAAAGGCATCGGCCTGAGCGCGCTCGGCACCTACGGCTTCTCGCTGGGCAACATGATCAGCACGCGCCATCAGCGCCGCGGACTGGATATCTTTTCCACCAACACCTACGCCATGACCTACGGCGCGCTGCTGATGGCGCTGATCGCCCTGGCGCAGGGCGCATCGTTCCAGATGGAACACAGCAGCCGCTATATCGGCTCCCTGCTGTACCTGGCGATTTTCGGGTCGGTGATCGCCTTCGCCGCCTACTTCAGCCTGCTCGGCCGCATCGGCGCCGGCGCGGCGGCTTACAGCACCCTGCTGTTCCCGCTGGTAGCGCTGACCATCTCAACGATCTACGAAGGCTATCAGTGGCACTTCAACGCTGTGCTGGGCCTGTGCCTGATCCTGCTGGGCAACCTGGTGATGTTCGCCAAGCCGGGGCTGAAATGGCGACGGCCAGGTATCGCGAAACAAAACTCAACCCTTTGAAGCCATTGGCGAATATCGTTATCATCAGGTTTTGTTGATAATGGATGATGGCAAATGCTCAGAAGTGATGATGTGACACCCCGCGCCTACAAACAGGTGGACGTGTTTACCCGTACGCCGCTGCAGGGCAACCCCGTGGCGGTGGTGCTGGAGGCCGAGGGGCTGAGCAGCGCGCAAATGCTGGCATTGGCCCGTTGGACCAACCTTTCGGAAACCACCTTTGTGCTTAAACCGACGCACCCGGCGGCGGATTATAAGGTGCGCATTTTCACCACCGAAAAAGAGCTACCCTTCGCCGGCCACCCGACGCTGGGCACCGCCCACGCCCTGCTGGAAGCCGGTTTGACGCCTAAACGGCCTGGGATGGTGATGCAGGAATGCGGCGTCGGCCTGGTGGCGGTCGATATCCAGCCGGAAGGCACGCTGGCGTTCGCCGCGCCCGAAGTTGAGTTCCGCCCAATGGCCGCTGAGGAAACAGAACGGCTGATGGCCGCTTTACGGCCCGCGCGGATTGAAGGAGGCTCCCTGCCGGTGATTGCCGAGATGGGCATTCGCTGGCTGATGGTGCGCCTGCCGGACGCACCATCCTGCCTGGCGGTGACGCCGGATCAGGCCACGATTAAACAGTTGCAAACGGCGTGTGATGTGGATGGCGTGGTGATCTATGGCGCCTGCTCCGCAACCGAACCGGCCAATTACGAAATGCGCGCGTTTATGGTGGAATGCGGCGCCTTGATTGAAGATCCGGTGACCGGCAGCGCCAACGCCTGCCTGGCGCGCTTATTGAAGGCCAGCCGCTTTCCCGACGGCGGCCAGACCGCACAGGGCTACCAGGTGCGCCAGGGCACCCAACTGAAGCGAGATGGCCGCGTGAGCGTGCGCTTTATTGACGGCGAGCCCTGGATCGGCGGGCAGTGCTGCACCCTGATTAACGGCACATTGGGTATTTAGTTTGGAGATGTAGGATAAGGAAGGCGTTGGACATTTGGAGGGGTGTTTACCCTATCGGATCGCGATTCATGAATTGCTAAAAACAAAGCTTTCCTCTGCTAAGTTATGTTCTTTCCTATGTTGCACATCCCAGTCAAAGTAGCCATAAGGCTGTTTGGATTCTACGCCTTTCAGCCAATACTGTTCACCATAAGCTATCAGCATTGCCCAATGATATTCAATTTCATGGCTCCTGAGACAGACAGCCGTATAACTGTTGATAGGCTTGCACACTAAGCTCGATGATAAAACCAATAACTCCGCGTCACTTTCAGACTTTTGCGCATATTTAACAATGACCGCTTTAAGCATTTCCACCCAAGTATAAAAATTGAAAACTACAGTTTCATTCGAGCCATTCTCATCTCGAAAAAGGATACCATCAACCAGACTAGATTTGTTAATCATTGGTAATCTCCATCCTTAATATTAGTTTTAAAGCAATCAATGTCAATTAGATAAATACTACTCATTTAACTCCTGATGATCCCAGGTTTTTCTATGAAATCAAAAAACCAAAGAAATTCTTTGGCTCTAAATGCAGTGAACTTTCATGGTCACCATCTTTATATCTTACAATGAATACTGAGAACGGCTTTTCACTATAATCCACTGCAACTATTTTAACTTCCCGTTCAGTTTTAAACGCTTGTGAATAGATTGACATCATAGAAAATTGATCATCCACATCTACCTCAAACCACGGAGTGATGTTTTCAACCAAATGTGAATTAACAACCCCATCATCATCAATGTAAAATTCAAATATAACCTCACCAGATATAAAGTAAGCCCTGTCATACATCGGGTGAAAAACCGGCGGCATATCCGAATCTATGTAACCAGTGACAACTATATCACTGACCCCAAATTTAATCACATGCTCACTAAACTTACTCACATACTCCATAAGCTATCGCCAGAATGAAAAATCAGATACGAAAATTTCGTTTATTGTCAATCCACTAGGAATATGGCTTATCGCATCGGCGATTTCATCATATGGAGGTGGGAGTATAAACGAAACGCCAAAGTCATCATTAATAATGATTGAACCATTGTATATTTTCTGTGAAACCGTCAGCTTGATTACATCTGTTATTTCCATTCCGGGGGATATGATTTCGTTGTAACTCCCATTATAATAAGAATTACATCCAAGTGATAAAATAATACCGTCTTTATCAGTTACGACGGTCAAGGTATTGTCGACTATATATGACTTTCGCTCACTCCCGTCAGGTAGGAAGTGGGTTTTAATCTTAACGCTAAATCTGGAGTGCATCTCATTAATATATAATGAAATATTTTCATTTAGAACGACATTCCCTATAGAAGCACCCGAAACAATTCTAGCGTTAAAATCAATCATGTTAGATACCGTAATATTAAATTATTTATCAATGTGTACGGATGGATATTTGAAAATTATCAAATCTGCTCGTTTAGATACTTTTCATTCTAAACATTCAGAACCGACTGAGAATTGTCGGCTCTAGCAACATCACTTATTTTAATCATTAAAAACTAGAGTGTTTCTCTCAAGATTGTGATCTTTTATATAGCTATCCTCCCATTCAAAATAATCATCCGGTGCTGTACGAGGAAAACCCTTCTCAAAATATCTATCACCATGTGACATTACCATACCCCAATAATATTCATCCTCATGACCTAACATACAGGCCTCCATGAAATTCTTGGGTGGTGTCGTAAACATAGGTGTATTGTTAATTATGTAACTTGCTTCCTCTTCACTTTTTCTTCCATAAAAAACAATTACTCCATAAATAATATGGACCCAAGAATAAAAATTCATAATGACACTTTCATTTTTATTGGATTCATTCACAAACACCAATCCATCTTTTAGTTCATTTCGTTCAATCATGTTACTTACATCCTGATTTGTATTTATTAAATGTTGTTGCTGCTTTATCACTATATATTGCAAATTGGGAACCACCAGCCCTAGGTTTACCCCCTCTCCTGAAATCTTTTAAATTCAATAGCATAGGGCCACTCACGGCATCATATGAATGTGCAAGAGTTCCTGCTCTAGCCTTCGTGACAAACTCAGCCCACTCTGCATTTGCTGAACCAAACGTTTTAATATTAAGTTTGGCTAATTCTGAATTTGGCACATCAAATTGAGTTATAGACATATTTCGGTCGGTTCTCATCTGAGCCCACCTTTCCGCTTGAGCTCTATCAGTCGTAACATAGAATCCACCTTTGCCTGCTGGATCAAAGTCTTTTAGTCCGTTTCCGTAAGAAGGGTCTATTGCTCCTTTAATATCACCAGCATGATAGAATGTCGTTACATCCTCATTTGTCAACCCCAACGGATCCACCCACATCAGCGGGTTCGGCGCATACTGATACAGGTTCAACCCGCCGCGCAACCCTATCGGATCCTGCGTGGTGAAACGCCCCACCTCGGGTTCGTAGTAGCGGAACAGGTTGTAGTGCAGGCCGCTTTCGTCGTCCTGATATTGCCCGGCGTAGCGCAGCGGCTGCTGGTATTGCGCGCCCTGCCGCTGCGCCGCGCCGGCCACCGTCTGGCCCTGCAGCTTGCCGAAGGTGTCGTATTGCCCGGACCAGCACAGGTTGCCCGCCGCGTCGGTCACCTCCAGCGGCGCGCTGTTCAGATCGGTGTGATACCAGTAAATATCTGCCGAGCGGCTGTCGCCCGCCTGCTCCAGCGCCGCCAGCGGGCTCCACGGGCTGGCCGGATCGTAGCTCCAGCTGCGGCGGCTGCTGTCGTCGCGCTGCTCCTGCAGCAGCCGGTAGCCCTGCCACAGGAAACGGGTCGTCTGTTCGGTTTTGCCCTTGTAGCGCACCGCCTTGCGGCTGCGGCGGCCCAGCGCGTCGTAATGATACTGCGCCTCGAACTCGCCCTGCGGGCCGCGGCCATGCGCCTGCACCAGCCGGTTGTCGGCGTCGTAGCGGTAGTGCTGTTCATACAGGCCGTTGCGCCGGCTGATCAGGTTGCCCCAGGCGTCGTAACGGTAAAACAGTTTTTGCCAGTGCGTCAGGCGGTTATCGGCGATCGGCGCCAGCGGCAGGTGCGCGTCGATGTCGTTCTGCGGGCTACGCTCGCCCAGCAGGTTATCCGCCAGATCGTACACCAGCCGTGCGCCCGGTTTGCCCTGATTGGGCTCGCGGTGTTGCAGCAGGCGGCCTTCGGCGTCGTAACCGTAGTGTACTTCGCCGCGCAGCGCGTCGCTCACCCCGGCCAGCTCGCCGCGGCCGGTGTAGCGATAGGCGCGCCACAGCACGCCGTCTTCCGGCCGGGTCAGTTTGTCGTGGCCGAAGGCGCTGCTCTGCCAGCTGCTGCGGCCCATGGCGTCGTAACGCCGCTGCTGCTGCAGCGCGCCCTGGCTGCGGCCGGTTTCCCGGTGCAGGCGATCGCGGGTGAACTCGCTCACCACCTGCTGGTTGAATTTGATGGCGCTGGCGTGGCCGGAGCCGTAATACAGCCACTGCAGGCGATCGCCCTGCGGCAGCGTCAGCGCCTGCAGGTTGGCCAGCGCATCCCACTGGTATTGCAGCTCGCCGTTCACGCCCTGCTCGCCGAGCAGCCGCCCGGCGGCGTCATAGCGCATCTGCACGCTGTCCGGCTCGATGCCCAGCGCCGCGCCGCTCGCGGTCGGCAGGCGGTTCAGCTCGCGCAGCCGCCCCATGGCGTCGAAGCGGTAATGCCATTCCGCGCTGGCGTTGCCGCGCCAGACCAGCTGCCCCGCCTCGTCGAAGCGGAAGCGCTGTTCGCGCTGCGTCAGCTCGCCCGCGCTGCCCGGCAGGCCGACCTCGCGGTGCTCCTCCAGCAGCCCGGCCGCGCCGTAGCGATAATAGTGGCGGGTGTCGTCCGGGCGCTCTTCGGCCAGCACGCGGCCCACCGCATCGTAGCTGAAGCGGTATTCGCCGCCGTTGCCGTTCTCCAGCCGCGTCAGCCAGCCCTGCGGGCTGTAGTGATAGCGCCGGGTGCGGTTGATGCGGTCGGTGATGCTGACCGGCAGCCCCAGGGCGTTGTACTGCCAGCGGGTCAGGCTGCCCAGCGCGTCCTGATGTTCGGCCAGCTGGCCGTGTGCATTCCAGTTAAAGCGCTCTTCACCGCCGTCCGGGTGGATCAGGGTGTGCAAGCGCCCGCCGTTATCCCACCGGTAGCGCGTCTGGTGGCCTTCGGCATCGGTCTGCGCCGTCAGTTGCCCCAGCGCATCGTAGGTATAAGCCGTCACGCTGCCGGAACAGTCGGTGTAGCGCGTCAGCTGGCCGCGGGCGTCCCACTCCAGCTTCACTTCCCCGCCCAGCGCGTCGATCACGCCGGCCGGCAGGCTCTCTTCGTCATCCGGATAGCGGTACAGCGTGGCATTGCCCAGCGCATCGACATAGCGCGTCGGGCGCCCCAGCGTATCCCAGTGCTGCGCCTCGCTGCTGCCGTCCGGGTACGCGACGGCGAACAGCCGGCCGCTGTTGCGCGAATATTGATAGCGCGTCACGCGGCCGAGCGGATCGGTCTCCGACAGCAGGCGGCCGTAAGGATCCCATTCGCTCTGGCGCTGCGCGCCGCCGGGCAGCAGCACGCTGCACAGTTCGCCGCGTTGGTAGATAAAACCGTAGCGGCGCTGGTCGAAGTCGGTGTACTGCGCCACGTTGTCGTCGTCATCCAGCCGCCACTCCGCGCGCTTGCCGTCGCCGCGCACCGCGCTGCGGCGCCCACCGGCGAAGTCATAACCGAACTCCAGCGATTCTCCGGCGCTGTTGCGGTAGGCCGTCACGCGCGGCACGCCGTCAATCTCTTGCCATTGGTATTCGTTCAGCAGCCCGGCGGCGTCCTGGTGGCTGATCATCAGGCCGTCGCGCCAGCCGAAGCGGCGCGTTACCTCACCGGCACGGTTGCTCACCGTCGTCAGTTGGCCCTGCTCATCGTAATCGTAGCGCGCCAGCGTCCGTTCGCCTTCAGCGGTTTGCAGCGCCACTTCGCGCAGGCGGCCCTGCGCATAGCGGCACATCAGGCGCTGCCCGGCGCTGTCCACCAGTTCGCTCAGCAGCCCCTCGTCGTCGTAAAACAGCGAGGTGGCGTTGCCGATGGCGTCGGTGATCATGCTGAGCCGGCTCGGCTGGTCGCCCGCCAGCGGCGGGTAGTGGAAAATCTGTTCGCCGACGTCAAACAGCTGCCAGCTGCCGTCGTCGTTGTGCATCAGCCAGCATTTTTCGGCTTCGCAGTAGGTTTTGTGGCCGCGCGGCACTCTGGGGAAAGCGACGAAGTCGCCGGAAGGCGCGCGCCACACCAGGCCGTCCTGATACGGCTGCAGGCTGCTCTCCCAGAACAGGTTCCAGCCGCGGCCCAGTACGCCGTCGCCGGGGTTGCCGCTGCGCCAATAGCGCTGCCAGGCGACCGGCAGGCGCGAAGGCAGCACGAAATCGAGATCGTCTTCGCCGTCGAGGAATTTCTGGCCGCTGACGATATCCACCGGCCGGGCGATAATGCCGACGGCGGCGGTGGCGGTCATCAGGGTGCCGGCGCGGCAGGCGATGCGCGCCAGCTTGTTGATGCCGGGCAGCTTGCCCAGCAGTTTGCCCAGCGCCCCCAGCTTGCCGGCGGCGCCGCCCACGCCGCCCACCAGGCCGGCGAACAGCAGCGTCAGGTCAGAGACCTTGTACAACCAATCCGGCACTTCGGGCTTGATCGGCAAGGTGGTGACGGTGCCGCCGCCGATAAACACGTTGGGAGAACCTTCCATCACCTGCGCGTCGCAGTTGGTTTTGTCCCCCACACGCGAGGCGGGCTGGCCGTTGATGCTGACCTTGTCGGAGCCCTGCGCCATCTGCATGCTCGGGCCGTCGTCGCTGCAGGCCACCTGGCTGTTGGTGGCGAGCGCGGCGGGTTTGCCGTTGATGAAGACGTTGGGGGAGCCGGTGACGATATTGCCTTTGGGGGTCAGGCTACCGGCGCCGGCGTCGGCAATGCCGTCGCGCGCCGCGGTGGCCGCCTCCCCGGTGAGATACCCCACCGCCAGGCTGGCGCCGATGAGCAGCACGCCGACGCCGATACAGGAAGCCGCCAGGCCGGCGACGAACAGCGCACCCGCCGCCACCGCGCCTGCGGCGGCGATCAGGCCGCCGACAATCGTGCCGGCAATCATGCCGGCCAGGGCATGGGAATGCCCGATGGTATCGCCGACGCGAGCCGCTTCGGTCATCGTAAGGTCCTTTTACGCAAAGAGTTCATCGTTAGGCCGCCCGGTAGCTGCTCAGCACCTGCTGCAGCAGCGCGTCGTCTTGCGGCGTCAGCTTGCGCGCCATCGCCAGGGTGAACACCAGCACCCGGCCCTCCGCCAGCGCGAACACCGCCTGGTTTTGCCAGATGCGCTTGCCGTCGCGCAGGTAGCTGGCGCGCACCCATTCACCGGCGGTTAATCCATCGCCCAGCGTCGCCGGCTCGCGGCTTTTGAATGCCCAGCCTTTCAGCCCCTGCGCCAGCGCGTCGAGCTGGCGGGTGACGTAGCCTTCCAGGTTCTCCGCCGGCTGCAGCGCATCGCGGGAAATATTGATTGAGGGGGAAACATCATCGCCGGCCAACAGCACGTTGACGGTGCGATCGGCATAACCTTCCGGCAAAGCGACGCTGCCTTCGCTGAAAGCGCAGCGGGATAAAGCGGACATGCGAGGATCCTTTTGCATAAATAATGCTTAAGCATCGCATAACTTAGCCTTGAAATAAAACCTTCAGGCTCCGCCAATATTGCGCGGCGTGACCGCGTTCACTGTGTACAAGGCCGTGGCCGGAACCTTGCCCGGGATCGGGCCGTAACATTACAGAATTATCTGAAACTGCTGGCGCGCCGACGCCCTGATTGTGGCTATACTCGGCTATCGTCCGTTTTTCAGGAGATCAGGATGCTGAGATTCACCCGTCGCGCGCTGCTGTGCGCCACGCTGGCCGCGTTCCCCGCCGCCGCCGAAACGCCTAAGTTCGGCCCGGAGCTGCAGGGCTTTCACTACCCTTACCCGTTGCAGCAGTTCAGCTTCACCTCGCAGGGGCAGCCGTTAAAAATGGGCTATATGGACGTGCCGCCGGAAGGTGCCGCCAACGGCCGCACCGCGCTGCTGCTGCACGGTAAAAACTTCTGCGCCGCCACCTGGCAGGACACCATCAAGGCGCTGAGCAAGGCCGGTTACCGCGTCATCGCGCCGGATCAAATCGGCTTTTGCTCCTCCACCAAGCCGGCGCATTACCAGTACAGCTTCCAGCAGCTGGCGCAAAACACCCACGGCCTGCTGCAGAACCTGAAAATCAGCAAGGCCATCGTCATCGGCCACTCCACCGGCGGCATGCTGGCCACGCGCTACAGCCTGATGTATCCGCAGGCAGTGGAGCAATTGGTCATGGTCAACCCGATCGGCCTCGAGGACTGGAAGGCCAAAGGCGTGCCGTGGCGCAGCGTCGATCAATGGTTCGAGCGCGAGCTGAACACCTCCGCCGAGGGCATCCGCAACTATGAGCAGCGCACCTACTACGGCGGCAACTGGAAGCCGGAGTACGATCGCTGGGTGGATATGCTGGCCGGGCTGAACAACGGGCCGGGCCATCGCCTGGTGGCGTGGAACTCGGCGTTGATCTACGACATGATCTTCACCCAGCCGGTGTACTACGAGTTCAAGGATCTGCAAACCCCCACTACGCTGATGATCGGCACCGCCGACACCACCGCCATCGGCAGCGATATCGCCCCGCCGGCGGTCAAGGCCAGGATCGGGCATTATGACGTGTTAGGCAAACAGGCGGCGAAGCTGATCCCGCACGCCACGCTGATCGAGTTCGCCGGGCTGGGCCATGCGCCGCAAATGGAGGAGCCAGAGCGTTTCCATCAGGCGTTGCTCAAGGCGCTGCAGCCCTGAGCGGCCGGTTGGCGCAGCCGCCGCGCGGCGGCTAAACTTTCAGCTGGCACTCAACGGCAGGAGACAGCCATGCGACAGATTATTGCCAGCGCCTTCGTCAGCCTCGACGGCGTGATGCAGGCGCCCGGCGGGCAGGACGAAGACCGCAGCGGCGGCTTTCGCTTAGGCGGCTGGACAGCCCCCTACTGGGATGACGCCATTGCGGAAACGATGGGCGATCTTTTCTCCGCGCCGTTCGATCTGCTGCTGGGGCGGCGCACCTACGACATTTTCGCCGGCTACTGGCCGCAGATCACCGACGAGGCCGACCCGTTATCCGCCGATATCGCCCGCGTGTTCAATCAGGCCACCAAGTATGTCGCCACCCACCACGGCGAGACGCTGGCGTGGCAGAACAGCCAGTGGCTGGGGCGGGACATCCTCGCCCGGCTGCGCGAGCTGAAACGCGCGCAGGGGCCGATACTGCTGGTGCAGGGCAGCAGCACGCTGATGCAACAGCTGCTGGCCAACGATCTGGTGGACGAACTGCGCCTGCTCACCTACCCGGTGCTGCTCGGCAGCGGCAAACGGCTGTTCGATGACAACGCGGCGCCGGCGGCCTTCACGCTGGCCCAATCGGTAGTCTCGCCCGGCGGCGTGATCGTGGCCCACTACCGCCGCGCCGGCGCGGTGACGACCGGCTCCTTCGTGGTGGAAAGCGCGGCGGTGGCCCAGCCGTAAAAAAAGGGCCGTTCGGCCCTTTTCTCTTTCCCCTGCATCGCCCTCAGGCAAACAGAATATCGCTCTGCTCCACCTGCCCGACCACATGGATCTTGAAGTCGGCGGCATAGCTGTTGCTTTGGGTGTTCATCAACAGATCGGTGGTGCCGTTGAAGGCGTCGAAGTTGAGCTGGATCTCGCCTTTCTGGCCGCTGAAGGCGCTGCCGCTGTCGATAAAGCGCAGCTCGCTCAGGCTGTTGTTGAAGCGCAGGCCGGAGAGATCGATCTTGTCGATGCCGTGCTCGAAGTCTTCAATCACGTCGAACGCCGCCACCGTGGACTCTTTGGCATTGAGATAGACGAAATAGTCGGTGAAGTTGTTGGCATCTTTGCCGCCCCACAGATGATCCGCCCCCAGGCCGCCGTACAGGATGTCGGAGCCGGCGTTGCCCGCCAGCAGGTTGTCCTGATCGTTGCCGATGATCACATCGCGCCCGCTGCCGCCGATGGCGTTCTCGATGATCGCCCCGCGCGCGATGGCGACGTTCTGCGTGCCGCCGCCGACGCTGGAGAACGCGCCGTCGTTCAGGTTGATCATCTGCTGCTGGCTGTAGCCGGAGAAGTCCAGCGTGTCGTTGCCGCCGGCGTCCCACACCGCGAAGTTGACCGGTTTGCCGTTGTCCGCCGTGGCGGTCAGGAAATCGCGCCCGGTGTTGGAGTTAAAGCCGTACACCGTGTCGCCGGTGCGGGTGTTCATGTTGGCGCCGTACAATTTTTGGATCGCGGCGATGTCATCCACCATCGGGCCATAGCCATACACCCCTTTGGTGTCGGCGCCGGTGTAACCGGCGTTGAAATAGCTCATGATCGAGTATTGCAGCGAATCCTGATAGTAAGCCGCGTCGTTCTGGTAACTCGGGTTGCCCAACGAGGCGTCATAAGATCCCGGATGCGCCAGCCCCAGGGCATGCCCCAGCTCGTGGGTGAAGGTCTGGCTGCTGAAGTCGCCGCTAACCGGCGCCTGATGGGTGGCGAAGTTCTTGTTGAACCACACCGTGCCGGCAAAGGCGTTATCACTGCCCGGTTTGGAGCTCGGCGGGTAATAGGCGTAAGCATTAATGGCATTCGGGCCGCTGCCCTCAGCGGTGCTGCCGTCGGCGCGCTGGGTGAAGTAGGCGAAGGTGATGTCCGCGCGATGGTTGATATCGGTGGACGCCGTTTCGGTAAAGGTCACGTTCGCCACGTCGGCCCAGGCCTGCATCGATTTCAGCGCCTGCGCCTGCGCCGCCTGGGTCAGCGGCTGCAGCCCCTTGTCGCCGTCGCCGGTCTGGCCGATGCGGTTCAGCGCGCTCTGCGTCAGGAAGGAATAGGTCAGCGCGATCGGCTGATGATACACCTGATCGCCGTTGTGCGTCAGGCCCGGCCGCGTCAGCTGGTCGGCGGCGCGATCGAAGCTGAAGTTATCGCGGATTTTACCCAAGTTGTTGATGGCTGCCCCACCGCGCTGGTTACTGTAGAGGTTGGCGTTGTCCAGCGTAAACAGCGCGCCGTAGCCCAATCCGTCATAGGGGCTGCCGGGCTGGTGATAGTAAAATTGATAGTTATGATCGTTGGGGGATGTGGCGGCCAGGCTGGTGAACTCATCATCATCTTGCAAAATGTCGTTGTAGCGACTGCTCATTGCATTCTCCTTTTACACAATAGGAACCCACTCGCTTTGTAAGACTATTCATCAGTCGTTCTAATCTAAGCCAAGGCTTAGGAATGACCAGTATAGTGACTCACCCCGGCGGCGCGAGCCCGCTCGGCCTGGCTTCACCGTGCCGGGCATTGAGATGAAGATACTCGTAACAATTTGTATTCTCACTATATTAATGAGAAAAATAAGTGCATTAACGGGTTAATCATTCGTCTTTTTGCGCATTTTATCGCCGGTTAGATCAGAATAATCGAGGATTAAAAAACCTAATCCTTCCCTCATCAGCACGGGGGTACGTGCTAAAGTGTGAACGGAAAGCCGAAAGGAGTGACCCGATGCCAACCTTTTTTCTTATGCGCGCCTTGCGCCGCGCCAGCCTGACGGGAGTCGTTATGAGCGTATTGTGCAGCAGTGCCCTGGGCAGTTCACTGCCGTTGCTGGAACCCGCCGTGCTGAAGGGCGATTGGCAGCTCGCCGCCATCGGCGACGGTAAAGCCGTCTGCGAGGTGCAGCTGAGCGACGAAGCGGTAGCCAACACCAACGCCTTCCGCTTCAGCGCCTCCGCCCAGTGCCTGCAGCCGCTGGCGCTGCAAACGTTGCCGGTCGCCTGGCGGCCGACGCCGGACGGCATGACGCTGACCGACGCCGAAGGCGGCATGGTGGCGTTTCTGGCCCTGACCGCGCCGAAGCGCTATGAGCTGATCGACCGCAACCGCCCTTCGCGCTTTATGCTGATCCCGCGCTAATCCCTCAGGCGAACAGCAACCCGAGCAGCGCGCCGCCCGCCAGCACCCACAGCGGATGGAGGCGCTTGCTCATGCTCAATCCCGTCGCCAGCGCCACGATCGCCGCCAGCCGCCAGCTGGGCGCAGAAGCCTCGGCGATCAAGATGCCGCTGGCCGCCACCAGCCCCACGGTCAGCGGCACCAGACCGGCCTGCACGATGCGGCGCCACGGGCGATCCTTAAAGCGCCGCCAGGCGCCCATCACCAGCAACGTAACGATGGAAGACGGCCCGAACTTGGCGACCGAAGAAACCAGCAGCCCCGCCCAACCGGCCACGTGCCAGCCGACCAGCGGCACGATCATCATGTTCGGCCCCGGCGCGGCCTGCGCCATGGCGAACAGCGCGCTGAACTCCTGGGCGCTCATCCACCGATGCACCTCCACCACCTGCCGCTGCATCTCCGGCAGAATGGTCATGCCGCCGCCGAACGCCAGCAGCGAGAGCTCGGTGAAGATCAGCGCCAGCGCAATTAAAACCCCGCTCATGACGGCCACCGCCACATCAGCAGAATGCTCAGCGGCGCCAGCACCAGCATGGTCGGCAACAGCGGCAGGCGCAGCCAGGCGATGGCGATCAATGCCAGCGCGACGATCGCCAGCGCCGGCCATTTACCGCGCAGCGGCAGCAGCATCTTGATCCCGGTCGACAGCAGCAGCCCGGCGGCAGCGGCGGCCAGCCCGGCGAACACATGCTGCACATGCGGATCGTTTTGGAAGCGGGCGTAGACCACGCCCAACCCCACCACGATCGCCGTCGGCGCGCTGATGAGGCCCAGCAAGGCGCACAGCGCGCCGCGCAACCCGCGAAATTCCATGCCCACCGCCACCGACAGGTTGATGACGTTGCCGCCGGGCAGGAACTGGCATAGCCCGAGCAGCTCGGTAAACTGTTCGCCGCTCAGCCAGCGCCGGCGCTCCACCAACATGCTGCGCGCCAGCGGCAGCACGCCGCCGAAGCCGATCAGCCCCAGCCACAGAAAGCCCACAAACAGCTCCGCGTTGCCCGGCGCTGCCGCCGGGTGCGGTTTTAACGTATTGATATCTGACATGACATTGCCATTCCACATCGCTTGTTTTGATGTCTGGTATCATGCGCGCCGCCGTGCCATGATGTCTAATGCATTCCTAAACAACTAAAGATACCTTTGAGGTATGGCAATGATCGAACTGCGTCGCCTGCGGGCGTTCGTCACCGTGGTGGAAGAAGGCAACATCACCCGCGCCGCCGAGCGGCTGTTTATCCAGCAGCCACCGCTGACCCGCCTGCTGCAGGGGCTGGAAGATGAGCTGGGCGTAACCTTGTTGCAGCGCCTGCCGCGCGGCGTGCGCGTCACCGAGGCGGGCGGCGTGCTGTTCGAAGAGGCCCGCGCCCTGCTGGCGCGCGCCGAACGCCTGCGCGAAGCGGTGCAGCGCGCCGCCCGCGGCGAGCAGGGCCACATCGCCATCGGCTTCACCAGTTCCGCCGCGCTGCACCCGTTCGTGCCCAACCTGCTGCGCCGCTACCGCGACATCCTGCCGGGCATTACCACTCAGTTGGAAGAGGCCGGCAGCGGCGAACTGATGGAGGCGTTGCTGGAACAGCGCCTCGACGCCGCCTTCGTGCGCTCGCCGGCCAGCGGCATTCCCGGCCTGAGCGTGGAGCCGGTGCTCAGCGAGCCGATGATCGTCGCCCTGCCGCTGGGCCACCGGCTGGCGCATGAGACGCAGCAACCGCTGCCGTTGGCCGAACTGGCCCACGAGGCGTTTATTCTCTATCGCCGCCCGGCCGGCCAGGGGCTGTACGACGCCATTCTGGCCGCCTGCCACCGCGCCGGCTTCAGCCCGCGCATCGTGCAGGAAGCGCCGCGCCTGCCGGCCACCCTCAGCCTGGTGGGCGCCGGGCTGGGGCTGTCAGTGGTGCCCGGCTCGATGCGGCGGCTGGGCGGCGACGGCATCGTCTACCGCACCCTCGCCGAAGAGGCGCAGCTCAGCGCCCCGCTTTACCTGGCGCTGCGCCGCAGCCCGGCTTCGCCGATCGTCGAGCGCTTTCGTCAGCTGGTGTTGGAGACCGTGGCGCAGTCATAAAAAGCCCGAACGGCCAATAATAAATGAAGTTCGTTTATTATTTATTTAAACTATTCGGCGACTAAATTTAATTCCACTTAATGACTATTCAACTTCCGATTAATTAATTAAACCCGCTCTCACTTAGTAACAAACGCAAACAAATAAGCGCCTACGCAATACATTCCAGCCGCTAGGATTTAAGGGTCGCAGCCTATTTCGCCGATGACAAAACACCTTTTAAGAGCAATTTTGCCTTCCCTGCGCCTGCCTATTCAGACGCGCGGTTTTATATTGGAGAAAATGCTATGCTATCGCGTCGTGATATATTGAAAGTCTCCGCCGTCAGCGCGGCCGCCGCCGGCATGATCGGCGGCATCGTAAAAAATGCCGCTGCCGACGATCATCGCAATATCGTCCCCCCCAGCAGCTATCAGCCGCCTGCCGATGCGCAGCATCTCTATAAATACAAATTCACCGACAGCAAGAAACGCAGCCTGCCCAGCGGCTGGGCGCGCGAAGCCACCGTCGAGCAATTTCCGATCTCCGAAGGCGTGGCGGGCGTGGACATGACGCTGGAGCCGGGCGGCGTGCGCGAGCTGCACTGGCACGCCATCGCCGCCGAATGGGCGTTTATGCTGGAAGGCCATGCTCGCATCACCATCCTCGATCCCGAGGGAAAATGCGAGGTGGCGGATTTCGGCCCCGGCGACGTGTGGTATTTCCCGAAAGGCTATGGCCATTCCATTCAGGCGCTGGCAGACGGCGCGCATTTTATTCTGGCGTTCGATAATGGGCACTTCTCCGAATTCGGCACCTTCAGCATTACCGATTGGGTGGCGCATATGCCGAAAGAGGTATTGGAAAAAAGCGTCAACATGCCGGCGGCGGTATTTTCCAAGGCCAAACAGGGCGAGGCCTATATTGTCGGCGGCGCCGTTCCGCCCACCTTGCCATTGCCGAAAAACGACGGCGGATTAAATAACGCCCCGCTGACCCACCGCTATGAATTAATGAAGCAAAAACCGTTCTTTGAAAATGACGCCGGCAGCGTCCATTTGGTGTCGTCGAAAGAATTTCCCATCTCAACCACCATGACCGGCATCATCGAGATCGTGAAACCCGGCGCGATCCGGGAATTGCACTGGCACCCCAATGCCAACGAATGGCAATACTATATTGCCGGTAAGGGCCGCATGACGGTGTTCAGCTCGCACGGCCACGCGCAGACGGAAGAGTTCGCCCCTTCGGACGTCGGTTACGTGCCGCAGGGCTTCGGCCATTACATCGAGAACATCGGCGATGAGGATTTGAAGGTGCTGATCGTGATGGACAACGGCATTTATCAGGACATTTCGCTGTCCGACTGGCTGGCGAAAACCCCGGCCTACCTGCTGGCGGACAACTTCAATAACCAGGTTGAAGACTGGCGAGATCGGCCGAAAGACAAGCGGGTCATGTCGCGCCGCAGCCGCTGACGCCACGGCGAGGGAGAAGCTCCCTCGCCCCCTGGCCTGCCCCTTACAGCGTGGTTTTAAAGAATGGCACCAGCTTCTCCAGCGCCCGGGCTACCGGCTCCGGTTTGTCGTAGAGATCGTAATGCGACCAGCCTTCCACCACCACCAGCTCTTTGTGCTGCGATTTGGCGCGGCGCACAATCTCATAGCCGTCGCGCAACGCACCGAACAGACCGGGCTTGCCGCCGACGATCACCAACAGCGGCTGGGTCAGCAGCACTTCCGCCAGGTGGAACGCGTCCCAGCCTACGGCCGCCGCGTTGTGGGAATACAGCGTCTTGTTTACGCCGTTCGGCTTCTCGCCGCGCGCCGTACGGTAGTACTCTGTCGCTTCGCGCAGATCGATATCGGCGCCGTCTTGTTGCGCCGCCTCAACGCTCGGATACAGGCCTACATCCACGCGCAGCGCCGCACCGTGCGCCTCTGCGGTGCGCTGCCGGGCAATATCCTCAAGAAAAGCCACTGGATCGCCATTGGCCAACACGCCCTCGCGCATCACCCGGCCATAGTTGGCGCCGGTGATGGTCGCCACCGCTTTGATGCGCCGCTCCGTCATCGAGGCGTTGATGGCGTAACCGCCGCCGCCGCAGATGCCGAGCACGCCGATACGCTGGTCGTCAACGTAATCCAGCGTCACCAGATAATCGGTCACGACGCGAAAATCTTCCACGCGCTGGGTGGGATCTTCGATAAAGCGCGGTTCGCCGCCGCTCTCGCCCTGGAAGCTGGCGTCGAACGCGATGACCACAAAACCGGCTTTCGCCAGCGCCGCGCCATAGACGTTCCCCGAGGTCTGCTCTTTGCAGCTGCCGATCGGGTGGGCGCTGATGATCGCCGGGTACTTTTTCTGCTCGTCGAAATCCGGTGGGAAATGAATATCCGCCGCGATGTCCCAATACTGACGTTTGATTTTGACCGTTTTCATCATGAGTTCCTCACAGGGTTGCTGGCTCGGGAAACGCGCTCGGCATCGCTTCCGCTGGGATAACGCTCACTTTAGACGCCGTATTGTTCTTTGAGAAGCCCAGGGAATGGACTACAGTGTTAAGCTGTGATTTACAATGCGGAACGTATCGATGGATCCTTCCCTGCTTCCCTCACTGGCGTGGTTCGCGCATATCGCGCAGCATCGCAGCTTTACCAAAGCGGCGGCCCAAATGGGCGTTTCCCGCGCCGCGCTGTCGCAAAATCTAAAGGCGCTGGAAAAACAGCTGAACGTCAAGCTGCTCTACCGCACTACCCGCGATATGTCGCTCACGGAGGAAGGACAACGCCTGCTCGAGGCCCTGGCTCCCGCCCTCAACGCGATCGAACACGCCGTCGGCACGCTGGAAGAGAGCCGCCACGAGCCGGCGGGGCTGCTGCGGATAAATGCTTCGCGCACGGCCGCCAAGCACTTTATCGAACCGCATGTCGGTGAATTTCTGGCGCGCTATCCCAGGCTGAAGCTTGAGCTGGTGATGGACGACGGCATGGCCAGCATCATTTCCGAAGGCTACGACGCCGGCGTGCGGCTGGGTGAAAGCCTCGCCGAGCATATGGTGGCGATCCCCATCACCCCGCAGGTGGAACTGGTGGCGGTGGCCACGCCGCAGTACCTCAGCCGTAACGGCACGCCCGCCACGCCGGCGGATCTGGTCAACCACAACTGCATCGCTTTTCGTCACGCAACCAGCGGTGCCATTTATCAATGGGAGTTTTCCACTATCGAGCGGCACGCGCGCCATACCTTTTCCGTCGAGCCGCAAGGCAGCGTGATCACCAACGACGACGACGGCATGATCCGCGCCGCGTTGCAGCATGTCGGCATTATTCAGCACTTTGATTTCGCCGTGAAGGCGCTGGTGGAACGCGGTGAATTGGTACGGATCCTGCAGCCTTGGTCGCAGCCGTTTCCCGGCTTCTACCTGTATATCCCCTCCCGTGAGCACATGTCTTCCAAGGTCAGGGCGCTGCTGGACTTTCTGGTCGAGAAGCGCGCAGGCTAAACCGGCCCGCGCGCCTTTTCGCTTTACTGCTTGCGCTGCTCCGCCACCTGTTTGGCGGTGACTTTGCCCTGCTTATCGCCGAAATGGCCGACCACGAAGTTGGCGACCGCCGCCACTTCCTCGTCGGAATAGGCGCTGCCGAACGCCGGCATCATTTCATGCCGTTCGCCGATGCTGATGCTCGTCCCCTTCAGGATGGCCTGCACCACGCTGCGCCCCTGCGGATCGTTCACCGCCGTGCTGCCCACCAGCGACGCATACTCGCTCTGGCGGCCCGGCCCGTTCCACTGGTGGCAGCCGCTGCAGTCGTTGGCGAACACCCGCCGCCCGAGCGACTGCTCTTGCCCGCCCGGCAGGATCGGGGTGGAAGCCCCCGCGCCCTTCGGCTGCAGATTCACCGCCGCGGCGGCGTCGCCGGCGATCGGTTCGATATCGCGCAGGTATTTCACCAGCGCCAGATTATCTTCCGGCGTCAGGAACTGCAGGCTGTTTTCCACCGCTTCCGCCATCGGGCCGGCGGCGCTGCTGCGCCCCGGCGCATGGCCGGTGGCCAGATATTGCGACAGCTGCTGGTCGCTCCAGCCGCCGATGCCGGTCTGTTTGTCCGGCGTGATGTTGGCGGCGAACCAGCCCTGCACCACTTCACCGCTCAGGTGCTTGCTCTGGTTGAGGCCGAACCCCAGATTGCGCGGCGTGTGGCACTCGCCGCAGTGGCCCAGCGCGGTCGCCAGATAGGCGCCGCGGTTCCACTGCTCGTCCTTGTTGAGATCCGGCGTAAAGCGTTGCTCATGGAAGAACGCCAGGTTCCAGAATTTCATGCCCCAACGCTGGTTGAACGGGAACGACAGATCGTTTTGCGGGTTGGCCTGCTTCACCGGCGGCAGGCTGAACAGATAGGCTTTGATCGCCAGCACGTCGTCGCGGCTCAGCCCGGTGTAGGAGGTGTACGGCATCGCCGGATACAGGTTGCCCTGCGGGCCGATCCCCTCACGCACCGCGCGTACGAACTGATCGTCGCTCCAGTTGCCGATGCCGGTCTCCTTGTCGGCGGTGATGTTGGTGCCGTAAATGGTGCCGAACGGCAGTTTGAAGGCGAAGCCGCCCGCATAAGGCGTGCCGCCCGGCGCGGTGTGGCACGCCACGCAGTCGGCGGCGCGCGCCAGGTACTCGCCGCGCGCCAGTTTATCGGTGATGCCGGCCGGCGCTCCGGCGATCGGCGCCGCAGGCTCCGCGCCGGTGGGCCGCAGCAGCGTGTACAGCGCATATCCTCCCGCCAACACCACCACGACGATAATCAGCCATAACAGCCCTTTCAAGGCGTTGCTCATCGCATCTCTCCCTAACCCAACGCCTTGGCGGCCTGGTGGATGGCGGCGCGAATGCGCACATAGGTGGCGCAGCGGCAGACGTTGCCGCCCATCGCCGCGTCGATGTCCGCATCGCTCGGATTTTTACTTTGCACCAGCAGCGCGCTGGCGCTCATGATCTGGCCGGACTGGCAGTAGCCGCACTGCACCACGTCCAGATCAAGCCAGGCCTCCTGCACCGCCTTGCCTTCCGGCGTGGCGCCCACGGCTTCGATGGTGGTGATTTTTTTGCCGACGGCGGCCGAAATCGGCGTCATGCACGACCGCACCGGCACGCCGTCCAGATGCACGGTGCAGGCGCCGCACATGGCGATGCCGCAGCCGAACTTGGTGCCGGTCAGGCCGGCTTCGTCACGCAAGAACCACAGCAGCGGCATGTGCGGATCGCCCTCGAAGGTCAGCGGCTGCTCGTTTACGGTTAATTGAATCATCAGGTTCTCTCCTTGTCAGACGCCGGGTTCGCGGTGGGATTATGCAGCGGCAGGCTCAGCGAGGTGCGCGGCCGCCCGAGCAGCGCCAGCGCATTGCCGACCGCCGGGGCGATGGTCGGCACCCCCAGCTCGCCCACGCCGGTCGGTTTCTCGCTCGAGGGCACGATGATCACTTCGATCTCCGGCATCTCATCGATGCGCAGCGGGCGGAAGTTATTGAAGTTGGACTGTTCGACCACGCCGTCTTTCAGCGTGATATTGCCGTACAGCGCCATGCTCAGGCCGTAGCCGATGCCGCCCTCGATCTGCGCGCGGATCACATCGGGGTTCACCGCCACGCCGCAGTCCACCGCGCACCACACCTTGTGCACTTTCGGGATGCCGCCTTCGCCGATCGACACCTCGGCCACCTGCGCCACATAGGTATCGAACGCCTTGGCGACGCCCACGCCGCGCGCGCGCCCGTCCACCACCTTGGCGCCCTGCCAGTCAGCGGCTTTCGCTACCGCCCGCAGCGCGCCCGCCGCGCGCGGCGCGTCGCCCATCAGCGCCAGCCGCCCTTCGACCGGATCCTGGCCGGTTTCCTGCAGCAGTTGATCGATAAAGCTCTCCACCGCGTGGCCGGTGTGGGTGCTGGCGACCGACCGCAGCGAGGTGGTCGGCACCTTGCCGGGCACAATGTGCGCATCGCAGCGGAAGGCTTCGAAGGTGTATGACACTTCGCTGGCGCCCTCGACCATCATCTGATCGAGTCCGTTGACCACCAGCGCATCCATCGCGCTGTGGCGCGTCCAGGAGTGGCCGACCACGGTATCGGTCCAGCCCACCACCTTGCCACCGCGAATGGCGCCGCGCAGGCGGTGCAGGATCATCGGGCGATACCAGCCGTTGCGGATGTCGTCCTCGCGCGTCCATACCACCTTCACGCCGTGGCCGGGGCCGATGCCCTTGGCCGCCGCCGCCATGTCGGCCGCCAGATCCGGCCCCAGCGTCGGGTTGCCTAAATCGATGCGCCGGCCGAAGCTGCCGCCCGCCAGAATGGTTTCAATCTGCACCTTGTCCGGCGGCAACTCGAACAGATCGCACAGCTGCTTGTGATCGAGCGTTTGAATTTGGCAGCCGTAGCGCGCCTTGACGCTCTCGCCGTCCCAGAACAGATAGCCGTCCAGCGGCTCCATCGGCGCGTGGGCGACGTACGGGAAGGTGTATTCGGCCTCGATCACCTTGTCGGCCTTGTCGAACACCTCGTCCGGCTTGCCGTGGCTCTTCGCCACCACGCCGGTTTTCTGCGCCACCTGGCGGAATTCGGCGTAGATCTCCTCGGTGTTGCGCCGTTCGGCCTGCGCATCGTCCCACGTCACCTTCAGCCGCTCCCGCCCCTGGATCGCCGCCCAGGTATTTTTGGCGTAAACCGCCACGCCGGTGGCGATTTGCTTCACCGCTACCACCCCCGGCACCGCCAGCGCCCGTTCGGCGTCGAAGGCCGCCACCTTGCCGCCGAAACGCGGCGGTTTCTTGATGGTGACGGTCAGCATGTCCGGCTCATGGATATCCTGCGAGAACTGCGCGCTGCCGTTGGTTTTCGCCAGCGAATCGACGCGATGCAGGCCGCGCGTTTTGCCGATCAGGGTGAAATTAGCCGGTTCCTTCAGCGTCAGGCTGGCGGGATCGGGCGGCGGCAGCGTGGCGGCCAGCGCGGCGAATTCGCCGAAGCCCGCTTCGCGTCCGCTGGCGGCATGGCGAATCTTGCCCGCCTGCACGGTAATTTCCTGCGCCGAGGTTTTCCAGCTCTGCGCGGCGGCCTGCACCAGCAGCGCACGCGCCATGGCGCCCATGCGGCGCATTTGCTCATAGGCATTGGCCACCGAGCTGGAACCGCCGGTGCCCTGGAATCCGAAGCTCAGGTTTTTGTAGATATGGGTGTCCACCGGCGCGGCGACGACCCGCACCTGCGCCCAGTCGGCATCGAGCTCTTCGGCAACCAGCGTCGCCATGCCGGTATAGACCCCCTGGCCCACTTCGGTGTGTTTACTGATGACGGTGACGACGCCGTCGGCGCCGATCTGAACGAAGGCGTTGGCGTCAAACGCCGCCGCGCCAGAGGCGGCCGGGGCATTCGACCGCGCCAGCGCGCCGGTGGACGGCAGATAGGCGCCGATCACCAACGCCCCGGCGCCGACGATAAACCGCCGCCGCGAAAGCGGAACTTGGGATATGCTCATTGCTCATGACTCCAAAAAAGCCGAAGGCGTCACTGCCTTCGGCGAAACAAATCTTGTTATGGGAATGGCTTGTTGCGCCGGTCGGGTGACATAGCGCAACAGAGCAATAATTAGCGTAGCCTATTATCCAGCAGGCCTAATCTTGATAAGGGATTTTTTCGTTGAGGAATCGTGCGCTGCGGGCGGCTAGCCCGCACATCGTGCATCAATTCTGCGTCGTCGCCAGATACGAAAAGACGCTGAGCAGGCGGATTGGCGCCGCCATGTTGTCGCCACTCACCAGCCACAGCGGCACGCTCAACTCGGCCGCCGCCGCGTACAGATCGCTTTCGCCCACCGCTTCGCCGTTCAGGCTGACGCGGTAAAAGGCTCGGCCGTTGATGGTATGCGCCAGCACGCCATGCTCACCGGCGGCGCTGTGGTAGCCGATGAACATCAGGCCGCCGTAACGTTGGTGTTGCAGCCCTTCCGCCATCGACAGCCCACGCGGTTTACCCTGTTACGCCGGCGATACCTTCGATATCCGCAGAGATAAAGACTTTCACATCACGCTCCCGTTATTTAATTTTCCGCCAGCCGATCGAGCAGCGGGCCCAGCGCCATGCGATCGTGCCGCTGGAAACCGCTGACGCCCTCGGCGCTCAGCAACGCATCCAACACCGCGTATTCGGTGGCGTCCGCCGCCGCCGCAAACAGCGGCTCCAGCCGTTCGTCCGGCAGCGTCGCCCCCAGCAACCGGGTGGAAAACGCCAGCGCGATATCGCCGGAGCCGTGCCCCCAATGGCTGCCCACTCGCCCCAGGCCCGCGCCCGCTCGGCGGGCGATGCGGTTCAGCTGGCGGCTGTCCAGCGCCCGATCGCAGGCGATGATGATAATGACCGAACCGGCGTCCACCTGCGGCGGCGGATCCGCCAGCAGCCTGCCCAGCGCCTGGCCAACGCGCACGCCGCTCAGCGTCAACGAGTCGAGGGTGCCGAAGTTGGCCAGCACCAGCACGCCGAGCGTGGTGCCAAGCCCCGGGCAATAGCGCGAGGCGGTGCCGATGCCGCCTTTCAGGCCGAAGCTGCTCATGCCGCGCCCGGCGCCGACGCTGCCGCGCGCAAAGCGGGTGGAATGGTTATCCAGCGCGCTGAAGACGTGCTCCTCGCGCACCGCCATCGCCTGAATATCGTTGAGGTAGCCGTCGTTGCACTCCAGCACCAGCGGGTTGATGGTGGCGCTGCCGCGGCCGATCTGCGGGTAGCGCAGACAGCTGCGCCGCACCATGGCATTGAACAGCGTGCCGACGGCGAAGGTGTTGCTCAGCAGGAGCGGCGTTTGCAGCACCCCCAGCTCGTTCAGCTGCACCAGCCCCAGCGGTTTGGCGAAGCCGTTGAGCACCGCGCTGCCGCACGGCAACGGCTGGTTGAACAGATCGCCCGGCGGCACGATGGCGGTAACGCCGGTCTGGCATTCGCCGTCGGCCAAGGTGTGATGCCCGACGCTAACGCCCGGCACGTCGCACAGGGTATCGGTCGGGCCGGCCGGATAGCGCGCGCCCGGCAGGCGGCGATGGCGCCGCCAATAGCTCAGCAGATTGTCGAGGCTTTGTTGTTCAAACGCCTGGCTGTCCGTCATGGTTCCCTCATCCGCCTTAGCCCATCAGAAAACCAGAATATCGCGCAATGTAAGCGCCCAGTAAATTGAAAACCGGAGCGGGCAGAAAAAATAGCCTTGCCCCATCGCCGTTCATTGCCTGCACGACTTTTTTGCCGCCGCTCCTACGGGCAGGGCGACGCCGCTATCGAGTGAAACAACGGGTGTTGAAAGCGCACAAGCGCTGCGACCTCACGCACGGCAAAGACAGGGTCATCGCCCACGGCGGGTATGAAGAACGGGAGAGCGAAATCGGCGAACGCATCCTCTCCGGCATGCAGGAGACCATTTGGAGTGGAGCGCAGGCCTGAGCCTTATTGGGGTTTTGGCGGGCAGTCGTATAGTATAAAAAACCTGAATTACTCAACACTAGATCATGGATCACCTAAATAAATAAACCATGACCATAACAATGACACAAATAGAGCAAAACAATAAATCACCGGAGAAATTTTTCAATGAATCCAAATAGTCATTGCTGTTCTTATTTAATTTGTTAACGGCATCGCTTTCGTTATCAGCCTCTACTTCGACATGATGCTTTCTGAAGCCCTTCCGCTTCATATCCTTAATAATCTCGCGTGTAACCACGTCCTTTCTTAGCACTTTTGATTCATCACTCTTTATAAAAACAACATATCTATTCATCATATACCCCATAAAAGCACAGAATTTTACTTCTGTGCTGGGATTGCAGCGGTTAATTAGCGTTTGGTTCCGGATTCTCGGGCCTCTCTCGGTTCAGTGCCATTGCCGCCATAACCATTTCCTGTAGAACTGCCATTCCCCCAGAAACCACTGGCTCCGTAACCGCTGCCACAAGGGCTGTTTTTGACAAGAATGACTGCAAGTGTATTCTCAATGCTGGAAACAATCATATTAGAATAAAACCCAGAATAATATACCGAACCTGATTACACGTAGATGCTATCGATTCAATTAATTGAACGCCAAATAATCTCAACGCCCAAGATTAATAACCCAATAAAGAAAAGGCGACGAAAAATCAGCGGGCTGCTGTGACGACGCGCGATCCCGCCCAGCCACATGCCGGCCAACGCCGGCAGCAGTGCCAACAGCGAAACACCGAGCAGCGCGCCGGGCAGCGCCTGATGCCAGGCTAATCCGGCGGCCAGCGCCAGCGTCGAGACGGTGAACGACAGCCCCAGCGCCTGCACCAGATCGTCACGCGCCAGGCCCAATGCGTTCAGATAGGGCACCGCCGGTATGACGAACACGCCGGTGGCGCCGGTCAGCACGCCGGTCAACAGGCCGCACAGCGGCCCCAGCCACGGCTCCGCCGCAGCGGAAACGCGCCAGTCGAAACGGGTAAAACCCAACAGCGCATAGCCGGTCAGGCAAATGCCCAGCGCCAGCGGCGCCAGGCGGCCGTCGATGGCGGTGAGCGTGCCGGCGCTCAGCAAGGTGCCCAGCGTGACGCACAGCATCATCGGCCAGAGCCGACGGCACAGCGCCCCCAACCGCGGCCCGCACAGCAGTTGCCACAGGTTGGTGATCAATGAGGGCAACAGCAGCAGCGCGGCGGCCTGCCCCGGCGGCATCATCAGGCTGAGCAGCCCCATCGACACCGTCGGTAATCCCAAACCGATCGCCCCTTTGACCGTGCCGGCCAGCGTAAAAATGCCCGTCAGGGCGACAATTTCGAGTAACGTCAGCGACATGCGTCTATCCTTATGGCGAATCAACGGCCCGATTGTGGCCGGCGCCGCGCCACGGCACAATGCGGCAATGGCAGAGCCTGCCTGCGGCAAAGACAGAGGAAGAACGCATGCATTTTGACTTTATCGATCTGCGGCTGTTGGCGGCGGTGCTCGAGACCGGCAGCATCACCGCCGGCGCCGAGCGCGTCGGGCTGTCGCTGGCCGCCGCCAGCGCACGCATGCGCGGGCTGGAGCAACAGGCCGGCGTGGCGCTGCTGACGCGCAATCCGCGCGGCGTCCAGGCGACGCCCGCCGGTGAACGCCTGTTGCAACACGCGCGCGTGCTGCTGCAGCAGCGCGACCGGCTGCGCGGCGACATGGCCGAGTTCGCACCGGGCCAGCGCAGCCAGCTGCGCATCGTCGCCAATACCGTCGCCGCCGACGCTTTTCTGCCGGAACTGCTGGCGGATTTTCTGGTGCTGCATCCGTACACCGACATCACGCTGGAGGAGCTGCCCAGCCCGGCCATCGCGCAGGCGATCGCCGAACGGGCGGCGGATATCGGCATCGTGGCGGATCATGCCGATCTGCGCGGGCTGGCAAGCTACCCCTTCCGGCAGGATCGTCTGGTGCTGGCGCTGCCGCCGGGGCATGCGCTCAGCGGCCGCCGCCAGCTCAGCTTTGCGGACGCCCTGCCTTTCGACTTTATCGGCCTGCCGGAACAGAGCGCGCTGCAACAGCATTTGGAGCAGCTGGCGATACGCAGCGGCGGCCCGATGCGGCTGCGGGCGCGCGCCGCCAATTTCGACGCCATCTGCCGCATGGTGCTGCGCGGCGCCGGTCTGGCGGTGGTGCCGGAAGAGAGCGCCCGGCGGCTGCCCGAGATCCTGCGCAACGCCCTGCCGCTGACGGACGACTGGGCGATCCGGCGTCTGTCGATCGTGGTGCGCGAACGGGCGCAGCTGCCATTGCCGGCGCAGCGGCTGGTGGCATTTCTGCGCCAGGAGGAGGACGGTATTACAGGTGCTCGTTGAACCAGGCGATCTGACGGCCGATGATGCCGGCGAAATGCGGGCCGGCGTACATGTCGTAGTGCTTCGCATTCTGCTCGACGTGCAGCGCCTTTTTCGCGCTGCCTACCGCCTCATACAGCGCGATGCCCTGCTCCGGCGGGTTGACGGTATCGTTGCCCGCCACCACCACCAGCACCGGGCATGTGACGCGCGCCGCATTGTCGCGCGGCTGATAGCGCAGCGTTTCGCGCACGGTCAGGAACGGGATCTTGATGTCCATCGCCGGGTAGCGCGCCTTGTTCTCCTCGAAGAACGCTTTCGACTCGTCATCGCTCAACACCCGGGTGACGGCGACAAACATCTCTTTGCCGGTGGCCTGTTTCTTCTCCGCCATTTTGTCCAGCGTGGCGATGAACGCCTGTTTTTCATCGGCGGCCATTTTCCCCGTCACGATGGTTTCCCCGTCGGCGAAGGCCAGCTGGCTAACGATGCACTTGATGGCCGGTTCGGCCGCGGCAGCGCCGAACACGTGGCAACCGCCAAACGATGTGCCCCACAGGCCGATGCGCTCACTGTCGATCTGCGGCTGCGTTTGCACCCAACGGCTCACCGCCAGAATGTCCTCAATCTGCAGCGCCGGCACCAGCCGCCCGCGTTCACCCTCGCTAGCGCCGAAGCCGCGATAGTCAAACGTCACCGCCGCAAAACCGGCGTTGACGAAGGCCTCGGCAAAGGCCGGCAGCAACAGCTCCTGAATGCCACAGAAGCCGTGACACAGAATAATCGCCGGAACTTTGGCCTGATTCTCAGGTAAACGAACTGTTACGGCCAGGCCGCTTTCCATTTTATGCGTGGTTAATGCCATGTTAACTTCCTGTTTTTTATAGGTAAGGTAAAAATCAGGCTAACATTAATCACCAAATGAGCGCCGCCAGTCAATAACCCAATGTAACAATTTACAATGTTAATGATTTCCCGGCTCCGCGCGCAGCCGCGCCACCTGCTCCTCCACGTCGCGCCAGGCCGGTTTGTCGCCGGCATAGCGTTGGCGCAGATAATTCACCAGCGCCGTCACCTGCCGATCGGAAAAGCTGTCCTTAAAGCCCGGCATAAAGCCCAATTCGGCGGTAGCCGGTTTGGGGATCCCTTGCAGGATCACCTTGATCAGGTTATCGGGGCGATCGCTGAAGATATTGGTGTTATTGGCCAGATCGGGACTGACGCCGAACAGCTGCGGCCCGCCGGCGGCGGCGCTGTGGCAGGCCTGGCAAGCGCCCTGAAATAACCGCTCGCCGGCCAGTTGCCCCGCCGCCGGCAAGGCGCGGGCCGCCAACTGCGCCTGCGGTTCCACATTCAGCGTCGCCTTGGTGCTCAGCGACATCACATAGTTGGCCATCGCCCGCAGATCGCTCTGCGGCAACGTCGCCAGTTCGCTGACCACCGGCCCCATCGGCCCGGCCGCCACGCCGTGCTCGGCGGAATGCCCGCTGCGGAAGTACTGAAACAGCTGTTCCTCGGTCCAGGGCTTGTCCGCATTGGCCAATTGATTCAGCGCCGGCGCTTCCCACCCGTCCACCATTCCCCCCGCCAGGAAAGCCGCGCCGCCCTTTTCCGCCCCCAGCAGATTGCGCGGCGAATGGCAGGCGGCGCAGTGGCCGAGCCCGTTGACCAGATAGGCGCCGCGGTTCCACTGCGCGCTTTGTTGCGGATCGGGTTGATATTCCCCCTGGCGCAGGAACAGCGCGTTCCAGCCGGCCATCAGCGGCCGCAGGTTAAACGGGAAGCGCATCTGATTGGCCGGATTGCTCTGGCGCACCGCCGGTTGCGACATCAGATAAGCGTACAGCGCCTGCATGTCGCCGTCGGTCATTTTGCTGAAGGCGGTGTAAGGAAATGCCGGATACAGATGGCGGCCGTCGCGGGCGATGCCCTGGCGCATCGCCCGATCGAACGCGGTAAACGACCAGTTGCCGATGCCGGTTGCCACGTCCGGGGTAATGTTGGTGCTGTAGAGCGTGCCGAACGGCGTCGCCATCGCCAGCCCGCCGGCGTTGGTCGCCCCTTCCGACGCGGTATGGCAAACCGCGCAGTCTCCGGCAGCGGCCAACTGGCGGCCGCGCTCCAGCGTGGCCGCCGACCAGGTGCCGGCGCCGGGCGTCGCCACCGGCGCGATCTCCGCCCGCCACGGCAAGGCGCTGCCGGCGATGCCCAGCACCGCGCCGAACAGCCCCGCCGCGCCGCCGAACCACCATTTGCCGCGCTTCTTTTTCTTGGGCGGGGCGGCCTGCCGCTCGGTGTCCGGCCCGTTCAGCGCCTCGCGCAGTTTGTCCGAGGTGATCGGCAGCTCGCGAAAACGAATGCCGGTAGCGTCGAATACCGCGTTGGCGATGGCCGCCGCGCTGGGCACCGACGCCGATTCCCCGGCGCCCAGCGGCGGATCGTAAGGGCGCGGCATCATCACCACGTCCACTTCCGGCACCTCCGGGAAGGTCAGGATCGGGTAAGCTCCCCATTCTTTGGCGGAGACCGTCGATTCCTCAAAGGTCACGCGCTCTTTCAATACCCGGCTGGTCGATTGCAATACGTTGCCGTGAATTTGGTGGCGCACGCCGTCCGGGTTGACCATCATGCCCGCGTCGTGGCCGACCACGATGCGCGTCACCGCCACTTCGCCGCTGGCTTTGTCGATCGCCACGTCGGCCACCCAGGCGGCCCAGGCCGCGCCAAAGCCGGGAAACTTGCTGTGGATGTAACGGGCGTAGGCAAAGCCGCGCCCGCGCAGCACGCCGTCTTCCGCCGGGGTCTGCATCGGTTCGGTATGCGGCGTCCAGCCGGCGCGTTCTGCCGTGCTGCGCATCAGCTCACTGGCGCGTTCGTCATCGATATAGCGCAGCCGATATTCCAGCGGATCGACGCCGGCGGCGTGGGCCAGCTCATCGATATAAGATTCGTGGGCGAAGGTGTTCGGCAAGGCGGAAACGCCGCGCATCCAGGAGGCGCGCACGATCGGCGCCATGTCCTCGATGCTGACGCGCAGCGCCGGATATTCGTAAGGCGGTACCGAGGTGCGGTCGCCCATTTCATAGGCCACCGGCAGCGGCTCGACCCGGCCGGTCAGCAGCAGCGCCAGCGTCGGCGCGCCGTTGGAAGGATAATAGGTGCGAAAATCGTAGGCGACCGGATGCCCGGCGGCGTCCAGCCCGCCGTCCACCTCCATCAGCTGCGCGGTACCCTTTGGTTCCCACACATGCTCTTGCTCGCGGGTCAGCTGCACCCGCACCGGCCTGCCCACCGCACGCGACAGCAGCGCCGCGTCGGCGCAGACGTCATCGGCGCAATTGCGGCCATAGCAACCGGCCGCCTCCATGCGAACGATCTCGATCTGCGCTTCCGGGTATTCCAGCAGCCAGGCCAGATCGGCGCGCAGCAGGTGCGGGTTCTGGCTGCCCGACCAGACCTGCAGGCGCTCCGGCCGGTAGTCCGCCAGCGCGCAGGAAGGGCCAATCGAGGCATGCAGCTGATACGGCCACAGGTAGCTGCGGGTGAAACGCCTGTCGGCCGCCGCCAGCGCCGCGTCCACATCGCCGGTATCGTGCACCACCCGGGTCGAGTGCGGGTTGTCGCGCAGCGCCTGCGCCACGTCGGCCATCTGCGGCAAATTGCGCCGCCAGTCTTTCCAACTGACCTGCAGCGCCTGCGCCGCCTTGATCGCCTGCTCTTCGCGCTCGGCGACAATGCCGATGAAATCGCCGATCACCACCAGTTTGACGATGCCGGGAATATGCGCGATCGAGGTTTCATCCACCGCCAGCAGGCTGGTGCCGACAAATTCGCCGCTGTCGTACCCGGAATAGGGCGGCCGCACCACCCGGCCGTGCAGCATGTTCGGCAGGCGCATATCGTGTACATAGGTGATTTCACCGGTCGCCTTGGCCGGAATATCGACGCGCGCGGCGCTGGTGCCCACCAGGCGATACTCCGCCTGCGGTTTCAGCGGTGCGTCGCCGGAAATCGACAGCTCGACATGACCGCCGGCCACCAGCTCGGCGTAGCTCAGCGCCTGCCCCTGCGGGCTGCGGATCACGCCCTCCTCCAGCGTCAGCTGTTCCACCGGCGCATCGAAGCGCTGCGCCGCCTGGCGCAACAGCCAACGGCGCGCTTCGGCGGCGGCGTTGCGCAGCGGCACGGCGGAGATCTGCAGCGTGGCGCTGGCGATGGTGGCGCCCTGATTCGGCGCGCGCTCGGTATCGCCCAACACCATGCGCACCTGATCCATGCGCAGGTACAGCTCTTCGGCGACGATCTGGCCGAGCGCGGTGCGCACGCCGGTGCCGAGATCGACATGGCCGTTAAAGGCATAGATTTCGCCGCTGTCGCACAGGGCGATAAACAGCCCCTGCTCCCTGGGCTTCAGCACCGGCGTTTGCCCTTTGGGCACCGGCCCCGAAGGCGGTTGCACGCTGTCGACGATCAGCAGCACGCCGTCGCGCTGCAGCAATTCGGCCTGGCTCGGCGATGAGGGACGGGAATCAGTCATAAGCGTGAGCGCCCTCATCGCGGCAGAGAATGATGGCGCGCTGAACCGCACGCAGGATTTCGAGATGGGTGCCGCAGCGGCACAGGTTGCCGGACAGCGCCTGACGGATCTCCGCCTCGCTCGGGGCGGGATTGCGATCCAACAGGGCTTTGGTGGTCATGATCATGCCGTTGAGGCAGTAGCCGCATTGCGCCGCCTGCTCTTCGATAAAGGCGCGCTGCACCGGGTGCGGGCGCTGGCGATCGCCAAGGCCTTCCAGGGTCACGATCGCCCGGCCGGACACGCCGAGCGCCGGGATCACGCAGGAGCGCGCCGCCACGCCGTCGATCAACACGGTACAGGCGCCGCATTCGCCCAGGCCGCAGCCGTATTTCGGGCCGTTGAGCGCCAGATCGTTGCGCAGTACCAGCAAGAGCGGCGTATCCGCCATCACCTGCGCATGAAGCTGTTCGCCGTTCACCGACAGCATCATCGGATGCTCCGTCAGCGTGGTTTTCGCGCCTTCCCTGGGCGATTGCACTTCAGATATCGCCATTGTTCGCGTCTCCGCCTGCACTTGATGGTCTTATGGGCTGGCCTCTCGCCACCGACCACCAGGCAACCGACGTTGCGCGGGCGAATCAGCCGGTGGGCGGATCTTCCAGCATTTTATTCAGCAGGAATATCAGCGCTATCCGTTCGGCCGGGTTGAGCGTGCCGAACGTCAGCTCTGTGATTTTCGCCGCCTGCGGCACCGTTTCCGTCAGCAGCACGGCGCCGGCGTCGGTCAGGCCGACCACCACCTTGCGCCGATCCACCGGATCCGGCGTCACCGTGATCAGATCGCGCGCCTTTAGCCGCTCGACGATGCCGCGTATGGTGGCCTGATCCACCGCCGTCACCTGCACCAGCTCGGTCAGCGAGCTCGGCCCCATATCGCGCACCGCGCACAGGGTGATGAACTGCACCGCCGTCAGCTGCGAATCGCCGACGTTTTGCTGAAAAATCGCCAGGTGGCGCTGATAAACCTTGCGCAGCAGGTGCCCGACTTGCTCGGTAAAATGATAATTTTCGGGTTGGCCGCTCACGGCTGACGGGTATTCGGGGGGCGTCATTGCGTTACTCTCACCATCTATGGAATTCACGAGAATAGTACAAACCCCCGCCGTTGGCAGCAACGATTAAGCCCGACGCACGCGCGAGGCCTCCGGTGCCACCACTTCCCCGTCCGCCACCACCGTTTGCCCGTCGAGGCGGATGTCGCAGCGGCGCAGCGCGATGTCCATATGGCAAGGCGTTTTGCGCGTGCCGCCCACTTCGGTGTTCGGCCCGGTGGAGAACAGGAAGTTGCCGTAGAACGCGCGCGCGTCCATGCACATGCCGTCGTTCTTGTCGTGCAGGCCCATCGCCGTCCACTGGGCGCGCGGCTGCAGGCCCCAGCCGATATGCGAGATGCCGTACACCTCCGGATCGTCGAAGTATTTCATGTATTCGCGCAGGTATTCCGCCTCGAAGCCGCCGTGAATGCGGGTGACGAACCCTTGTTCGATCTCCAGCGTGATGCGTTCGCGCGCGTAGCTTTTAAACGGCAGCAAGATATCGCCGACCTCCAGCACCAGCACCCCTTCCGCCTGCTCCTCATTCGGCCAGGTGAACAGGAAACCGCTCGGCCAGTGATCCCAGCGCCCCGGTTCATCGGCATAGCCGTACTCGGTCACCGTCGGGTATTGCCCGAGCGGCGCGCGGAAATCGCTGCCGGCGGCGGAGGTTACCTGCATCAGCTTCGCCTGCTCCAGCACGGCGGCGGCGGCCAGCACCCGCGCCTTGTCCTCCGCGTTAGGCAACATGCGCGCCAGCACCTCCGGCGGCTCCACCGCCAGCAGGATGCGGGTGCCGGTTTTCAGGATCTGCTCCTGCTCCGGCGAATGCAGCAGCATCATGGTATCGACGATCAGGTCGGCGGCCTCCAGCGCACGCTGCGCCGCCAGGTTGCCGGTCAGCGCGGTATCGCCGCAATAGGCGGTCATGTCGTTGCCCATCGCCCGCGGATGGTTGAACGCCGGCAGCTCGACGGCATACACCCTGGCGCCCAGCCGCAGCGCCGCGTCGGTCGCGGCGCGCACCGTGCGCGCATCGGAATAATGGCTTTTCAAAATCGCCACGCTCTGCGAAGCATCGACCTTCGACAGCGTAAGCACCTGCTCGAACAGCTGTACCAACTGGGTTTCATTGACCGCCATGGCCTGTCTCCTGTCTCGTCAAGGGTGTCCGACGCCCGCAAGGCGGCGGTGATTTTTTAAACAATTTAAAGCGAACACACTTATTTTTATCTAAGTCAAAAAATCAAAGGAAAGCAAGCTGCGAATATCCACCATAAGAAAGTCCTATTTCACCCCTTGTCAATCCTGTGATTAACATGATTTTAACAGTAAAGCGCTGTCAATTAGCGTGAGCAAGATCTGATTTAACACTTTTGCAACTTTGCGTTATTTAGTGCATACACTATAAATCGATCGTCCAGCCATGCGTTGGACCTACGCTGAAAAAAGCCAACAGACAGGGGAAACATGATGAGCAAACAACCACGCATCGCCGTCGTCGGCGCCGGGCTGGGGGGCGCCGCCGCCGCCGGGCTGCTGCAAAAAGCCGGCTTTACCGTCGATCTGTATGAACAGAGCCCGGCGTTCTCGCGCCTCGGCGCCGGCATTCACATGGGGCCGAACGTACTGAAGATTTTCCGCCGGCTCGGTATTGAGCAGCGGCTGGAGCAGATGGCGTCTCATCCCGATTTTTGGTTCAGCCGCGATGCCGAAAGCGGCGACTACCTGTCGCGCATCGAACTGGGCGGCTTCGCCCGCCGGGAGTACGGCGCCGCCTATGTGACGGTGCACCGCGGCGATTTGCAGGCGTTGCAGCTCTCCGCGCTGCAGCCCGGCACCCTGCACTTCGGCAAATGCCTGAGCAAGATTGAAGATCGCGGTGACGAGGTGGTGCTGAACTTCATCGACGGCACCTCGGCCCATGCCGACATCGTGATCGGCGCCGACGGCATCAATTCGCGCATCCGCGAACATCTGCTGGGCGCCGAAGCGCCGACCTACAGCGGCTGGGTGGCCCACCGCGCGCTGATCCGCGGCGAGAAGCTGGCGAAATACAACCTGACGTTCGAAGACTGCGTGAAGTGGTGGTCGGCGGACCGCCATCTGATGGTCTACTACACCACCCAACGGCGCGACGAGTATTACTACGTCAGCGGCGTGCCGCACCCGGCCTGGGATTTCCAGGGCAGCTTCATCGACAGCAGCCGCGAAGAGATGTTCGAGACCTTCGCCGGCTACCACCCGATCGTGCAGGCGCTGATCGAATCCAGCGAGCAGGTCACCAAATGGCCATTGCTGAACCGCAAACCGCTGCCGCTGTGGAGCGAGGGCCGCCTGGTGCTGCTCGGTGACGCCTGCCACCCGATGAAACCGCACATGGCGCAGGGCGCGGCAATGGCGATCGAAGACGCCGCCATGCTGACCCGCTGCCTGCAGGAAACCGGCCTCGGCGACTACCGCACCGCCTTCCAGCTGTATGAAGCCAACCGCAAGGAGCGCGCATCCAGGGTGCAGGCGGTGTCCAACGCCAACACCTTCCTGCGCACCCAGGAAGATCCGGCCTGGGTCTACGGCTATGACCTGTACGCGCAAGCGCTGAAATCGGAGAACGCCGCATGAGCACCTTCCTCTACGGCGCCCACGTTCACGCCAACGGCATTCGCCAACACTATCTGCGCTACGGCGGCCACGGCCCGGCGCTGATCCTGATCCCCGGCATCACCAGCCCGGCGATCACCTGGGGCTTCGTCGCCGAGCGGCTGGGGGAAAAATACGACGTCTACGTGCTCGACGTGCGCGGCCGCGGTCTGTCGTCCAGCGGCCCGGAACTGGCTTATGACGCGGAGACCTGCGCGCAGGACGTTAACGCCTTCGCCGCCGCGCTGAGCCTGGACAGTTACGCCCTGCTCGGCCATTCGATGGGCGCCCGCTTCGCCCTGCGCGCCGCCGTTTTGCAGCCCGCCGGCGTGCGGCGGCTGGTGCTGGTCGATCCGCCGGTTTCCGGCCCCGGCCGCCGCGCCTATCCCGGCCAATGGCCGTGGTACGCCGACTCGATCCGGCAGTCGCTGCCGGGCATGAGCGCCGAGCAGATGCGCGCCTTCTGCCCGACCTGGAGCGAAGAGCAGCGCCGGCTGCGCGCCGAGTGGCTGCACACCTGTTACGAGCCGGCGATCCAACGCGCCTACGACGATTTTCATCAGGTGGACAGCCACCGCGACTACCCGCTGCTGACCATGCCGACGCTGCTGATGGCCGCAGGCAAAGGCGGCGTCATTCAGCCCGAAGACAGGGCGGAGATCCGCGCGCTGCAGCCGGAGATCGCCATCGTCGAGGTCGAGAACGCCGGGCACATGATCCCGTGGGACGACTTCGACGGCTTCTTCCGCGCCCTGGGCGATTTTCTGGATTAACTGAGGAACACCGACATGAGCAACCACTACCGCATCGGCCAGATCGTGCCCAGCTCCAACACCACGATGGAAACCGAGATCCCGGCGATGCTGGGCGCGCGCCAGCTGATACGCCCGGAGCGCTTCACCTTTCATTCCAGCCGCATGCGCATGAAACACGTCAATAAAGAAGAGCTGGCGGCGATGGACGCCGAGTCCGATCGCTGCGCGCTGGAGCTGTCCGACGCGCGGGTCGACGTGCTCGGCTACGCCTGCCTGGTGGCCATCATGGCGATGGGGCTGGGCTACCACCGCGAATCGCAGGCCCGGCTGGCGCAGGTGACGAAAGACAATCAGGCCGCCGCGCCGGTTATCAGCAGCGCCGGCGCGCTGGTCAACGGCCTGAAGGTGATCGGCGCCAAACGCATCGCGCTGGTGGCGCCCTACATGAAACCGCTGACCCAGCTGGTGGTGGACTACATCCAGCACGAAGGCATTGAGGTCAAGGTGTGGCGCGCGCTGGAGATCCCGGACAACCTCGAAGTCGGCCGGCACGATCCGGCCAGGCTGCCGGGGATCGTCGCCGAGATGGATTTACGCGAGGTCGATGCTATCGTGCTGTCCGCCTGCGTGCAGATGCCTTCGCTGCCGGCGGTTCCGACGGTGGAGGCCCAAACCGGCAAGCCGGTGATCACCGCCGCCATCGCCACCACTTACGCGATGCTGACCGCGCTGGAGCTGGAACCGATCGTTCCCGGCGCCGGCGCCCTGCTGTCCGGCGCCTATTGAGGAGGCAGGATGAACGACACCCTCAGCGACAACTACCGCGGCGTCTGGGGCCAGCGCATCGGCTTCGGCCGGCGCCCGGCGCTGCTGGCGATCGACTTTATGCAGGCCTACACCACCGAAGGCGCGCCGCTGTTCGCGCCGGGCGTGGTGAGCGCGGTCGAGGAGAGCCGCGAGCTGCTGGCCTGCGCGCGCCGCACGGGAATTCCTGTCATCCACACCCATATCCGCTATCATGCAGGCCATTTTGCCGATGGCGGTTTGTGGGTCAAAAAAGCGCCGGTGATGAAGGACATGGTGGCGGGCAACCCGCTGGCGGCGTTCTGCCCGGCGGTAGCGCCGCTGGCCGATGAGGTGGTGCTGAGCAAGCAATACGCCAGCGCCTTCTTCGGCACCGCGCTGGCGCCGCTGCTGGTGGCGCAAGGGATCGACACGCTGCTGATGATCGGCTGCTCCACCAGCGGCTGCATCCGCGCCAGCGCGGTGGACGCGGTGCAGCACGGCTTTCGCGCCATGGTGGTGCGCGAGTGCGTCGGCGATCGTCACCCCGGCCCGCACGAAGCCAACCTGTTCGATATCGACAGCAAATACGGCGACGTGGTGCACAAACGGGAGGCGCTCGACTACCTGAACCGGTTATGAGTCAAGGATTCACCTGCAACGACAATAACGAAGGCGCAAACAGCGCCTCACGCGACCGCCCGAAACAGGGCGGCGCCCCTGCAACGCAAACACAACAGGCGCCTCCTGCGGAGGCCAATACGCACCACCTGGAGACAACATCATGGCCATTGTCGACACCCCGCTGGCGGGGAAAGCGGACGCAGAATCGCTGCTGCTGTACCGCAAAATCACCTGGAAACTGATCCCGTTTCTTTGCCTGTGTTACCTGGCGGCCTACCTCGATCGCATCAACGTCGGGCTGGCCAAGCTGCAGATGGCCGACGCGCTGCAGCTGAGCGAAGCGGCCTTCGGCCTCGGCGCCGGGCTGTTCTTCGTCGGCTATATTCTGTTCGAGGTACCGAGCAACCTGATCCTGCAGCGCGTCGGCGCCAAGATGTGGATCGCCCGCATCATGATCACCTGGGGGCTGTTGTCCACCGCCACCATGTTCGTCACCACGCCGACCCAGTTCTACGTCATTCGTTTCCTGCTCGGCGTGGCGGAGGCCGGTTTCCTGCCCGGCGTGCTCTTTTACCTGACGCTGTGGTTCCCGACCTATCGCCGCGGCCGCATCATCGCGCTGTTCATGATCGGCCTGCCGCTGTCCAGCGTGATCGGCGGGCCGCTGTCCGGCTGGATCATGGGCCATTTCGACATGCTTCACGGCCTGCACGGCTGGCAATGGCTGTTTTTGCTGGAGGGCATCCCCAGCGTGCTGTTGGGCGTGCTGACCTTTTGGCTGTTGCCTAACACCTACCAGCAGGCCAAGTGGCTGACGCCCGAGGAGAAACAGCGCATCGCCGACGATCTGGCGCGCGACGACGCCGAGGCCGATCACGGCAAGCACAGCTTCCGCGACGGCTTCTTCAACCTGAAAGTCTGGATGCTCGGCGGCATCGACTTCGCCATTCTGCTCAGCGCCTATGCCATGGGCTTTTGGATGCCGACCTTCATCAAAACCGCCGGCGTCACCGACATCACCACCATCGGTTACCTGACGGCGATCCCCAGCGTCGCCGCCCTGCTCGGCATGCTGCTGATCGGCAGCAGTTCCGACCGGCTGCGCGAACGGCGCTGGCATATCATCGTGCCGTTTATCGTCGGCGCGCTGGCGATGGCCGGCAGCACCTTCTTTACCCACAACGCGCTGGCCACGGTGCTGCTGTTCTCCATCGCCCAGGCGGCGATCATCGGTGCGGTGCCGGTGTTCTTCAGCCTGCCGGCCACCTTCCTGCGCGGCACGGCGGCGGCGACCGGCTTCGCGCTGGCCTGTTCGCTGGCCAACATCGCCGGGCTAGTGAGCAATTCGCTGATGGGGCTGGCGCTGGATCTGACCGGCAAGAGCGGCGGCGCGCTCTGGGCCTTCGCCGGCTGCCTGCTGCTCAGCTCGCTGCTGGTAGTGGCCCTGCCGGCCAAGGTGGTGAACCGCTGAATGTCGACCAAGCCAAAAAGACCAAGGGCGCATAACGCGCCCTTTTGTTTGCTTACCGGGAGTGGCCGAACTTACTCGTCCTTCAGCCCGCGGTTGATCAGCATCGGCTCGATGCTCGGCTCTTTGCCGCGCCAGTCGATGTACAGCTTCTCCAGATCCTGGCTGTTGCCGCGCGACAGGATCATGTCGCGGAAGCGCTGGCCGTTTTCGGCGGTCAGGCCGCCGTGTTCGGTGAACCACTGGAAGGCGTCGTCCGCCAGCATTTCCGTCCACAGATAGGCATAGTAGCCCGCGGCATAGCCATTACCCCAGATGTGCTGGAAGTAGCTGGAGCGGTAGCGCGGCGGCACGTAGCTGAGATCGACCTTGTCTTTTTGCAGCGACTCGGCCTCGAACTTGTCCACGTCCTGCTGCGGCTGATCGGCGGTCAGCATGTGCCAGTGCATGTCCAGCAGCGCGGCGGACAGCAGCTCGGTCATGCTGTAGCCCTTGTTGAACTTGTCGGCCTTCTTGATCTTGTCGACCAGTTCCTGCGGCATCGCCTCGCCGGTCTGGTAGTGCTTGGCGAAGTGGCTGAACACTTTCGGATCGCTGACCCAGTGCTCGTTGAACTGCGACGGGAACTCGACGAAGTCGCGCGCGGTGTTGGTGCCCGACAGGCTCGGGTATTCCTGATCGGCAAACATGCCGTGCAGCGCATGGCCGAACTCGTGGAACATGGTGATTACGTCGTCATACGACAGCAGCGCCGGCTGGCCCGGCGCCGGTTTGGTGAAGTTGGCGACGTTGTAAATCACCGGCTTGGTGCCGTTGAGCTTCGACTGATCGACGAAGTTGCTCATCCAGGCGCCGCCGCCCTTGTTGTCGCGCTTGAAGTAGTCGGTGTAGAACAGCGCCAGCGACTTGCCGTCCTTGTCGAACACTTCGTACACCTTGACGTCCGGTTGATAGACCGGAATGTCCTTGCGCTCCTTGAAGCTGATGCCGTACAGCAGGTTGGCGGCGTAGAACACGCCGTTGTTCAGCACGTTGTTCAGCTCGAAGTAAGGCTTGATCTGCGACTCGTCCAGATCGTACTTGGCCTTGCGCACCTGTTCGGCATAGAACTGCCAGTCCCAGGCCTGCACCTTGAAGTCGCCTTTCTGCTGGTCGATCACCGCCTGAATGTCTTTGGCTTCACGCTCGGCGCGCGCGGTGGCCGCCGGCACGATGTTGCGCATAAAGCTCAGCGCGGCATCCGGCGTCTTGGCCATCTGGTTTTGCAGTTTCCAGGCGGCGTAGTTCGGGTAGCCCAGCAGCTTGGCCTGTTCGGCGCGCACCTTAGCCAGACGGGAAATGGTCTGGCGGGTATCGTTGCCGTCGCCCTTCTCCGCACGCGTCCAGGAGGCGTCGAACAGCGCCTGGCGGGTGTCGCGATCTTTCAGGCTCTGCAGCAACGGCTGTTGCGTGGTGTTTTGCAGCACCAGCAGCCACTGTTTCTCCAGCTTGCGTTCGGCGGCCGCCTGGGCCGCCGCAGCCAGCTCGCCTTCCGACAGGCCGTCCAGCTTCGCCTGGTCGGTTATCGCCAGCGCGCCGTTTTTGCTCGCCGCCAGCAGCTTGTTGGTGAACTGGGTGCTCAGCGTCGCCGCTTCCTGGTTCAGCGCCTTTAGCTTGGCCTTGTCGGCGTCCGACAGGTTGGCGCCCGCCAGTTCGAAGTTCTTGTAGGTCACTTCCACCAGCCGGCGCGACTCCGGATCCAGCTTCAGCGCGTCGCGATCCTGATAGATGGCCTTGATGCGCGCGAACAGCTTGCCGTTGAGCATAATGTCGTCGTTCAGCGCCGCCAGCTTCGGCGAGGTTTCTTCATCCAGCTTTTGCAGCGCGTCGCTGGTGTTGGCCGAGGTCATGGCGCCGAACACGTTCATCACCCGCGTCAGCAACGAACCGGCCTGCTCCAGCGCCACCAAGGTATTTTTGAAGTTGGGCTTGGCCGGGTTGTTGGCGATCTTCTCCACCTCTTCCCGCTTTTGCTTGATGCCCGCTTCGATCGCCGGCGCGTAGTCGCTCTCCTTGATCAGGTTGAACGGCGGCGCTTGGAACGGCAGACGGCTTTGATAGAAGAACGGATTTTGAGTCTTTTGCTTGTCGTGCTGATTGGCTTCACCGGTCACGTTAGCCTCCTTCGCCTGGCCGCTGGGCAGTGCGCTATGGTCGGCGTGAGGTTGGGTTTCTGCTGCCTGTGCCTGCGAGCCCAGCGCCATGCCGATCGCCAGCACCAATGTGGATAAACGCATCAAATCGAAACTCCTCCATGTCCACGGAATAAGGTCTCGGGGAATCGCTCCCTCTGAGTCACCTCCTAGCTTAGGTGCAGTTGGCAGTTTGAGCAAAAACAAGTGATTAGAAGTTAGCCGCCTCGCCGGCCGCTGCCAGAAGCTCCAGTGACATCTTTGTTTTTTATCATCAATATATAGTCACATAATGTAATTAGTTTATAGGAAATTAATTCAATGCCATTGATAAATAAAGAAGAATCATAAAATACCCTGTTGACTTATCAGGTTACTCAATGTAACTTGATGTAAATTTTGATTAATGGAGCTAATCAAATTGCAGCTTATAACGGAAATAGTTCTTATTGTCATTTTCATCCTCATTATCAGTGCAACTTATAAAAACGCGAAGAAAAAAGGCTTGCGCACGTACCATATCGTCATGCTGTTCTTGATATTCCCCCTTGCCGTATTTTTAGACTACTGCCTGCAGCGCCAAGCGATCCTTTTGGATACGGCCGCCCTTAAAATCACGGCAATGTATGGTTTGTCGATGGCAGTTATTTTTTCGCTTGTGTTATCTATTACCTCTCGCAAGAAGGAGCTTAAATGAGAGCCTTAACGGAAGTTGAGTTGTCATGTATTAACGGTTCTGACGGCAATGATTCTTATAATCCGACTTCACTTATTGTCGGCAGCCTGAGCACAATAGCGAAATTGCCCACCCCCGTATCATTAGCCGTGGGCGTGGGCACGGAAATCGCTATTCAGGCCGCACCGCACATGCCGGTTAACGTTGCTATTCCACAGGTTCCCATGGGCCCAACATGGAATGGCAGTGGCGGTGGTCGCCCTTCACCGTCGTCGTCACTTTCAACACCGGATTCTTCAAATTAAAAAACGTGGACCTTATTATCCCTTGAACAACAAGGCCGATATTTAACTTGCCCTGCGCCCATAAAAATAACGATTAAAAAAATGAAAAACCTCGCCATGCTTCACGAAAGCTTGATTCCTTTTGTCGCAAAAAAGACAGGTTCTCAATTACTCTGGCACAACGAATTAAGCCCTGCCGAGCAGGACGAACTGAAAAATGAGGCCAGCTATCTCATCGAAGAAAATAATCGTCATGCTATTTTTGATGACGGCACGCCGCTCTTAAACGATGAAAAAGTCTTTTTCGCCGAACGTTATGGCGGCGGGGCTATTTCGCGCAACGGCGGTGGCGCACGCTGTGGCTTTGATGGGCGATGGCAGGTTAAAGGCATCGGAGCCAATGCGTTAGTCGGTCAAGGGGCAAAGCATGTCGATGGCGAGTTGACAATGACCGGCGCAGTATTGGAGGCATTGTGGGGAAACGTCATGGCCAAACTGCTGCCTTACGGCGCCGTGCCCAATAAGGCGATCTTGCTGACCGACAACCCCATCGCCACCCTCTCTCCTGCATCGGCGGGAGATGTCCATAACCGCAAGGCGTTGCTGGTGCGCGAACCCGTCGTGCGCCCTGCACATTTTTGCCGCGCGCCCTACTATCATCCTCATGATGCGATGCAAAGGCAGCCTTCGGATATTGAGCGGACCGAAAAGCTCATTGTCGCCGCACCGTCCTTTCTGCCTCGTCCCTCTGAGTTTGACGCTGTGCGCTGGTTGGCATTGCCGCAGGAAGAACGAGCATTCTACGGGCTCTGCGAGCTTGCCCGGCGCCTTGCGACGCAGATAGCTTACTGCCGTACCCGCCATTTGGTGATGATGACCTCACCCTCCAATTGCGATATGGCCGGCAGGCTGCTGGACTTTCATGGTGTTCGCAGCGTTTTTCCCGCAGAACGTCGAGATCCCGGCCGCAGCTACATTCAGCACAACAAACTCAACGAAGACGCCCCTTTGTTGCTGAGAGGGATGCAAGATCTCGCTTTTTATTTAGCCAAGCATCAATTTGGCCCGGCATTTCTCGCGGCAGCGCACCAAGGCATCGGCGCGGCCTTTAGTATGGCCTACAAGCGAGCCTGCCTGCTGGATAATCTCGGTATGGCAGGTTTTGCCCCTGCATTTTTACAACGCCTGCCTCTCACCGCTGAATGGTTCGCCTTAGGCGAACGCTTGCAAAAAATGTTCGATTTGGCTCCCGGCGTCTTTAGCCGTCGACAAGGTCTGGGCCAGGGGAATGCTCATCCGGCGATTGCCCTGTTGCATCGGCTCATCGACTCGCCCGTAAGGGTTTCCGCCGAACAACAGGGTACGACAGCGGAGGAGAAATTTTCTCTGGCATTCCAGCGGTTATACGCGAAGTACCTTCAGGAAACATCAGCGGATCAAACCGCCGCCGGATTACAACAGGCGATGAAGCAGACCGTCACCCGAAGGTTGGGCTCCCGCGCGTTCATGCGCCGTGAAGTGATTTTTCAAGAAATTGCCGGCTGGCGCGGTGAAGTCAGCGAGATCAGCGAACAGTTGCAAACCTATCTGGATCGTTTCGAGCGCCAGGCGATCAACGTATTACAATAATAACGCTGAGGATATTTCGTGAGTTTTATCAAAGAAAACCAGCAGGGTAAAAGTAAGTTCAGTCAATACGAGAGCCTGGGCTTCGCCGTTAACTGTATGCTGATGAATAAAAATTACAGTTTGTACCATATAAAAACGTTGCAGCTATGGACTCAGGAAGCGATTAATCAAAACCAATTCAAAATATTATTCGACCATTTGGACAATCCGTTAGGATATATAACCTGGGCCTACCTGAGAGATGAGGCGCTGGGTCGATTTATTAACGATCCGCAGTTTCTTCTCCATACCTCAGAATGGGATGAGGGCGGCACGCTGTGTATTTTAGATTTTTGCTGCAAGCCAGGCAGCGCACATTTATGTTTGGAACACCTTAAAACAGTTCACCCAATCGCAGAACGTCGCACGGTTGTATGGCGTTCCCGCCGAACGGGCAAACTGATGACGGTAAAAAAATAAAGAAAAATAAACATCAGGGATGAGGCGATGAGCAAGCATCAACTATTGGATTCACAGGCGGGATTTTACTACGGCACCAAGATCGGCGATGACAAATCGAGCTATAATATCGCGGAATATGTCGAAATAAATCACACTCTCGATATCGCAAGAATGAAACGTGCCATTCATCGCGTCATCAGCCAAACGCCGACGCTGCACGTTCTGTTTGATGAAGATAACGGTACGCCTTATCAATATCCCGTCACCGCCAACATCTCAGTGGAATGGGTAGATCTTTCGCAGCGCGCCAACAATATGGCCACCGCTATCGAATTAATGGAAGCGGATACCAAGCGCCCGTTCTCGTTGAACGCTGCGCCGTTATTCAGACAAAAAATCATTAGACTGGGTGAGCAACGCTTTCTGTGGTATTTCTGCAGCCACCATCTGCTGCTTGATGGTTACGGCACTTATTTGCTGATCCACCAAGTGGCACAGGCCTACCGAGGCCAAACGCAGCAACCGCAAAACGTACCTGCGATCGATGCCTTGCTCAGGGCTGAATCTGAATATAAACAGTCAGCCGCCTATCAAGCGGACCGACATTTTTGGCAAGCAGCCAGCGCCTCACTGCCAGACCCGATGACATTAGCCTGCGCCAATATTCCCTCGGGACAAACGATCCGCCATGTGACGTCGTTGCCCTATCCTGCCGAGCGCCTTGCGCTGCAAACCGGGCACCCTTCTTGGCTGGCGCGCACTTTCGTGGCAGTGATGGCATATTTGTACTTGTGTACCGGCGAGAAACAGCAAACGATCGGCGTCCCAATGATGGCGCGAACAGACTCCCTGACGAGGCAGGCGCTGACTTGCAAAACCAACGTTGTTCCTTTGACGCTCGATATTGAGGACACGGCCTCATGCCGACAGTTGGCGCAAACCATTGAACGCATGCTCAGGCAACTCAAAAAACATCAAGCGTTCCGTTACGAAGAGATAAAAAGTCTGAGGAGCGTCACCAGCCGCTCGCCGCTGTTCAACATCGTGGTCAATATCATTCCCTTTGAAGCGGCAGCCTCATTTTCTTCCGCGCAGCGCAGCGAAATCCGTAATTTACGCTCAGGAGGCGCGCAGGATCTGGTCTTCAACATGCGTCCCGATCTCGATAACCAAACGCTTCGGCTGGAGATCGATGCCGACTCAGGGCTTTACGATGCGGCCAGCCTGGTGCGGCACAGCCAGGGGATACAGACCTTGTGCGACTTGCTGTATCACGACCCGGAAAATCTTTCCGTCGCGGCATTGCGACAACGTTTCCCGCTCTCGCTGCAGGGTAAAGCAGCCAACGAGAACGTGGTCGATATAATGCAACGTATCGATCGTGCCGTCGTTCAAGCGCCGCAACGCACGGCGATCCTCACGCCCGCACACGCTTCGTTGTCGCTAAGAGCGCTGTCTTATGCCGTTTTGCAGCAACAGTGGCGTGCGCTGGCCGATACCCTGGCCCCCGCCCGTGCTGCATACACCGTGCTGTTGCTCGACTTGCCGCAAGGGCCGGAAGCCATCATCTGCATGCTTGCTGCGCTGCAGTTGAAAATGCCGTTCGTCAACCTGAATGCCAAAGGGGATGGAGCGGCTCATCGTCAACTGCTTGAACAGTTTAGCGACGCTATCCTGATTACCGATCGCACACTTCCCTCCTTTCATTCCGAACCTGACGCATTGGCGCATTGGCGCGCATCGACACTCGATATGCCGGCGGATTTCGCGCACTTCACCGTGTTTCGCCGGCAAACAGCGGCAGAGGCGCCGCCATTCCCGGCCGGAACCGGCTATATCATGTTTACCTCCGGCTCGACGGGAATGCCTAAAGGCGTGATAGGCGCCCGACATGCTCTCAACGTTTTTGTCGATGCGGCGATAAAATGCTATGGCATTCAACCGCATGAACGCGTGTTGCAATTTGCGCCCTTGCATTTCGATGCGTGCATTGAAGAAATTTTCATGACGCTGGGTGCCGGCGCCCACCTGTGTATCGCCCCTGAGGCCGTCAAGCACAGTTTTGCCGCTTTCTTCACATTCTGCGCCGATCATCAAATCAGCCTGCTGGATCTGCCGACTGCCTACTTTAATGAGATGCTGTTCGCCTCCGGCGGCGAACAGACGCTGCCGCCGGCCGTCACGACCGTTATCATCGGCGGCGAAAGCCTTTCACCGCGAGCCAAAGAAAGCTGGTTCGCGCACTATCCCAAAGGCAGAAAGTTATTCAACTCCTACGGCCCAACCGAGACAACCGTGGTGGCGACGGTCGCCGAAATCAAAAACGATGGCGCCGCCGTGACGATAGGCGCACCATTGGACGGTATATACACGGCGATCGTCGGCGAGGATCTCAGGCTGTTGCCGCTCGGCTGCAGCGGCGAATTACTGATAGCCGGAGCGACCGTCAGCCTGGGATATTTGCATCAGCCAACGCTGAGCGCGGAAAAGTTCGTCACCCTTGAGGTTAACGGCCATCCCATGCCCGCCTTTCGTACCGGCGATATCGCCTGCCAGCGCCACGATGGGCAGCTGGTGTTCCTTGGCCGCAAAATTCGTGAAGCGAAAATCGCCGGGCAGCGCGTCAATATGGGTGAGATAGAAAGCTGTCTGGCCCGGTTGCCCGCAATTGTCGAAATTGCCGTGCTGGCCAAAAGCGGCGACGCGGGAACGGAACTGTACGCGCATTATCACAGCCGGCAGCCGCTCAGCGAGGCAATGCGCCGCACGCTGTATGGCGAGCTGCCCAATGCACATATTCCTCAGCGCTTCGTGCATCACCCAACGCCGCTGGCCAAACTGGCTAACGGCAAGATTGATTATCGCACCCTGGAAAGACAATCCCGGCTGCCTGAACCCACACGGGAATTGCGTTCGACGACATTCAACACCCTGGTGAATGAGGTTTGGCTGGCGACGCTGGGCAGTGACGATGGCGACTTCTTCACGCTCGGCGGCGAGTCGCTGCAGGCCATAAAAATCATTAACGCGCTTAACGCCCACTGTCGGTTGGATCTGAACCTGAGCGACATTTTTGAACATCCGAGACTCGCCGATTTCTGCCGACACCTAACGCAGCTGGCCCATGCACGCTATGGCCTGGATCCGCAGCATCTTGACATCCGTTGCGCTATCGGCCGCCGCCTATCAACCGAGGCGCCGGCCAGCAGCCGGCTGTTTATTCAATCTCCCGAAGGCGCAGATGAACGACTTTTGTTGGCCGCCCTCGCCGACAAACACGGTGTGGACATTCTGTCACCGCAGGCGCTGCCGTTGCATGCTGAATGGCCGCTGAACGCGGCCATATTCAACGTACCGAACGAAGCCACGCAATATGCCAGCTGGCTTGATGCGCTTTCGGCCCTGCTGCTCGTCCTGCCCGGCCGAGTTAACTACATGATCTTTATGCATGATACAGCCGGCGGCGCCAGACTCACGCAAAGCCTGCTGCGCGATTTTCGGCATGAGCGGCTGCTGTTGCTGCATAAAACCGATTCGCGCCGCCAAGCCGTCGACGCCGGCGTTACTGAGTTGATAGCCTTTTCTGCGCGGCTTGGCTATTTCCCGCACATCCGGTTCGATACGGCCAATGAGCGATTGAACGGCTGCGTACTGAGGATCTTCGGCTTCGATGATGGCGAGAATATCGATCATCGCGCCGCCTTCACAATGGCACAGCGGAGAAACCCGGGAGTGCAGTTGTGTAGCTTGTCGCATTGGCTGAATTTGATTTCCACCCACAGCGACAAACGCCCGAATAAAAGCGGTCGAACAGGGAAAGCTATCGACGTCAACATGGAAGGAGTGCACTGATGAGCGTCATCGGCCTGATCAATCTGATAGAAATGGCGAAACAGGGAGCAACATTCGGCGAGCTGTCGCCTCGACGCCAAACCATTGAGCATGTCAACGCCGCCGCCCTCAGTGCGGTGCAGGAAGACATCACCGCATTTTTATCTGTCTGTACGCCAGATAATGCAGTGCGAGACACCGGGGAGAAGCCTTGTTACACCGTCAATCACTACGCGGGGCAATACCTGTGGCTGTATGAAAACTTCACCAAGAACAGCCCGCTGTATAACATTCCGATCGCCAAAGAGATCCTGGGGCCCTTTGAACCCACGCGTTTGCTCGCCGCGCTGAAAAAACTACTCAAGCGGCACGGTGCGCTTTGCGGCCGCTATCGGCTAGACGGGGAAGCCATCACCGTTGACATCGTGCATCCTGATGAAACCATTTTCGAACACAGTCTCGAGGACATCAGCGGGCAGAATAGTGAGGAGCAGCAAAAAAGTATGCTGGCGGCGCTTAACGCCCAGTGCACGATTCCGTTTGATCTCGGTGCCGAGTATCCCCTGCGCTGCCGGATCTTGAGAAAGAGCGCGCAGCACCACTATCTGTTCTTGACTTTTCACCATTGCGTGGTCGACGGCTGGACGGCCAATTTGCTGGTGGATGAACTGAGCCGTGGCTATCACGCGCACGAAGAGCATTGCCATTATGACAACGGCCAGGCGTTTTTCCGCTACCTTGAAGACCCTTTCCTCGCCGTCGCCAATGTCGATGACAGCATGGCGTTTTGGCGCGATGAACTGGATGGTGCGCCGGAAAAACACGCGCTTGAATACGATATCGCCATCACCGCGGCAGGAAAAACACAGAATATCGTCAGAACATCGCTGACGAACGAACTGCAGTCGGCTCTGGCCCAGTTAGCCAAACATAACGGTACGACGCTGTTTACGCTGTTGCACTCCGCCTTCGCGTTACTGATTGCCAGAGAATCTGCGACGGATCGCGTGGTCATCGGTAGCCCGATCGCCAACAGGAACGAGCCAACGTTAAACGATGCCGTGGGCAGCTTCGTCAACACGATCGCTCACCAATTTATCATCACTGGCGACGACAGTTTCACCGCGCTGCTGCAAAAGAACGCGAATAAATTTGCGCGCGCTTTCAAACATCAGGGTTTGCCATTCTCTTACCTGGTTGAACAACTCAAGCCCACGCGCGGCAAGTTTCACCCCATTTTTCAAATCATGTTCGTCTGCCAACATCGCAAAAGCAATGAGCTGAATGTTGGCGGTGCGCAGGTTAACACCCTGCCGAGACGCTATGCGCCGCCCAAGTTTGATCTGGTTCTGGAGGTGATTTCCAGCGCGGAGGGCATTCAGTTGGAATGGCAATACAACGCCAAGCTGTTTACGTCGGAGCGCATTGACGGATTGGCGCAAGCTTACGCATTGCTGCTGCAGCAAATTGCCTGCGATCCCTCGCGGGCCGTCGGCCACTATTCGCTGGCGTCAATGGCCGATAACCGGCAATTGCATCAGCTCTCCATCGGACAGGCGATGCCGGCATTCTTGCGGCAACCTCTTTCCGATCGGCTGTTACGCACTGCCCACCAGCATGCGGATCGCCCGGCGTTGTACGAGGGCGATAGCGTATGGCATTACGATCGGCTGTTGCGGCACGCCGGCCTCGTGGCGCATTGGCTGATCGCCCATACCGCCCCAGGCGCGCTCATCGCCATCGATCTTCCACGCGGCGCTCATCAAGCTATTGCGGCGCTCGGCGTGATCCTCGCCGGACGCGCCTACTTGCCGTTGGCCGAAGGATTGCCGGATGCCCGCGCAGCGGCCATTATGCGGATATCAGGTTGCGCCTGGGTTTTGAGCAACCAGGCTCACCATCGCGCCCGCTATCCGCAGACTACCCGCATTCAAGATCTGGAGGCGCTGTTTTCCCCTCATGTCACAGACACAGCGACGACCTTCCCGCCAGGCGAAGCGGAAGCGCTCGCCTATGTCATTTATACGTCGGGGACGACCGGCACGCCAAAAGGTGTGGCTATGGAACAGGGTGCCGTCACCAATACCTTGCTGACCATGAACCGACAGTTTAACGTTTCTCATCGTGACAACGTATTGGCGCTCGCCGATCTGGCCTTCGATTTATCGGTCTATGACCTGTTCGGCAGCTGGCTAGCAGGCGCATCGGTAACGGTGCTATCGCCGCATGAAGCGAAAGAGCCGTCAGCATGGCTAAATGCGATACGCCAGCGGCAAATCAGCATCTGGAACTCGGTTCCCGCCATCTTGCAAATGTTGGTGCAATATTGCGCACAAGAAAACATCCTGTCGCTGCCTCAACTGCGGCATATTTGGCTGAGCGGCGATCGCATCTCTTCGCGGCTGATCGCCGAGGCACATCGGCTTTGCCCCAACGCCACCATCACCAGCCTTGGCGGTGCAACCGAAGGGGCAATATGGTCAATTTATCATCCGGTTACACGAGATACGCACTACAGAAACGCCATCCCCTATGGAACCGCATTGCCAAATCAGAGCATGTGGGTGTTGGATGAAAAACTCGAGCCGTGCGGTTTCGGCGTTACCGGCGACATTTATATCGGTGGCGTTGGGGTTGCCCGCGAGTATTGGCGCGATAGCCAAACCACCGCCGGCAGCTTTGTGCTTTTCCCAACCACCGGAGAACGCGTGTACCGCACCGGCGATCGCGGCCGTTGGCATCGCAGCGGTTACATCGAGTTTCTCGGCCGCGAAGACCAACAGGTGAAACTGCAGGGTTTTCGCGTCGAATTGGGTGACGTCGAATTCGCGCTCAAAAGCAGCGAGCTGGTCGCTGAAGCGTGTGTCGTCTGTCGCGATGAAACCGGGAACGGCACACCGCATCTGGAGGCTTACATCACATTGACCGAGGCGGGGAAAACCTGCATTCAAGCAGAGCAAAGAATACGCGAGCTGGTTACGGCCGCATTGCCCACGTATATGGCGCCATCCCGCTATCATCTCATTGAACGTTTCCCGCTTTCACGCAACGGCAAATTGGATCGCACCTTGCTATCGCCAGGCACCGAACGGAGTCAGGCCAGCGATGTTGCACCCGCGGCGTCCGCGGAACTCATGCTGCTACGAGAGCTGTTGGCGAATACGTTAGGCTGTACCCCAGACAAGATCGACCCCCATGCCAGCTTCTTCAGCAATGGCGGCAGCTCGCTTTCCGGCATCACGTTTTTGGGCAACATCAAGCGCGCCCTTAATGTGGAATTAACCCTGGCGGAAATCCTTGGCTACTCACAGCTCGATAAACTTGCCGAGCGTCTGCGCGCGAATGCGCCCCTGCCGTTATCGATGCTGTCCGGCTCAGCCGATCGCCCCACTCTGCCCACCTTGTATTTGGTGCATGGCGCCGGCGGCCAGGTACATCAATATGCAAAGTGGACAAAACAGCTTTGCGCCTGCGCCAACATCATTACCATCGCCAGCCCGGGGTTGGCCGCGCCAGGCGCAGACGACACACTCACCCTGCAGCGATTGGCCGCCTCCCACTTGGCGGCCATACCGCGTGCCAAACGCGACACGGCCGTTATCGCCGGCTGGTCATTGGGTGGCCAATTAGCTGTCCATATGGCGGCGCTGGCCGCGGAACAAGGCGCGCCCTTTGCGCATGCGGTGGTTGTCGACAGCGGTTTGCCCGCCCAGCAGCCCGCAGTGAAGCGACGTTTCAGCGTGGCCCAAAGTTACCTCAGTCTGTTCGACTCCCTCGGTATTGCGCGCCATTTGTGTCGGCGTCAAGAAACGAGTGCGATAGACAGCTTCGCCAACGAGATAAAAATACACTATGCGCTGAATCAGAGCGTGCTTGCGGAGAAGATCACGCTGGAACATGCCGAAACCTTCTGTTGGGCGCTGAAAAAATCGTTCGAACTAACGAATAACGCCGGCCCCCTGCCGCAGATAGCGATACCGCTAACGCTTTGGCTCAGCCAGCAACGTCAGCGTAAACACCCCCATCTTGCACAACGCTGGGAGATGCAATCCTCGCATAGCGTTCAACTCAGTTATTGTGCAGAAACGCATTACAGCATTTTAAACAACGCTCAACTTCTTCGAGCGCTGACGCAATTGCTGCACGCGTTGTCAACATCATTGGAATAACGCGAGAAGATACCCCCTATCAATCAAACCTATCGAGGCACTGATGAAATTACCAAGCAGTTGGATTTTTTTGTTCTGCTTTTACTACACATTTATGGATATTTTTTATTCTTTATTTTTTTCCGAAGACAGGAGGTTTACCAGCACAATCATTCAATCCTTTATCTTTTCAACCTTGCTAGTGGCATTTTTCTGGTATCGGAAAACTGCAAAAACCAAAAACCAATAATATAAGGAAGTAGTTATGAGAGAGCTTACACTTAATGAAGTGAACTTTATCGCGGCAGCTGGGGATTTCAGCTATGCAGAGTTGGGCGGTGCAGTCGCTGCCGGCGCGGTTGGTGGAGCGATGACCGGCGCCATGGCTGGCGGCGTCGGTGCTGGCCCAGGCGCTGTTGCCGGTGCCGTTATCGGTGGTGCCGCCTATACCGCTGGCAAAATGGTGGAGTCCATGTTGGGTGGCAATAAACAAACATCGACGAACAATCCTGCCGACAGTAACTAATGCAGGAAGATTCGTATCCATCATATGAAAAGATTATTCATTATATTGTTCGCCATTTTAATCGGGCTTGTTGTTGGCGTGATTGCGGATTATTTCAGCCTCAATCGTTTCTTGAAATACGCCCTTATCGCCTTTGCCGTTATCGCCACGCATAAATTGCTCAATAGCGATCGCGGGCGACGCTCAGCATGATCAACGTGGCTTATTTTAAAATTTAATTACTAAGGAGCAAGTATGCGCAATCTTACCTCTGAAGAATGTTCAATCATTTCCGGTGCAGGAGATCGCAGCGGTACATTGACGGTTTCCGCAGAAACTGTCGGCGCAGCGATCGGCGGCGGCATCGGCTCTATCGGTGGCGTGGCGGGCGGCGTTGTCGGCACTATTGTCGGCGGTGCTGTCGGTAACTATGTCACCGGCGATCGTGCCCCCGGCTCAGTTGGCCCATCAGGCATTCCCTGGGGCGGGAGCAACGGCGGCGGTACCATGTGGGGGAACAACAACAATACCGATTCGAACTGATCGGGGCCCTGCAAGCCTCGCGGTTGACCTCAGCGGTTAACATTGGCTTCAGCGCCTAAAGCGTCACATCATGCCAGGGTTATCATTGTGATAACCCTTTTTTCATGGGTTCACCGCAGGATGAGTGCGCGGTTGACGTAGCGAAAATATCGGGGTGAAGAGGCCAGGTAAAGCGAAGCTGACATTACCCGAGTCGAATGACTCTATCCGCAGAGGCAATCGTCGACGGACGGTGCGCAATAATCACGCGGGTAATGTTCAGTTGTGAAATAGCGCGGTTAATATGTGTTTCATTATCTAGATCCAGGTGGCTAGTCGCTTCGTCCATAAACAGAATGCTGGGGCGACGATAGAGCGCACGGGCTATCAATAAGCGCTGTTTCTGCCCGCCAGAAAGGCTCCCCCCCAGTTCGCCGATCAATGTTTCATAGCCCATCGGCATGTTTTGAATATCATCATGCATATTGCAACGTCGTGCGCACGCCTCAATACGCTTCAGATCCATCTCGGCATCAAATCCTGAAATATTTTCAGCGATAGATCCCGCCAGCAGCTTGTCATCCTGCAACACGCAAGCGATACATTGGCGATAATTATTAACGCCAATGTTGCTGATATCCATACCGTCGACCAGCACGGCCCCTTCATCCGGCGACAGCAACCCACACATTAACTTCATCAACGTGGTTTTACCCGCGCCGGAGGGACCGACAATCGCCACGCTTTCTCCCGCTGCAATGCTGAGATTCAAATCCGCGATAATGGGTTTCGCCAAGCGATCATACTGGTAGCGCAGATTCCGCACCTGAAGCTCTGCGGCTTTGCCTTTTGTGAAGAGCTGGCGCGCGGGCATTTGCGATTCCGGTGACGAAAGCACAATGTCCGCCACCCTTTCATTATGCAAACTCAGCATTCGCAGCTGAAGCATCATGTCGATCAGGCTGCTGGCACGCTCCGAAAACTGCCCGCGGTAGGCGTTAAACGCGATAAACATGCCGATCGTCATTTGATTGTCTATGACCAATGCCGCGCCTAGCCAAAGGATGATCACCTGATCGCAGGTGGCGATAAACGCCCCTAGGCCGCCAAACATCATGTTTAATTTGGTCAGCTTGATACCGGCATTGATCGTTTCTACGTTTAGATTCAGCCAATACTGCGAACGGGTTTCAGATAACCCCAGCGCCTTTAACGTACTGACGCTATACAACGTTTCCATGAAATGAGACCCGGCTCGTGCCCCTTTCACCAACTGCTCTTCCGACAGCTGCCGATAATATTGATAGGTCGACAACCTGAGAATAACGTATATCGCCGTAAAGCCGAGCACCACCCAAACCAACCAGCCGCCATAGAGCAGCATCATGATAAATACGCCTACGGACATGATGCCATCAATAATACTGCTGACGATGCTGGTAGTGAAAGTCGCTCTTATCGTATCCAATGAGCCGAAACGGGATTGAATATCACCCAACTTGCGCTTCTCAAAGAAGGAAAGCGGCAATTTCATCAGATGATCGAACACTCCCGCCTTCCATTGCACGTCTATCAACGCGCCCATGACGATAGAGATCCACGAGCGCAACATGGATACGCCGGTACGGAATAAAATAAAAAACAGCAATCCTATGCATATCAGCGCTAAAAGATCATGATCGCCGGCCAGAATCACATGGTCCATGACCAACTGCGTACCGACGGGCAACAGCAGATTAACCGTTTCAATCACGATCGACAGACAGAAGATCTTTAGCAAGGCCCCCTTGAGGCCGCGCACATTGCTCATCAGCTTGCGAAAACGCAATCTGCTTTGCTGTTTGATCGGCTGAAATTCACTGTCTGGCCACAGCTCAAGCGCTACGCCGGTAAAATGCCGCGACAGTTCATGCAACCCCAGCACTTTACGGCCAAAGGCAGGATCATGGATCACCGCCCGCCCTCGGCTGACACTGACAAGCACCACGAAATGCTTCATGTCCCAATGCAGAATACAAGGCATTTTCAATGCCTTAAGTTCATCGATATTCAGCGATAACGCTCTGGATTGCAGTTTCAGTGCGCTCGCGATGTCAATCAGCGCGGACAGCGTCGCCCCGCGTGAAGAAAAGCCGTAGCGGCTGCGCAGATTAAACAGATCGATTTGCAAGCCATGGTAATGGCATACCATCGCCAGACTGGCCAGCCCACATTCCGAGGCTTCAGTTTGCAGGATCTGCGGCACTTTGCGGCGCAGCGACAAATTGAGTTTGCCCTTTAGCGTGTCGAAATAAGATTCAGTCATTGATTGGCCCCATCAGGCTGTTTTTCATATCGTAGAAAGGCGAGAACATCCATTGATATAAAGGCCTTTTTTCCAGAAACAGCGTGGATTGAGCCCGCATGCCGTTAGTGAGCTGCAACGCCTTGCCCTGGTAACTGATATGCGTTTCATCCAGGGAAACGGTGACCTTGTAATAAGATGCCGTTTGCGCGTTGGGCTGATGCACGGGAGAACTGCTGTAAGTTGACATTTCTTGCATGGAGGCCGGCACATAAGCGATGCTTTCTATCCTGCCGGGAAACTGGCCAAACTTCTCATAGGGGAAAGCATCATAACGAATGTTGATGGCGTCCCCCGCTGAAACATAAGGCACACTGGCGTTCGGCAACCATAAAACTAGCTGATAAATCGCGCCATTACGTGGAATAATCTGTACCAGACTGTCACCGCTATTGACCATCTGACCCGGGGTAACGCTGAGAGATTCAATGCGGCCATCGCTCGGGGCGTTCACGATCAATGCGCCGCTGGCATCGGCTTCCGCTAACTGCCGTTGCAAATCATTACGCTGAAACTGGTACTGTGAAATTTGATTATCGAAATCTGCCGCGCGCGTAACGATGTCGCTTTCCAAATTCGTAATTTGCAACGATTCCTGAATGTGTTGGCTATGCAGGTTTTGGAACAGACTTTGTTGTTGATAAAACGAATAGGTTTGTCCGCTAAGCTGATCTTTGGTAATCAGACCGCGCTGCTGATATTCCTTATAGGAACGCATGTTGTCCTGAGCAAATGCCACCCCTTCTCGTGCGTTATCCAACAGCTGTTTGGACTGCATGTGCGCCAATTCATACTGTTTTTTTTGCGCGCGTAGATTTTCCAGCGTCATGCGCTTGTTGTCTTGCAACTTAAGGATGATGCTGTCAACGTGTTTTAACTGGTTTTCCAGCGCCAGGCGCGTATTGGCGCTCACTTTCCCGTTATCCGTCACCCGGCTGACATCAATCTGATAAAGACGCTGGCCTTTTTTAACCACGTCGCCCACTTCGACGAAGCGTTCCGAGATAAAACCCTGCTGGGGTGCAAACACATTGACTGAGCGGGGGAAGGTGGTGATTTCACCATAAACATTAATGCGGCGCGTATAATGACTGAATATAAGAAAAGAGAGGAAAACAAGAATAAATAAAAACGATAAAAGACCAAAGCACCAGGCGGGCAAGCCGTTTATCAATAAGGCCTTACCCGCCCATTTCGCCCGCTGATGATCCGTGGCTTCCTGTCGAAACAAATCACGCATGAAATCCCTTTCCAGAAATAAAGCTCAAGCCAATCCTGGCTCGTAAAATGCAGAAGTACACCGAAAAAACAGCAACAGTGATTAAAACAAGCCTGTTGCTTTTTAAGCAGCGATATCGTAAAGATAATTATTCTCATTATGATATAGAGCCCCCCGAAGAAATGCAATGCTTTTTACGCACTTATCCAGCAACATGGCTGTATATCACTAGGTATATTCATAAAAAACCAATAAAGAGTCTCCTAACCAAATAATCGTATTCAGACTACATCTCGGCATGTCCAATAAATAATCATGCGCCGCCCTTCCATTGTCTGTTTTTCATCCACAATGTGTGCAGCAATAACGCTATCAAGGCTTTCACTTCCTTATGTTAAAATTGTCGCCACGCGGTGTCGGCGTATTCCAATATGCCTTTGCGCCAACACCGCGAATGAAATCAGTCTGACACCGCCGCCTGATAAACCACCTTGCCGTCCACATAGGTGCGATAAATATTGCGATCGTCCCCCAGCGTCATCAGCACGAAGCCTTGTTCCGCCGGCGTGGCGCTGTTGGCGTAGCGTAACTGCTGCAGCGGCGTCACCGCCGGATCGAGCACCACGAAATCCGCCTCTTTGCCGACGTCGAAGTTGCCGATTTTGTCGTCCAGCGACAGCGCGCGGGCGCCGCCCAGGGTGGCGTGATAGAACGCTTCTACGGCGGAGAGCCGGTAATGCTGCAGCTGGCCGACCTTGTACGCCTCGCCCAGCGTGCGCAGCATATTGAAGGAGGTGCCTGCCCCCACGTCGGTGCCGATGCCGAGCTTCACCCGCTTGCGCCAGGCCTGCTGCAGGTCGAACAGCCCGCTGCCGAGGAACAGGTTGGAGGTGGGGCAAAAGGCGATCGCCGAACGGGTCTCGCACAGGCAGTCCCACTCCTGCTCCTCCAGGTGCAGGCAGTGGGCGAACACGCTTTTGCCGCCGGTCATGCCGTAGCGATGGTAAACGTCCAGATAGCTTTGGCTTTGCGGGAACAGCGATTTTACCCAGGCCACTTCCTGCGGATTCTCGCTCAGGTGCGTCTGCAGCCACACGTCGGGGAATTCTTCGCGCAGCCGCTGCACCTGCGCCAGCAGCGCCGGGGTGCTGGTTGGCGCAAAGCGCGGCGTAATGGCGTAACCGAGGCGGCCTTTGCCGTGCCAGCGTTCAATCAACTCGCGCGTGTCGCGGTAACTCTGCTCCGGCGTTTCCAGCAGCGCCTGCGGCGCATGGCGATCCATCATCACCTTACCGGCGATCAGGCGCATGTTCAGCGTTTGCGCCTGGCTGAACAGCGCATCGACCGACTGCGGATGCACGCTGCCGAACACCAGCGCGGTGGTAGTGCCGTTGCTCAGCAACTCCCGCAGAAAGAAGGCCGACATCGCGTCGGCGTGCCGCTCGCAGCCATAGCGGCTTTCGGTCGGGAAGGTGTAATTATTTAACCAGTCCAGCAGTTGGTCGCCATAGGCGCCAATCATTTCGGTTTGCGGATAGTGGATATGGGTGTCGATAAAGCCCGGTACGATCGGTTTGTCGCGATACTCCGTGACCGCGAAACCCGGCGGCAGCAGCGCCTCGCCCTGCTGCCAGCTGCCGAACCAGACGATGACGCCCCCGTTCAGCAGCAACAAACCGTCGGGAATGTGCCGCAGGCGTTCGTCAAGCTGTTGCGGTTCCTCCACGCAGGCCGCGATATCAAAAAAATTGCCACGAATAGCCGTGGTGAATTGCAGTGCCATTATTTTCTTCCTTGTGACGACCGGCCAATCTCACCCGCATAATAACCTGCGTCGATGAAACAATGCCTTCTGTTGCCCAAACTTAAAGACCGGGTTAAGCATAGCAAGCCGTGTGCCAACAGACCGACATAAAATATATTTTCACGTTAAAACAAAGTGATACTAATTAAACAAAGAAAACCAACCGAAGAAAAAGAATAAAACACGCGGCGATCTTCGACGGCAGACTAATAGCAACCGTTTGCTTACCGAAATAACACCGTTGCTGCACCTTTAATGGGCAAAGGGATATTTTCGCGCCCGTCAGCCTATTTCAACGCGATAAAAAGAGGCCGGAACCATTCAGGAACCCACCCGACAAACTTGAAACGATAACCATTCTCAATTATCATCCGCGCATCTTTTTGACCAGCAATGCGAAAACCATGTCCGCCACCGCTTCCGCCCCGCACGCCGCGCTGTCGCGCCTTTACGCCACCCATCACGCCTGGTTGCAGGGATGGTTGCGCCGTCGGCTGGGCTGCGCTTTCGACGCGGACGATGTGGCGCAGGACACCTTTATGCGCCTGCTGAAAAGCGACGCCGCGGCGACCCTGCGCGAGCCGAAAGACTTTCTGGTCACCGTCGCCAAGCGGGTGATGGTCGATCTGTTCCGCCGCAGAACGCTGGAGCGCGCCTATCTGGAGATGCTGACGCTGATCCCGGAAGGCTACGCCCCGTCGCCGGAACAGCGCCAGAGCCTGTTGGAAAGCCTGCAGCAGATAGACGCCATGCTCGACGGCCTGGGGCCGAAAGCGAAACAGGCCTTTCTGCTGTCGCAGCTCGAAGGCCTGGGCTATGCGGACATCGCCGTGCGTCTCGGCGTGTCGGTCAGTTCGGTTAAAAAATACATGGCCAAGGCCACCGAGCATTGCCTGCTGTTCAGCCTGGAAAACGACGTTTTCTCATGAGCAACGCCATTACCCCCGAGCAGCGCCAGGCGCTGAAGATGGCCGCACACTGGTATGCCCTGTTGTGCGATGAGCACGTCACCGACCGCCAGCGCCTACAGTGGCAAGCCTGGCACCAGCAGCACGCCGATCACCGCTGGGCCTGGCAGCGCGTCGAAGCGCTGCAGAGCCAGCTGCAAGGCGTGCCGGGCAAGTTCAGCTACCGTGCGCTCGATCGCGCCGGCCGCCAGTCGGCGATCGATCGCCGCACCCTGCTGAAGAGCCTGCTGCTGTTGCTTGGCGTGGGCGGCGGCGGTTTCCTTTACCAATCGCCGTTCGGCCGGGAGCTGCGCGCCGACTACCGCACCGCCACCGGCGAAATCAAACCCATTGTGTTAAGCGACGGCACCCAACTGGTGCTCAACACCGCCAGTGCGGTGGACGTGCATTACGACGATCGTCAACGGTTGATCCGCTTGCACGCCGGAGAAATCAGCCTGATTACCGGGCGCGACCCCCGGCCGCTGTGGGTGCAAAGCCCGCAGGGGGCGATGCGCGCGCTCGGCACCCGCTTTTTGGTGCGCGATATCGGCGGCGAGACGCGCCTGACGGTGCTGGAGCATGCGGTCGAAGCGCAGCTGGCGCAGGATCCGCAGCAAACGCGCCGGGTGGACGCCGGGGAACAGATCGGCTTCAGCGCCTCGGCCTTCAGCGACAAGCAACCGGCTGCGGCGGAGGACGGCTGGCTGCGCGGCGTGCTGAGCGTCAGCCAATGGCGGCTGGACCAGGTGATCGCCGAACTGGCGCGCTACCGACGCGGCCACCTGAGCTGCGATCCGGCCGTCGCCGGCCTGCGCGTCAGCGGCAGTTTCCCGCTCAACGATACCGATCGCGCCCTCGCCCTGCTCAGCCAGACGCTGCCGGTGCGCCTGCAAAGCTTTACCCGCTATTGGCTGCAAATCGTTCCCGCCTGAATTTTTTAAATGAAAATGATAAAAAATCGCATTCTTGATTGTCCCTTTTGCTTCGCTCATCCGACTCCCAGGAAAACACTGCAGCAATAAATAAAAAATGATTCAGGAGAAGGTATGAACAACGCTTGGGGAAAGGGAGCGCCGGCTTCGCTTTGGGGAAAACGCGCCACGCCGCTGGCCGTGGCCATTGGCCTGGCCTTCGCCGCACCGCTGACGGCGAGCGCCGCCAGCGCCGCCGCAGCCTATCATATTCCGGCCGGTGAGCTGGACGGCGCGCTGAACGCTTTCGCCGCTCGCGCCGGCATCGCGCTCTCGGTGGACGGCACGCTGACCGCCGGTAAACGTTCGCCGGGCCTGAGCGGCAGCTACGGCGTCGATGACGGCCTGAACGCCCTGCTGGCCGGCAGCGGCCTGCAGGCTAAAGCGCTCGGCAACAACGGTTACACGCTGGCCAAACTGCCGCAGCCGCAGAAGGAAGAAGACATCACCGTGGTCGGTGACTGGCTGGCGGAAGGCCGCCAGGTAGACGTGTTCGAACATCCCGGCGCGCGCGACGTGGTGCGCCGCGAAGAATTCGCCAAAACCGGCACCACCACCGTGCGCGAAGCGTTGAACCGGGTGCCGGGCGTGGTGGCGCCGGAGAACAACGGTACCGGCAGCCATGACATGGCGCTGAACTTCGGCATTCGCGGCCTCAACCCGCGCCTCGCCAGCCGCTCCACCGTACTGATGGACGGCATCCCGGTGCCCTTCGCGCCTTACGGCCAGCCGCAGCTGTCGCTGGCGCCGGTCTCGCTCGGCAATATGGACGCGATCGACGTGGTGCGCGGCGGCGGCGCGGTGCGTTATGGGCCGCAGAGCGTCGGCGGCGTCGTCAACTTCGTCACCCGCGCCATCCCGAAAACCTTCGGCATGGAAGCCGGCATGCAGGGGCAGCTCAGCCCGACTTCGCGCCAGGATCACCCGAAAGGCACCGGCAACCTGATGATCGGCGGCACCGCCGACAACGGCTTCGGCGCGGCGCTGCTCTACTCCGGCACCCGCGGCAGCGACTGGCGCGAACACAGCGCGACCAAGATTGACGACGTGATGCTGAAAAGCCGTTACGCCCCGAACGAGGTGCACACCTTCAACAGCCTGCTGCAATACTACGAAGGCGAGGCGGACATGCCGGGCGGCCTGAGCCGGGCGGACTACAACGCCAACCCGTTCCAGTCGACGCGCCCGTACGACAAGTTCTGGGGCCGCCGCCAGCTGGCGAACTTCGGCTATCAGTATCAGCCGGATCAACAGCACAAGTTCGACGTGCAGAGCTTCTACACCTACACCCTGCGCAGCGGCTATCTGGATCAGGGCAAAAATCTGACGCTGTCACCGCGCGAATACTGGGTGCGCGGCGTGGAACCGCGCTACAGCCAGAGCTTCCGCTGGGGAGACTCGGCGCATGAGGTCGGCGTCGGCTACCGCTACGTCAGCGAATCCACCCACGAGCTGCGCTACACCAGCAAGGCCAGCACCGGCCGGCTGCCGTCCAGCGCCAGCCCGTACGATCGCGATACCCAGTCCGGCACCGAGGCGCACGCCTTCTATATCGACGATCGCATAGACATCGGCGACTGGACCATCACGCCAGGCATGCGCTACGAGTACATCAAGTCGTATCAGAACAACTACATCAAGAACAACCGCCTCGACGTCAGCTATAACGCGCCGCTGCCGGCGTTGAACGTGATGTATCACCTTAACGAATACTGGAACCTGTACGCCAACACCGAAGGCTCCTTCGGCACCGTGCAGTACAGCCAGATGGGCAAAGCGGTCGACAGCGGCAAGATTGAACCGGAGAAGGCGCGCACCTGGGAGCTGGGCACCCGCTACGCCGGCGATGCGCTGACCGGCGAGATCGGGCTGTTCCTGATCAACTTCAACAACCAGTACGACTCCAACCAGGTGACCGACAGCGTGACCGCGCGCGGCAAAACTCGCCACGCCGGGCTGGAGGGCAGCCTGCGTTACGATCTGTCGCAGCTGACGCCGAAACTGGACGATCTGACCGCCTACGCCAGCTACGCCTACGTCAACGCCACTATCCGCGAAGACGGCGGCTACAAGGGCAACCAGGTGCCGTTCTCACCGAAGCATAAAGGCACGCTGGGGCTGGACTACACGCCGGGCAACTGGGCGTTTAACCTCAACGGCGAGTTCCAATCCAGCCAGTTCGCCGATAACGCCAACACCGTGGCGGAAAGCGCCGACGGCAGCACCGGCCGCATTCCCGGCTATATGCTGTGGGGCGTGCGCGCCGCCTATGATTTCGGCCCGGAAATGGCCGGCCTGAATCTGGGCGTCGGCGTGAAAAACCTGTTCAACCACGAGTATTTCACCCGTGCCTATGACGACAATAACAAAGGTCTGTACATCGGCCAGCCGCGTACGATCTATCTGCAAGGCTCGGTGAAGTTCTGATCCCCGGCGGCGGGCGCACCTCATCGCGCTCGCCGCTTCATTCATAATGTGACATTGTCACCAATCCCGATCTTTCCATCTTGCCCAAGCGGCGAAAAATAAGTCGCTTCTGCCGCCAATGCGCGTAATATCGACGATCCGCCCTGATTTATGGGCGCGGATTTTTTGCCGTTCTGGCCTGAAAAGCGAGGGAAAATAAGATGAATCATAATGACCTTTCTCAGTGCCGCGTGGACACCGACCGTTTGTTGATTGCCCCCTTTACCGCAGCAGACGCCGACGATGTTTACCAGGCGATCACCCCCACTCTGACGCGCTTTATGACCTTTGAGCCGGAGGCGTCGCCGGAAGATTTCGCCAACGTCTGGCAAGGCTGGCTGCCGCTGATGCGCGAAGGCGAAGAAGTGATCTTCGTCGCCCGCCGGCGCGAAGACCGGCAGTTTGTCGGCGTCGGCGGCGCGCACAACCTGCGCAGCCGCACCCCGGAGCTGGGCATCTGGGTGAAAGAGAGCCTGCACGGCCAGGGCTACGGGCGCGAAATCGTGCAGGGCATCGCGCGCTGGGTCAGCGAGCGCTTTCAGCCGCCGCACCTTATCTACCCGGTGGCCGAGCAAAATACCGCCAGCCGCCGCCTCGCCGAGTCGCTGGGCGGCGTGCTGGCCGGGCGTTGCGAACGCGTCAAGTATGACGCCGTGGTCTACCACCTGCCGCCTCAGCATTGATCCGCACCGGGCCGCCGGCCCGGTGCGGCCTTTTTTTCTCTGCGCCGCGATAACCGCTGCCACTGCCAGCTGGTTTGTGCTAATGATAGAGGCATGTAGGGTAAAAACAGTTGAGGAACAGCAACATGATTATTTTTGTTACCGGCGCCACCTCCGGTTTCGGCGAGGCAATCGCACGCCGTTTTATCCGTGAAGGCCATCAAGTGATCGCCGCCGGGCGCCGCCTTGAGCGTCTCGAAGAGCTGCAGGACGAATTAGGGCAAGCGCTGCACATCGTGCGGCTCGACGTGCGCAACCGCGCCGCCATTCAACAGGCGATCGAAGCACTGCCGGCCGAGCTGCGCCAGATCGACGTGCTGGTGAACAACGCCGGCCTGGCGCTGGGGCTGGAGCCGGCGCACAAGGCCAACGCCGATGACTGGGAAACCATGATCGACACCAACGCCAAGGGGCTGGTGAACATGACGCGCGCGCTGCTGCCGGCCATGGTCGAGCGCAACGTCGGCCATGTGATCAACATCGGCTCCACCGCCGCCAACTGGCCTTACGCCGGCGGCAACGTGTACGGCGCCACCAAGGCGTTCGTCAAACAGTTCAGCCTGGGCCTGCGCGCCGATCTGCACGGCACGCGCATCCGCGTGACCGATATCGAGCCGGGCCTGGTGGGCGGCACCGAGTTCTCCAACGTGCGCTTCAAGGGCGATGACGGCAAGGTCAACAAAACCTACGAAGGCGCCGATGCGCTGACGCCGGAAGACATCGCCGAGTCGGTGTTCTGGGTCGCGACGTTGCCGGCGCGCGTCAACATCAACACGCTGGAAATGATGCCGGTCAGCCAGTCCTTCGCCGGGCTGAACATCCACCGCGGCGCCTGATCTCCGGCGGCGGGAGGCGACTCCCGCCGTGTTTGCTCAGGCTGCGCGCCAGCCTGAAACGATGATCAACATGCCCGCCAGCGCCACCCCCGCGCCCACCCAGTCCAGCGCAGACAGCTTCACCCCGTCCACCACCCGCAGCCACAGCAGCGCCGTCGCCACATACACGCCGCCGTAGGCCGCATAGACCCGCCCGCTGGCCGCCGGATGCAGCGTCAACAGCCAAACAAACAGCATCAGGCTCACTGCCGCCGGCAGCAATAGCCAGGCGCTGCCCTGCTTTTTGAGCCAGAGATAAGGCAAGAAACAGCCGATAATTTCAGCCAGGGCGGTGGCGAAAAACAACAGCGTGGTTTTTAACATCGGTCGCAGTTTTCTCTCGATAAAGTAAACGAATCGGCGCTTGGCTGGTGAATTTCAGAAGCGCGGTGGTATATTTGTCACCACGCCTGCGGGCGAAGTAACGCCAGTGTCGCCATCATCAGGCGCACTCACTCATAAGGATGAAACGATGAAAACATTTTCGACCCAACGACTGCTGCGCGGGATGCTGCCGGTCGCCATGCTGGCCGTTATGGGCGCCTGGCAGGCGCCGGCGCTGGCCGCCACCTGCACGCAGGGCAGCACCTGCGTCACCGTCGATGGCAAAGGCAGCGGCGCGATGAGCACCGAAGAAGCACGCCAGAGCAAAGAGCAGTGGAATGATACCAAATCCCTGCGCCACAAGGTTAACACTCGCGTCGAGAAAGAGTTCGACAAGGCCGATCGCGCGGCGGATGACGAAGATCGCTGCAACGACAGCAACAACGTCAACGCGTACTGGGAGCCTGACACCCGTAAATGTCTGGATCGTCAGACCGGGCGTCGGATTAATCCTTAATCCGCCTGCGGCGGGCGGGCAAGCGTGAAACCCGGCCGCCATTACTGCTATCCTGTTACAGGAAGTCCATTGTCTAAAAGGATGACGTGATGAAGAAAACGCTGATATTAACCGCTGTCTTGCTGGCCGGCGCGCCGTTGGCGGCTCTGGCCTCCTGCGAAAGCGTGAAAGCGGACATTTCGCAGAAAATCATCAATAACGGCGTTCCGGAGTCCGGCTTCAAACTGGAGATCGTGCCTAACGATCAGGCCGATCAAGCGGGCGGCCAAGTGGTCGGCCACTGCGAAAACGACACCCAGAAGATCGTCTATACCCGCCTGAACAATGGCGACGATCGCGGTGACGCGGCGCAGACCGGCACCAGCCAGGATACCTCCAACACGCAGTAAGCCGCATCGGCTATCCAGGGCGCAGTTCATTCACAGCCGCGCCCTTTACTTTTCCCTTACGCCTGCTCCGCCTCTTCCCCTTCGCCCTGCGGTCGACAACGCGCCGGGATCAGCATCGCCGCCGCCAGCGCCAGCAACGACACCAACGCCGACGCCAGGAACACCCAATGCAGTGAAGCCGCCACCTGCTGGATCAGCTGCGCCAGCGCTTCGCTTCCCATGCTCTGCCGCACCGCCGGCTCCATCAGCCGCTGCACCGGATCGTCAACCTCCGGCAAACGCCACTGCAGGTTGAGGTTCAGCGTGGCGCCCAAAATCGCAGTGCCGATGGCCGAACCCACCATGCGGGTAAACACCGTACAGGCGGTGGCGATGCCGCGAATGCTGTAATGCGCCGCGTTCTGCACCGACACTAAAAACGTGGTGTTGCACAACCCCATGCCGGCGCCGACCATAAACGCCGCCACCCGCCCCCACAGCAGGCCGCCGGTCGGCTGCAGCATCAGCAGGATCAGGCCGCCCGCCACCAACAGCAGCGCACCCAGCAACGCCGTCGCGCGGTACGAGGTCATCAGCATCAAACGGCCGCTCAGCGTGCTGGCCAGCGGCCAACCGATCGACATCAGCGCCAGCGTGGTGCCCGCCTCCAGCGGCGAGCCGCCCATTACGCCCTGAATGAAAGTAGGCAGGAAGGCGCTGATGCCCATCATCGCCGCGCCGATCACCAGCCCGCCGATGTTGCCGGCGACGATCACCCGGCTTTGCCACAGCGCCAGCGGGAACAGCGGTTCGACCGCGCGCCGCTCCTGGCGGACAAGCAGTGCCAGCGACGCCGCCGCCAGCGCGAGCAACGGCGCCACCCACCATCCCAGGCTTTCCATCTGCAACAGCGCCAGCAACAGCGCCGAAACGAACAGCGTCAGCCAGGCGGTGCCCGCCAGATCCAGCGCGTGCCGCCGCAGCTGCTGATGCGCCGGCAGATAGCGCCAGAGGAAAAGCATCGCCAGCAGGCCGATCGGCAGGTTGACCCAGAAAACCAGCGCCCACGGCAGGTGCTGCACGATAAACGCCCCCAGCAGCGGGCCGATGATCGCCGACACGCCCCACACGCTCGACAGGTAGCCCATCACCTTCGGCCGCTCGGTGGCGCTGTAGATGTCGCCGATGATGGTGGAGGCGATCGGCATGATGGCGCCGGCGCCCAGCCCCTGCAGCAGACGGAAGCCGATCAGCCAATACATGTCGGGGGCGAAGCCGCACAGCACCGATCCCAGCAGGAACAGCGTGGCGCCGAAGAAGAACACCCGCTTGCGGCCGTAGAGATCCGCCAGCCGGCCGTAGATGGGAATGGTGATCGCCTGCGCCAGCAAATAGACCGCGAACACCCAGCCCAGCAGCGAAAAGCCGCCGAGATCGCCGATGATGGTCGGCATGGCGGTGGCGACGATGGTGGCTTCGATGGCCGACATGAACATCGCCAGCATGCAGGCGATCAGGATCAGCGGGCGGTGGGCGATGGGTGCGGGTGAAACGTTATTTGTCATGGCGTTATGCAGGCTTCCTGGCGTTTTTATTTTCCTTGAGTATATCAGCAAGCGTCTGCGCCGAGTCTATCCGCCCTCACATCCTGCCTTTGCCGGCGGCGAATCGCACCATTTGGACTTATTGTTACGGCGTAACGTTTTGCTGCGGATTTTTTTTACTTTCCACGCATCCCAGCGCTGACGCGGTCTGCGGCGCCAATCTGGGCAAACTCAATCAGCTGATTTTGTTCATAAAACTTGGCACGCTCAACGACAGGGTGCTATACCTTCCCTAGCCGGCGCCTTTGGGCTTCGTGCTTTCTCGGGTTTAAATATCAGTATCTTATGCTGATTAACTCACGTATTGAGCCTACGTTCAGCACGCTGTGCCGAACGCACCCTTCGCTCAATCTCGCTAACCTCATGCGAAACGCCCGTTTTGTACCGCCACGCCCGCCGGGCAGTGGGTAACAATCAGAGCGGAATGCGCCGCCTATCGGCCGCTCCGCGCAACGGAGGACGCAACATCATGCACAAGTCAGCGCCATACCGGCGCCTGCTCCTCGGGAGCCTGCTGTTTATCGCCGTCGTCGCGCTGCTGGTTTACGGCATCGGCTGGGAAACCCTCAAGTCGCGCCGGGAAGATTTGATTTACCTCGGCCAGCAGCACATGTTCCTGGTGGCGTGCTCCATGCTGCTGTCGCTGCTGGTCGGCATTCCCAGCGGCATCCTGCTGAGCCGCCCTTTCGCCCGCCGCTGGGCGGAGCACGTGATGCAGATCTTTAACGTCGGCAACACCCTGCCGCCGCTGGCGGTGCTGGCGCTGGCGATGGTGATCATCGGCATCGGCGACCGGCCGGCGGTGGTGGCGCTGTTCCTCGCCTCGCTGCTGCCCATCGTGCGCAATACCTATGCCGGCCTGCGTTCGGTGCCGCCGGCGCTGGTCGAGGCCGCCAACGGTATTGGCATGACCGCCGGGCAGCGGCTGCGCCAGGTCGAACTGCCCAACGCCCTGCCGGTGATCTTCGCCGGGGTGCGCATCGCGATGGCGATCAACGTCGGCACCGCGCCGCTGGCGTTTTTGATCGGCGCCAGCAGCTACGGCGAACTGATCTTCCCCGGCATCTACCTGAACGACTTCCCGACGCTGATCCTCGGCGCCGCCGCCACCGCGCTGATCGCCCTGCTGCTCGATCTGGCGCTGGCCGGTCTCGGCCGCCGGCTCAGCCCGCACACCGCATCCTGATGGGAGAAACGCGATGACTCGATGGTTACAACGCCTCCGCCACGCGCTGCTGTTCTCCTTGCTGATGACCGGCGCGGCCGCCTGGGCCGCCCCGCTGACGCTGGCGAGCAAGAACTTTACCGAACAGCGCATTCTGTCGGCGATCACCGTGCAATACCTGCGGGCCAAGGGTTTTCAGGTCGAACCCAAGACCAATCTGGCCACGGTGATCACCCGCAACGCCATGATCAACAAACAGATCGACATGACCTGGGAATACACCGGCACCTCGCTGATCATCTTTAACCACATCAATAAGCGCATGACGCCGCAGGAAACTTACGACACGGTGAAAAAGCTCGACGCCAAACTCGGCCTGGTGTGGCTGCAGCCGGCGGACATGAACAACACCTACGCCTTCGCCATGCAGCGCCAGCGCGCGGAAAAAGAGCAGATTCGCACCATGTCGCAGCTGGTGGCCAAAGTGGAACAGGTGCGTAAAACCGACCCGAAACACAACTGGCTGCTGGGGCTGGATCTGGAGTTTGCCGGCCGCTCGGACGGCCTGAAGCCGATGCAGGCGCTGTACAACATGCCGCTGGATCGCCCGCAAATCCGCCAGATGGATCCCGGCCTGGTCTACAACGCCATCCGCGACGGCTTCGTCGACGCCGGGCTGGTGTACACCACCGACGGCCGGGTGAAAGGCTTCGATCTGCAGGTGCTCGAAGACGACAAGGGTTACTTCCCGAGCTATGCGGTCACGCCGGTGGTGCGCGCCGACGTGTTGCAAAACACGCCGGGGCTGGAAGAGGCGCTGAACACGCTGTCGAAACAGTTCAACAATCAGGTGATCACCGAGCTTAACGCCAGGGTGGATATCGACTACCAGACGCCGCAACAGGTCGCCGATGCGTTCCTCAAGCAGCGCGGCCTGATATAGGGAGGCATGATGAATACCATACTTTACGCCTGGCAAAACTGGGCCTATATCGCCGGATTGACGCTGGAACACCTGCTGCTGGTCGGCATCGCCGTCGGCCTGGCGATCCTGATCGGCGTGCCGCTCGGCGTGCTGATCGTCCGCCATAAATGGCTGGCGACGCCGGTGCTGAGCCTGGCCACGCTGGTGCTGACCGTGCCCTCCATCGCCCTGTTCGGGCTGATGATCCCGCTGTTTTCCTTAATCGGCCACGGCATCGGCTACGTGCCGGCGATCACCGCGGTGTTCCTTTACTCGCTGCTGCCGATCGTGCGCAACACCCACACCGCGCTCGACAACCTGCCCGGCGGGCTGCGCGAAGCCGGCCGCGGCATCGGCATGACGTTCTGGCAACGCCTGCGCTGGGTGGAGATCCCGGTGGCGCTGCCGGTGATCTTCGGCGGCATCCGCACCGCCGTGGTGATGAATATCGGCGTGATGGCGATCGCTGCGGTGATCGGTGCCGGCGGCCTCGGCCTGCTGCTGCTCAACGGCATCAGCAGCAGCGACATTCGCCAGTTGATTACCGGCGCCGTGATGATCAGCCTGCTGGCGATCGTCCTCGATTGGTTATTGCACCGCTTGCAAATTGCGCTAACGCCCAAGGGGATCCGCTCATGATTAAATTGGAAAATCTGACCAAACAGTTCATGCAAAAGAACGGCACGCCGTTCAACGCCGTCGACAACATCAATCTGGACGTGCCGGAAGGCGAAATCTGCGTGCTGCTCGGCCCTTCCGGCTGCGGCAAAACCACCACGCTGAAGATGATCAACCGCCTGATCGAACCCACCGGCGGCACCATTCTGGTCAACGGCGAAGACACCAGCGCGCTGGATACCGTCAGCCTGCGCCGCAAAATCGGCTACGTCATCCAGCAGATCGGCCTGTTTCCCAACATGACCATCGAGGAGAACATTACCGTGGTGCCGCGCATGCTGGGCTGGGACAAAAAACGCTGCCACGATCGCGCCGAGGAGCTGATGAGCATGGTGGCGCTGGATCCCAAGCGTTTTTTGCACCGCTACCCGAAAGAGATGTCTGGCGGGCAGCAGCAGCGCATCGGCGTGATCCGCGCGCTGGCGGCCGATCCACCGGTGCTGCTGATGGATGAACCCTTCGGCGCAGTGGATCCGATCAACCGCGAAACCATCCAGAACGAGTTTCTCGACATGCAGCGCCAGCTGAAAAAGACCGTGATGCTGGTGAGCCACGACATCGACGAAGCGCTGAAGCTCGGCGATCGCATCGCGGTGTTCCGCCAGGGCAAAATCGTGCAGAACGCCAGCGCCGATGAGCTGCTGGCGCGGCCGGCCAACGACTTCGTCGCTTCCTTTGTCGGCCAGGATCGCACGCTGAAGCGCCTGCTGCTGGTGCAGGCCGGCGACGTGGCCGATCAACAGGAAACGGTGACGGTGCGGCGGGAGACGCCGCTAGTGGAAGCGTTCGGGCTGATGGACGATATCGACGCCCGCTCGGTGACGGTGGTGGACGCCGACGGCAAGCCGCTGGGGTACGTCAAGCGCCGCGAGGCGCGCGGCGCGCCGGGCGTCTGCGCCGACAGCCTGCACCATTTCCGCGTCACCGCCCGTGCGGAGGAGAACCTGCGCGTGGTGCTGTCGAAGCTGTACGAGCACAACACCTCCTGGATGCCGATCGTCGATGAAGACGGCCGCTACAGCGGCGAAATCTCGCAGGATTACATCGCCGACTACCTCAGCTCCGGCCGCACGCGCCGGGTGCTGACGCCGCAATAACCCACGCCGGGGCGCTCGCCGCCCCGCCCCACGCCGCAGTTTGCTAAAGATTCACTGGTCATCGGCCGGAGCGCCAAGCACAATGCGCTGATGACCCTTTGATTTTTCTCACGACGCCGCCCACGCATGAAAAGATTGGTCCACCTGCACCACTATCGCGCCCTGTTGCGCAGCCTGTTTATCGCCGTGTTCATCGGCGTCGCCGCCGCCCTGGCGGTGTGGCTGTTCCACCGTTCAATGATTGGCCTCGAGTGGCTGCTGCTCGGCAATGCCGACGGCAGCCTGGTGGCCGCCGCCGCCGCGCTGCCCGGCTGGCGGCGCGCCCTCACTCCGGCGCTGGGCGGGCTGGCGGCGGGCCTGCTGCTTTATATGCATCAGCGCTACCGCCACCAGCGCCCGGCGGCGCCCACCGACTATATGGAAGCGATCGAGACCGGCAACGGCAAGCTGGACACCGGCGCCAGCCTGGTGAAGTGCCTGGCGTCGCTGCTGGTGGTGTCGAGCGGCAGCGCCATCGGCCGCGAAGGCGCGATGATCCTGCTGGCGGCGCTGGTGGGCTCGCTGTTCGCCCAGCGCTTTACGCACGAGAAAGAATGGAAACTGTGGGTGGCCTGCGCCGCCGCCGCCGGGATGGCCAGCGCCTATCATGCGCCGCTGGCGGGCAGCCTGTTTATCGCCGAGATCCTGTTCGGCACCCTGATGCTGGCCTCGCTCGGCCCGGTGGTGATCGCCGCGGTCAGCGCCCTGCTGATGACCAACCTGCTCAACGGCGGCCAGGCGCCGCTCTATCTGGTGACGCCGCTCGCCGCCCCCTTGCCGACGCAATACCTGCTGATGGCGCTGGTCGGCGTGGTGGCCGGCGCCGGTGGGCCGCTGTTTTTATGGCTGATGACCGCCACCGGCCATGCCTTCCGCTCGCTGCGGTTGAAGCCGCCGTTGCAGCTGGCGCTGGGCGGCCTAATCGTCGGGCTGCTTTCTCTGCTGTTCCCGCAGGTGTGGGGCAACGGTTACAGCGTGGTACAGGCGCTGCTGATCGCGCCGCCGGGGGTATTGCTGCTGGGGGCGATCCTGGTGTGCAAACTGTTGGCGATCCTCGCCAGCAGCGGGTCGGGCGCGCCCGGCGGGGTCTTCACCCCGACGCTGTTCGTCGGCGCCGCGCTCGGTTCGATCATCGGTCAACTGTTTGGCCTGTGGCCGGGCATGGATGCGGCGGTGCCGCTGCTGCTGGCGCTGACCGGCATGGCCACCCTGCTGGCCGCCACCACCCATGCGCCAATCATGGCGGCGCTGATGGTGTTTGAAATGACCGGCGAATACGCGCTGCTGCCCGGCATTCTGCTCTCGTGCGTGATCGCCACCACCGTGTCGCGCGGCCTGCGGCCGGTGTCGGTGTATCACTCGGCGCCGCCGCCCAAACGCGAGGCTTAGAACTCGCCCTGCTGCAGGATTTTCCTGAACTGCGGGCACTGCAGGTGCTCGGGTTCAGGGCAATCGACCATGTGGCGCAGCCCGTCGCGCACCTGCATCAGGCGTTGGATATGGCGATCCAGTTCATCCGCCCGCGCCGCCAGCAGCCCGCGATCGAGCGCTATCTTGCCCCGTTCGTCAAACAAGGCGCTCATCTCGTCCAGCGTAAAACCGGCCAGGCGCGCCAGCGCGATCAGCCGCAGTTGGTCAAGCACGCCGGCGGCGTATTGGCGGCGCAAACCGTGGCGGCCCGTCGACGCGATCAGCCCTTTCTTCTCGTAATGCCGCAGCGCGGAAGGCGCGACTCCGCTCAGGCGCGCCACCGCGCCGATATCCAGTTCTTTTGCCATTGACTTGAAGCCGACTTTAAGTTGCACACTGTGCGCACATTATCACGTCACTGAGCCAAGGACACCCTATGACCCCCGATCTGTTAGTGCGCATCCTGTTAACCGGCGCCGGCGCCACCCTCTGTATGGATCTGTGGGCGCTGCTGCTGAAGCGGCGCTTCGACATCCCTGCTCTCGATTATGCGCTGGTGGGCCGTTGGTTTCTCGGCATGTTCGACGGCCGCTGGTTTCACGCCACCATCGTTACGGCGCCGCCGCGCCGGGGAGAGAGAGAAATCGGCTGGATATTGCATTACGCCATCGGCATCGCGTTTGCCTTTATCCCGCTCGGGTTGGCGGGCAGCGAGTGGTATGCGACGCCGGAGCCGCTCATCGCGCTGTTGAGCGGCTGGCTGAGCCTGACGGCGCCGTTTCTGGTGATGCAGCCCGCGCTGGGCTTTGGCGTGGCGGCGGCGAAAACCGCCTACCCACGAAAATCGCGGCTCCTCAGCCTGCTCACCCACACGGTGTATGGGCTGGGCCTGCTGATCGCCGCCCGGCTGTTGGCGACGCTCTGCGTCTGAACGGACTTACAGCAGCGTGGAAATATCGAGGTAGTGCGCCAGTTCGCGCTGCTCCGCGCGCGGCAGATACGGAATTTCACCCAGCAGCGGCGCGGGAATGCGCTGCTGCAGCGCCGCGATGGTTTCGGCATAGTGCGCCAACCCCGGGTTGATGCGGTTGGCCACCCAGCCCAGCAGCGGCAGGCCGTCGTTGATGATCGACTGCGCGGTCAGCAGCGCGTGGCTGACGCAGCCCAGTTTGATGCCCACCACCAGCACCACCGGCAGCTGTTCCTGCACCACCCACTCGGCGTAAGGCCGCAGATCGTTCATCAGCACCCGCCAACCGCCGCTGCCTTCCACCACCACCGTATCGGCTTTGGCGGACAGATCGCGCAGACCGCTGCTCATCACGCCATAGTTGATGTCCTCGGTTGCATGCGCGTGAAACACCTCATCCAGGCAGGTGATGGGATTGATCTCCTCGTAGGACAGCGGCAGGGTTGAGGTGGCCTGCAACACCAAAGCGTCTTTATTGCGGATGCCCTCACTGGTTTCCTGGCAGCGCGCGGCGATCGGCTTGTAGCCGGCCACCGAACGGCCATCGGCGGCCAGCGCCTGCATCAACCCGCGGGAAACCACGGTTTTACCGACGTCGGTATCCGTGCCTGTCACAAATAAACGCTTCAACATGAATAAAATGCCCCAGAATGCCCCGTTAACAATGTGTCGCCGCACCGGCGGCGAAGAAGTCTTGCGGAAAAATTCTAGGGGATGCGCCCTCATAGGGGCTTGAGGTAGCTCAATCTTTTGCGGGATTAATAAGAAGTTCTGATGTTAGCCCTGCAGCAGCTGCACCAGCAATGAACCGTTGTACAGCGCCTCTTTCACCAGCGCCGCGCCGGGCATGGTGCCCTGATTGAAGAACTGCGTGGATTCGACCTTGACCTGCTCGCTGTAGGCCGGCAGCGCCTGCTGACGAATGCAGGAGGCGATGGCCGGATGCAGGATCTCCGCCGCGCGGTTGAGCGGCGAGCCCACCAGGATCTTCTCCGGATTGAACAGGTTGACCATGATAGCCAGAATGCGCCCCACGCTGTGGCCGACGCCGAGGATGATGTCCCGCGCCAGCTGATCGCCCGCCAGTGCGGCGTCGCACAGTGATTCGACGGTCAGCGGCGCGCCGTGCAGGCTGGAGCTCATCGAGCCGCTCAGCCGCTGCTGGGCGATCTCCAGCATGTTCTCGATGCTGGCCACGGTCTCGAGACAGCCGTGGTTGCCGCAGTAGCAGCGTTTGCCGTAAGGATCGACCTGGGTGTGGCCGATCTCCACCACGCTGTGGCTGCCGGCGTGCAGCACATGGCCGCCGGTGATCACCCCGGCGCCGACGTTATGGTCGATCACCACCTGAATGACGTTCTGGCTGCCGCGCGAGGCGCCGTACAGCGCCTCGGCCATGGTCCAGGCGCTGATGTCGTGCTGCAGGTAAACCGGCAGGCCGGTGCGGGTTTCCAGCGCCGGGCCGAGCGGCATCTCCAGCACGTCGTAAAACGGCATGCGGTGCACCACGCCGGACTGCACGTCGATCATGCCCGGCAGCGTGATGGCGATCGCCGTCAGCCGCTCCAGCTTGCTTTGATGGCGGATAAAGAATTGATCGACTTCGGTCAGGATGCGTTTCAACAGCGGTTCGGGGTGTTCGGCCGCCAGCGGCAGCAGCTCCTCCACCACCAGTTTGCTGCTGAGATCGCGCAGCGCCAGCGTGATGCTGCCGCGGCTGATGCGGGCGGACAGGTAATGCCAGGCTTCGGTGTCCAGCACCAGGCCCACCGCCGGGCGGCCCCGGCTGCCGATTTCCTGGTACTCGGTTTCCTTGACCAGGTGGGCTTCCAGCAGTTCGCGCACGATCTTGGTGATGCTGGCGGGCGCCAGCTGCGCGCGTTTTGACAGTTCGATGCGCGAAATCGGGCCCAGTTGATCGATTAGCCGATAAACCGCCCCCGCATTAGTCTGTTTGATTTGATCGATATGCCCAGGCTGCCCAACCGCAATCACAAACCTGCTCCTACTATTTTTCGCGCTTCTAAATAAAGACTAGGGGTTATGGTGGGGCTTTTGTCATACAGCGTCAACTATTTGATTCGTTATGTGATTTGCTGCACAAATTCCTCGCAATTTCAGCGTGAATCGAGTTTTATTTACCCGGTTTCGGCGTCATTTGAGCATCAACGCCATCAGCGCCTGCGCCGCAGCGGTCAGCGGCCGCCGGCGGTGATGCACCAGCCACACTTCGGTGGTGGCGTCCGGCTCCGCCAGCGGCAGATAGCGCACGCCGTCCACCCGCACCCGGGCGAAAGAGGCCGGCAGAATCGACACCCCCAACCCGGCGGAAACCAGCCCGATAATGGTCATCGCTTCGCCCACTTCCTGGGTGATGTACGGAGTTATGCCGGCCTTGCCGAGCAGCAGCAGAATTTCGTCGTACAGCGCGGTGCCGACTTCACGCGAGAAGAACACGAACGGCTCCTGCGCCAGATGTTGAAACCGCAGCGCGCCGCCGGGCGCTTCCGCCAGCGGATGCCCTTGCGGCACCACCGCCACCAGCGGTTCGCGCAGCAGCAGCTGATAGTGAAGCGCCTCCGGCAGCCGCGTGTTGCGCATCACCCCCAGATCCAGCTCACCGTTCAGCAGCGGTTCGATCTGCTGTTTGGTGTTGATTTCGCGCATTTTGATATGCACCTGCGGCGAGTGCTGACGAAAGGCGCGCAGGCTGCGCGACACCACGCCGATAAAGGGCGCGGAAGAGGTAAAGCCGATGGTCATTTCCCCCAGTTCGCCGCGATCCAGACGCGCCGCCTTTTCCGCCGCGCGCCCGACCTGATCGAGCACCTGATAGGCTTCTTTGAGGAACATCTCCCCGGCCTGGGTCAAACTGACGTTGCGGTTGTTGCGCGCCAGCAGCCGCGCGCCGACCATCTCCTCCAGCGCCTGGATTTGCTGGCTGAGCGGCGGCTGGGAGATGCGCAGCCGCTCGGCGGCGCGGCCAAAATGCAGCTCTTCCGCCACGGCGATAAAGTAACGCAGGTGTCTCAATTCGATATTCATATTTAAAACATCTTAATTTGAATTATTAATATATTAGACAAAAAAATCGCCGCTCCCTATCATTTTGTTATCTGCAAAGTGTCTGTTTATCTCCCCGAAGTTCGGTAAGGAAACGCTGTGACAACCCCTGTGCGTTCTGCGGCCGCGATGCCGTCGACGCTGGCCGCCAACGATGACGCGGCCGCTGCGCCAAAAATAAAACGCTCCACCCTCAACAACAAACTCCCCTACATCGAACGCGGCACGCCGCAGTTTATGCGCGTAACGCTGGCGCTGTTTTCCGCCGGGCTGGCGACCTTCGCGTTGCTTTACTGCGTGCAGCCGATCCTGCCGGTGCTGTCGCAAGATTTCGGCGTCTCGCCGGCGGAAAGCAGCCTGTCGCTTTCGGTCTCCACCGGCCTGCTGGCGATCGGCCTGATGTTTACCGGGCCGCTGTCCGACGCCATCGGCCGCAAATCGGTGATGGTGGTGGCGTTGCTGCTGGCGGCGGTCTGCACGCTGATCTGCGCCTTTATGACCAGCTGGCACGGCATTTTGCTGATGCGCGCGCTGATCGGCCTGTCGCTGAGCGGCGTGGCGGCGGTCGGCATGACCTATCTCAGCGAAGAGATCCATCCCAGCTTCGTCGCCTTCTCGATGGGGCTGTATATCAGCGGCAACTCGATCGGCGGCATGAGCGGCCGCCTGGTGACCGGGGTGTTGACCGACTTCTTCTCCTGGCGCGTGTCGCTCGGGGTTATCGGCCTGTTCGCCCTCGCCGCCGCCTGCATGTTCTGGCGCATCCTGCCCGCCTCGCGGCATTTTCGCGCCAGCTCGCTGCGCCCGCGCACCCTGCTGATCAATTTCAAACTGCATTGGCACGATAAGGGCCTGCCGCTGCTGTTCGCGGAAGGTTTCCTGCTGATGGGCAGCTTCGTCACCCTGTTCAACTACATCGGCTATCGCCTGCTGGCGGATCCTTACCACCTGAGCCAGGCGATCGTCGGCCTGCTGTCGGTGGTATACCTCACCGGCTCCTACAGCTCGCCCAAGGCCGGCGCGCTCACCTCGCGCTTCGGGCGCGGCCCGGTGCTGCTGGCCTCGATCGTGATTATGCTGATCGGGATCCTGATTACCGCGCTGCCGCAGGTGCCGGCGATCTTTATCGGCATGATGCTGTTCACCGCCGGCTTTTTCGCCGCCCACTCGGTGGCCAGCAGCTGGATCGGCCGCCGCGCGCGCCGCGCCAAAGGCCAGGCGTCGTCGCTGTATCTGTTCTGCTATTACGTCGGCTCGAGCGTGGCCGGCACCCTCGGCGGCGTGTTCTGGCACAGTTTCGGCTGGAATGGCGTGGCGGCGTTCATCAGCCTGATGCTGCTGCTGGCGCTGGTGGTGGTGCATTACCTGAAACGCCTGCCGGAAGCGGCGCGCCTTTGAAGAGAAAAAGCCGCGGTGGTTTGCCGCGGCTTGTCATGCCAGTGCCTGTGATTATTGACCGGTTTTCCAGCGGGTGCGCAGGTACTCCACCGCCTTATCCGTTTGCGGCTCAGTCAGATAGCGTTGCCGGAACAGGATGGTTCCCCCCATTCCCGGCAGGCTTTCGTTGAGATCGAGCTGCCTTTTCAGTTCGGGAACGCCGCCCTCGACGGCCCAGGCCGGCTCACCGGCGGCAGGCGTGCCTACTTTATACAGCGCCACCCCGGCATAGAGCCGAACCGACGTGCCTTTCACCACCTCGGCCCACCAGTTGGCCAGCACGTCGTAGCGGACAATTTCGCGATCAAAAGGCCAATACAGCTGCGGTGCGATGTAATCGAGCAGCCCCAGTTTTACCCACTGGCGCGTATCGGCATAGGCCGTATCATACGATGGCGCGCCTGCCCGCGTCGCCGAACCGTCAGGATCGTCCGCTTTGTTTCGCCATACGCCCGCCGGACTGACGCCAAACGCAACCTCGGGCTTCAATGCTTTGACGGCGGCTGACACCTGTTTTATCAATTGCAGCGTGTTGTCTCTGCGCCAGGCGGCTTTGTCTGCAAATCCTTTGCCGTATGCGCGATACGTTCGTTCATCATCCAGCGGCGATTGCGGCGTTTCGTAATAGAAATAATCGTCAAACTGAATGCCGTCGACCTCATAGTTTTTGACTATTTCAGCCACCACGCCGGTGATCCAGTTGCGCACGTCGGGCAGGCCGGGGTCGAGCACGAAGCGCTCGTTGGCGGTGCGTATCCAGTCGGGATGCAGCGCATAGACGCTGGCCGGCGGCGACTGCAGCGTATGATTGAGTGCCTCAATCGTCTGTGGGCGGGTATTCATGGAAACCCGATAAGGGTTCAACCAGGCATGCACCTTGATGCCGCGCCGGTGCGCTTCTTGCAGCATAAAGGCCAGCGGATCATAGCCGGGATCCTGGCCAACGGTGCCGGTCAACACCTCAGACCAGGGCAAGATGTTTGAGCGCCACAGGGCCGTGCCGTCCGGTTTAACCTGAAAATAGACCGTGTTAATCCCGGTTTTCACCATCTCGTCCAGCGCGTCCGTCAGCCCCTGTTTCTGCTGGCAAACCCGCTCTTGCGCGGTTTCCGCCTTCAGGGAGGCCGCCGGCGGCCAGTCCAGGCCAATGACCGTGGCCAGCCAGATGCCCCGCATCGGTGTTATCGGCGGTGTCGGCCGCGGGGGCTTCTCCGGTTCGGGTGGCTTGGCGCATCCGCTCACGCCCAGCATGGCGACCATCAACAGCCATCCGCCTAATTTTGTTGCGTCTGTCGGCATCCTGATTCTCCTTCCGTGAGTGACGGTTATCCCATGTCGTTACGTGCAGAGCAAGAAACTGCCCGCTATCAAGCTGCCGGCGTCGCCTTTTTCAGACGACGCCGGTGTCCTTACCCCATCACCAGCTCAGCCCAGTCCCGCGAGGGAACGCCACCTTGCCCGTATTGGTTTCCGCATCGTAGTCATGCCAGGTGTTGACCGGCAATTTGCCCTGCGGTTTGATTTTACCCGTCAGCACCTGCGCTAAAGAGACCATCGAAGGGCCGCGCCACACGCCGCTGTCATAACCGTAGTAGGCGTAGGTGGCGACGGCCGCCTCCACCTCTGCGGCATAGTTCACGATATCGTAAGGGGCGCGCAGTGAGAGGTGAACGCGTTTTTTCCCCTGCTCGGCGGCGCATTTCAACCAGCCCGGATAAGGGCTGCCGTCATTGCCCGCTCCGGTTGCGGAAGTCACCACCCCATCCTGCTCGGCAGGCGTAAAGCGGGTTGACAGCGTTCCGAGCAGGAACACGTCGCAGCCGGCAATATGCTCTCTGATCTGGGCATCGCTCAGTTCCGTTTCCTTCGCGGCAACGACGTTCTGATACCCCTCCTGCGCCATCACGCGCGTAATGCCGTTGGCCTGCTCGCCCCACGGGGTCAAAATAAAGTAGCGCAGCGTTTTGTCCTTCAACGGCAACAGGCTGTGGCGATTGATCACCACGGTAATGGAGCGATCGGCGATGCGTTTTTCCAGCTTGTGCGCTGAGGACGAAGCGTCGTTGGAACACGGCCTGTCGCTATGGCCCATCAGGTTATGGCGTAATTTCAGGCGCAAAATTCGCTCGACCGAGGCATCGATATCAGCCTCGCTGAGATGCCCCGTTTTCACCCTGTCCGCAAGGTAACGGATCAGATCCGGCAGCAAGCGCGCCTGAGCCGGCGAAGCGATGCTGACAGGCATAAGGGCAATATCCACCCCCGCGGCAAAGACGTTTTCAGCGGCCGCTTGCTGGCTGAAATGCTCGGCAATCGCGCCCATATCCAGCGCGTCTGAAATCGTTACGCCGGCATACCCCAATTCATTGCGCAGGATCTGGGTCTGAATTTCATGCGACATGGTGGCCGGCACCGTGATTTTTTCACCGCTGCGGGTGTCTATCTGGCGGTTATCCAGTGCCGGATACTGAATATGGGCGGTCATGACCATGTCCGGCGCCGCGCAGCGATCGATGGCCTGCTTGTAAGGGGCGATATCGATGGCAAAAGCCTCTTCCCGCGTGCGATCGACGCGCGGCAAACCGGTGTGCGAGTCGGTGGAGGTGCTGCCATGGCCGGGGAAGTGTTTGTAAGCGGTGATCAGCCCCTGCTGTTTCATGCCCGCCACCATTTTCTCTGCCAGACGGGAAACGGTGTTCTTATCATCGCTGAAGGCGCGAACGTTAATCACCGGATTGAACGGGTTGGTGTTGACGTCCACGACCGGGGCAAAGTTGGTATTGATATGCAACGCGCGCATATCCTGGGCCATCAGTTTGCCTTGTTCAACGGCGAGATGTTTATCCGCACCGCCCTCAATCGCCGCTGCGAGCGCCATATTGCCGGGAAATGAGGCATAGTCGCCGCGCGGCAGCCGGAAAACGTTACCGCCTTCGTTATCGGTGCCAATAAACAAACGAATGCCCGCGTGGGTTTTCATCGCGGCATACCAGGCCGTCAATGTGTTGATCTGCTGCTTGTCTTTCAGATTATTGGCAAACAGGATCACCCCACCCACGTGGTTATCGGCGATCAGCTTGCCAATGGCTTCATCGGGAACGGTCATATCCTGATTGCTGCTACCGCTCCGATCCCAGTAGCGAAAATCCAGCATGATTTTTTGCCCGATTTTCTCTTCCAGCGTCATGTTTTTGACTTTCTGTTTAATATCCACAGTGAACCTCCGTTTAAAGCGCCCGTTAATGACAGAAGAAAAGATAACCCCAAGGGCTCATCGCGTCCTGCCATTCCGTTTGTTCCAGCGTTTGGACAACGGCGAGCGGAAAATGGATTAAACAAAACACAAACGAACAGGATAAAATCCATAAATGAATCAAAACACTACGTATACAGAGTGTATTGCGTGCCCTGCCGCCAAAGACCGTTATGGCGTATTTTCCGCTGATAAGCCGGGTGGCCAATGAAGCTGCCTTTTCCCCGGTAGCCTATGTTGCCCCCAGTCTGCTACTCTTCTATAGTATGTTGTAACTAAAATAGGAGGGTGCGATGAGCAGATACGATGTGATAGGCCGGATGAACGCCTGCTTTACCGAACTGGAGCAGGCGCTCGGCGCGCTGCAGCAGCAGATCGCCCCGCTGCGGTTGCTGGCGGCGCGGGTGTTCAGCCTGCCGGAGGTTGAAAAAGGCCAGGAACATCAGGCCATCTCACATATCGCGGTCGAACAGCATGTAGGGCAAGCGGCGCGCGATCTGGCGCTGGAGCACTATCAGCGGCTGTTTATCCACCATAACCGGGAGAATGTCAGCAGCAAGGCCGCCGTGCGCCTGCCCGGCGTCATCTGTCTGGCGGTGGAGCAGCCGGAGTATCAGGTGCTGCAAACGCAGCTGGCGCTGATCAATCGCCTGAAGGGCGAGCTGGAACAGATTATCACCGTCGATTCCGGCCTGGCGCCGGAGCAGCGTTTCGAGTTCGTGCACACCCATCTGCACGGGCTGATTACCCTCAGCGCCTATCGCACCCTCACCGCCCTGACCAATCCCGACTCCGTGCGCTTCGGCTGGGCCAACAAGCACATAATCAAAAACGTCAAGCGGGACGACATCCTGGCGCAGCTGGAGAAAAGCCTGAAAGCCGGCCGCGCGGTGCCGCCGCACAGCCGTGAACAGTGGGCTGCCCTGGTCAGCCGCGAGATAGACGACGTCAGCCGCCTGCCGCAGCACGCGACGCTGAAAATCAAGCGGCCGGTCAAAGTGCAGCCGATCGCCCGGGTGTGGTATCAGCAGCAGCAAAAACAGGTGCAACACCCCTGCCCGCTGCCGCTGATCGCCCTGTGTCAGGTTGAAAACGGCGCCGCGGTGCCGAAGATTGGCGAGCTGCTCAACTACGACGTCGACGCGGTGAAACACCGTTACAAACCCGACGCCCGGCCGCTGCGGCTGCTGGTGCCACGCCTGCACCTATATACCGACGACGCTACTCGCTGAGGGCATACACCCGCAGGCGATGGCCGTCCGGATCCCGCGCCACGAAGGTGTAACCGAACGCCATCTCGGTCGGCGTTTGCTCAATCGGCAGCCCGAGTTCGCGCCACTGGTTATAGCGCGCCTCGACCTCTTGCGGATCCTGGCACAAAAAGCCCAGTTCACCGCCGCCGCCGGTCAGGGTCGCCGCAGGTTTTACCCCCTGTTTGGCCCACATCCCCAGCTTAAAGCCGTTGTTGAGCACGAACAGGGCGAAGCCGGGAGAAAGCTCTACCGGCGCCTGTCCCAGTAAGCGTTGATAAAAGGCGGCGCTGTTCAGCGGGTTGTCGACGTAAAGCAGGGTCATGCTGGGAAGAGTCATCGGTCTGTCCTCTGGGTGATGGGAACCGGCCGGTTCCCGATAGGCACAGACTAAAGCGCGCTACTGACAGTTTATGGCAGCAGCGTGCCGCTATTGCTCCGCAATGCCCTCGCTGAGGCGCCACTCTTTCAGCAGCCGCCGCCGGCCGCGCGGATAGAGCTGTTCCAACGGCGTAGCGGCCTGAATGCGATCGAGGCGAAAATGGCGAAACGCCTGGCGCAGCTCGCACCAGGCGACCAGCACCTGGAGCTGGTCGAAAAAGCCCAGCGCAAAGGGCCACAGCAGGCGTTCGCTGCGCTGCCCCGCCAGATCGAGATAGTCGATATGCAGCTTGCGCTCGCGGCGGATGGTGTCACGGATCAGCACCCGCAGCTCATCCGCCACCGGCGGCGCGTTTACCGGCGCTATCAATAGCGTGTTGGCCTCCAGCTCCTCCCGCAGCGCCGGCGGCAGCACGGCGGCGATCTTGGCCAGCGCCTGGCCCGCCGCGCTCGCCAGCTGGCTGTCGCCGCGGCGGCTGACCCAGCGCATCCCCAGCACCAACGCTTCTGTCTCCGCCTGCGAGAACATCAGCGGCGGCAGCATAAAGCCGGGGCGCAGCACATAGCCGACGCCCGCCTCGCCGGCGATCTCCGCCCCCTGCTGCTGCAGCGTGGCGATATCGCGGTACAGCGTGCGCATGCTGATACCCAGCGTCTGCGCCAGCGCATGGCCCGCCACCGGATAACGGTGGCTGCGCAGCAGCTGCATCAGATCGAGTAAACGTTGTGCGCGCGACATCTTGATTTCTCCACAAAAAAAGGGCTTACCTCAGTAAGCCCCCGGTTGCCTCACAGATCAATCATTTCTGCATGCTGCCAACCATCGCTTCCGGCCGCACCCACTCGTCGAACTGCGCTTCGGACAGGTAGCCCAGCTTCAGCGCCGCGGCTTTCAGCGTCAGCCCTTCCTTGTGCGCTTTCTTGGCGATTTCCGCCGCCTTGTCGTAGCCGATGTGGGTGTTGAGCGCCGTCACCAGCATCAGCGATTCGTTCAGCAACTGGGTGATGCGATCGCGGTTCGGTTCGATGCCCACCGCGCAGTGCTCGTTGAAGCCCTGCATGCCGTCGGCCAGCAGGCGAATCGACTGCAGGTAGTTGTGGATCACCATCGGGCGGAACACGTTCAGCTCGAAGTTGCCGGAAGCGCCGCCGATGTTTACCGCCACGTCGTTGCCCAGCACCTGGGCGCACAGCATGGTCATCGCCTCGCACTGGGTCGGGTTGACCTTGCCCGGCATGATGGAACTGCCCGGTTCGTTCTCCGGGATCGAAATCTCGCCGATGCCGCAGCGCGGGCCGGAAGCCAGCCAGCGCACGTCGTTGGCGATCTTCATCAGCGAGGCCGCCAGCCCTTTCAGCGCGCCATGCCCTTGCACCAGCGCGTCGCAGGTCGCCAGCGCTTCGAACTTGTTCGGGGCGGTGACGAACGGCTGATGGGTCAATTCCGCCAGCGCTTTAGCCACGCGCACCGCGTACTCCGGATGGGTGTTCAGGCCGGTGCCGACCGCCGTGCCCCCCAGCGCCAGCTCGGCGATGTGCGGGATACTGTCCTCGATGTGTTTCAGATTGTGCGCCAGCATCGCCGCCCAACCGGAGATCTCCTGCCCCAGGGTCAGCGGCGTGGCGTCCTGCAGATGGGTGCGGCCGATTTTGACGATGTCGCGGTAGGCTTCGGCTTTGTCGCTCAGCGTCTTGTGCAGCACTTTCAGCTCGGGGATCAGATGTTCGCGCAGCGCAATCACCGCCGCCACGTGCATCGCGGTGGGAAACACGTCGTTGGAGCTCTGGCTTTTATTGACGTCGTCGTTCGGGTGCACCTTGCGCTCTTCACCGCGCACGCCGCCCAGCAGCTCGCTGGCGCGGTTGGCCAACACTTCGTTCATGTTCATGTTGGTCTGGGTGCCGGAACCGGTTTGCCAGATCGACAGCGGAAACTGGTCGGCATGGCTGTCCGCCAGCACTTCGTCGGCGGCGCTGATGATGGCGGCGCCCCGTTCGGCCGGCAGCAGCCCCAGATCCACGTTCACCTGCGCGGCGGCGCGCTTGGTCAACGCCAGCGCGTGGATCAGCGCAGTCGGCATCTTTTCGGAGGAAATGCGGAAATGCGCCAACGAACGCTGGGTTTGCGCGCCCCACAGCTTGTCGGCCGGTACTTCGATGGGGCCCATAGAGTCTTTTTCGATACGAACGCCTGCCATCATTATCTCCTTAGCATAATTCCTAAAATCGTAGGGTTAGGCCGACGCGCTACCCCCCCGTCGGCATGCACTCCCAGTATAGTGACATAATAACTATTCGCATTAAGAGAGTTATCTCACAGCACGTTTCATCTTTTTTACCCATTAACGACGCGGTTATTTTCCATCGGTTAACCCGCGGCGAAATAAACGGCCGGGAATGAGCCAGGAGAATAAAAGTGTGGCTAATCATTAACGCGGATGACGCGAATTAAAATTATTGATGCGCTGCGCCTGTAAATGATTGAGCTCATCGATACGTTGTTGCTGCAGATGATTGATCTCGTCGTAGGCGTCCTGCCGTTCATGATGCCGATACGCCCCGGTCGCCACCGCGTCGGCGGTGAGCGCCAACGGGTGCGCCACGGGCACGATCGCGGCGGGAACCGCGACCGGCGCGGGTGCAACGACGATCGGCGCCGGCACGATCGCCACGGCGCGCGGCGCCGCGTAGGGATAGGTGACGATCACCGCCGCCTGGGCTGCGCCGGCGCAAAGCCCCAACAGCAACAACAGCTTTTTCATGCAACAGACCTCTGGTTTTGTTAAATCGACTCGTTAGCCGTTACGGTAAAGGGGTCTGACGCGCAGGTTTAAGCTCGGCGTGTGATCGCCCGGCGCAGCGTGAAAATAATAATAAGGGAATGGCTCAGACGGTAAAAAATAAATTCAGCAGTCATATTTTGACATGCTGAATAATAAATAATGCGGCAGGATGAGCGGACTAACGGCAATAATCCTGCCGGTTCAAAAAATAATCGAACGGCGGGTTTTCCGGGCCGCCTTGAGGCCTGCGCGCCAATTGAGGCGCCGATCGTTATCACGCTATACTTTGGCCCCGTTGCCGGGCGCGACGTTATTCGGCGTTGTTTTGATCGCGCCCATGATTTTTCCTGCCGACGCGGGCGTATGATGGTTGTCGGCACAGATTTAACTAACCGTATAAAATCAGTAAGTTATTGCCATCCGGTACGGCAATGACGCTAAGGACGTTTATCGACATGCAAAAAATGACCAACGCGGTACAGAATTACGCCTGGGGCAGCCACGATGCGCTGACCCGTCTTTACGGCATCGCCAACCCTGATAATCAGCCGATGGCCGAACTGTGGATGGGCGCCCATCCCAAGAGCCCTTCCCGCGTGCCGGGCGCCGACGGCGAGCTGCGTTCGCTGCGCTTTCTTATCGATGAAGACCAGCCAAAACAGCTGGGCACCAACGTCGCCAGCCGCTTTGGCGAGTTGCCATTCCTGTTTAAAGTACTCTGCGCCGATCAGCCACTGTCGATCCAGGTCCACCCGAGCAAAGCGGCGGCCGAAATCGGCTTCGCGAAAGAGAATGCCGCCGGCATCCCCCTGAGCGCCGCCGAACGCAACTATAAAGATCCCAACCACAAGCCCGAGCTGGTGTTCGCCCTCACGCCGTTCCTGGCGATGAACGGCTTTCGCGAACTGGCCGATATCGTTTCCCTGCTGCAACCGATCGCCGGCGCACACCACGACATCGCCGCCTTCCTGCAACAGCCGGACACCGCGCATCTCGCAACCCTGTTCGCCAGCCTGCTGACGATGAGCGGCGAGCAAAAGTCGCTGGCGCTCGGTGTATTGAAAGCCGCGCTCAACAACCAGCAGGGGGAACCCTGGGACACCGTACGCTTTATCGCCGGCTTCTATCCGGACGACAGCGGCCTGTTCTCACCGCTGCTGCTGAACGTGGTGCAGCTCGCGCCGGGCGAAGCAATGTTCCTGTATGCCGAAACGCCGCACGCCTACCTGAAAGGCGTGGCGCTGGAGGTGATGGCCAACTCGGACAACGTGTTGCGCGCGGGCCTGACGCCGAAATTCATCGACGTGCCCGAGCTGCTGGCCAATCTGCAGTTCCGCCCGCAGCCGGCTTCCGGCCTGCTGACCCAGCCGGAGCCGCGCGGCAACGAGCTGTTCTTCCCGATTCCGGTGGAGGATTTCGCCTTCTCGCTGCACGATTTGACCACCGCCCCGCAGGCGCTGGCGCAGCAAAGCGCCGCCATCGTGTTCTGCGTCACCGGCGAAGCGACGCTGGAAAAATCCGGGCAACGCCTGACGCTCAAACCGGGCGAATCCTGCTTTATCGGGGCTTTCGAATCCCCGGTCAACGTCAGCGGCAGCGGCCGCATCGCCAGGGTTTATAACCAGCTGGCCTAACCGTTGATAAATTTCAGCAAATTGCTTGCTGAAAGCGAGAGCTACCCCCACAATTAAACGCCTGCGGGCGTTTATTTTCGGCCCCTATTTGCCCCTCCCGCGCAACGGAGGGTGATAAGAAAAAAGGATGAAACAGAGCTATGAAAAAATCGTTAGTCGCTGTCAGCGTCATTGTGGTTCTTGGCGCAGCATGGACCGGGGCATCCTGGTACACCGGGAAACTGATCGAGCAGCACATGGGCGAAGTCGTCGACAACGCCAACGGCCAGCTGAAAGCTTACCTGCCGAAAGCCGGGGTTAAGCTGAGCTATGAAAATTACCAGCGCGGCCTGTTCAGCAGTAAAGTGCGTTATGTGCTGCGTTCCGACGGCACGGATACCAGTGAAGACGCGGCGCTGAAAGCCGGCGAAGAAGTGGCGTTCCTGGAAACCATCGATCACGGCCCGTTCCCCTTCGCCCAGCTGAAAAAATTCAATCTGCTGCCGAGCATGGCGTCGGTGCATACCGAGCTGGAAAATACCCCGGCGGTGAAAGGCCTGTTTGACACCACCAAAGGCAAATCGCTGTTTACCGCCGATTCGCGCATCTCTTACAGCGGGGACACCTCGTCCGCCATCGACATCATCCCGCTGGACTACCAGAAGGATAAGTCTTCGCTGAAATTCAGCGGCGCCACCATTAACGCCGATGTGTCCAGCGATCTGAAAAAATTCGTGCTGGACGCCAATAGCGACAATATCGTGTTCGCCAGCCCGAACGAATTCGGTCAAAACGAGCAGATCACCTTCCAGGGCTTCAACCTGAAGGGCAACAGCAACGAGAGCAAGTTCGGCGTGAAGCTCGGCGATCAGACGATGACGCTGAAGCAGTTCAAACTGACGATCGACGGTAAAGATACCGTGGCGTTGGACGGTTTCAACCTGGTGAGCAAGTTCGGCGAGCAAGGCAGCAGCAACATCGGCGGCCAGATCGACTACACCATGGACGCGCTCAAGGTGCAGGGCAACGATTTCGGCGCCGGCAAGCTGGCGCTGAAAATCGACAACGTCGACGGCAAGGCGCTGAAAGACTTCGCCGACAGCTACAACCGCCAGACCATGGCGCTGCTGCAACAGGGCGAGAACCTGGATCCGGCCGTGTATGAGCAGCAAAACGCCGAGCTGTTGCAAAAGAACCTGCCGCTGCTGCTGAAAGGCAACCCGAGCCTCAGCATCGCGCCGCTGAGCTGGAAAAACAGCAAGGGCGAGAGCACCTTCACGCTGGATCTGGCGCTGACCGATCCGAGCAAAGCCGCCTCCCCGGCGCAATCGCCGGATCAGCTGATCGCGCAGGCGGTTAAAAAGCTGGATATCAACCTGACCATTCCGGAAGCGATGGCCACCGAAGTGACCGCGAAAACCGCGCTGTTGCAGGGTTACAATGCGGAAGACGCGCAGAAACTGGCGCAGCAGCAAGTGCAGGGCCTGGCGGCCATGGGCCAGATGTTCAAGCTGACCACCCAGAAAGACGGCGTGATCGCGAGCAAGTTCCACTATGCCGACAACCAGGTTGACCTCAACGGCAACAAGATGTCGCTGCAAGAGTTCATCGGCCAGTTCGCCATGCTGGGCGCCCCGGCGGAAGACGCTGAACCGGCGCAGGAAGCGGAACCCGCTCCGGCACCGGCGCAGTAATCGCCTGACAGCCTGATCAAGGGCCCCCTGCGGGGCCCTTTTTATTTACCCCATTTTCGCGGCGTAAACCGCATCGCGGATCTGCTGCGGATAGCGGCCGCACATGCCTTCAAACGCGGTGTTGGTCAGTATCACCACGCTCAGCTGCGCCTGTGGATCAAAGAACCAGCTGTGGCCGTAAACGCCGCCCCAGGTCAGCGTGCCGGCATGCTGCGGCGTCTGCGCGGCATCTGTGTCCACCAGCAGCGCCCCGCCGAAACCGAATCCCCAGCCCGGCCCTTGCGTTTGCGCCTGCGCCCCCACGTGCGGGCTGCGCAGCAACGCCACCGTGTCCGGCCGCAACATGCCCTGCCCGCCGCTGCGCAGCGCCTCCACCAGCCGCAGCACATCGTCGGCATCGCCGACCATGCCCGCACCGCCGGAAGGATAGGCCCCGGCGTTAAGCGCCCGCGCGGGTGAAAACAGTACCTCGCCCCCCGCCATCTCCTCCGGCAGCGCCAGCCGCAGGCCTTCATGCATGCGCTGCGGCCCTTGCGGCGTGTTGTAATACGGTGTCGCCAGATTCGCGGCGTCCGCCGCATAAAACGCGGTATTGCCGAGCCCCAGCGGCCGCGCCACCCATTCGACAAACAGCTGCGGCAGCGGCATGCCCGTCACCCGTTCCAGCACCGCGCCAAGCACGTCGATCGCCAGCGAATAATTGAAGCGCTCCCCCGGCGCCGACAGCAACGGTGCCTGTGCCAACAGCCGCAGGTTTTGCTCCAGCGTCAGCGTCGACAGCTCCACGCCGTCCTGGATCCCCAGCTGATGATAAACGCCCGCCGGCGGCTGGTTCAGCCGATAGTCCAGCCCGGCGGTGTGGCTCAGCAAATGACGAATCTTGATCGCCGGGCGCCGGCCGTCCGCCAACGCCGGAGTGAACCACGGCAGCCAGTCGCTGACCGCGTCATCCAGGCTCAGCTTGCCCTGCTCTATCAGGCGCAGCGCCGCCAGCGTGGTATAGGGTTTGGAGACCGACGACAGCCGGAACTGCGTTCCTCGCCGCATCGGCCGCCGCGCTTCGCGATCGGCATAGCCAGCCGCCCCGGCGTAGCAAATCTCGCCCCGCCGCGCCACCAGCACCACGCTGCCCACGATGCGCCCTTCGGCCATCGCCTGTTGATCGATCGCCGCGATCCGTTCTGTTAACGCCCGTTGTTCTGCCGACATGATTTTCATCTCTCTGATGGAAAGTAAAATCAGTCTAAAACCTTCGTCATAAATTAAAATAAGGCATAATTTAATGAATCATTAAGCACAGGTTATTGATAGATGAGTTCACTCCTGCAGCTGTTGCCCTATTTCGAAGCCGTCGCGCGCCTGGGCAACTTTACCCGCGCGGCCAGCCAGCTCGGCGTCACGCCGCCAGCGGTGTCGCAAAACATTCAGGCGCTGGAGAATCAGCTGGGAGTGCGGTTATTTCACCGCACCAGCCGCTCGGTGCGCCTCAGTGACGAGGGCCGGTTGTTCTATCAGAAGGTATCGCCGGCGATGAGCCAGATCGACGTGGCGGCGGACGACGTGCGCGCTCTGGGCGCGCAGCCGGCGGGCCTGCTGCGCATTACGCTGCCGCAGCTGGCCGCTTCGCTGCTGGTAATGCCGCATCTGGCGGAATTTCAACGGCGCTATCCCGAGGTGCAGCTGGAACTGTTTACCGAAGACCGCTTTTCCGATCTGGTGCTGGGCAGTTTCGATGCCGGCATTCGCATGCATGCCATGCTGCAAAAGGACATGATCGCCGTGCCGATCGACAACGGCCAGCGCCGGGTGCTGGTCGCCTCGCCCGACTATCTGGCGCGCTGCGGCGTACCGGCCACGCCGGACGATCTGCCCGTTCACCACTGCCTGCGCTACCGCTTCCCCGGCAGCGGCAAACTGGAACCCTGGTATTTCAGCCTGGGCGACGATGAACGCGCGCTGGACGTCAGCGGCAGTTTGATTTTTAACGAAGATCGGCTGATCAAGGATGCGGCGTTGGCGGGCCTGGGTATCGCACAGCGTTTTCAGGGCACAGTGTTGCAGGAGCTGGCGCAGGGGCAACTGGTGGAAGTGCTGCCGGATTACGCCAGCGAAGCGTCGGGGTTTTTCATCTACTTTCCCGCCGGCCGGCATCTGCCGCTCAAGCTGCGCGCCTTTATCGATTTCATGCGCGAGCAACGTGAACGGCAGCATCGCTGGTAGGGGCGCCTCGTCGGCGCCCCTGGCCGTCAGCGCTTCTCCAGCGCCTGGACGATGTGGTAAGCCGCCTCGACGCGATCGTCGTTCGGGAACCACTTGTTGGCCAGCATCACCACGGCGATATTTTTCGCCGGGATAAATACCGCGTAGGTGGAGAAGCCGCCGGTGGAGCCGGTTTTGTTATACCAGCCGGCGCGCAATTCCGGCTGCGGCGGCGTGATGGCGGTGGCCGGCGTGCCGTTCATGATCATCCCTGCGTTGTTGCCTTCAATCAAACGCGACAGTTTCACCGGATACGGGTAGTTCTCCCACATCAGATCCTGCGTGAACGCGCCCGCCTTGTAATAACCGACGTGCGTCGCGGCCAGCGCGTCGCGCCACGGCTGCGCCACCTTCACCTGCTGCAGGTTGGCGTCCAGATAGCGAATCAGATCGCGAGCGTTGGATTTGATGCCGTAAGATTCGGCGTCCAGCGGGCCGGGATTGACCCGCACCGGCTTATCGTCCTTGCTGTAACCCTGCGCATAGTTAGCCATCTGCGCCGCCGGCACCTGAACGTAGGTGTGGCTCATGCCCAGCGCCGGCAGCATCCCCTGTTCCATCGCCTGGATAAACGGCTGGTCGAGGCTCTTGGCGGCGATCATGCCCAGCATGCCGATGCCGAGGTTGGAATAGACGCGGTAGCTGCCCGCCGGGTGTTTCGGCTGCCAGGCCCGGTAGTAGGCCATCAGTTGGGCGTTGTTGGTGACGTCGTCCGGCACGAACAGCGGCAGGCCGGAGGTATGCGTCGCCAGATTCAGCAGGCTGACGCCGTCGAAGGCGCTGCCGCGCAGCTCGGGCAGGTAGCGGCTGGCCGGATCGTTGAACGACAGCTTGCCCTGCTGCTGCGCATAGACCGCCAGCGTCGCGGTGAAGGTTTTGCTCAGCGAGCCCACTTCGAACAGCGTCTCCTCGGTGATCGGTTTGCCGGTCTGCTTCGAGGCGACGCCATATGGGTAAATCTGCTGTTTGCCGTCGACCGACACGGCGATCGCCATGCCCGGTACGCCATATTTTTTCATCAGCGGCTGAATAACGGCGTCGATATCCTGCTGCTGCGCGGCCTGAGCGGTCGGCAAGATCAGTGCGGCGATCAGCGCTGCCGCCAGGCGGTTCATTTTCGTCATGATAGAAGCTCTTAGGTTGCAGGGTATCAGCCGCGGCCAAAAGTTTTTATTGGCGTTATGCACGGCGCTTTCCCTGATTGATGATGTCATTCCTTTACGGCTGCGGCGACGCTCACAGCAGCCGCGCCAAATATCGGATTTTGCCGCCGGGTTGACAAGCGATAATAATTTCAGCCAGCATAAAGAAAAACTTATGGCTATCGACAATGCGCAATCGACTTCCCCTCAACGCCCTGCGGGCGTTCGAATCCTCCGCTCGCCACCTGAACTTCACCCGCGCCGGTCTGGAGCTGCGCGTCACCCAGGCCGCCGTCAGCCAGCAGGTGCGCATGCTGGAAGAACAGCTGGGCATTCAGCTGTTCCGCCGCCTGCCGCGCGGGCTGGATCTGACCGAAGAGGGCCAGGCGCTGCTGCCGGTATTGAGCGACGCCTTCGACCGCATCGAAGCGGTGCTGCAGCAGTTCGAAGGCGGGCATTTCCACGAGGTGCTGACGGTGGCGGTGGTCGGCACCTTCGCCGTCGGCTGGCTGATGCCGCGGCTGGCGGCATTCCGCACGGCGCACCCGTTTATCGATCTGCGGGTGCTCACCCACAACAACCTGGTCAATCTGTCGGCCGACGGCATGGATTTCGCCATCCGCTTCGGCGAAGGCCTCTGGCCCGCCACCTGCAATATCAAGCTGTTCGACGCGCCGCTGACGGTGCTCTGCCCGCCGGCGGTCGCCGCGCGCCTGCGCACGCCGCAGGATCTGCAGCACGAGCAGCTGATGCGCACCTACCGCAAGGACGAGTGGGAGCACTGGTTCGCGGCGGCACAGGTGACGCCGTGGCGGATCAACGGCCCGGTGTTCGACTCGTCAAGGCTGATGGTGGAAGGCGCGATCCAGTGCGATGGCGTGGCGCTGGCGCCGGTCAGCATGTTCCGCCGCGAACTGGCCGCCGGCGCGCTGCAGCGGCCGTTCGCCGCCGAGGCCGCGCTCGGCGCCTATTGGCTGACCCATTTGAAATCGCGAGATCTGACGCCGGCGATGAAAACCTTTATCGGCTGGATCCGCCGTGAGGCGGAGGAGGAACAGCAGCAGGGCTAGGCGGAGCCGCGCCGGATCAGCGTCGGCGGCAGAATGACGTTCTGTGCCGGCAGCTCGGCGTCACCGATGCGCTGCAGCAGGCGCGCGGCGGCGCTGCGCCCCACTTCCCGCGCCGAACTGGAGACGAAGGTCAGCGGCGGCTCGGTCAGTTCGGCCTCCGGCACGTCGCCAAAGCCGATCAGCGCCACCTGCCGCCCGTAGTAGGCGTCGACCCCGTCCGAACCGATGCTGCGGCCGCTGCGCGCCAGGCCAAAATAGGCGCCGAGCGCCACCGACGCCTTGTGGCAGACGATGGCGGTAATGTTCGGGTAGTGGCGCAGCAGTTGCTCCGCCGCTTCCGCCGCCTGGCGCTGCCGGCAATCGCACTCGACGATCCATTCGCTGCGAAACGGCAGGCCGTACTGCACCAGCGTGGCGCAAAAGCCGCCCAGCCGCTCGGCGCGCGTCAACGAGTCGCTCTGCCCGCCGAGGTAGGCGATTTGGCTGTGGCCCCGCGAGATCAGAAATTCGGTGGCCAGCTTGGCGGCCTGCATGTTGTCCGGCCGCACCACGTCCACGCCGTCGAGACCGCTGGAGCGCGCCACGCAGACCAGCGGCACGCCCTGCTCGGCCGCCTTCTCCTTCAGGCCCGCCGCCGCGCGAATGCCGCCCGCCAGCACGATGCCGTCGACGCCCTGCGCCAGCAGCGCGTCAAACGCCCGCTGCAAGCCCTGGCCGTCGCGCCCGCTCTGCGTCAAAAACAGCAGCTTGTCGTGCGCCTCCAGCGCTTCGCTCAGCCCGGCGGTCATTTCGGCATAGAAGGGTTCGCAGATGTCGCGCAGAATAAGGCCGATCACCCCGGACTCCCCGCCGCGCAGCGTCGCCGCCTGGCGATTGCGCACATAGCCCAGCTGCTCTATCGCCTGATTGACCTTCTCGACGGTGGTCGGCGAAATGCGCCCCTTGCCGCTCAACACCAGGGAAACCGTGGTGACCGACACGCCCGCCTGTTGCGCCACATCGGTGATGGTGATCTTTTTGATGCTCATAGTCTCTGCGAACCCGTTCCTGGGCAACCCGCGCCGTAATGATCAAGGGTATACCGAATCCGTTATCTCAGTAAAACGTTTTACTGCCAGCCGCATTGTCGCTAAAAACCGGGCGGCAGATTTGTGATTGGCGGCGCATTTTTGCTAGGTAAAACGTTTTATCTTCTTTTTACCTAATCTGCAGTCCTCTTTTTGCTCGTCTTTTCGCCAGGAGAAGTCGGTTATGTCAGCAGCCAACAAACCAAAAATCACCCTCTGGGAGTTCTTCCAGAGCTTGGGCAAAACCTTCATGTTGCCCGTCGCCTTGCTCTCTTTCTGCGGCATCATGCTGGGGATCGGCAGCTCGCTGAGCAGCCGCGACGTGATCACCCTGATGCCGTTTATCGGCCACCCGATCTTCCAGCTGATCTTTACCTGGATGAGCAAGGTAGGCTCCTTCGCCTTCAGCTTCCTGCCGGTGATGTTCGCCATCGCCATTCCGCTGGGTATGGCGCGCGAGAACAAGGGCGTCGCCGCCTTCTCCGGCTTCGTCGGCTTCGCCGTGCTGAATCTGGGCACCAACTTCTACCTGACCGCCGCCGGCGTGCTGCCCACCGGCGATCCGCTGGTGCTGAAAGCCAACAATATCCAGAACATCCTCGGCATTCAGTCGATCGATACCGGCATCCTCGGCGCGGTGATCGTCGGCATCATCGTCTATCGCCTGCATGAACGCTTCCACACTATCCGCCTGCCGGACGCGCTGGCGTTCTTCGGCGGCACGCGCTTCGTGCCGATCGTCACCACCGTGGTGCTGGGCCTGTGCGGCCTGGTGATCCCGCTGATCTGGCCGTGGTTCGCCGCCGGCATCACCGGGCTGGGTTGGGTGATCAACAGCGCCGGCGCCTTTGGCCCGATGCTGTTCGGCACCGGCGAACGCCTGCTGCTGCCGTTCGGCCTGCAGCACATTCTGGTGGCGCTGATCCGCTTTACCGAGGCGGGCGGCACCATGGAAGTGTGCGGCCACAGCGTCAGCGGCGCCCTGACCATCTTCCAGGCGCAGCTTTCCTGCCCAACCACCACCGGCTTCGCCGAAAGCGCCACCCGCTTCCTGTCACAGGGTAAAATGCCGGCGTTCCTCGGCGGCCTGCCGGGCGCGGCGCTGGCGATGTACCACTGCGCCAAACCGGAGAACCGTCATAAAATCAAAGGGCTGTTGATTTCCGGCGTGGTGGCCTGCGTGGTCGGCGGCACCACCGAGCCGATCGAGTTCCTGTTCCTGTTCGTCGCGCCGTTCCTCTACCTGATCCACGCGCTGCTCACCGGGCTGGGCTTTACCGTGATGGCGCTGCTGGGCGTGACCATCGGCAATACCGACGGCAATATCATCGACTTCGTGGTGTTCGGCATTCTGCACGGCACCGCCACCAAGTGGTATCTGGTGCCGGTGGTGGCCGCCGTCTGGTTCGTCGGCTATTACGCCATTTTCCGCTTCGCCATCCAGCGCTTTAACATCAAAACGCCGGGCCGCGAGAGCGACGGTGCCGGCAGCCAAAGCGCGCCGAGCGGCGCGGTGGGCAAATCCGGCTACAACGTGCCGGCGATTTTGGCGGCGCTCGGCGGCCCGAATAACATCATCACGCTGGACAACTGCATCACCCGCCTGCGCCTGTCGGTCAACGACATGAGCCGGGTGGACGACGCGGCGCTGAAGGCCAACCGCGCCATCGGCGTGGTGCATCTCAACGACCATAATCTGCAGGTGGTGATCGGCCCGCAGGTGCAATCGGTGAAGGATGAATTAGACTCACTGATAGCCACGGCGCAACCTGCCGCGGCCCTGCAGGGAGCCACCCATGTTTGATTTCTCCACCCCGATCGACCGCCACGGCACCTGGTGCACCCAGTGGGACTATATCGCCGATCGTTTCGGCAGCGACGACCTGCTGCCGTTCACCATCTCCGATATGGATTTCGCCACCGCGCCGTGCATTCTCGACGCATTGCAGCAGCGCCTGCAGCACGGCGTGCTGGGCTACAGCCGCTGGCAGCACGAGGATTTTCTCGGCGCGCTGCGCCACTGGTATCAGCAACGTTTCAACGTCGGCATCGACACCGCGACGGCGGTGTACGGCCCTTCCGTTATCTACATGGCGGCGCAGCTGATCCGCCAGTGGTCGGTGCCGGGCGATTACGTGGTGACCCATACCCCGGCCTACGACGCTTTCTACAAGGTGATCCTCGCCAACCAGCGCCAGCTGTTGGCCTGCCCGCTGCAAAAAGCCGGCGACGACTGGCGCTGCGACATGGCGCACCTTGAGGCGTTGCTGGCGCGGCCGCAGACCAAGATCCTGCTGCTGTGCAGCCCGCATAACCCCACCGGTAAAGTGTGGCGCCGCGACGAGCTGCAGCAGATGGCCGAACTGTGTGAACGCCACGACGTGCGCGTCATCAGCGACGAGATCCATATGGACATGGTGTGGGGGGAACACCGCCATACGCCGTGGAGCCAGGTGGCGAGCGGCGCCTGGGCCCTGCTGACCTCAGGTTCCAAGAGTTTCAACATTCCGGCGCTGACCGGCGCCTACGGCTTCATCAGCGACGCCGCCAGCCGCGAAGCCTACTTCCAGCAGCTTAAAGCCCGCGACGGCCTCTCTTCGCCGGCGGTGCTGGCGGTGGCCGCGCACGTGGCCGCCTATCGCCACGGCGAACCCTGGCTGGACGCCCTGCGCGACTACCTGCAGGATAATCTGACCTACGTCGCCGAGCGGCTGGAGCAGGCGTTTCCGGCGCTGGGCTGGCGCCCGCCGCAGGCCACCTACCTGGCCTGGATCGATCTGCGGCCGCTGGCCGTAGACGATCGGGCGCTGCAGCAGGTGCTGATCGAGCGCGAAAAGGTGGCGATCATGCCGGGCTTTACCTACGGCGAGGAAGGCCGCGGTTTCCTGCGCCTCAACGTCGGCTGCCCGCGCAGCAAGCTGGAGGCCGGCATGGACAAGCTGATCGCCGGATTGAGGTTGGTGCTGGACGAGCAATAGCGCGAGGGGGCGAGCCTCTGCCCGCCCCTTCGTTACCCCTGAACAGGCGGGATCTCCTCCAGGCGGCGATAGACCGTCAGGCCCCACTCGTTGGCCAGCCGCACGTCGTTATCGGCCCCCGCAGATGCCCCTTCGATGCGATACACCGCCTGACACTGCGCAATCAGCCGGTGGGCCACCGGGTAAAGAAACGCCTCGCTCACCGCATCGCCAACCTGCGTGGAACCCGCCGCGGCCGCCAAAGGCAGCGCCAGCCACTCACCGATCACCGGCACGTGACCCCGCTGGTAAACCGCCAGCGCCGCCTGTTCCAGGCGCGCCAGATTAGCGGCGATACGCTGCGGATCGCCATCGGTGCCGCTGCGATAGGGGCCGGCGATCAGGATTTGTTGCGCTTTCATCGTTCTTCCTCCAATGTCCGGTTCAAGGCGACAAACTGCAGCAGCATGATGGTCTTGGCGTCAACGATCGTGCCCTGGCGAACCGCCTGCAGGGCTTGCGCCAGCGGCAGCTCGAGCACCTCCAGATCTTCCCCCTCCGCCACCACCCCGCCGCCCTCGTTGACGCGGTCGCCCGCCTGATATTCGCCGACGAAAAAGTGCAGCTTCTCGGTGACCGAGCCGGGGCTCATGTAGGCTTCGAACACCTTCTCCACGTTCTGCACGAAATAGCCGGTTTCCTCTTCCGCTTCGGCGCGGATGCGCGCCTCCGGCGACGCGTTGTCCAGCAAGCCGGCGGCGGCCTCAATTAACATGCCGTCATGGCCGTTGACGAACACCGGAAAGCGGAACTGGCGCGTCAGGATCACCGTTTGCGCCCGCCGGTTGAACAGCAAAATCACCGCGCCGTCGCCGCGATCGTAGGTCTCACGACTCTGCCGCTGCCAAACGCCGTCGCGCCGCAGAAAATCAAAGGTGGTTTTTTTCAGCAGGTACCAGTCATCGGACAACACCCGGGTTTCGACAATGCGAACCCTGTCTTTGGTGGCTATCATCGGTTTACTCCGCCAGAGGAAGGAAATTGATACTATCGTGCAATTTCGTGTATGATCAAGATATTTCGTGCAAAGCAAATTTGAGAGGAAAATGGCCATGTTGACCAGCCAGCGCAAGAAAATCATCCTGGAAAAACTGGCCCAGGATGGCCAGGTGTTGGCCAAGCAGCTCAGCGAAATGTTCGGGCTGTCGGAAGACACTGTCCGGCGCGATCTGCGCGAACTGGACGCCGAGGGGTTGCTGCAACGGGTACATGGCGGCGCCCTGCCGGTTTCCTCTGCCATTGCCAGCTTCGCCGAGCGCAATCAGTTGGAATCCGGCGCCAAACGCGCGATCGCCAAAGCGGCGGCGGCGCTGATCGCTCCCGGCCAGGTAGTGATTATCGATGGCGGCACCACCTCCGCCGAGCTGGTCAGGCAGCTGCCGCCCAACCTGAACGCCACCATCGTCACCCACAGCCCCAGCGTTGCCGTAGGCCTGGTCGATCACCCCACGGTGGAGGTGATCCTGATCGGCGGCCGGCTGTACAAGCATTCGATCGTCAGCGTCGGCGCCGCCGCGGTGGAGGCGATGTCGCATATTCGCGCCGATATCTATTTTATGGGCGTAACCGGTGTGCACCCCACCGCGGGGCTGAGCACCGGCGATCTGGAAGAGGCCTACATCAAGCGGGCGCTGGCGGCCCGCGCGGCGGAAACCGTGGTGCTGGCCTCCGCCGCCAAGCTTAACGCCGCCTCGCAGTATGCGATCGGCGATATTACGCTGGCGCATACCATCATCGTTGAACGCGCCACCGACGACGCATTGATCGCGCCGTTGCAGCAGGCGGGCGTCAGCGTGTTGAAAGCCTGATTCACGACGATAATGCGATAGATCTCGCATTATTTGTGATTCAAGTCACTTTTTTATGCAACGAGATGGCAAGTTTCATTCATTTGTTTTTATACTGTTCTGCACTTTACCTACGATAAATTAGCGAGTGCCCAGCATGATCGATCCCCGCCTACCGCTTACCGACATTCACCGCCATCTCGACGGCAACATCCGCGCGCAGACCATTCTCGACCTCGGTCGCCAATTCAATCTCGCTCTGCCGGCCAACGATTTGGAGAGCCTGCGCCCGCACGTGCAGATCACCCACGCCGAACCGGATCTGGTCAGCTTCCTGCAGAAACTGGACTGGGGCGTAGCGGTGCTGGGCGATCTGGACGCCTGCCGCCGGGTGGCCTACGAAAACGTCGAAGACGCCGCCAACGCCGGCCTGCACTACGCCGAGCTGCGTTTCTCCCCTTACTACATGGCGATGAAGCACCAGCTGCCGGTCGCCGGCGTGGTGGAAGCGGTGATCGACGGGATCCGTTCGGGCTGCCGCGATCGCGACATCGACATTCGCCTGATCGGCATCATGAGCCGCACCTTTGGCGAGGCCGCCTGTCTGCAGGAATTGGAAGGGTTGCTGGCGCACCGCGACGGCATTACCGCGCTGGATTTGGCGGGCGATGAGCTGGGCTTCCCCGGCAGCCTGTTCCTCAACCACTTCAACCGCGCGCGCGACGCCGGCCTGCGCATCACCGTGCATGCGGGCGAAGCCGCCGGCCCGGAAAGTATCTGGCAGGCGATCCGCGAGCTGGGCGCCGAGCGTATCGGCCACGGGGTGAAAGCGGTCGAAGATCCGGCACTGATGGACTTCCTGGCGGAACACGGCATCGGCATCGAGTCCTGCCTGACCTCCAACATCCAGACCAGCACCGTGCCTTCGCTGGCGCAGCATCCGCTGGCCACCTTCCTGCGCCACGGCGTGCTGGCATCGATCAACACCGACGATCCGGCGGTTCAGGGCATCGAGATCGAGCACGAATACCGCGTCGCCGCGCCGCAGGCCGGGCTGACGCCGCAGGAAATCCGCACCGCGCAGGAAAACGGCCTGAAGCTGGCCTTCCTCAGCGAGCAGGAAAAACAGGCGCTGCGCGCCAAAGTGCAAGGTTAAATTCCCCCAAGGCGCCACACGGCGCCTTCTTCTCATCCCCCGTTTTCTTCCGCCTGCTCGTCTTTATCGCTTTTTTCACCCATAACTCTGCCGCACTAGAGGAATTTCTTATGTCTGACAAACTACGCCGCATCGTGCTGACCGGCGGCCCGGGTTCGGGCAAAAGCACGCTCATCGAGGTTCTTCATCGCCGTGGCTACCCGCATTCGCAGGAGGCGGGCCGGGCGATTATTCAGGAGCAGGTGAGTATTGGCGGCAATGCGCTGCCGTGGGGCGATCGCCAGGCCTTCGCCGAGCGGATGCTGGATTGGGAACTGCGCTCATGGCGGGAAGCGACGGGCGCAACATGCTGGTTCTTCGATCGCGGCCTGCCGGATATCGCCGGTTACCTGACGCTGTGCGGGTTGCCGATCCCCGCCCCCTTAACGGCGGCGATCGGCGCTTTTCGCTATGCCGATACGGTGTTCATCGCCCCACCGTGGCGAGCGATCTACGCGCAGGACAGCGAGAGAAAACAATCTTTCGCCGAAGCCGAGCAGACCTATCGAGCGATGCTGGCCGCCTATCGCCAACATGGCTATCAGCTGCAGGAACTGCCGCGCGCCTCGCCCGACGAGCGCGCCGACTTTCTGCTCGACGCGCTGGGCTGCCGTTAGCGGCCTGAGGTCTATTTGGCCGCCAGCGCCTCCGCCTCGGCCCGTTGTTTGGCGGTTTTACGCGCATAGCGCTGCGCCAGCACCGCGCACACCATCAGCTGCACCTGGTGGAAAATCATCAGCGGCAGCACCATGGCGCCTACCGCCGCGGCCGGGAACAGCACGTTGGCCATCGGGATGCCGTTCGCCAGGCTTTTTTTCGAGCCGCAGAAGACGATAGTGATCTCATCGGCGGTATTGAAGCCCAGCCAGCGCGCCGCGTAGGTGTTGATCACCAACACCACCGTCAGCAGCACCAGCGACATCACCAGGATGGTCAGCAGCGACCAGCCGTCGATGCGATGCCAAATCCCTTCCACCACCGCCGCGCTGAACGCGGTATACACCACCAGCAGGATCGACGAGCGGTCGGTCAGGTTGATCAGCTTGCGATGGCGATCGACCCACTTGCCGATCAGCGGCCGCGCCAGATGGCCAACCACGAACGGCACCATCAGCTGCAGAATGATTGAACCGATGGCGTGCAGCACGTCGGTATTGCCGCCCTGGGTATGCATCAACGCCCCCACCAGCAGCGGCGACAGGAACACGCCGAGAATGCTCGACGCCGAGGCGCTGCAGATCGCCGCCGCCACGTTGCCGCCCGCCGCCGAGGTAAAGGCGATGGCCGATTGCACCGTGGCCGGCAGCGCGCACAGATAGAGGAAGCCGAGATAGACCGTCGGCGTCATGATGCCCGGCACCAGCAGGTTCATCGCCAGCCCGAGCAGCGGGAACAGCGCAAAGGTGCTGAGGAACACCAGCAGATGCAGCTTCCAGTGGCTCATGCCGGCGACGATCGCCTCGCGCGACAGCTTGGCGCCGTGCATAAAGAACAGCAGCGCGATGGCGGCGGTGGTCAGGTGTTCAAAGAAGGTTTTCCAGATGCCTTCGCAAGGGAACAGCGAGGCGACGATCACCACCAAAATCAGAACCAGCAAAAATTTATCAATGCGCAAACGCTGCAACCAGGACATGAAACGGATTTCCTTGCACGTAAAGTCGTAAAAAGGCCCGACGTTGCGCCGGGCCACAGAGAAATGGACGGGCTCAGACCACCGGCAGCGCCTGCTGCAGCCGGGCCGATTCCAGCCCCAGTTCGATCAATGCCATCACCGCGATGGCGTCGGCGGCCGGCACCGGGTTTTCGCCGATGCCGGCGATCGCGTCGCGCACCGCGGCGTAATAGGCCGGGTAGTTGCCGGGAATGTTGAGCAGCGGCTGCTCCGCCAGCAGATCGCCACGTGACAGCGTCACCACGCCGTCGCGCATGTCATAGCCCCAATCGGCCTGCGGCAGGCGCTCACCGGCCTTCAGCCGGTCTTCCTGCGGGTCCAGGCCGTATTTGATATAGCTGCCGCGGGTGCCGTGCACCACGTAACGCGGGCTCTCCGCCGCCGCCAGCATGCTGGCGTGCAGCACCACGCGGCGATTGCCATAGCTCAGCAAGGCGTGGAAATAGTCCACCGCCTGCGCCCCCGGCCGCAATTCCCCCAGATCGACGAACAGCCGCTCGGGCTTGCCGAAGAGTTGCAGCGCCTGATCGAGCAAGTGCGGCGCCAAATCGTACCAGATACCGCTGCCGACGCCGCCCTGTTCACGCCAGCGCTGGCGCACCTGCGGCCGGTAGCGATCGAAATGCGACTCGAAATACACCACCTCGCCCAGCGCACCCTCATTCAGCAGCGCTTTCAAGGTAAGGAAGTCGCTGTCCCAGCGGCGGTTGTGGAACACCGACAGCAGTAAACCGCTCTGCTGCGCCTGCTGTTGCAGCGCCTGCGCTTGTGACAATGTCACGGTAAACGGTTTATCCACCACCACATGCTTGCCGGCGGCCAGCGCCTGCTGCGCCAGCGGGAAGTGGGTGTCGTTGGGAGTGGGAATCACGATCAGATCGAGGGTGGGATCGGCGAACAGCGCCTGCGCATCGCCCACCACCGCCATCGACGGCCAGTCGGCGTGCACTTTGCCGGCATCGCTGCTGGCGACGGCAGCCAGCTCCAACCCCGGCGTACCGGCGATCAGCGGCGCATGAAAGGTTTTGCCGGCGTAACCGTAACCGACCAGCCCGACACGAATTTTCTCAGCCATGGGATTTCCTCTTGCAGGCTCACGACAGACCTTTCGATTTGACACCATGCGGCCGGATGGAACAAGAAGTAAATGAGATGTTAATTTGAAGCGGGCTTAATACGGCGTCGAGTAGCCAAACGTGCTGCCACCCGCCGCGATGCCGAGCTATCCGGTTGATTGAGATGACGAAGCCGGTATTACCCGCTAAGCTATGCCGCCTGTGATCCCCGTTTCAATCAGGAAGCCTTTATGTCTCAAGCTGAATACTCTCGTATCGGCGGTTGGTTGCTGGCCCCGATGGCCTATCTGATCGTCACCCTGCTCAGCGCCAGCCTGATGCTGCTCCTGTACGCCATGGCGATCTTTATGCCCGAATCGCGCGACTATCTGCTGACCAACGCCCAGGCGTTTACCCTGCAATGGTACTTTTCGGTGCTGACCACGCTCTTGATGTGGTGCTTCACCCTGTGGCTGCTGTGGCTGTTTTGCCAGCGCTCGCAGCGCTTCCCCAAGCTGTTCTTGCTGTGGCTGCTGATCACGGTGCTCCTGGCGGTGAAAGCCTTCGCCTTCGCGCCGGTGCCGGATGAAGTGGCAGTGCGCAGCCTCGGCTGGCCGCTGCTGATGGCGGCGCTGCTGGTGCCTTACATCAAGCGCTCGCAGCGGGTCAAAGGCACCTTTACCGAACGTTAAGGGCGGTTGCAGCACGTTTTATCGGGTGTTTTGTGTAAATTTTCGCCAAAAAAGGCAATACCCCTGCGATTCATATGTTGTCGTCCGGCCGCCGATTCCCGATAATAGGCGGCTTTTATTTTTTTAGGCATCGCAATGACCGAATACCTGCTCCTGTTTGTCGGCACCGTACTGGTGAACAACTTCGTTCTGGTGAAGTTTCTTGGCCTGTGCCCGTTCCTCGGCGTTTCCAAGAAGCTGGAAAGCGCCATCGGCATGGGAATGGCCACCACCTTCGTCATGACGCTGGCCTCCGTCAGCGCCTGGGTGATCAACACCTTTATTCTGGTTCCGCTGGATCTGGTGTATCTGCGCACGCTCTCCTTCATTCTGGTGATCGCCGTCGTCGTGCAGTTCACCGAGATGGTGGTGCGCAAGACCAGCCCGGCGCTCTACCGCCTGCTGGGCATCTTCCTGCCGCTGATCACCACCAACTGCGCGGTGCTTGGCGTAGCGTTGCTTAACGTTAACCTCGGCTATAACTTCCTGCAGTCCGCCGTGTACGGCTTCAGCGCCGCCGCCGGTTTCTCGCTGGTCATGGTGCTGTTTGCCGCCATTCGCGAACGTCTGGCGGTCGCCGACGTGCCGGCGCCGTTCCGCGGCTCCTCGATCGCACTGATCACCGCCGGGCTGATGTCGCTGGCCTTTATGGGCTTTACCGGGCTGGTGAAATTCTAATGACTGCGTTGTGGATAGCTATCGCGGCTTTAAGCGCGCTCGGGCTGCTGTTCGGACTGGTGCTGGGCTACGCCGCGCGCCGTTTTGAGGTGGAGGAGGATCCGGTCGCCGAGCAGGTCGACGCGATCCTGCCGCAGAGCCAGTGCGGCCAGTGCGGCTACCCCGGTTGCCGCCCCTACGCCGAGGCGGTGGCCAACGGCGAGATGATCAACAAATGCGCGCCGGGTGGCGAACAGGTGATGTTGAAACTGGCGGAGCTGCTCAACGTCGAGCCGCAGCCGCTGGGCAGCGAAGCCGCCGCCGAGCCGGAGCGTAAAGTGGCCTATATCGACGAGGCCAACTGCATCGGCTGCACCAAGTGCATTCAGGCCTGCCCGGTGGATGCCATCGTCGGCGCCACCCGCGCCATGCACACCGTCATCACCGACCTCTGCACCGGCTGCGACCTGTGCGTCGCCCCTTGCCCTACCGACTGTATTGAAATGAGACCGGTCGCCACCACCACCGCCAACTGGAAGTGGGACATGAAGACGATCCCGGTGCAAGTGATCCACGTGGAGCAACATGCTTAATCTGTTCGCCGCCTTTAAAAAAGACCGGATCTGGGATTTCAACGGCGGGATCCATCCGCCGGAAATGAAAACGCAGTCCAGCGGTGCGCCGCTGCGTGTCGCTCCCCTGCCCAAGACCTTTATCATTCCGCTGCAACAGCATCTGGGGCCGGAAGGCGAGCTGTGCGTCAATGCCGGCGATCGGGTGTTGAAAGGCCAGCCGCTGACCGTCGGCCGCGGCCGCACCGTGCCGGTTCACGCCCCGACCTCGGGCACCGTCAGCGCCATCACGCCGCACATCACCGCGCACCCTTCCGGGCTGACGGAGCTGTGCGTGATTATCGAGGCGGACGGCGAAGACCGCTGGTGCGAGCGCGATCCGGTGGCTGACTACCGCCAAGCGCCCGCCGCGGATCTGATTCAACGTATTCATCAGGCCGGCATCGCCGGTCTGGGCGGCGCCGGTTTCCCGACCGCCAGCAAGCTGCAGGGCGGCATGAGCGGCGTGGAAACGCTGATCCTCAACGCCGCCGAGTGCGAGCCTTACATCACCGCCGACGATCGCCTGATGCAGGAACATGCCGATCAGATCGTTGAAGGCACGCAGATCCTGCAACATATTCTGCAACCCAAGGTCACGCTGATCGGCATTGAAGACAACAAACCGGAGGCGATCGCGGCGCTGAAGCAGGCGTTGCGCGGCCAGTCCGGCATTGCGCTGCGCGTTATCCCCACCAAATACCCGTCCGGCGGCGCCAAACAGCTGACCAAGATCCTGACCGGCAAGGAAGTGCCGCACGGCAAGCACTCCTCTGCCATCGGCGTATTGATGCAAAACGTCGGCACCGCCTTCGCCATCAAGCGAGCGATCGTCGACGGTGAACCGCTGATTGAGCGCGTAGTGACCCTGACCGGCGACGCGATCGAGCGCCCGGGCAACCTGTGGGCGCGCATCGGCACGCCGGTGCAGCACCTGCTTGACTTCGCCTGTTTCCGCCCGCAGGCGCAGCAGATGGTGGTCATGGGCGGGCCGCTGATGGGCTTCACCCTGCCTGCGCTGAACGTGCCGATCGTCAAGATCAGCAACTGCATTCTGGCGCCGACGGTCGATGAAATGACACCGCAGGAGCCGGAGCAGTCCTGCATCCGCTGCGGCCTGTGCGTAGACGCTTGCCCTGCCGGGCTGCTGCCGCAGCAGCTGTACTGGTTCAGCCGTGGGCAGGAGCACGACAAGGCGCGCAACCATAACCTGTTCGACTGCATTGAATGCGGCGCCTGCGCGTTCGTCTGCCCCAGCAACATCCCGCTGGTACAGTACTACCGTCAGGAAAAGGCCGAGATCAAGGCTATCGATCTGGAAGCGGCGCGCGCCGCCGAGGCCAAGGCGCGTTACGAAGCCAAGCTGGCCCGCCTGGAGCGCGAGAAGCTGGCGCGCGAAGAGCGGCACAAAAAAGCCGCCGTCAAACTGACCGACGACGATCAGGGTGCGGTGCAGGCCGCGCTGGCGCGCGTGCGCAGCAAGAATGCCGAAGCGGCGGTTACGCCGGTCGACGGCCAGCAGCCGGATAACAGCGAAATGATCGCCGCCCGCGAAGCGCGTAAAGCGCAGGCGCGTGAACGCCGCGCCCAGTTGGCGGCCGAGGCGGAAAAAGAGGCGCCACCGGCGGCCTCCGGCGACGACGCGCGCAAAGCCGCCGTGGCCGCGGCGCTGGCCCGCGTGAAAGCGCGCAAGGAAGCGCCGGCCGCAGACAGCACTGCTCCGGCAGCAGCAGAGAACGATCCACGTAAGGCGGCGGTCGCTGCCGCCCTGGCGCGCGTCAAAGCCAAAAAGGCAGAGCAGCAGGCGGATGCCCCTGCACCGGCGGAAACGACGCCGACAACCGCCGAGGAAGACCCGCGCAAGGCCGCGGTGGCGGCGGCTATCGCCCGCGCCAAAGCCAAAAAGGCAGAGCAGCAGGCGGACGCCCCTGCACCGGCGGAAACGACGCCGACAACCGCCGAGGAAGACCCGCGTAAAGCAGCGGTGGCGGCGGCCATCGCCCGCGCCAAAGCCAAAAAGGCAGAGCAGCAGGCGGACGCCCCTGCACCGGCGGAAACGGTGCCGGCAACCGCCGAGGAAGATCCGCGCAAGGCCGCGGTCGCTGCCGCTCTGGCGCGTGTCAAAGCCAAGAAAGCGGCGCAGCAGACGGATGCCCCTGCAGCGGCGGAAACGGCGGCGGCAGCCACCGAGGAAGATCCGCGCAAGGCCGCGGTCGCGGCGGCACTGGCGCGTGTCAAAGCCAAGAAAGCGGCTCAGCAGGCGGATGCCCCTGCAGCGGCGGAAACGGCGGCGGCAGTCACCGAGGAAGATCCGCGCAAGGCGGCGGTCGCGGCGGCTATCGCCCGCGCCAAAGCCAAAAAAGCCGCCAGGGAATCGCTGGCGGCGGAAACGGAAGACAAATGATGACAGCGGCGCCTGGCTGACGCCGGCGCCGTTTAATCGATAGAGATCAGGTAGGTGTAATCCACATCAATCTGGCGCAGTTTGGATTCCGGATTCCACTCTTTGGTTTGAATGATCTCCATTTCCATACTGCCGCGCACTTCATCCTTCAGCCCCGGCATTACATGCGACATCAGGTAGCCGAAAAACTGCAAACACTCTTTCGCCGAACCCTTATGGTTGATGGAGATAAACTCGCGGCTCGGCAGATGGAAAGTGTCGATTTGATAGTTGGAAAGAATATCTTTTTTGTGTTCAGGATCGACCGCCATCACCAGCGTGGATGAGAGCTCGTCGCCCTCCCCGGCATGAGGGGAGTAGATGCTGTAAATCCGCCGACAGTCGACGTGCAGCCCCTTGAAGAAGTCGTTGAAAATCTCGTCCTTCATCGCCATGCAGGAAGAGTACTCCAGCTCCTGTTCGGAGGCGAAATCCAGCCGGCGCGTGAAACCGACCAACTGCATCTCGGGCAGCGTCAGCCGCTTCACTTCCGGGTAATAACCGGCGCCGTAGCTGGCATCGAAGTTAAAGCGCGGCATCAGGTTTTTCACGTCCCAGTGCGTCATCGATCGGTAGCGATTGGGCGTGGTGCCGAAGCGCTGCTTGAACATGCGGGTAAAGGTCTGCTGAGAGTCGAAGCCCAGCTCATCGGAGATGTCGATGATCGAGCGACGAGTAATGCGCAGCGCCACCGCGGCGCGCGTCAGGATACGCGAACGGATGTAGGTGGCGAGTTGAATGCCGGTAATACGCTTGAATTTACGCTGCAGATGCCACTTGGAATAGCCCGAAATACGCGCGACTTCATCCAGGTTTGGCCGTTTCTCCAGATGTATCTCCACCCACTCAATTAGCTCTTCAATAAAAAAAATGTCTTCATTTGTCATTATTATGGGTTCACTGACTCAATAATGTTCGCGATAGTAACCTACACGGATTATGTGAAAGTTGTTATTTTGTGCGGAAATCTGGTGAAAAATGATATTTCATTCATACGGTTAACCCATTTATTGCGGTCGATGGCGGCACAAGTTCCACTGACAATTCCTCACGTTAGCCCATTTTCCGGCCAAAAAAAAATCAAATCGCGCCGTCCCGATCGCCAGATGCGCGGAAAGCCGAATACCCCTATCATTAAGGCGTATTACCCTCGCATCGAATCAGGTAGAATGCTCGGCTATTATTTTTGCCGCGCCCGCAATTCGGCGCATCGAAACTGCCGCAGGCGCGGCGCAGAAGGTATCGTTACTCTATGAAGTTCAGGCCGGTATCACCCACAGCCGCCAAAGGCTTACACATCGCCAGCTCGCCGTTCACCCACAACCAGCAAAGCACCAGCCGCATCATGCTGTGGGTGATGCTGGCGTGCATTCCCGGCATCGCGGCGCAGATTTGGTTCTTCGGCTACGGCGTATTGATTCAGGTGGCGCTGGCGGCGATCGTCGCGCTGGCCGCAGAAGGCGCGATCCTCAGGCTGCGCAAGCTGCCGGTGCGCAGCCGGCTGGCAGATAACTCCGCTTTGCTGACCGCCCTGCTGCTCGGCATCAGCCTGCCGCCGCTGGCCCCGTGGTGGATGATCGTCATCGGTACCTTCTTCGCCATCGTCATCGCCAAGCAGCTGTACGGCGGCCTCGGGCAGAACCCGTTCAACCCGGCGATGGTCGGTTACGTGGTGCTGCTGATCTCCTTCCCGGTACAGATGACCAGCTGGCTGCCGCCGGATGAGCTGCGCGCCACCGCGCTGTCGCTCCACGACACGCTGCTGGCCATTTTCAGCGGCCATACCTCGCAAGGCGCGACGCTGCACGAACTGCAGATGGGCGTGGACGGCATCAGCCAGGCTACTCCGCTCGACGGCTTCAAAACCGGCCTGCGCAGCGGCCACAGCGTGGAACAGGTGTTGCAGCAGCCGCTGTTCGGCGGCGCGCTGGCCGGCATCGGCTGGCAATGGGTCAACCTCGGCTTCCTGGCCGGCGGCCTGTTTATGCTGGCGCGGCGCCTGATCCATTGGCAAATCCCTTTCAGCATGTTGGCCGCCATCGCCTTCTGCTCCGGCCTTGCCTGGTGGATCGATCCGGCGCATCAGGCTTCGCCGCTGATTCACCTGTTCTCCGGCGCCAGCATGCTGGGCGCGTTCTTTATCGCCACCGATCCGGTCAGCGCCTCCACCACGCCGAAGGGCCGCCTGATCTACGGCGCGCTGATCGGCATGCTGGTCTGGCTGATCCGCGTCTATGGCGGCTACCCCGACGGCGTGGCTTTCGCCGTGCTGCTCGCCAACATCACCGTCCCGTTAATCGACCACTACACGCAGCCGCGCGTGTACGGCCATCGCTAAGGAGCCGCCATGCTGAATTCCATGAGAAAGCACGGCACCACGCTGGCGGTGTTCGCGGCGGTCACCACCGGCCTGACCGCCGTGGTCTATACCTTGACGAAAGGCACCATCGCCCATCAGGCGGCGCTGCAGCAAAAAGCGTTGCTCGATCAGGTGGTGCCGCCGGAAAACTACGACAACATTATGCAGAACGAATGCCTCCTGGTCAGCGATCCGGCGCTGGGCGACGGCGCGCCGCACCGCTTGTACCTGGCGCGCAAAAACGGGCAACCGACCGCCGCCGCGCTGGAAACCACCGCGCCGGACGGCTACTCCGGCGCCATCAAGCTGCTGGTCGGCGCCGATTTCAACGGCACGGTGCTCGGCACCCGCGTGATTGAACACCACGAAACCCCGGGGCTGGGGGACAAAATCGAACTGCGCATTTCCGACTGGATTTCCTTCTTCAGCGGCAAGAAAATCGAAGGCCCGGACGATAAGCGCTGGGCGGTGAAGAAAGACGGCGGTATGTTCGATCAGTTCACCGGCGCTACCATCACCCCGCGTGCGGTGGTCAATGCAGTGCGCCGCACGGCGTTGTATATGGAAACGCTGCCGCCTAAACTTGAAAGCTTACCTGCGTGTGGAGCCGCCGAATGAGTGAAGCCAAAGAATTGATCGTCCAGGGGTTGTGGAAGAACAACTCCGCCCTGGTGCAGCTGCTGGGCATGTGCCCGCTGCTGGCGGTGACCTCCACCGTCACCAACGCGCTCGGCCTGGGGTTGGCCACCACCCTGGTTTTGGTCTTGACCAACGCCTCGATTTCCGCGGTGCGCCGCTGGGTGCCGAGCGAAGTGCGTATTCCGATCTACGTGATGATCATCGCCGCGGTGGTGAGCATCGTGCAGATGCTGATCAACGCCTATGCCTTCGGTTTGTATCAGTCGCTCGGGATCTTTATTCCGTTGATCGTGACCAACTGCATCGTGGTCGGCCGTGCCGAAGCGGTGGCGGCGCGAAAACCGGTCGGCCTCTCGGCGCTGGACGGTCTGGCCATCGGCCTCGGCGCCACCGGCGTGATGGTGACGCTGGGCTCGATGCGAGAACTGTTGGGCAACGGCACGCTGTTCGATGGCGCCGACCAGCTGCTGGGCGGCTGGGCCAAGTCACTGCGCATCGAAGTGGTGCATTTCGACAGCCCCTTCCTGCTGGCCATGTTGCCGCCGGGCGCCTTTATCGGCCTGGGGCTGCTGCTGGCGGTCAAATATCTGATCGACGAAAAAATGAAGGCGCGCAAAGCCCGCGCCGTGGCGGTGGAACCGCTGCTGGAACAAGGACGTGCTGAGAAGGCCTGATGAACAAGCAGAAGCGACTGGAAATTCTGACCCGGCTGCGCGACAACAACCCGCATCCGACCACCGAACTGGTGTACACCACGCCGTTTGAACTGCTGATCGCGGTATTGCTGTCCGCACAGGCCACCGACGTCAGCGTCAACAAAGCGACCGCCAAGCTTTATCCGGTCGCCAACACCCCCGCCGCCATGCTGGCGCTGGGGGTTGATGGCGTCAAGGAGTACATCAAGACCATTGGTCTGTTCAACAGCAAGGCCGAAAACGTGATCAAAACCTGCCGCATGCTGCTGGAGCTGCACGGCGGCGAAGTGCCGGAAGATCGTGCCGCGCTGGAAGCGCTGCCAGGCGTCGGCCGCAAGACCGCCAACGTGGTGCTCAATACCGCCTTCGGCTGGGCGACCATCGCCGTGGACACCCACATCTTCCGGGTGTGCAACCGCACTCACTTCGCGCCAGGCAAGAACGTCGATCAGGTGGAAGAGAAGCTGTTGAAGGTGGTGCCCGCCGAATTCAAGGTCGATTGCCACCACTGGCTGATCCTGCACGGCCGCTATACCTGCATCGCGCGCAAACCGCGCTGTGGCTCCTGCATTATCGAAGACCTGTGCGAGTATAAAGAAAAGGTTTATCCGGAATCCTGAGTCTGTTGGGTGCGGCAAACCGCACCCGTCGCCACCGCTCCCCCCGCCAGCGCCTCTTTTTTATCGGAAATGTGATATCGCGCAGCAGTAACCCCGGCAATTTCGAGGTTTTCAGTGAAAAGCTCAGTGCCGTGTTATTTTCAAGCGAAAAATTAGTCGAAAATTGCGGTGAACGTCACGCTTTCAGGATCACAAGGCGTTCACAAATGCCAGTCTCGTTTTCCCAAATTTCTATAATTTTACAAAACGCGCCATGTGCACAACATTCCAACGGATTAATAACCTCACCTACACTGATGCGCTAAAAAATAGCAATTCAGCAGAATATATCCCTGTTTAAAATTCGTATAGCTTTTAATCAAAACAAAAAATCGGCAAACCATTAAAACCCGAAAGTTAATACTGCATAACATTTGCAACATCGCGGCATAATCCTGCGGGCGTTAAATGTAACCGAATATGACAAACTGCTTGCCTCGTTGACAAAGATAGTGAACATTAACCGCCGTCCCCATCCTATAACAACGCAAAAGGATGCCGTTCCGCATCAACTTTTGTACTTTCCCGTCCTCCAAAGACGGGCTGCGAAAAAACAGAGGTACCAGTGTCAACAGCAAACAACCAACATCCGGAGAGCGTTAGCCTTAACGCGTTCAAACAACCGAAAGCGTTCTATCTGATCTTCTCGATCGAACTGTGGGAGCGTTTCGGCTACTACGGCCTGCAGGGCATCATGGCGGTTTATCTGGTCAAGATGCTCGGCATGAGCGAAGCCGACTCCATCACCCTGTTCTCTTCCTTCAGCGCCCTGGTATACGGCTTCGTCGCCATCGGCGGCTGGCTGGGCGACAAAGTGCTGGGCGCCAAACGCGTGATCGTGCTCGGCGCGCTGGTGCTGGCCGCCGGTTACGCCATGGTGGCTTACTCCGGCCACGACATCTTCTGGGTCTACATGGGCATGGCGACCATCGCCGTGGGCAGCGGTCTGTTCAAGGCCAACCCGTCCTCTCTGTTGTCCACCTGCTATGAGAAAGACGATCCGCGTCTCGACGGTGCCTTCACCATGTATTACATGTCGGTGAACATCGGCTCCTTCTTCTCTATGCTGGCCACTCCGTGGCTGGCGGCGAAATACGGCTGGAGCGTGGCGTTCTCGCTGAGCGTGGTCGGCATGCTGATCACCCTGGTCAACTTTATGATGTGCCGCAAGTGGGTGAAGGAAAACGGTTCCAAGCCTGACTTCAAGCCGCTGCATCTGCCGAAACTGCTGATGGTGCTGGTCGGCATCGTGGCGTTGATCGCCGTGTCCAGCTGGCTGCTGCACAACCAGGTGATCGCGCGCTGGGCGCTGGCCCTGGTTTCCGCCGGCATCGTTCTGGTGTTCGCCAAGGAAACCTTCGCCCTGCACGGCGCCGCTCGCCGCAAGATGATCGTCGCCTTCCTGCTGATGCTGGAAGCGGTGGTGTTCTTCGTGCTGTACAGCCAGATGCCAACCTCGCTGAACTTCTTCGCCATCCACAACGTGGAACACAGCATCTTCGGCGTCGCCTTCGAGCCGGAGCAGTATCAGGCGCTGAACCCATTCTGGATCATGCTCGCCAGCCCGATTCTGGCGGCGCTGTATAACAAAATGGGCGATCGCCTGCCGATGCCGCACAAGTTCGCTTTCGGCATGATCCTCTGCTCCTGCGCCTTCCTGGTGCTGCCGTGGGGCGCCAGCTTCGCCAACGAACAGGGCATCGTGTCGGTCAACTGGCTGATCCTGAGCTACGCGCTGCAGAGCATCGGCGAGCTGATGATTTCCGGCCTGGGTCTGGCGATGGTGGCGCAGCTGGTGCCGCAGCGCCTGATGGGCTTCATCATGGGCTCCTGGTTCCTGACTACCGCCGCCGCCGCGCTGATCGCCGGTAAGGTTGCCGGTCTGACCGCCGTCCCAAGCGACATCAACGACGCGCACGCTTCGCTGGCCATCTACAGCCATGTGTTTATGCAGATCGGTATCGTCACCGCCGTCATCGCTATCCTGATGATGCTGACCGCGCCGAAGCTGTATCGCATGACGCTGGACACCACCGAAGACGCCAATCAGAAAGCGCAGGAAGCCACCGCGGCTCGCTGATCGCCGGCAGATTGAGACGTAAATAAAAACACCGGAGTTAACGCCCCGGTGTTTTTTTATGCCTGCAAGAAAAAGGCTTACGCTGACTTGGGTTTGCCGCTCAGGTTGGCCCACATGAACTCGCTCACCAATGCGCTGTGGAACGCCGCCTGTTGCTTGTCGGCGGCGGCGCTGTGCCCGCCTTCGGTATTCTCGTAGAAATAAGCCTGCTGATACCCCATCGCCTGCATGCGCGCCGCCATTTTGCGGGCGTGGGCCGGGTTGACCCGATCGTCGCTGGTGGCGGTATAGAACAGCACCGGCGGATAGGCCGTTTTCGCCTGAATGTTGTGGTACGGCGAGAAGGTTTTGATATAAGCCCACTGCTCCGGCTTGCTCGGGTCACCGTATTCGGCGATCCACGACGCGCCGGCGGAAAGCTGCGTATAGCGCTGCATGTCCAGCAGCGGCACTTCGCAGACGATGCAGCCGAACAGCTGCGGATACAGCGTCAGCATATTGCCCACCAACAGGCCGCCGTTGCTGCCGCCGCGCGCGCCCAGATGCGGCGCCGAGGTCACCTTGCGTGCGATGAGATCTTCGGCCACGGCGGCGAAATCCTCGTAGGCGCGATGGCGATTCTGCTTGAGCGCCGCCTGGTGCCAGGCCGGGCCGTATTCGCCGCCGCCGCGGATGTTGGCCACCACGTACACCCCGCCGCGCTCCAGCCAGGCCGGCGCCTTGCCGCCGAGATAGCCCGGCAGCAGCGGCACTTCAAACCCGCCGTAGCCATACAGCAGCGCCGGCGTGCTGCCGTCCGATTTGAGATCTTTGGCGGCAATCTGGAAGTACGGCACGCGGGTACCATCCTTGGAGCGCGCAAAATGCTGGCTCACCTGGTAGCCTGACGCGTCAAAATCCTGCGGCGCCTGTTTCAGCAGCGTCGCCTCACCGCCGTCGAGATTGCCCATGTACAGCGAGGTCGGCTGCAGGAACCCGCTGACGGTCAGGAAATAGGCGTTGCTCTCTTCGTCGATGCCGCCGGCGGAAAGGGTGCTGATGGCGCCGGGGTTGCCCAGCGGGCGACGTTGCCAGCTGCCGCCCTTCGGCGTCAGCACTTCCAGCCGGTTGACCACGTTATCCATGATGCTGAGGATCAGGTGATCGCGGGTGCCGCTGTAGCCGCTCAGCGCCTGCTCCGCCGTCGGGGTAAACAGCGACTGCAGCTCGCGCTTGCCCGCCAGATAGTCATCGAAGTTGGCCGCCAGCAGCGCGCCGGACGGATAGCGCTTGCCGCCCACCTCCCAGTCGCTGCTCGGTTTAATCAGCAGCCATTCACGGTGCGTATCCAGCTCGGCGTCGGCCGGGATGTCGATTTTGATCTGCCGGCCGTCCTGAGCCAGCAAGAAGTAGTCGCGGCGATAGAAATCCAGGCTGCGGCCGACGAAATCGCGCTCAAAGCCCGGCGTGCGATCGTGATAGGCGAAGACCGCCATGTCCTCGGGCTGCGCTTCGTACAGCGTTTCGGCGGCGCTCAGCGGCGTGCCGCGCCGCCAGCGTTTGGCGATGCGCGCGTAGCCGGACTGGGTCATCGATCCGGGGCCGAAATCGGTGGCGATGAACAGCGTGTCCCGATCGACCCAGGAAACCCGGCTTTTCGCCACCGGTACGTTGAAGCCGTCCTTGACGAAGCGTTTGGCCACCAGATCGAATTCGCGGATTTCGGTGGCGTCGCCGCCGTCCGGCGACAGCTGCATCAGGCAATAGCGGTATTCCGGCGCCAGCGGCTGCGAGCCCTGATAAACCCAATCCTTGCCCTCCGCCTTGCCCAACGCATCGATATCCAGCACCGTTTCCCAGGCCGGTTTGGCCTTGCGGTACTCGTCCAGCGTGGTGCGCCGCAGCAGGCCGCGCGGGTTAGCCTGGTCCTGCCAAAAGTTGTAATAGTACTCGCCGCGCTTGCTCACCCACGGGATTTGGGTGTCTTTATTGAGGATATCCAGCACCTCGCGCTCAATGCGCTGAAAGTCTTCGCCCTGGCCGAAACGCGCCACGGAGCGCTGATTTTCCTGCTGCACCCATTGCAGCGCTTTTTTACCCTGCAGCTCCTCCAGCCACAGGAATTCATCGCCGGCGGCCGCGCCGCCTTCCGCCGCCATCGCCAGGCGGATACTGTTGGGTAATGAAGTCATCGCGAATACGGCTCCTGCGGTTTGCGCACTGAGTTTAATAAACTGACGTCGATTGGTGACCGGCAAAATCAAGCTCCTTTTGAGTCGGCTGCAACGCCGCCCCGTCGTGGGCGACAGCCTGTGAAATAAGCGTCATTTTCAACAAGGTAGGCGTTTGGCGGCGCGGAGTCAAAGCCCACGGCCGCCGCGTTGAGTCAGGATTGAGGATAGTGGATCAGATCGTGGATACGCACCGTTTGTGAACTGGCGTTGCGGTAAGCGTGCGGCCGATCGGCCTGAAAGCGCATCGCCTCGCCGGCGGCCAGGCTGTGCCATTCGCCGTCTATCGCCAACTCCAACCGGCCGCTGATCACGATGACATGCTCGATCACGCCCGGCTCATGGGGCGACGACTCGCTGAGCGCGCCCGGCGCAAGATCGATGACGAACATATCGAAACCCAGCTGGCGATCGTAGGGAAACAGCGGCACCACGCGCATATCGGCGTTGTCCTGATCGTACACCGGCAGATCGCCGTAGCGGTGCAGCGTCGCCTGCTGCTGCGCGGGAGAAGCCTCGAGAAAGGCGGAGAACGCCACGTTGAAACCGGTGGCGATCTTCCACAGCGTCGCCACCGTCGGGCTGGACTCGCCGCGTTCGATCTGCCCGAGCATCGCCTTGCTGACGCCGGTGTATTCCGCCGCCTGCGTCAGGCTCCAGCCGCGCTGTATGCGCAGCGTGCGAAGGGTGTGCGCCAAGTGGCCGGCAAGTTCCTGCATCCTGTTCTCCTCTGCATGTCGGGCTCGATTATACCCGCTTGTGCGCTATAGCGCACGGTGCTATGCTGATTTCTCATCGTGCGTTATAACGCACAGTCACCGATTGGAGCACCTCATGCGCCCAGCCCTCTCCCTGCGCCACCTGACCCTGCCCGCCGTCATGGCCGGCTTTGTCGCCGTTCTGGTGGGTTACACCAGCTCTGCCGCGATCATTTTCCAGGCCGCCGCCGCTGCAGGCGCCACGCCGGCGCAGATCGGCGGCTGGCTGAGCGCGCTGGGGATCGCGATGGGCGTCACCTCGCTGGGACTGTCGCTTTACTACCGTACCCCGATCCTCACCGCCTGGTCGACGCCCGGTGCGGCGCTGTTGGTCACCAGCCTGCCCGGCACGCCGATCAACGAGGCGATCGGCGTGTTTATCTTCGCTTCCGGCCTGATCCTGCTGTGCGGCGTCACCGGGCTGTTCGCCCGCCTGATGGACTACATTCCGCAGGCGATTTCCGCCGCGATGCTGGCGGGGATCCTGTTGCGTTTCGGGCTGGACGCCTTCGCTTCGCTGCAGCTCAATTTCCCGCTGAGCGCCGGCATGGGGCTGGCCTATCTGCTCAGCCGCCGTTATCTGCCGCGCTACGCCATCGTGCTGACGCTGGCGGCCGGGCTGGCGATCGCCGCGCTGCAGGGCAATATCCAGCCGGCGCAACACGCGCCGGCGTTTGCCATGCCGGAATTTATCGCGCCGCACTTCAGTTGGCCGACGCTGCTGGGCATCGGCGTGCCGTTCTTCGTGGTGACCATGGCTTCGCAGAATGCGCCCGGCATCGCCACGCTGCAGGCGGCGGGCTACCGCGTCCCCACCTCACCGCTGATCGCCTGGACGGCGCTCACCGCGCTGCTGCTGGCGCCGTTCGGCGGATTCTCGGTGTGCATCGCCGCGATCACCGCCGCCATCTGCATGGGCCCGGACGTGCATCCCGATCCGCAGCGCCGCTATATGGGCGCGGTGGCCGCCGGCGGCTTCTACCTGTTGGCCGGGCTGTTCGGCGGCGCCATCGGCCTGCTGTTCAGCGCGTTGCCGGTCGCCCTGATCCACACCATCGCCGGGCTGGCGCTGCTCGGCACCATCGGTGGCAGCCTGCAGCGCGCGCTGCATGATGAGAAACAGCGCGACGCGGCGCTGATCGCCTTCCTCATCACCGCCTCCGGCGTCACGTTACTGGGCATCGGTTCGGCCTTCTGGGGCATCGTCGGCGGCGCGATCGCCCATCTGCTGCTGTCGCTGCCGCAGCGAACAAGCCAAGCATAACGGGCGGTCTACATTGACAAGTGCCGCCGTGGCGCCTTCACTTTCTCTGTCGTCTTGAGATCAATTCACAAAATAAGTGACGCCGTCACCAAGGAAGCCTATGACTGAGAAAGCTGCGCTGTTGGCTCAGCGCCTGATACGCAATGTCGAACGGGTAGATAAGCGGCACGATCGGCGGCCGCCGCTGTATGACAGCGTCGGCGCTCGCCTCGGCACCGGCACCGCCGCCGACAAGCTGGGCGCCTCTTTCGATTGTGTCGCGCCGGGTATGCGCTCCTGCCCCTACCATTTTCACTACGCTCAGGAGGAAATGTTCATCATTCTGGAAGGCAGCGGTACGCTGCGGGTGGCCGGAGAAATGCTGCCGATCGTCAGCGGGGATGTCATCTTCATTCCGCCGGGCCCGGAATACCCGCACCAGATCATCAACACCTCCGATGCGCCGCTGAAGTACCTGTCCGTCAGCACGCGCGAGCAGCCGGAGCTGGTGATGTACCCGGATTCCGGCAAATACCAGGCGATGGCGCGCGGCGCAGACGGCCAGCAGGTGCGCTACCTGCAGCGCCCTTCAACCTCGCTCGATTACTGGCAGGATGAACCCTGAATCGCCGCCCGGCAGCGGGAGATCCAGCGCGCGCGCCGCCAGCTCGGCGACGCGAAAGTCGATGTCCGCCGCCTGCCCGTCTTCCATGAACCAGGCGGCGGAGAGCCCCGACCAGGCGAGGATCCATTGCAGCAAGCGCCGGCGCTCCAGCCCAGCCAAGCGACAGACCTGTTCCACGCGGCGCTGGAAAATGGCCGGATCGGTGGCGATGCCGTAGTTGGGATTGCAGAAGATATTGGCGTAGTCGAAGCCCCGTTCGCCGTACAAACGCTTGGGATCGATCGCCAGCCAGCCGCGTTCGCCGAAGTCCAGCACGTTGTCATGGTGAATATCGCCGTGCAGCACGCTCTCTTCTCGCGGGCTGTGCAGCAATTCTGCCGCCGCCGTGGCACAGAGACGCAGCATGCCGCCGTGCGCCTGCGCCGCCGGCCACAGTGAGCTGAACCACTCCTGCAACGGGATCAGCTCGGGCAACGGTTCCGCTCGCGGCGCATGCAAGGCGGCGATCGCCCGGCACAGGATTTGCGTGGCCTGCTCATCGTCGCCGTCACGCACCAGCTGCGCCAACGAGCCTTCACCCTGCGCGCGCTCCAGCAGAATGCCGTCGTCATGCCACGCCAGCACCTGCGCGGCGCCTTTCCCACGCCACCAGCACATCAGTTGGCCACCGAAGCGCTCCTCCTGCTCGCGGGCGATCTTCAGCATCGCCGCCTCGCCCCGGTAACGCACCGGCATCAGCAGACTGCTGTGGGTTTCGAAGGCTTTGCCGTCCTGTTCCAGTTGCCAGCGTTGCAGGTAGGGAGTAAAAAGCGGGTTCATCGTCTCATGCGTCCTTGTGGCCGATCTGCGCCGCACTGTCACATTCAGGTGAAAGACGACGTATAAAATAAAGAGGGATGATACTCTCAAATATCATCGGTGCGCGGCGTCTGGCCGCCGTTTCCTCAGTATCCTAACCAAGTTTGTCGATTTTATTAACCGGTCTTGCGCGGGGTTTGATCATGACATCATTAAAACGCACGAATTATCCGCAGTTGCCTACGCCGGGCGGCCCCTATGTGCATGCGGTGCGCCACGGCGATCGCCTGTACGTGTCGGGATTGACGGCCTTCGCCACCGACGCGCAAGGCTTGAGCGCGCCGGAGCAAACGCAGGAGATCCTCGAGCAGTTAGCCACTATCGCCGCCAGCGAAGGCGTTAATCTTAAAGCGTTGATTAAAATCAGCGTGTTCCTGACCGACATCGCCGATCTGGCGGGCGTGCGCCCGGTGCTGTTTGACTATTTCGATGGCGCGCTGCCGGCCTGTTCACTGATGGCAGTCAGCGCGTTGTTTTCACCGCAGGTGTGCGTAGAGATAGAAGCGGTGATGGCGTTGCAATAATGCGCGGCTAGAGCGCGCCCTCATCCGGCACGCAGGGGCCGATCTTGAACCAGGCTTTGGCGATCCGCCCCTGTTCCACTTCGTAAATGGCGATGACATCCATTTTGCCACGCCCCTGCGGGAAGTTGCGCGTCACCACTTCCTGATCGACCACCATGTTCCCCACCGCCATGCGTTTTATCCGTTCACCGTACAGACTTGGCTCCTGGAAACGCACCAGATGGCGTTCGCGGATCGCCGCCTTGCCGCTGGCCAGCAGCGTGTCGGGATGCTCGTAATACTGCGCGTCGTCCGCCCAGCAGGCCATGAAGGCGTCGATGTCGCGGGCGTTATAGGCGTCAAGCTGTTGCTGAACCACATCCTGCGGGCGTGCCGTTTTATCGTTCATCACATCCTCCTGCCGAAGTTAACCGCCGCATGTATCGAACCCATCACGTTAACCGCCCGGTGCTGCAGCTTGATGACACGGCGAATGTTGAATAAAAACCCAAAAATAGCGAATAAATAACCTACCACGCTCGATGGACAATTCAAGCGTTCGGCATAAATTTTCTGCCCCGCGCCAGCGGCGGGGAAAACCGCATGGCACCGCGCGTTAATCTTTGCGGCGGTTAGGGAAATTCTGCTAATTTAGCGTGAACAGCCTGATGATAACGAAACGCTATGCAGCAAAAACCGGTGTTGGACGAAGCCAGACAGTTAAAGCGACTCAACGCCGCCACGCGGCGTCAATCCCATATGTATAAATGGATCGCGCTGATTGCGGCGCTGGATGCGCTGCTGGTGTTTTGGTATGACCGGGATATGCGCAACGTCACCTTCTCGGGAGCGGTTGCGCTGGTGTGCGGTTATCTGTGGATCTGCGATCGCAACAAGGCCCGGGGTTACCGGCGCGAGTTCGACCGCAAATTCGGCAAGCGCAGCGGCGATTAAGGCTGCATCGCTTCCAGCACTTTGGCGCTGTCGACGATCTGCACGAACTTCACGATTTTGCCGCCGCGCAGCGTATAAATATGCGCAAAAGAGGCGCTGAAGGATTTGCCGGTGGCCCGGTAGGTGCCGTGATAAAAACCTTGAGCGATCACATTGTCGCCGGCGTCGTAAAAGTGGTCGACATCGGCGCGGTAACCTTGCCATTCGCTGCCCAGGCGCTGATGCACGTTCTTGATGATATTTTCCGGGCCGATATAGGTACCGGCGTAGGGGAAACCGGCAGCTTCGGTCCACTCGGCATCGGGGGCCAGCGCCGCCAGCAGATTACGGCCGTTTTCTTCGGAGCTGCCTTCATAGGTTGCGCGCACTATTTCAAGAGGGGTTGGCATGTCTCTTCTCCCATGGCTGATGAGGATATTCCGGCCATCTCCGCGGACACAGGCTCTCACCAAGCGGAGACGGCGGAATGCGGCTATTCTAGGTTGCTTGTTTCGCTGCAAAAACCGCAGTTATGACAATAGTGGGTTGCACTTTAGTAAACAATAGCCGTTTTTCTGTCATTCTCCCGGCATCCGGCGCGGCTATGCTGATTGACCGATTTCCCCCAACAGGAGCTGAACGTGTCTTTACCCTCGCTGACGCAAGAGCTGTTACAACCTTTTTCCCCCTACCAGGCGCTGGCGCAAACGCTGCTGCCGCTCACCCTCGAGTCGGACGATGGTTCGCATGACGTGGCGCATCTGCACCGGGTCTGGAAGAACTGCCGCCGGATCAGCAAGCTGGAAGGCGGCGACCGGCGCATTCTCTGTGCGGCGGTGCTGCTGCACGACGCCGTCGCGGTGGAAAAGAATTCGCCGCAGCGCCATCTGGCCTCACGCATGGCGGCGGAGCAAGCCACGCTGACGCTGACCCGGCTGGAATGGGCGCCGGCGGATATCGCGGCGGTGGCTCACGCCATCGAAGCGCACAGTTTTTCCGCCGGCATCCCCCCGCAAACGCTGGAGGCGAAGATCCTGCAGGATGCCGATCGCCTCGACGCCATCGGCCTGATCGGCGTGGCGCGCTGCTTCTATATCGGCGGCCGCATGCGCAGCGCGCTGTACGACGCCGCCGACCCGCGGGCCGAACATCGTCAATATGACGACAAGCGTTTCAGCCTGGATCACTTCGAAACCAAGCTGTTCAAACTGCAAGACTGCTTCCAAACCGCCGCCGGGCGGCACATGGCCGAGCAGCGCACCGAACGCATGCGGCGCTTTGTCGACGATCTGCTGGAAGAGGTGTAATGCCGGCTTACCGCGCATTTCGTTATGCCCATAACATTTTCGGTCACATAACGCCGCTAAACTGTAGGTCAACTTCACCGAACGGGCGGCACAGATGAAAAAGTTGACGTTGAAAGAGATGACGGAAAGCGAACAGCGGGAAGTGAAAACCGAACTGGACAAGGCGCGCAAGAGCCACGGCAGGCCGCTGACCAACGCCGAACAGCACAAGGTCAAGGATGAAGTGGTGGCGCGCATCATGGCCGCCAGAGCGAAGCTCGCCAAGGCGGAGCGTGCAGAACGCAAGGCCAACCGCTATCGGCCGAGCGGCGACACCTTCAGTTGGTCCGCCACCATCGGCTCCCGCCCGCCGCGCTGAACCAGCCAAACTCTCCCCGCCGCTGCGGGGATTTTTATTTATTAGCCAAACTCATCCTCGCTACCGAATCATGAATAACAATGTTATCAATCTGTTGTAAATTGACAGCCTGATTAAGAATATTCATTATCACCCCACTTCCCCTTTTCACGAGACCGCCATGGCCTACCCACGCAACGCTGACATGCTGATGACGCCCGCGTTGCCCGTTGGCGGTTTGGCGGCGGTTAAATCGAAGAAACAGACGCTCATTTGACCGGGGCGAGCTGTCCCGTCAGATGAGCTGACTGGATGGCGCGCAACGCCCCGCCTTCAATTTTCTCATCTGGCTTCTCTGTCGGTCACACAGAAGGAATATTTTATGGCCTCATTTTCGGGTATTTGGGTGGCGATGGTTACCCCTTTCAATCACGATGCCGTCGATTTGCCGGCGGTGAAACGCCTGGCGCGGCACCTGCTTGACGCCGGCATCGATGGCCTGGTGGTCTGCGGCTCCACCGGTGAAGCCGCCGCGCTGAGCAAAGAAGAACAGATGGCGGTGCTCGACGCCGTGCTGGAAGTGGCGCCCGCACACCAGGTGGTGATGGGCCTTTCCGGCAATAACATGGCCGCCACGCTGCAGATGCAGCAGGCCATTCAACTGCGCGACATCGCCGGCGTGCTGATCCCGGCACCTTACTACATTCGCCCTTCGCAATGCGGCCTGATCGATTATTTCACCCAGTTGGCCGACGCCTCCAGCGTGCCGGTGATCCTCTACAACATTCCGCAGCGCACCGGCATCGCCATGGAGCTGGCCACATTGCGCCGGCTCGCGCGCCATCCGCGCATCACCGCCATCAAGGACTGCGGCGGCAATCCTGACGCCACCATGGCGCTGATCGCCGACGGCGAAATCGATGTGATGACCGGGGAAGACAGTCTGATCCTCACCACGCTGTGCCTCGGCGGCACCGGCGCCATCTCCGCCGCCGCGCATGTTCACCCGGAACGTTTCGTGCAGCTGGTGCAGCAGGTCGCCGCCGGCGATTTGGCCGCGGCGCGCAGCAACTTCTATGAGCTGCTGCCGATGATCCACCAGATGTTCAGCTTCCCGAATCCGGCGCCGGTCAAGACGGTGCTGGCTCAGCAGGGGCTGATCGCCAACGAGCTGCGCTCGCCGATGCAGGTAGCGCCGCAGGCGTTGCAACAGCAGATCGCCGCAACGCTGGCGCAGCTGCAGCCCGCCGAGGCGATCATCGGTTAAATTTGTTAGCTAAGCCGCTGTAATTTTGGCGCTATGGGACTACGATGAGAGGTTAAGCATGCCCGTCATTCGTCATCAACAAGGAGCTTCCGATGAAACTGTTCTATAAAGCCGGCGCCTGTTCGCTGTCCCCGCATATCGTGCTGCGTGAGGCAGGGCTGGATTTTACGGCGGAGAAGGTCGATCTGGCGCAGAAGAAGACCGAGAGCGGCGCCGATTACCTCGCCATCAACCCCAAGGGACAGGTACCGGCGCTGCTGCTGGATGACGGCAGCCTGCTGACCGAAGGCGTAGCGATCGTGCAATACCTGGCGGACCGCGTGCCCGATCGCAACCTGATCCCGGCGGCGGGCACCCTGTCGCGCTACCACGCGATCGAATGGCTGAACTACATCGCCACCGAACTGCACAAAGGGTTCAGCCCGCTGTTCAACCCGAAAACGCCCGAGGAATACCAAACCATCGCGCGCGCCAAGCTGGAGCAGCAGTTCAGCTATCTGGATTCGGTGCTGGCGAAGCAGCACTTCCTGTTGGGAAGCCGTTTCAGCGTAGCCGACGCCTATCTGTTCACCGTGTTGCGTTGGGCGTTCGCCCTGCAGTTCGACGTGCGCAAGCACGCCCATCTGGCGGCCTGGTTCGATCGCGTTGCGGCGCGCCCGGCGGTAGATGCGGCGCTGAACGCCGAAGGATTGAAGTAAAGTTTCAGCCCCGGCGGCTGTCGCCGGGGCTCGATGCACTTACAGCTTTACCGCTTTGAATTCGCTGAGCGGCTGCACGATCCGATCCTGCGCCGCCACCACCTGCAGTTCGTATTCGCCCATCTCCTGCGTGGTCAGCATCACCTCATACACGGCGGCGGTCACGTGCTCCAGCGCTTTGTCCAGCGCCTCGCCCTTCAGCAGATCCACCAGCAGCAGACCGCTGGTCAAATCACCGACGCCAACCGGTTGACGCGCGCCGAAGTCCACCAGCGGCCGGCTGATGTGCCAGGCCTCGTCCGCCGTCACCAGCAGCATTTCGAAGCAGTCGGCGTGATAGCCAGCGCGGGCCAGGTGCTTGACCAGCACCAGCCGCGGCCCCTTGGCGATCAGCACGCGGGCGGCCTGCACCGCGTCGGCCACGTTGGCGACGGCCATCTGGCTCAGCATCTCCAACTCCAGCAGGTTCGGCGCCACCATGTCGCTGCACGGCAGCGCCTGGCGGCAGTGAAACTCGGCCACGCCCGGCGCCACGATGCAGCCTTTTTCCGGATGCCCCATCACCGGATCGCAGAAATACCAGGCGTTCGGGTTCGCCTGCTTAACCTGACGCACGATCTCCAGAATATGATCGCCCTGCTCCGGCGAACCGATATAACCGCTCAGCACCGCATCACAGCGTTGCAGCTGCTCGATATTGGCAATACCCTGCGCGATCTCGGTCAGGTGGCTGGCAGGCATGACGCAGCCGGTCCACTGGCCGTATTGCGTATGGTTGGAGAACTGCACCGTGTTCAGCGGCCAGACATTGACGCCCATGCGGCGCATCGGGAATTCAGCCGCACTGTTGCCGGCGTGACCAAACACCACGTGCGACTGGATAGAAAGAATGTTTTTCATCGACAGAACTCGTTCGGAATACCGCAGCCGGGCGGCTGCGCAAAAATAAAGGGGCCACCAGGGCCCCTTACCGTCATTATTCGTTACTGCCAATCCACCAGGCAGTAGTGTTTCTTGCCGCGGCGCAGCAGCGTGTAGCGGCCGAACAGACGGTCCGCATCGCTGAAGCGGTATTCGGCATCCGATTGTTTTTCGCCGTTGATGGTCACCGCGTTGGAGCCGATCATGGTGCGCGCCTGGCCGCGTGACGGCACCAGTTCGGCATTCACCAGCGCCTGCTGCAGGTCGGCGTCGCGCTCCAGTTTAATGGTCGGCATGCCGTCCTGCGCCAGCTGGGCGAAGTCCGCTTCGGTCATGTCGTGCAGCGCGCCGGAGAACAGGCTCTGAGTGATGCGCTTGGCGGCCGCCAGGCCTTCCGCACCGTGCACCATGCCGGTCACTTCTTCCGCCAGCACGTACTGGGCGCGCGGCGCCTTGCCGCTGTTCTTGTCTTCTTCCTCCAGCGCGTTGATGTCTTCCAGGCTCATGAAGGTGAAGAACTTCAGGAAACGGTAAACGTCGGCGTCGGCGGTGTTGATCCAGAACTGGTAGAACTTGTACGGGCTGGTTTTTTCCGGCGCCAGCCAGACCGCGCCGCCTTCAGTTTTACCGAACTTGGTGCCGTCTGCTTTGGTGATCAACGGCACGGTCAGGCCGAACACCTGCTTCTGGTGCTGACGACGCGTCAGATCGATGCCTGAGGTGATGTTGCCCCACTGATCGGAACCGCCGATCTGCAGCTCCACCTGGTGGCGGTTATATAGCTCGGAGAAATCGTAGCCCTGCAGCAGGTTATAAGAGAACTCGGTGAAGGAGATGCCGGTGTCGTCGCGATTCAGGCGCTGCTTGACCGCTTCCTTGTTGATCATCTGGTTGACGGAGAAGTGCTTGCCGATGTCACGCAGGAAGGTCAGCACGTTCATGCCGCCGAACCAGTCGTAGTTGTTGGCCGCGATAGCGCTGTTGCTGCCGCAGTCGAAATCGAGGAACGGGGAAACCTGTTTGCGGATCTTCTCGACCCACTCGTTCACCGTATCGGTGGTGTTCAGCTTGCGCTCCGCCGCTTTGAAGCTCGGATCGCCGATGAGGCCGGTGGCGCCGCCCACCAGTGCTACCGGCTTGTGGCCGGCCAGCTGGAAGCGCTTCAGGCACAACAGAGGAACCAGATGGCCCAAATGCAAGCTGTCAGCGGTCGGATCGAAACCGCAATACAGTGCAATTGGCCCTTGCGCCAGTCGCTCCGCTAACGCTTCCTCATCCGTAACCTGGGCAACGAGGCCCCGCTCTTGCAGTTGTTTAATCAAGTTGCTGCTTGCCATCAATGACTCCATGTATAAACGAATGCACCTTTGCCGGTACACGGCCTTTCGCCCAGTGGCGAAATAAAAATTCAGGGTAGCGCATAGAATAAAGCGCCGGCGGCGTCAGCACCAGCGCTTAGAGGGGATTTTCCGTCTTCAGGGTGCCAGTCGGTCAATTTTCCAGTCATTCCCGTCCCGCTGATACAGGAAACGGTCATGCAGGCGATGGGCGCCGCCCTGCCAGAACTCGACGGAGTCAAATTTCACGCGGAATCCGCCCCAGAAACTCGGCAACGGCACCTCGCCCTGCTGGAACTTCTGCTTCAGCTCAAGGAATTTGCTTTCCAGCACGCCGCGCGCGGAAATGCGCGACGACTGCTGCGACACCCAGGCGCCGATCTGGCTGTCTTTCGGCCGGCTGTTGAAATACTTCAGCACTTCGAGGGTCGACAGGCGCTCCGCCTGGCCGAGGAAAATCACCTGGCGATCGAGCATGTGCCAGGGGAACAGCAGGCTGATATGCGGGTTGTGCGCCAGCTGCTGCGCCTTGCGGCTGCCGAGGTTGGTGTAGAACACCAGCCCCTGCTCATCGAAATGCTTGAGCAGCACAATGCGTTGATAAGGCTGGCCGTGTTCGTCGACGGTCGCGACGCACATGGCGGTGGGATCGGCCAGGCGCGCGTCGCAAGCCTGTTTCAACCAACGCTCGAACAGTTCGAGCGGGTTGGCGGTCAGATCGTTGCGGCGCAGGCCGCCTCGGGTGTATTCACGGCGCAGGTCCGCAACATCAAACTCACTCTTTTCAATCATCTGGGTTATCGACCAACTGAAAAAATCCGTCGTTACATTCTGCGCCTGCGGCGTCAGGAACTCAATCGCTCCGACGCCGCCGTCGACCTTCACTCCGTCAACACGCAGTCGCTCATGACTACCTTGCCGTTGCGCTCAAGATAGGCGTTACGGTCTTTCGACCAAAAAGTGTATTTGCCGTCGCTGTATTTGGCGCCGGTCAGCGCCAGCACCTGCTTGAGATGCAGCTGTTCGCCGTCCATCAGCAGGCTGACTTCGCTCGCCTTGCCGTCAAGCGCCACCGTCAGCGGCGTGGTGCCGCACTGGTAGTGCATCGTCTGGCTGCTTTGCGGCAGGATGTAGCTGCAGCCGGACAGCGCCAGCGCGCCGGCGACGAAAATGACTTTTTTCATGCTGTTGCTCCTTAGAAAAATCCTTCACAGGCTATCCTAACAGAGCTAACGGGCCCCCAATGGCAAAACCGGATAAATCCCACCCAACACCGTTTCACGGCTGGCGCCGGTCACCGAAGGCAGATTGCCGGCCTGGCCGGACAGCGTGCGGAAGGCCAGCCAGGCAAAGGCCAGCGCCTCCATGTCGTCGCCGCTGACGCCAAAATCATCGGTCAGCCCGACCTCCGTGCCCGGCAGCAGCGCCGACAGGCGCGCCATCAGCAGCGTGTTGCGCGCCCCGCCGCCGCAGACCAACAGGCGCTCGCACCCGCCGGCCAGCAACACCTGCTCGCTGATGCTGACCGCGGTCAGCTCCGTGAGCGTGGCCTGCACGTCGACCGGCGCAATCGCCGGCAATCCGGCCAGCTGCCGCTCCAGCCAGGCGATATTGAAATACTCGCGGCCGGTGCTTTTCGGCGCCGGCAGCGCGAAGTACGGATCCGCCAGCATCTGCTGCAACAGCGGCAAGCAGACTCGCCCCTGCATCGCCCAGCCGCCGTCCTGATCGTAAGGCTGCGCGCGGTGGCGCCATACCCAGGCGTCCATCAGCATGTTGCCCGGCCCGGTATCGAAACCGCGCACCGGCGTACCGGGCAACAGCAGAGAAAGGTTGGCGATGCCGCCGACGTTCAGCACCATGCGCCGCTCGACGGGATGCCCCAGCAGCGCCTGATGAAACGCCGGCACCAGCGGCGCGCCCTGCCCGCCGTAGGCCATGTCGCGCCGGCGGAAATCGCCGACGGTGGTGATATCGGTCAGCGCGGCGATGCGGTTGTTATCACCGAGCTGCATCGAGAAACGCGCGTCACCCTCCGGTTCGTGCCACACCGTCTGGCCGTGGCACCCGATGGCGGTGATCTGTTCTGCGTCGATGCCGGTTTGCTTCAGCAGGCCGAGCACCGCCTCGCCGAACAACGTGCCCAATCGCGCGTCCAGCCGGCCGACGGCGGCCAGCGTGGTTTGCTGCCCCTGGCACATGCCCAGGATCTCTTTTTTCAACGCCATCGGCATCGGATGGCTATAGCTGGCCTGCTGCGCCACCATGCGATCGTCGATCGCGGCCAATACCACATCGATTCCGTCCAGACTGGTGCCGGACATGACGCCTATATAGCGGCCTGACTTCATAGCAACATCCTCTAACCCGCGCGGTAAGCAAAATTCATCCTGACAAATAAACCAGAATTGCCGGATTAACGCCATGAATTATGATGCTTTTTTTACGGTTCGTGAGCCAGATGCCCCCCGACGCCGCTGTGGCACGGGTTATGTGTTAAACCGTGCCATAACAGGCGACGGAATGTCGCCAAGGCTGTCATAAAGGTAAACCGCGGTTTATTATTGGTTGAACAGAGAAAAGTTAAGCTGCATGCAGCGATGAAGCATGGCGGTGTGTCAACTTTCAGCCATACTTTGTCTATCGTTTTCACTGAATCTTGCCTGGGGAGCATTGCCAGGTTATGGACTACTACCATCAGGAGTTTTGTATGATCAAGCGTCTTCTCGTCGTTGCCGTCGCCGCCGTTACGCTGGCCGGCTGTGCCAATGAATCCATGTCCGGTGATGTCTACTCGTCCTCGCAGGCCAAGCAGGTGCAGAACGTCACCTACGGGACGCTGGTTTCCGTGCGTCCGGTTAAAATTCAGGGCGGCGAAGGCTCCAACGCCATGGGGATGATCGGCGGCGCGGTGATTGGCGGGCTGTTGGGCAACACCGTTGGCGGCGGCACCGGTCGTACGCTGGCTACCGCGGCGGGCGCTATCGCCGGCGGCGCGGCGGGCAACAGCATCGGTGAAGTGGCCGGCCGTACCTCCGGCTACGAGCTGGAGATCAAAACCGACCAGAAAGAGAACATCGTGGTGGTGCAGAAAGCGGGCGACACCAAGTTCAGCCCTGGCCAGCGCGTGCGCATGGCGCGCATGGGCGACACCATCACCGTTTCCCCGCTGTAAGCCAGCCGGCGACAAGCGGCAAACCGGAGGCAATCGCCTCCGGTTTTATTTCTGATGCTGTGAAACTGTAATCGTAGAAAATAAGAATATTATTATTTGTTCTGCAGTTCGGTGATATTTTGTTCTAACTTGCCAATCAGCCCTACCAACAGATGCACTTCGTCGGCGGTAATGCCGCTTAAAATCTCACTGCGCGTAGACGTGATCACACTGTCCACTTCCCTGATGATCGGATCGGCCGCTTCGGTCAGCTTGATGCGCTTCGCGCGGCGATCGTTGGCACAGGTGTGACGCGTGATCAGCCCTTTCTCCTCCAGTTGGTCCAGCGTACGGACCAGTGACGGTTGCTCGATACCGATCGCCTTGGCCAGCTGGATTTGCGACTGCTCCGGCGGCAAGCGATTGATATTGTGCAACGTGACCCAATGCGTTTGGGTCAGCTCCAACGGCTTGAGCCGATGATCGATGAGCGCGCGCCACACACGAACTAATCGTGCTAAATCTGAACCTAATGTTGACTCCACTTCCCCCTCCTTATAATTAGCATGCTAACATTACCTCCCAGAGCTTAGACTATTTTGGGTAACTCACATTAAAAACACAAATGTATATAATGTATATTGTGGAAATAGCCACTATTTTTAGCCGCTATTGTTTAATCGTTATGCAAATATTCAACATATTCACCCTTAGGGATTGTTAATGTGAATACATCATGGTTACACACCTCATCTCCCTTGCCCGATTTGGTCCTGGGAGCATCGCTTTATTTTCCACCTATATTTAAAGCTTTTTTACTAGGACTGCTCTTATGGCTGCTGATTCATCAGCTGCTGAGAGACTGGATGTATTCCGGTGAAATCTGGCATCCCATGTTGATGGACCTGTCCATTTTCGTTCTGACCGTCAGCGGTTCCTTATGGATTTTAGCGAGTTGGTAACCCATGCAGCATAAAACATTAAAATACTTCTCTACGGTGATCGTCTGCGCCATTGCCGTCTGCGCCGGTTGGTGGCTCTGGAATTATTATATGCAATCCCCATGGACCCGTGATGGAAAAGTGCGCGCCGAACTCGTCAATATCACCCCTGAAGTCTCTGGAAGATTAGAGAAAATAAGCGCGAATGACAATCAGTTCGTACCTGCGGGAAGTCTGATTTTTACCCTCGACCCGGTGCCCTACCAGATTGCGCTGGACAATGCCGAGGCCGCGGTGGCAAAAGCGCAATCCGATCTGGCCAAAGCGGACCACGAGGCTGCCCGCCGCCGCGGTTTAGCGCGTAACGTTATTTCCGCTGAAGATTTGGACGAGTCAAATTTAGCCGCGCAGGCAATGAAGGCCGCCTATAAAGCCGCCCTGGCCAATCTGGAACAGGCCAAATGGAATTTGAGCAAAACCAAAATTTACGCGCCAACCGACGGTTATATCACCAACCTGCAGGCGAGGGTCGGGAACTACGCCAACGCCGGTACGCCGCTGGTGGCGTTGGTGGATGTGCATTCGTTTTATGTGCTCGGTTATTTCGAAGAAACCAAGCTGAAGCATATAAAAGAAGGCAATAAAGCGGACATCGTTTTATATAACGGCAACACGCCGCTACAGGGGGAAGTAGAGAGCATCGGCCGCGCCATTTACGATCAGAGCGTTGACAGCAGCAACGATCTATTAATGGACGTAAAGCCTAATGTTCCTTGGGTGCGTTTGGCTCAGCGCGTGCCGGTACGGATAAAATTGCTCAACGTGCCCGCCGATTTGACGCTGGTCGCCGGCACCACCTGCACCATTTCGATTCATCAGCGGAACTAAAGTGTGAACCTGCCTTTTTTGGAGTGGAGCCGCAGCCCCTGGGGTAAGGCGACCGGCGGCCAATGGCGCTATGCGCTGCGCAACTCACTGGCGATGTGTCTGGCGCTATGGGTAGCCTTCGTGCTCGAACTCGACGAACCCTATTGGGCGCTTACCTCCGCCGCGGTGGTGAGCTTCCCCACCATCGGCGGCGTGACCAGCAAAAGCATCGGCCGCATCTTCGGCAGCCTGGTGGGCGCCGCCGCGTCGGTGGCGATCGCCGGCCACTGCCTGAACGATCCCTGGCTGTTTACGCTGTTCATCGCCGCCTGGATCGGGCTGTGCACCTACGTCTCCAACCATTACCAAAACAACGTCTCTTACGCCTTCGCGCTGGCGGGCTATACCGCCGCCATCATCGCCTTCGGTACGGTCAACGTCACCGATACCCAGCAAATCTTCGATATCGCGCAGGCGCGGGTTTGCGAAGTGATCACCGGCATTCTGTGCGGCGGGTTGATGATGATGATCCTGCCCAGCACCTCGGACGGCGAAGCCCTGCTGACCTCGCTGCGGCGCATGCAGCTGCGCCTGCTGGAGCATGCCGCCATGCTGTGGCAGCCGGAGATCACCGCGCAGATGCGCACCTCGCACGAAGGGGTCATCGGCCAGATCCTGACCATGAACCTGCTGCGCATTCAGGCATTCTGGAGCCACTACCGGCTGCGGCGGCAAAATAACCTGCTCAACTATCTGCTGCACCAACAGCTGCGCATGACCAGCGTTATCTCCAGCCTGCGCCGCATGCTGCTGAACTGGCCGGATCGCCCCGCCAATCTGATGCCGGTGCTGACACAACTGCTGGACGAGTTGCGCGATCCCGCCACCGACAAATACCGTTTGGCGCGCCTGCTTCAGCAGATCGCCCCGCAAGAGGCTACGGACTACCGCCATCGCGCCTTCTGGCTGCGGCTGCGCGATTTCTGTTGGCTTTACCTGCGCTGCAACCGCTGGCTGCGGCGGTTGGAAAGCGCCACGGCGGTCAGCGATCTCCAACCGCCGCGCGTCACTTCGCTGGCGCGCCATACCGACAGCTACGAAGCCGCCTACAACGGCCTGCGCACCTTTTTGTGCATTGTGATCGGCTGCGCCTACTGGATCAACACGCAGTGGGACGCCGGCAGCGCGGCGCTGACGCTCACCGCCATCAGCTGCGTGCTCTACTCGTCCACGCCTTCGCCGATCAACAGCGTCAGCACCTTGCTCAAGGCGGTGCTGCTGCTCTCGGTCGCCTGCTTCGTGGTGAAATTCGGTTTGATGATCCAGATTGACGACTTCTGGGTGTTCTGCGCCTTCCTGTTCCCGATCCTGGTGACCATGCAGATGCTCAAGCTGCAGAATCCGCCTTATGCCGCGCTCTGGGGGCAACTGATCGTCTTTATGGGCTCGTTCCTGACCGTCAGCAATCCGCCGAGCTATGACTACCAGTCCTTTATCAATGACAACATCGCTAAAATCGTCGGCGTGCTGCTGGCCGGGCTGGCGTTTCAGATCCTGCGCCCCAGTTCGGACAAACGCAAAAGCCGCCGCATTATCCGCGCGCTGCGGCGCGACTTTATCGATCAACTGAGCAAACGGCCGCAGCAGAGCGAAAGCCAGTTCGAATCGCTGATCTACCATCGCATCAGCCAGCTCAATCAAAGTCAGGATCAGGACGCTCGCACCTGGCTGCTGCGCTGGGGCGTGGTGCTGCTCAACTGCAGCCATATCGTCTGGCAGCTGCGCGACTGGCAAACCCGTTCCGATCCGCTGTCGGCGGTGCGCAACGTCTGTATCCACTGCCTGCGCGGCATCATGACGGAGAAAGGCGTGCAGCACAGTTCGCTGGACGCCACGCTGCAGGAGTTGCTGCGCATGAGCAACGCGCTGGCGCACCACCCGGAACAGGCGGCGCGCGATCTGGCCGGCCTGATCTGGCGGCTCTACTGCTCGCTGCAGCAGTTGCAACAGGCGATGGGCCAGCCCACCGCCGTACCGGCCGTTAGCGGCGGATAATCACTTGATCACACCGCAGGCGAAGCGTTCTCCGCCGCCGCCGAGCGGTTGTGGATGATCCGAATGGTTGTCGCCGCCGGCGTGCACCATCAGCGCTTTACCCTCAATGTCGCTGATTTTTTTCAGCCGCGGCGCCAACACCGGATAGTTCGCCATGCCGTCGGCGGTCACATAGATGGCCGGAAGGTCACCCAGGTGCCCGTCGGCATACGGCCCGAGGTGTTTTCCGGTCTTTTGCGGGTCGAAATGTCCGCCGGCCGCCAGCGCCGCCACCGCTTTGCCGTCCTTCATGCCCGGCTCGCAGCTGCCTTTCTCATGCACGTGGAAGCCGTGTACCCCGGCCGGCAATGCTTTCAGGCTCGGCGTGAACAGCAGGCCATACGGCGTTTCGCTGATGGCCACCTTGCCGATGTCCTGACCGATCCCCTGCCCGGTCACCAGGTGCATCTCGACGTCGGTTGTCGCCGCCTGAGCCGCACCACACGCCATCAGGCCGAGCGCTGCATACCAATAACGTTTCATCAATCAGTCTCCTTAATGACTATATCGAGCTATCAGTATAGGAGAGCCTGCGCCGGCACTGTTAACCAACGCACAATCTCGCTAATTTGATTCGCGGGCCTAATATTTAACACTAATAATAATTCTACCGATGTTGGTCCTCTGACCAGCTGTCGTTCGGCTAACGTTGTTTCCCTGTTTCCACCGCCGACGCATGTGAGTCCACTTACAGGCCCGCGGCATACTTCATAAGGAACTGATATGGGCATCTTTAGCTATAAGGATCTGGACGAAAAGGCGTCGAAAGCGCTATTTTCCGACGCCTTGGCCATCTCTACCTACGCTTACCACAATATCGATAACGGCTTCGATGAAGGCTATCACCAGACCGGTTTCGGGCTGGGCCTGCCGCTGACGCTGGTCACTGCGCTCATCGGCAGCACCCAATCGCAGGGCGGCCTGCCCGGCATTCCCTGGAATCCCGATTCCGAACAGGCCGCGCAGCAGGCGGTGAATAACGCCGGCTGGTCGGTGATCAGCGCCGCGCAGCTGGGTTACGCCGGCAAAACCGATGCGCGCGGCACCTACTACGGCGAGACCGCCGGTTACACCACCGCTCAGGCCGAGGTGCTGGGCAAATATGACAGCGAAGGCAATCTCACCGCCATTGGCATCTCATTTCGCGGCACCAGCGGCCCGCGCGAGTCGTTGATCGGCGATACCATCGGCGATGTGATTAACGATCTGCTGGCCGGCTTCGGGCCGAAAGGCTACGCCGACGGCTACACGCTGAAGGCCTTCGGCCAGTTGCTGGGCGACGTGGCGAAGTTCGCGCAGGCGCACGGGCTGAGCGGAGAAGACGTGGTGGTCAGCGGCCACAGCCTCGGCGGGCTGGCGGTCAACAGCATGGCGGCGCAGAGCGACGCCAACTGGGGCGGCTTCTACGCGCAGTCCAACTATGTCGCCTTCGCCTCGCCGACCCAGTACGAAGCCGGCGGCAAGGTGATCAACATCGGCTACGAGAACGATCCGGTGTTCCGCGCGCTCGACGGCACCACGCTGACCGGGGCGTCGTTAGGCGTACACGATGCGCCCCATGCCTCCGCCACCAACAATATCGTCAACTTCAACGACCACTACGCGTCGGACGCCTGGAACCTGCTGCCATTTTCCATTCTCAACATTCCGACCTGGCTGTCGCACCTGCCGTTCTTCTATCAGGACGGCCTGATGCGGGTGCTGAACTCCGAGTTTTATTCGCTGACCGACAAAGACTCGACCATCATCGTCTCCAACCTGTCGAACGTGACGCGCGGCAATACCTGGGTGGAAGACCTGAACCGCAACGCGGAAACGCACAGCGGGCCGACGTTTATCATCGGCAGCGACGGCAATGATCTGATCAAGGGCGGCAAAGGCAACGACTATCTCGAGGGGCGCGACGGCGACGATGTCTTCCGCGATGCAGGCGGCTATAACCTGATCGCCGGCGGCAAAGGCCACAATATCTTCGATACCCAACAGGCGTTGAAAAACACCGAGGTCGCCTACGACGGCAACACGCTTTACCTGCGCGACGCCAAAGGCGGCATTACGCTGGCGGACGACATCAGCACCCTGCGCAGCAAAGAAACCTCGTGGCTTATCTTCAACAAACAGGTGGACCATCAGGTGACCGCCGCCGGATTGAAATCGGACTCTGGCCTCAAAGCCTATGCCGCCGCCACCGCCGGCGGCGACGGCGATGACGTCCTGCAGGCTCGCAGCCACGACGCCTGGCTGTTCGGCAACGCCGGCAACGACACCCTTAACGGCCACGCCGGCGGCAACCTGACCTTCGTCGGCGGCAGCGGCGATGACATCCTGAAGGGCGTCGGCAGCGGCAATACCTTCCTGTTCAGCGGTGACTTTGGCCGCGATCAGCTGTATGGCTTCAACGCCACCGATAAGCTGGTGTTTGTCGGCACCGAAGGCGCCAGCGGGAATATCCGCGACTACGCCACGCAGCAAAACGACGATCTGGTGCTGGCCTTCGGCCACAGCCAGGTCACGCTGATCGGCGTCTCGCTCGATCACTTCAACACCGATCAGGTGGTGTTGGCCTAAAGATCGACGTAAAAAAGCCGGGTGCTTTCGCCGCCCGGCTTTGCTCTTTTTTACTCCGCCTTAAGGCACGTCATACCCCAGCGCCGCCTTGCGAATGCGGAACCACTGCTGGCGGTTCAGCACCAGTTTCTGCGCCTTCAGCGCCGAACGCACCCGCTCAATCTTGCCGGAACCGATAATCGGCAGCGGCGACGACGGCAGGCGCATCACCCAGGCGTACACCACCTGCTCGATGGTCTCGGCGCCGATTTCTTGCGCCACCCGCTGCAGCTCGTCGCGCAGCGGCTGGAACTCGGCGTCGTTGAACAGGCGCCCGCCGCCCAGGCAGGACCAGGCCATCGGCTTGATGCGCAGTTGCTGGCACTGGTCGAGCGTGCCGTCGAGAATAGCCGGTTGGTGAATCGGCGAGATCTCCACCTGATTGGTCGCCAGCGAGAACGGCAGGCGCGACTGCAGCAGCTGGAACTGCGCGGGCGTAAAGTTGGAGACGCCGAAATGGCGCACCTTGCCGCTTTTGTGCAGCGCAACAAAGGCTTCGGCCACGTCGTCGGCGTCCATCAACGGATCCGGCCGGTGGATCAGCAGCAGATCGAGGTAGTCGGTATGCAGATGGCGCAGCGATTGTTCCGCGCTCTGTACGATATGGTCGCGGTCGGTGATGTAGTGGCCGATCGGGTTGCCGGGCTTGGCGGTGGTGGCGATGCCGCATTTGCTCACCAGCTCCAGCGACTGGCGCAGCGCCGGCTTCAGGCGCAGCGCGTCGCCGAACGCCTGTTCGCAGGCATAGCCGCCATAGATATCGGCGTGATCGGCGGTGGTGACGCCCAGTTCGACATGCTGTTCGATGAACGTCAGCAGCTGCTGCGGCGACATGCCCCACTCCATCAACCGCCAGTAACCGCAAATCATGCGGGAAAATTCAGGCCCCTGCGGCGCGAGACGAATACGTTCTACCATTGCGAAAACCTCATGACATTAGTTGTCAGTCAGCATACACAAGCCGGTGAGGCACAGGGAAGCGGTAAGCCACACGAACGTGCGGCAGATCAGGAAAGGTTAAAACAGCGACGGCTGCTCCGGCAGCGGCTCGTCGGGCGCTTTATTGGCGCGCTGCAGGCGCAGGAAGCGTTGACGGCACAGGCGCAGCACCTCGCGCTTTTGCGCGTCGCTCATGTTCATCCAGCCAAAACGCTCCTCGCGGCTGCGCAGGCAGCCACGGCAGAATCCGCGATCGTCGGCCTGGCAAATGCCGCGACACGGGCTGGGAATGTCGAAAAACTCAAGCTGCTGCGCCACGGGGCTCCTCCTGCGTTCTCTTGCTAATTGAAGACGCCATCGCCGCCGCTGGCAAGTCCCTTTTCGCCATTGCGGCGAAAATAGTCGCGCAAATAGCGCAGCGCCTGGCGGCTTTTCTCCGGCACGTTGCGCTCGAGCGTCAGCGCGTGCAGCCGCAGCGGCGCCGGCCGCCACTCAGGCAACAGCAGCAACAGCTCGCCGCGCTGAAGCTCGTCGCCAATTTCATACAGCGGCTGAACGGAAATGCCCAGCCCGGCGCGGGTAAAGGCGCGCATCACGTTCATGCTCTCGCTGACGATCTGCCCTTCCGCCAGCCGCAGCTTAACCTGCTGGCCGGACTGGTGCAGCAAGTCCAGATGGGCCCCGCTGTAGCCGCTGGAGATCCAGCGGTGCTGCACCAAATCCTGCGGCCTTTCCGGCACCCCATGCTGGCTGAGATAACGCGGCGCGGCGCACAACACCATCGGCCACGCCGTCAGCGGATGCGCGATCATATTGGCGTCCGCCAGTTGACGGTTGGCCCGCAGCGCGATGTCGACCCGCTGCTCTATCATATCGACGATGCGATCGTCCGCCAGCACCCGCAGCGTCAGCTTGGGGTGCGCCTGCAACAGCGGCGCCAGCGCCTCCGCAAGCGATCGGCCGCCGATGCCGACCGGAGTGGCGATGCGCAGCTCGCCCACCAGCGTATCCCGCAATTCCGCCAGCCGCTGCTCCGCCTGCTGCGCCTGTTGCAGCATCGCCTCGCAGCCGGGGTAAAACGCCGCCCCGGCCTCGGTCAGCGCCAGACGGCGGGTGGAGCGATGCAGCAACGGCACCCCAAGCGCCTTCTCCAGCGAGCGCATGTGCTGGCTGACCGCCGACGGCGTCATGCCCAGCCGCCGCGCCGCGCCGGCCAGCGATCCCTCCGCCACCACGGTGGCGAATACCGCCATTCGATTGAGTTTATCCACGATTATGAAGTTTTACTTAATCAAGAAAGCATGAATATGGCACTAATCACGGCTATTGTTAAGGACTAGAGTAAACACCACGCAGCAGGCACATCGGCCTGCGTCACGATACTGAACCTATCCCCGAAGGAGCATGCAGATGAAAGTAGCCATTATTGGAGCAACCGGTTTTGTTGGCCGCCGCGTGGTGGATGAAGCGCTGGCTCGCGGTATTCAGGTAACGGCAATCGCCCGCCAGAAAAAAGATTTGCCGGAGCAAGCCAACCTGACCGTCGCGCTGGGCGACGTTGCCGATACCGCCTGGCTGGCGGGGCAATTGCGCGGTCAGGATGCGGCGATCAGCGCCTACAACCCCGGCTGGGGCGAAGACAACCTGTATGAGAAAACCACCCGAGGTACCCAACAGATCCTCACCGCGGTCGAACAGGCCGGCGTCAAGCGCCTGCTGGTGGTCGGCGGCGCCGGCAGCCTGGAAGTGGCGCCCGGCGTTGAACTGGTAGATACGCCGCAGTTCCCGGAAAATATCCGCCCCGGCGCGCAGGCAGTGCGCGATCTGCGCAACAAACTGCGCAATGAATCGGCGCTCGACTGGACCTATCTCTCGCCGGCCGCCCTGCTGGAGCCGGGCAAACGCACCGGCCAGTTCCGCCTCGGCACCACGCAACTGCTGATGAACGGCGAAGCGCCGGCCAGCATTTCGGTAGAAGACCTGGCGGTCGCTATCGTTGATGAAATTGAAAAGCCTCAGTTTATTCGCGCGCAATTCACCGCCGCCTACTAAACCGCCCCACCGCCAGGCCGCCCGGCCTGGCGTTTTCCGCGCAGGCTCCGCCGCCAATATTCTGAGTTTCTAAGGTTTCCTTAAGTTTCATCCGGTAGATTTCAAAGCATTATCTACTTTCAGGATCCCGATTCGGCAATGTGGTTACGTCAACGCTTACGGTGCAACAGCCTCGGTTTTACCCTCGCCACCGCCCTGTTCTTCACTCTGTTTCAAAACGCGTTATTCCTGCATCGCGCCTGGTCGTATATCACCTTCGATAGCGTCCACAGCGTGATTTTCGCTGCCAGCATGCCGGTGGTGATCTTCTGTGCGCTGAATATCATCTTCAGCGTGTTGACCGTGCCCTACCTGCGCAAGCCGCTGATCATCTTTTTCTTGCTCGGCAGCGCCGCAGCCAACTATTTCATGTTCAGCTATGGTGTGGTGATCGACGGCAACATGATGCAAAACGCCTTCGAAACCAACCCTCAGGAGGCGACGGCGCTGCTGACGCCGCGCATGGGATTGTGGCTGGCGCTGCTCGGCATTCTGCCGGCGGTAGCGGTCTGCTTCACCCAGATTCGCCAGACTCGCCCCTGGTGGTACATGGTTGGACTGCGCGCCGCCAACGTCATGCTGTCGCTGGCGGTGATCCTGATCGTCGCCGCGCTGTTCTACAAAGACTATGCTTCGCTGATCCGCAACAATAAAAGCGTGGTGAAGATGTTGACCCCTTCCAACTTCGTCGCCGGCACCATCAAGTTTACCGAACAGCGTTACTTCACCCGCAATCTGCCGCTGGTCAAGATCGGCGAGGACGCGCGCAAAGGGCCGCTGATCGCCGGGCAGGCCAAGAAAACGCTGGTGATCCTGGTGGTGGGCGAAACCGCCCGCGCCGAAAACTTCTCCCTCGGCGGCTATCAACGCGAAACCAACCCGCGCCTGAAGCAGGACGATGTGATCTACTTCAAGAACGCCAGTTCCTGCGGCACCGAAACGGCGATCTCCGTGCCCTGCATGTTCTCCAACATGCCGCGCAAGGAGTACGACGCGACTCAGGCAACGCATCAGGAAGGCATGCTCGACGTGCTGGCGCATGCCGGCGTCAGCGTGCTGTGGCGCGATAACGACGGCGGCTGCAAAGGCGCCTGCGACCGGGTGCCGCACATCGACATGACCAAGCTGAAACTGCCGCAGGACTGCGACGGCGAGGTTTGCATGGACAACGCGCTGCTGTATAAACTGAACGACTATATCAATGGCCTGAAAGACGACGGCGTGATCGTGCTGCACCAGATGGGCAGCCACGGCCCGGCTTACTACCGCCGCAGCACGCCAGAATTCCAAACATTTTCGCCGACCTGCAACAGCAATCAGATCCAGGATTGCAGCCATGAACAGCTGGTGAACACCTACGACAACTCCATCCTGTATACCGACGCGATGCTCGATGCCACCATCAAGCTGCTGCGGCAGTATGACGACCGGTTCAATACCGCGCTGGTCTATTTGTCCGATCACGGCGAATCGCTGGGGGAAAACGGCATGTATCTGCACGGCACGCCCTATGTCTTCGCGCCGAGCCAGCAGACGCACGTGCCTTTCCTGATGTGGATGTCGGCCGACTATCAGCGCAATTTCGGCGTCGATCGCCAGTGCCTGAACGCGCTGGCGGAAAAGGACGACGTGTCACAGGACAACCTGTTCCACACCCTGTTGGGCATGCTGAACGTACAGACCCGCGAATATCAATCCCGGCTGGATATCCTGCAGCGTTGCCGCAACGCGGCGTAAGGGCTTAACTTCCGCGTGCCGCTGGGGCACAATAGTTTGCAGACAACCGGCGTTTTGTGCGCCGGTTTTTTTATTCCCATTGACCTAGACCAATCGGTCTATTATGCTCGGCACCATGATGACCAAATCAACGCATTGCAACGTGGACACACGTGAACATCTGCTCGCCACCGGCGAAACCCTCAGCCTGCGCCTGGGCTTTACCGGCATGGGGCTGAGCGAACTGCTGGCCACCGCGGGCGTGCCGAAAGGCTCGTTCTACCACTATTTTCGCTCGAAGGAAGCCTTCGGCGAAGCGATGCTGCAACGCTATTTCGCCCATTATGATGCAGAAATGCAGGCGCTGTTTGCCGACAGGCGCGGCGATGCCCGCCACCAGCTGCTCGGCTATTACGCTCAGGCCATCAGCTACCACTGCCGCAGCGAATGCCACAACGCCTGCCTGGCGGTGAAGCTTTCCGCCGAGGTGAGCGATCTGTCGGAACCGATGCGTCATGCGCTGGAAACGGGCACCGCTCGCGTGATCGGCCACCTGCAGGAGGCCATCGAGCGCGGTATCGCCGAGGGCTCGCTGTCGGTGGCCATGAGCCCCGCGGCGACCGCAGAAACGCTGTATTCACTGTGGCTCGGTGCCTCGCTGCGCGCCAAGATCCGCCACTCGCTGGCGCCTCTGACCAGCGCGCTGGAAAGCATCGAGTTGCTGCTGCGCCCGCCGCAAGCGTAACGGTAACAATTTCTTTTTATTGAAAATGCAGTTCGTGGTTTTTTTATCGCCCATTACTAGACGACCGGTCTATTAAATACAGGATGCACTATGAAGACTGAAAAATTGCTCTCTCCGCTGAAGGTTGGCGCCATCACCCTGCCCAACCGCGTGTTTATGGCTCCGCTGACGCGTTTGCGCAGCATCGAGCCGGGCGACATTCCTACGCCGCTGATGGCGGAATATTATGCACAGCGCGCCAGCGCCGGCCTGATCGTGACCGAAGCGACCCAGGTTTCCTTCCAGGCGAAAGGCTACGCCGGCGCGCCGGGGTTACATACGCCGGAGCAGATCGCCGCATGGAAAAACATCACGCAGGCAGTGCATGACAACAACGGCCATATTGCCGTGCAGCTGTGGCACGTAGGCCGCATCTCCCACGCCAGCCTGCAGCCGGGCGGGCAAGCACCGGTCGCCCCTTCGGCAATCAACGCCGAAACCCGCACCACCGTGCGTGATGAAACCGGCGCCTGGGTGCGCGTGCCGACCTCCACGCCGCGTGCGCTCGAAACCAGCGAGATCCCGGGCATCGTCAACGATTTCCGCCAGGCGACCGCCAACGCGCGGGAAGCCGGCTTCGACTTCATCGAACTGCATGCGGCGCACGGCTATTTGCTGCATCAATTCATGTCACCGGCCTCCAACCAACGTACCGATCAATACGGCGGCAACATCGAGAATCGCACTCGCCTGACGCTGGAAGTGGTCGACGCCACCATCGCCGAATGGGGTTCCGAACACATCGGCATCCGCATCTCGCCGCTGGGACCGTTCAACGGGCTGGACAACGGTGAAGATCAGGAAGAAGCGGCGCTGTATCTGGTGGAAGAGCTGAATAAGCGCAACATCGCTTACCTGCACATCTCCGAACCGGACTGGGCCGGCGGCAAACCGTACTCCGACGCCTTCCGCGACTCGGTGCGCGCCCACTTTAACGGGGTGATCGTCGGCGCCGGCGCCTACACCGCCGAGAAAGCCGAAGCGTTGATCGAAAAAGGCTTCATCGACGCGGTGGCCTTCGGCCGCAGCTACATCGCCAACCCGGATCTGGTAGAGCGTTTCCGTCAGCACGCTCCGCTGAACGAACCTAAGCCGGAAACCTTCTACGGCGGCGGCGCCGAAGGCTATACCGACTATCCGTTTCTGGCGAAGTAACCCTTCCTGACCCCAACGGCCACGCAATTGCATGGCCGTTTTTTTGTGCGCCGCGCGCAAAAAAGCCCGCACGAGGCGGGCCGGTGTTCCCTGGTGTTGTTCTCTATTGCCGTTCAAGTTTTACACGATTGCCGCTGGAATAGATAATTGATTGTGCAGATCAATTACTCTGTATCGATCGGTACGCTCGATCAATATTTAGACAGCGTTGACGGAAAACTAATACGTGACATCGTCACTCACTCGTCACGTTGAATTCCCTTGCGGGACAAGGCTATACTCGCTTGTGCTTCAATCCACCCGCCGTCTGCCACGGCACAGCCAATTCAGAGGAATTATGCGCTTACTCCATACCATGATCCGCGTCGGTGATCTGCAACGCGCCATCGACTTCTACACCAAGGTATTAGGCATGCGCCTGCTGCGCACCAGCGAAAACCCGGAGTACAAATACTCCCTGGCTTTCGTCGGCTATACGGAAGAGAGCGAAGGCGCAGTTATCGAACTGACCTATAACTGGGGCACCGACAGCTACGACATGGGCACCGCCTTCGGCCACCTGGCGCTGGGCGTGGACGACGTTGCCGCCACCTGCGACAGCATCCGCCGCGCAGGCGGCAAGGTCACCCGCGAAGCCGGCCCGGTGAAAGGCGGCACCACGGTCATCGCCTTCGTCGAGGATCCGGACGGTTACAAAATCGAGCTGATCGAAAACAAACACGCCGGCCAGGGCCTCGGCCACTAAGCCTCCCCTTCAGGGCGCGCTGCGCCCTGCTGATTCTCCGCGCGATAGCGCCTGCAACCGGGCGCAAAATTTGCCATAATGCGCGCTGCATTCGATGAAGATAAGAAACTGATGGCCGAAAAAAGTGATCTTAACGCCCTGAGTGGTCGTTTTCGTGGGTTTTATCCCGTAGTAATAGATGTTGAAACCGCCGGCTTTAACGCCAATACCGATGCGTTGCTGGAGATCGCCGCCGTCACGCTGAAAATGGATGAAGATGGCTGGCTGCAGCGGGACGAGACCCTGCACTTCCACGTGGAGCCTTTCGAGGGCGCCAACCTGCAGCCGGAAGCGCTGGCGTTTAACGGCATCGATCCGCACAACCCGCTGCGCGGCGCGGTCAGCGAATATGACGCGCTGCACGCTATTTTCAAAGCGGTGCGCAAAGGGCTCAAGGATCGCGGTTGCAACCGGGCCATTATCGTGGCGCACAACGCCAACTTCGATCACAGCTTCCTGATGGCCGCGGCCGAACGCGCCGGCCTGAAGCGCAACCCGTTCCATCCGTTCGCTACCTTCGACACCGCCGCGCTGAGCGGCCTGGTGCTGGGCCAAACGGTGTTGGCGAAGGCCTGTATCGCGGCCGGTATGCCGTTCGACAGCAGCCAGGCGCATTCTGCGCTGTACGACACCGAGCAAACCGCCCTGCTGTTTTGCGAGCTGGTTAACCGCTGGAAACGTCTCGGCGGTTGGCCGCTGCCCGCCGGCGATCTCGCCGAATAAGCCCAACGAAAAAGGCGGCCCAGTTTGCACTGGCGCCGCCCGTTACGCGATAACCGCAAGCCCGTCGATTAAGACTGCTGGTCTTCCTGCGCTTTATACTTTTCTGCCGTTTCTTTGATCAGCTGCTGCAGTTCGCCGCGCTGATACATTTCGATAATGATATCGCAACCGCCGACCAGCTCACCGTCTACCCACAGCTGCGGGAACGTCGGCCAGTTGGCGTATTTTGGCAGCTCGGCGCGGATGTCCGGGTTCTGCAGAATGTCCACGTAAGCGAAACGCTCGCCGCAGGCGGACAGCGCTTGCACAGCCTGTGCGGAGAAGCCGCAGCTCGGCAGCTTTGGCGAACCTTTCATGTACAGCAGAATCGGGTTTTCAGCGATCTGGTGCTGAATTTTTTCAAGTGTCGTCGTCATTTATTGCTTCCTCAAGCCACATTTCATGGCTACAACATGCATCACGCGGGCTATTGTAGCGGCTGGAACAGTCGCAAGAAAACGCCATCTTTTGCAAGGATATTCACCCGCCGCCGATCGCGTTTCACCGGCCACGTCATTCCGGTCAAAACATACGTTGAGAATAACATTTTTAATCCGACCATTTCACTAATATATTGCGCGGCGGTGACGGCGCGGATTAATTATATCCATAACCCCCCGCCGGCGCTTTTTCATACACCAACGGGCTGATTTTGAACCAAAAAAAATGCCATTAACGTTTTCTCACAATATGGATTATTATTTATGAGTTCTTCGCTGTTTTATATGGCGAAATTCGGGAATACTGTAACTCTTTCGATATCCGTTTCGGGGCCAAGGTTGGTGACGTCGACATGCGTTTAATTCTTACGCTCTTTGCGCTGCTGTTTACGCAGCTCTTCTTCAATTTGGCGCACGCTGCGCCACAGGCGCGTGTTGCCGCCGAGCAGCGTAAAAGCCATGCTAATGAAGCGCGGCCCGATGACCGCAGAAAAAAGAAAGCGGACAAAACCGCTAAAAAAGCCAAAGTGACGGCCCCCGCGAAAAAAACCAAGACCGCCAAGGCGAAAAGCGAGAAAAGCGCGAAAAAGATCGCCAGCGCCAAACCCAAGGCCAAAGCGCAGAAAACCGCCAAGATTAAAGTCACCCCGCCGAAAAAGGGCTACAAAAAAGGCTATGGCCGCCACCGCGAAGCCGGTATGGCCACCGCCAAGCTGGCGCGTGATGAAAAACCGTTGAAACTCAGCCCGGCGCACAAAAAACGCTATCAGCATGCCAAGCAGACCGCGATGGCCAAGCTGATGGGCCAGATGGGCAAACCTTACCGCTGGGGCGGCAGCTCGCCGCGCACCGGTTTCGACTGCAGCGGCCTTATCTATTACGCCTATAAAGACGTGGTAAAAATCAAGATGCCGCGCACCGCCAACGAGATGTACCACCTGCGCGACGCGGCGCCGATCAAGAAAAGCGAACTGGAAAGTGGCGATCTGGTGTTCTTCCGCATCAACAACCGCGGCGTGGCGGATCATGTCGGCGTTTATCTCGGCAACGGCAAATTCATCCAGTCGCCGCGCACCGGCGAAGAGATCCGCATCAGCCAGCTCGACAACGACTATTGGCAAAACCACTACATCGGCGCGCGCCGCGTAGTAACGCCGAAAACCATTCGTTAATTCCCTGCTCTGCGCGGTTGCGGCCCCGGTCGCAACCGCCTGCTCAAGCTATCACCCATCACACCGCCTCACGCGCATTTCTCGCTTTTCTTCCTGTTTTTTATGATGAAAATTGTTAAGATTGAAAGACCACAATAAAAAACGGCCCATTCGGCTCCCGCTCCGGCGGAAAAAGAGTGGCGCTGTAAAGGAGGAAGCAATGTCGTTTGAATTACCTGCATTACCGTATGAGAAAAACGCGCTCGAGCCGCACATCTCCGCCGAGACCCTGGAATACCACTACGGCAAACACCACAACACCTACGTGGTTAACCTGAACAACCTGGTGAAAGGCAGCGAGTTCGAGGGCAAATCGCTCGAAGAGATCATCAAGACCTCAAACGGCGGCGTCTTCAACAACGCCGCGCAGGTGTGGAACCACACCTTCTACTGGCACTGCCTGTCGCCACAGGGCGGCGGTGAACCGCAGGGCGAACTGGCGGCGGCGATCGTCAAATCCTTCGGTTCTTTCGCTGCGTTCAAAGAGCAGTTTACCGATGCCGCAGTGAAAAACTTCGGCGCCGGTTGGACCTGGCTGGTGAAAAAACCGGACGGCGCGCTGGCGATCGTCAACACCTCCAACGCGGCCACCCCGCTGACCGGTGAAGACAAACCGCTGCTGACCGTTGACGTGTGGGAACACGCGTATTACATCGATTACCGCAATGCGCGTCCAAAATACCTGGAAAACTTCTGGGCGTTGGTCAACTGGACCTTCGCAGCGGAAAACCTGGCGTAAACGCAGGTTCTGAGGTGATGAGGCGCAGCCAGGCTGCGCCTTTTTTATAACCGGGGGTAAATCAGTTCAACGCGGCAACGAAGCTGAAAGCGATAATGACCGCCAAGGCGCAGACGGTGGTGAACAGCGACATCTTCAATTCGGTATCCATGACAACTCCTTTAAAATGGGCTTTCCTAAGGATAAAAGGCGTACAATTAGTACGTCAAATCATTTTCCCACAGTTCGCCGATAAAATCTTGTTATCATTTCCCGGTTTATAATCTCGATTACCTCTTCCACTTTTGTTCAATATGCGACAAAATTCGCAGTTCACAACTGCGTACCGGCATCCATGCCCCTCCTGATTAAGCGCTGAAGACTTCAACACACTAAAAACTCAGTTTTCGCTTCTCTGGAGAAGGATCTACGTAGGCAAACGATTAACATCACACTTACATGCTGTAAACATGTGAGTTCAGGAGTCATTCCTTACATGGCAACGATTAAAGATGTGGCCAAACGCGCGGGCGTTTCCACCACCACCGTTTCGCACGTCATCAATAAGACTCGTTTCGTCGCCGAAGAGACCAAAGCGGCCGTGTGGGCCGCCATCAAAGAGCTGCACTACTCGCCGAGCGCCGTGGCGCGCAGCCTGAAAGTCAATCACACCAAGTCGATCGGCCTGCTGGCCACCTCGAGCGAAGCGCCCTACTTTGCCGAAGTGATCGAGGCGGTGGAAAACAGCTGCTACAGCAAAGGCTACACCCTGATCCTGTGCAACTCGCACAACAATCTGGACAAGCAGCGCGCCTACCTGGCGATGCTGGCGCAAAAGCGCGTCGACGGCCTGCTGGTCATGTGCTCCGAGTACCCGGATCAGCTGCTGGGCATGCTGGAAGATTACCGCAACATCCCGATGGTGGTGATGGACTGGGGCGCCGCGCGCGGCGACTTCACCGACACCATCATCGATAACGCGTTCGAAGGCGGCTATCTGGCCGGCCGTTACCTGATCGAGCGCGGCCACCGCGATATCGGCGCCATTCCGGGCCAGCTGTCGCGCAACACCGGCGGCGGCCGTCACCAGGGCTTTATGAAGGCGCTGCAGGAAGCGCATATCGACATTCGCGAAGAGTGGATCGTCCAGGGTGACTTCGAGCCGGAGTCCGGCTACAAGGCGATGCACCAAATCCTGTCGCAAAAACAGCGGCCGACCGCGGTATTCTGCGGCGGCGACATCATGGCGATGGGCGCCATCTGCGCGGCCGACGAGCTGGGGCTGCGGGTGCCACAGGATATTTCCGTGATCGGCTACGACAACGTGCGCAACGCCCGCTACTTCACCCCGGCGCTGACCACCATTCACCAGCCGAAAGAGCGTCTGGGCGAAATGGCCTTCACCATGCTGCTGGATCGCATTATCAGCAAACGCGAAGAGTCGCAGGTGATCGAAGTGCATCCGAAGCTGATCGAACGCCGCTCGGTCGCCGACGGCCCATTCATCGACTACCGCCGCTAATCCCCGGCGCCGGAAGCCTGCGCGGCTTCCGGTTCCACCTCGCTCAGCCACTCCTGATTCAGCGTCTCCCCATCGCCCAGATACGCCAGCAGCCAGCTCATCGCCGGTGACGGTTTATCCTGCTGCCAGGTCAGGCAGCAAGGGCTGGCGGGAAACGGCTGCTGCAGCTGCAACGCCGTCAGCTCACCGCGCTGCACCCGCGGCAGCGCCCGATGCGCCGGCATCATGCCGACGCACAGCCCGGCGCACAAACAGTCGAGCGCCGAAGTCCAGTCCGGCACCACCAGCCGCCGCTGGTTATCCAGCGTCCAGGTGACGCGCTTGGGCAGATTGCGCGAGGTGTCCTCCAGGCAAAGCGAAGGGTACGGCCGCAGCTGATCGTCATTCAGCGGCCCCGTCAACTGCGCGAGAGGATGTTGCGGGCTGGCTACACACAGCCAGTTCATATAACCCATGTCGCGGAAGGCGAAGCCGCCGCCGACCGGCACCGCGCGCGTGGCGCCGATCGCCATGTCCGCCCTGCCGTCCACCAAGGCATCCCACACGCCGTTGAACACCTCGGGTTGCAGCATCAATTCGACGTCGGGGAAATGACGGTAGAAATCCAGCACCAGTTGGCGGCTGCGCTGCGGTTTGACGATGATGTCGACCGCAATATTCAGCTGGCCGCGCCACCCGTTGGCCACCTGCTGACAGTGGCGGCGGGTGTCGAGCATTTTTTTGATAACAACTCGCGCATCTTTGATAAACAGCGCACCGGCGGGCGTCAACTCCACATCGCGATGACGCCGCTCAAACAGCGGCACCGCCAGCCATTGCTCCAGCTGCCGTACGGTATAGCTGACCGCCGACGGCACCCGGTGCAGCTCCTGCGCCGCCGCGCTGAAACTGCCGGTGCGCGCCACCGCATCGACCACTTCAAGAGAATATTCAGACCACATCGCCTTGCCTTCAATTTTTTTAACAGCACTTTGCAAATATTACCGTTTCACAAGCAGAGATCCAGCCGGATACACTGGCCGGCGCTAAAAACCTGCGACATTAAAATATTAACGAGAAATACCATGCGAAATTCCTTTGGCTTTATGTTCTACCTCGCCGGCCTGAGCATGCTGGGTTATCTGGCGACCGATATGTACCTGCCCGCCTTCGGCGCCATGCGGGAGGAACTGCAAATTTCCGCCGGCGCGGTGAGCGCCAGCCTGAGCATCTTCCTGGCCGGCTTCGCCTTCGCGCAGCTGCTGTGGGGGCCGCTCTCCGACCGTCTGGGCCGCAAACCGGTATTATTGATCGGGCTGACGCTGTTCGCCCTCGGTTGCCTGGGCATGCTGTGGGTGGAAAACGCCGTGCAGCTCTGGATCCTGCGCTTTATTCAGGCCGTCGGCGTCTGCGCCGCCGCCGCCATCTGGCAAGCGCTGGTGGTTGACCGTTACCGCGAAGGCCAGGCCAACCGCGTGTTCGCCACCATTATGCCGCTGGTAGCGCTGTCGCCGGCGCTGGCACCGCTGCTCGGCGCCTGGTTGCTGAACCACGCCAGCTGGCGCGCGATCTTCGCCGCGCTGTTGGCCATCACCGCGCTGCTGCTGCTGCCGACGCTGCTGCTCAAAGAGCGCGCCAAAACGCAACCCAGCGCCGATGCGCCAAAAAACGGCGTCAGCTTCTGGCAACTGTTGAGATCCCCGGTGTTCAGCGGCAACGTCGCCATGTACGCCGCCTGCTCGGCCGGCTTCTTCGCCTGGCTGACCGGCTCGCCGTTCATCCTCGGTGATATGGGCTACAGCCCGAACGATATCGGCCTGAGCTATGTGCCGCAAACGCTGGCCTTCCTGCTGGGTGGCTACGGCTGCCGCGCCGCGCTCAAGCGCATCAATGGCAAAACCCTGCTGCCGTGGCTGCTGGTAGCTTATGGTGTCAGCATGGTGGCGCTGTATCTGGTGGCCACCCTGACCGATCCGACGCTCACCACGCTGCTGATCCCATTCTGCGTGATGGCGCTGGTCAACGGCGCCGGCTACCCGATCATGGTGGCGAATGCGCTGATGCCGTTCCCGGAAAGCAGCGGCAAGGCCGCCGCGCTGCAAAATACGCTGCAGTTGGGGCTGTGCTTTGTGGCGAGCATGCTGGTGTCGGCATTTATTGCCCAGCCGCTGTTGGCGACGGTGACGGTGATGGTGTCTACGGTAATCCTGGCCGCGCTGGGGTATTTCCTGCAGCGGGGAAAAGCGGCCGATGCGCAGCAAAAGCCGCAGCGGGAACATGCTAACTCAGCGTCATAATTGCCAAGTTTAATAATCACTTAAAGAATATGCGTGCCGAGTGCGATTTACAGTTGAGTCAACGCCTCGGCACGCCTATACTCAAAAACAACCTTGTAAAGTAACACCTTATAATCTCTATATCTCAATTAGCGCTTGTGTACGCGCTTTGCGTCACACTCTTTTTTTTAAGGATGCGTTTATCCCGCGCCGTTCGCGCCGGGTCGCTTCTTTAAATTTCCTCTGTTCATAGTCGGATATCAGACGCCGCGGGCCTATTTTCCGCCGGTAAACGTATGCACCCGCAGAAATTGTCTAAGCTGTTTCCTAACGGGTCATCAGTCAGAAGAAGGTGATGGAGAAGCTATGAGTTCATCGTGTATAGAAGATCTGAGCATCCAGGACAATCAGTGGTACCGTATCGCGCACGAAATGCTCGGCCTGGCCGGCATTGAAATCAACGGTTCGCGCCCCTTCGATATTCAGGTTAAAAACCCCGATTTCTTTAAACGCGTCTTGCAGCAAGGTTCGCTGGGCCTGGGCGAAAGCTATATGGACGGCTGGTGGGAATGCGAGCGGCTGGATATGTTCTTCCAGCGCGTGGTCAGCGCCGGGCTGGAGAAGAAACTCCCCCACCACCTGAAAGATACCCTGCGTATCGCCGCCGCGCGCCTGACCAATCTGCAATCGAAAAAGCGCGCCTGGATCGTCGGCAAAGAACATTACGATCTCGGCAACGATCTGTTTACCCTGATGCTCGATCCTTACATGCAATATTCCTGCGGCTACTGGAAAGACGCCACCACGCTGGAGGAGGCACAGGAAGCCAAGCTGCGGATGATCTGCGAGAAACTGCAGCTGCAACCGGGCATGCGCTTGCTGGACATCGGCTGCGGCTGGGGCGGCCTCTCCGCCTATGCGGCAAAAAATTACGGCGTATCGGTGGTCGGCGTGACCATCTCCGCAGAACAGCAGAAGCTGGCTCAGGCGCGCTGCGCCGGGTTGGATGTGCAGATCCTGCTGCAGGATTACCGCGATCTGCATCAGCAGTTCGATCGCATCGTCTCGGTCGGCATGTTCGAGCACGTCGGGCCGAAAAACTACCGCACCTATTTCAATGTGGTAGAACGCAATCTGGCGCCGCACGGTCTGTTCCTGCTGCACACCATCGGCTCCAACAAAACCGACATGAACGTCGATCCGTGGATCAACAAGTACATTTTCCCGAACGGCTGCCTGCCTTCAGTGAGCCATATCGCCGAAGCCAGCGAAGGCCATTTCGTGATGGAAGACTGGCACAACATCGGCGCCGACTACGATCGCACGCTGATGGCCTGGTTCGAGCGCTTCAAACAGGCGTGGCCGCAGCTTGCACCGCGCTATTCCGAACGCTTCGAGCGGATGTTCAGCTATTACCTGAACGCCTGCGCCGGCGCGTTCCGGGCGCGCGATCTGCAGCTGTGGCAGGTGGTGTTCAGCCCGAAAGGCGTTGAAGGCGGCATCCGCGTCGCCCGCTAAGCGCTTGCCCGACAAAAAAGGCCCCGGCAGCAATATCGCCGGGGCCTTTTTTTGCTCGTTCGACGCGTACGGCTTAGCCGCAGTAGACGCGGATGATTTTATCGTCGCTGTCGCCAAGGAAGTTCAGGCGGCGCAGGTTGAAATCCATGGTGACGGCAGAGTTGTACGGAATGGCGCGCACCTTGGCGTCGATCCGCACGCCTTCCAGCGAGGTCATCGGTTTGCCGACGAAGTTTTGATACTGCGAAGCGCCGCAGGTATCATCCGCATCGGCCATTTGCGCGCCCGCGCCCTGCTCAGGCGAACTGCTGCAGGCGCTCAGCGCCAGCAACGCGGTTAACAACAACGTTTTCCCATAAAACTTCACGCGTTTCTCCTCTCTGCTTATGATTCGATTCCGGCGGCAACGCCCGAATCGCTGTCAGTCTTTGTGCGCCGGCGCCATCGCCGCCGCCAGCGCCGCTTCCCGATTGGCCAGCACGCGCTCGACGGTGTCCACCACCGCCTGCGTTTGCGGATCGATCTCGATGTTCACCTTGTCACCCAGGCGTTTCTTACCCAGCGTGGTGCGATCCAGCGTTTCCGGGATCAGGTGCACGCAGAAACGGTTATTCACCACTTCGCCGATGGTCAGGCTAATGCCGTCGATGCCGATGAAGCCTTTGTGCAGCACATATTTCATCAATTCGGCATTCGGCATGCGCAGCCATACCTGCCGGTTATTTTCCGAGGTATAAATCTTGGCCACTTCCGCCGTGCAGATAATATGGCCGGACATCAAATGGCCGCCAATTTCGTCATTGAACTTCGCCGCGCGCTCGATATTGACGATGTCGCCCAGCGCCAGATCGCCGAGGTTGGTCAGGCGCAGCGTTTCCTTAATCAAATCGAAGCTGACGCGGTTGCCTTCCACCGCGGTGACGGTCAGGCAGCAGCCGTTATGGGCCACCGACGCGCCCAGCTCCAGCCCCGGCAGCAGCTCGGCAGGCATTTCGATCACGTGGGTGCGGAAATTGGGTTTCTCATCAATGGCGACCAGCGGCGCGGTGCCTTGTACGATACCGGTGAACATATGTGCCTCTTTTACTAAATAGGTTAAAACGCTATCGGCAGTTTGCCCCAGTTGGCGCTGAAAACCAAATCCGCGACGGCAAAAAACGAATGGCTGCGCATTTAATAACTATTTATCTGCGGCGTTTGCTTAACGACGCCGAGCAGGTACAATCTTTTTGACAAAATTCCGCTATTTTAATAGTTGTCCTCTCGCGGCAGCCCTCCCTCCCACATATATAAATAGAAAAGGTGTATGCGTGCAGAAGTACTTAATTGAAGCGCGTAGTTTATTGGCTCTCGCTATCCCGGTCATCATCGCGCAAATATCGCAAACCGCCATGGGCGTGGTGGATACCATCATGGCCGGCGCTTACAGCGCCACCGACATGGCGGCGGTTGCGGTCGGCACTTCAATCTGGCTGCCGGCCATCCTGTTCGGCCACGGCCTGCTGCTGGCACTGACCCCGGTTATCGCCCAGCTCAACGGCGCCGGGCGTCGCGATCGCATCGCTCACCAGGTGCGCCAGGGTTTTTGGCTGGCTTCCGGCGTGTCCGTGCTGCTGATCGTCGTGCTGTATAACTGCAAGTTCGTCATCGACATGATGCACAACATCGATCCGCAACTGGCGGATAAAGCCGTCGGTTATCTGCACGCCATCATGTGGGGGGCGCCGGGTTACCTGTTCTTCCAGGTGATGCGCAACCAGTGCGAGGGGCTGTCCAAAACCAAGCCCGGCATGGTGATCGGCTTCCTCGGCCTGCTGGTGAATATCCCGATCAACTACATCTTCATCTACGGCAAATTCGGCATGCCGGAGCTGGGCGGCGTCGGCTGCGGCGTCGCCACCGGCAGCGTCTACTGGATCATGTTCCTGATGATGCGCGGCTACGTGAAGCGCGCGCCGTCGCAGCGCGACATCAAACGCCAAACCGGCGATCTCGGCGGCCCGGACTGGGCGGCGCTGAAACGCCTGATCGGCATCGGCATGCCGGTGGCGCTGGCGCTGTTCTTCGAAGTCACGCTGTTCGCCGTGGTGGCGCTGCTGGTGTCGCCACTGGGGATCGTCGCGGTCGCCGGCCACCAGATCGCGCTTAACTTCAGCGCGCTGATGTTCGTACTGCCGCTGTCGCTGGGCGTCGGCGCCACCATCCGCGTCGGTTATCGTCTGGGGGAAGGCTCGGTCGAAGGTGCGCGCGTCGCCGCTTACTCCGCCATCGGCGTCGGCATCACCATGGCCGTCTGCACCGCGCTGTTTACCGCCGCCTTCCGCGAACCGATCGCCCTACTGTACAACGACAGCCCGGCGGTGGTGGCGATGGCCTCGCAGCTGATGCTGCTGGCGGCGCTGTACCAGATCTCGGATTCTGTCCAGGTGATCGGCAGCGGCGTGCTGCGTGGTTATAAAGATACCCGCGCGATCTTCTTCATCACCTTCATTGCTTATTGGGTGTTGGGCCTGCCGAGCGGCTATCTGCTGGCGTTAACCGACGCGGTGGTGCCGGCGATGGGGCCGAGCGGTTTCTGGATTGGCTTTATCATCGGCCTGACCTTCGCCGCCATCATGATGGCGCTGCGCATGCGCTGGCTGCAGAAACAGCCGACCACCGTCATCCTGCAGCGATCCACGCGCTGAATCCGCTCCCGGCCGGTTTCATCCCCGGCCGGGCTGCGGTTTGCGGAAAAAAACGCCGGACTGCGCACAACCTCAGCAATCGCGTGAAATACCAAATAAAATTGCGCTTTTCCCCTTGCCAGCACGCGGGTAGCTCGTTAATATTCGTCCCCGCTGTCAGCCATGACAGACAGGAAAAGATGCGTCCGTAGCTCAGTTGGTTAGAGCACCACCTTGACATGGTGGGGGTCGGTGGTTCGAGTCCACTCGGACGCACCAAATTCCTGAAGCAGTACAGTGCGTCCGTAGCTCAGTTGGTTAGAGCACCACCTTGACATGGTGGGGGTCGGTGGTTCGAGTCCACTCGGACGCACCAAATTTCAGAAGCAGCGCAGTGCGTCCGTAGCTCAGTTGGTTAGAGCACCACCTTGACATGGTGGGGGTCGGTGGTTCGAGTCCACTCGGACGCACCATATTGCTGATTCACCTCCCCCTGTCGCGTTATACTTCCCGTTATTTCGTCTCTGCCCGACCGCCTGCTCGTTATGTCGATCGCGCCGTGCTACCGTCATCAGGAACGCCACATGACCACTTTTACCGCCAAAACCGCCTTTTTACCGCTCGACAATGGCCTTGCACGCCGTGAAGGCGTGATGAGCGATGGTTCGCCGGCGGCGGAAGTGCGTTTCGAAGCCGGCGCCTTCGGCCAGTTGCAAAAGCCCCCGCACGCGCTGCAAACCCGAGTGATATCCGGTGAATTCGAGTTCACTCTCGGCGGCGATACGCGAGTGGTGCGGGCCGGCGAGAGCCTGATATTGCCGGCCAACGTCGCCAGCGGCTGCTTCTGCCTGAGCGCCGGCGTGCTGCTGGAAATCCCCCTACCGCGGTAAGCCATATTTACAGAAAGGTTATTTGCGCAACAAGCGGCCCACAACGCGTTGCATTTGCGCCACATTTGGCCCCGTTTTGCTATATCCGCCGCACCGCCGCGGTTTTTTATTTTGTTTCCCGCCGCTTAGCCTTTATAATGCGCAACGTCTATCAGTTGAATGGTTTCAGCCCTTGATCTGCGAAAACGCAATAACAACACGATGTGATCTTACCCCGTTGCGCAGCATCCCCGCGCCCCCGCGCGGGCTGAATTTTTCCGCCCCACTTCAACTGTCGTCACCTATCCTTAACTATGTTTTTCACCACCAGGCACGGCCCAAATTCCCTACCGGCGTAAACCGCGCCGGTCAAATTCGTTTTTTTATCCATCACAACTTGTAGAAAACTCCGCCATGAAAAAGACCAAAATTGTTTGTACCATCGGTCCAAAAACCGAATCGGAAGAAATGCTGACCAACCTGCTCAATGCGGGCATGAACGTGATGCGTCTCAACTTCTCTCACGGCGACTATGAAGAGCACGGCAACCGCATCAAGAACATGCGCGCCGTGATGGCGAAAACCGGCATCAACGCCGGCATCCTGCTGGATACCAAAGGCCCGGAAATTCGCACCATGAAACTGGAAGGCGGCAAAGACGCCTCGCTGGTCGCCGGCCAAACCTTCACTTTCACCACCGACCAGAGCGTGATCGGCAACAGCGAACGCGTGGCGGTCACCTACGCCGGCTTCGCTGCCGACCTGAAGATCGGCAATACCGTGCTGGTTGACGACGGCCTGATCGGCATGGAAGTCACCAACGTGACCGAGAACGAAGTCGTTTGTAAAGTGCTGAACAACGGCGACCTGGGCGAGAACAAGGGCGTCAACCTGCCGGGCGTATCCATCCAGCTGCCTGCGCTGGCCGAAAAAGACAAACGCGACCTGATCTTCGGCTGCGAGCAAGGCGTCGACTTCGTGGCGGCGTCCTTCATCCGCAAACGCTCAGACGTGCTGGAGATCCGCGAACACCTGAAAGCCCACGGCGGCGAGCAAATCCAGATCATCTCCAAGATCGAAAACCAGGAAGGCCTGAACAACTTCGACGAAATCCTCGAAGCGTCCGACGGCATCATGGTTGCCCGTGGCGACTTGGGCGTGGAGATCCCGGTCGAAGAAGTGATCTTCGCCCAGAAGATGATGATCGAGAAATGCAACCGCGCGCGTAAAGTGGTGATCACCGCCACCCAGATGCTCGATTCCATGATCAAGAACCCGCGCCCTACCCGCGCGGAAGCCGGCGACGTTGCCAACGCCATCCTGGACGGCACCGATGCCGTCATGCTGTCCGGCGAGAGCGCCAAGGGCAAATACCCGCTGGAAGCGGTCAACATCATGGCGACCATCTGCGAGCGTACCGATCGCGTGATGCCAAGCCGCATCGACGCCCTGAACGATCGCCGCAAGCTGCGCATCACCGAAGCGGTGTGCCGCGGTGCGGTTGAAACCGCCGAGAAACTGGACGCGCCGCTGATCGTGGTCGCCACCAGCGGCGGCAAGTCGGCGAAATCCGTGCGTAAATACTTCCCGAACGCGGTGATCCTGGCGCTGACCACCAATGAAACCACCGCGCACCAGCTGGTACTGAGCAAGGGCGTCATCCCGCAGATGGTCAAGGAAATCGCCTCTACCGACGACTTCTACCGCATCGGTAAAGAAGCCGCCCTGGCCAGCGGCCTGGCACAGAAAGGCGACGTCGTGGTGATGGTTTCCGGCGCGCTGGTGCCGAGCGGCACCACCAACACTGCCTCGGTACACGTGCTGTAATATAAAACGTGACATAATTGCCTTGATCAAAACGCCGCTTTGCGGCGTTTTTTTTATCGGCAGTAAACTATTTTTCTCAAAACGCAACCGCGATCCGCTCATTATTTAGCTAATAAAGAATCGGAGTAGTCCCATGGAAGCCGGCTGTTTTCCCTCGTTTTTTTAACTAATTTGTAAAACCAGATGCAAGTTTGAGCGAACGATCAAAATAAAGCACCTCAACACTAAAAAATTATTCTCTTTCGAAAAAAGTTTGTGTAATACTTGTAACGCTACATGGAGATTAACTCAATCTAGAGGGTGTTATAATGAATCGTACTAAACTGGTACTGGGCGCGGTAATCCTGGGTTCCACTCTGCTGGCTGGCTGCTCTAGCAACGCTAAAATCGATCAACTGTCTTCTGACGTTCAGACTCTGAACGCTAAAGTTGATCAGCTGAGCAACGACGTGAACGCAATGCGTTCTGACGTTCAAGCTGCTAAAGACGACGCAGCACGCGCTAACCAGCGTCTGGACAACCAAGCTCACGCTTACAAAAAGTAAGATAGCTTTGGTTATTGAAAACGGCGCACATTGTGCGCCGTTTTTTTTGCCTGTCCCTTGGACTGGTTTTTCCTGCACCGCAGGCAAAAAAAGAGGCTCAGCACGCTGAACCCCTCTTCGACCACACAATCCTGCAAACTTAGTTCACGGAACTGATTGGCGCTGCCTTGAATGGGCTCTTATTCGCCTCAGGCGTCGCTGCAGGCGTCAAACTCACCGCCGACGGGCTCTCCCCTACGTTGACCAGCACCGGCATGCCAGAACGGCGTACAACCGCGCTATCGAACACGGCGCGATCGGTCTGAGCATCCGCAGCGAAGGCTTTCTCCGCTTTAGACAACGCAATCGGCATGGTCTGCGGATCGTCGCTTTCTACCCGCGACAGCGGCTGATGCACTTCCACATAGCGTTTGCCGTCCGGCTCAACCGAAATCTTCACCGGATCGTTGATCACCTGCACCCGCGTACCGCGCGGCACCTGATTGAACAGCGCTTCGATATCCGTCGGACGCAGACGAATGCAGCCGGAGCTGACGCGCATGCCGATACCGAAGTTGGCGTTGGTGCCGTGGATCAGGTATTCACCGCGCCCCATCGCCAGACGCAGGGCGAACAACCCCATCGGGTTCTCAGGGCCGGCCGGCACCACCGCTGGCAGCGTCACGCCCTGGGACTGATAGCGTTTACGGATATTGGCGGTTGGCGTCCAGGTCGGGTTAGGGATCTTCTGGCTGACGGAGGTCACCTCCAGCGGCGTGTGCATCCCGGTCTGGCCGATACCGATCGGATAGACGATCACTTTGTTCTCGCCTTTCGGGTAGTAGTAAAGACGCAGCTCGGCCAGGTTGACGATGATCCCTTCACGCTTGGTGTCAGGCAGCAGCATTTGGGTCGGAATGGTCAGCACCGTACCCGGCTTGGGCAGGAACGGGTCAGTGCCGGGGTTGGCTTCCAGCATGCCCAGCAGGCCGATCTTGTAGTCGGCGGCGATCGCCTCCAGCGGACGGCCGTCGTTTGGCACGGTATAAGTGGTGTTTTCACCGATCAGACGGCTGTCCGGCGGCGGCAGCGGGTACTCGGTCGCACTGGCGGCCTGAGTGCCGGCCAATACGGTGGCGAAGACCATGCCCATTAAACTCAACGCACGTTTCATTATCATCCCTATATTTTTTTATGACGGTTCGCCCCCAAGGCTAACGAGCGCCTGGCGGTGGGTAAATCAGACAATACCTGATTAATACTAGCAACGCTGGTATCAAAGGCAATAAGTCCTCTAAAAATCAACACGTTATAACGTAATCGCCGCCGCTGATTGTCAACGAAACGTCAATAGGTAAGCTGCTGAAATATCACTGAATTGGGAGCATTGCCGGGAGGAAAACTGCGGATTGTAAAGACTCATTGACAAAGCGAAGGTATCAATGAGCCTTGAGGATGCGGGCGTTATGGGTCAGGCCAGCTGCGCCGCTTTGCTGCGAATGGCGCGGATCATCGCTTCCAACCCCTGTGAACGCGAAGGCGTCAGATGTTGGCTGAGCGCCAGCTCGCCGAAAAACGGCCGCACATCGAGATCGACGATCTGCTGTGGCGTCAATTGACGATAAAGAATAAACACCACCGCCAGCAGCCCTTTGACGATCGCCGCGTCGCTGTCGCCGTGAAACTCGACCTGCCCCTGCTCATCACGGCGCATCACGATCCATACCTGGCTCTGACAGCCGGAGATCAGGTTGCCGGCCTGCCGCTCGGCCTCGTCCAGCGGCGGCAATTTGGCGCCGAGTTCAATCACGTACAGGTATTTCTCCTCCCAGTTCAAACAGCGGGAGAAATTACGCACCAATTTATCTTTGTCCGGCAAATTCGCCATGGGGATCCTTTTGTACCGCCGGGGACGCGCCCCGGCCTAGCCTAATAGCTGATGAATGCGTTGCAGCCCGGCCACCAGCCGGTCCACCTCTTCGCGGGTATTATATAACGCCAGCGAAGCGCGGCACATGCTCGGCACCTGATAAAACGCCATCAGCGGCATTGCGCAGTGATGGCCGGTGCGAATGGCGATGCCGTACTGGTCGAGGAAGCTGCCGACATCATAGGCATGGTGCTCCCCCAGGTTGAAGGCGATCACCCCGGCGCGATGGGCCGGACCATAAACTTTCAGCGTCGGCACCTGCCTGAGCGCCTCCAGCGCGTAGTGCATCAGCGACTGTTCATAATCGTGGATCGCATTCAGGCCCAGGGCTTCAACGTAATCGAACGCCGCCCCCAGCCCCATGATGCCGGCGGTGTTCGGCGAACCGGCCTCGAAGCGCCACGGCGGATCGGCGAAGGTGGTGCCCGCCGTCAGGCTGACCTGGCGGATCATCGAGCCGCCCCCTTCCCACGGCGGCATCTTCTGTAACAACGCCTGGCGGCCGTACAGCATGCCGATGCCGGAAGGGCCGTACAGCTTATGGCCGGAAAATACGTAAAAATCGCAGTCCAGCGCCTGAACATCGACGCGCTGGTGCATTACCGCCTGCGCGCCGTCCACCAGCACCGTCAGCTCCGGCGCCAGGGCTCTGGCGCGGGCGATGATGTCGCGTACCGGGTTGACGGTGCCCAGCACGTTGGAGACCTCGGTCAGCGCCAGCAGTTTGCAGGACGAGTCGACCAGCTCCGGCAGCAAAGCCAGATCCAGCGTACCGTCCGGCTGCAGCGGCCACACCCGCAGCTGCAGCCCGCGCTCCTGCGCCAGCATCTGCCACGGCACGATATTGGCGTGGTGCTCCATCTCGGTGATGAGAATCGCATCGCCCGGCTGCAGCAGGTGGCGGCCAAAGCTGTTGGCCACCAAATTGATGCCTTCGGTGGTGCCCTTGACGAACACCATCTCTTCCGCTGAAGCGGCGTTGATAAAGCGTGCCGCCTGTTCCCGCACCGCTTCCATCTGCTGGGTCGCCTCGGCGCTCAGGGTGTGGATGCCGCGATGCACCGCCGCATAACCGTGGCAGTAGAACTCCAGCTCGCGGTCGATCACCGCCTGCGGTTTCTGCGCGCTGGCGGCGCTGTCGAGATAGGCCAACGGTTGGCCGTTCACCTCACGCGCCAGCAGCGGGAAATCGCCGCGCACGCGTTCAATCGGATAACTCATTCAGCCTCCCCCGGCAGGCGCTGGGCGATACGCGCCAGCACCCGTTCCCGGATGGTGTCATTGGCGATGCCTTCGGTGAGCTCGGCGGCGAAGGCGAAAATGATCATCTGCTGCGCCGCGTGTTTGTCGATGCCGCGCGACTGCAGATAGAACAGCTGCTCTTCATCGATGCGCCCCACGGTGGCGCCGTGGCTGCATTTGACGTCGTCGGCGTAGATCTCCAGCTGCGGCTTGGTATCCACCTCCGCCACCTTGCCCAACAGCAGGTTATGGTTGGTCATCTGGCCGTCGGTTTTAATCGCGTGCTTGGCCACTTTGATCATGCCGTTGAACACCGCCTTGCCGCGATCGCTGACCACGGTTTTATGCAGCTGGCGGCTTTCGCAATAGCCCTTGTTGTGCTCCAGATAGGTGCGGGTATCGCAGATCTCTTTGCCCACCGGCAGCACCAGGCTGTTGATCACCAGATTTGCGCCTTCGCCGTTCAGCTGCGCGCTGGTGTTGTGGCGCGTCAGGCCGGCGCCCAGCAGGAAACTGTCGCTTTTCACCCGCGCGTCGCGGCCGATAACCAGATCGTTGTGGGCAAAGTGGTAGCTCGGCTGGCTTTCAAACGCCAGCTTGCAGTGCAACAGCCCGGCGTTGTCCGCCACGTTGGCGGTCAGGCGCGCGCCGGTGAAGTGCGCGGCCTCGCCCAGGCTGACGTAGTGTTCAATCACTTCCGCCTCGGCCCCGCGCCCGATCTCCAGATGGTGACGATGATGCACGGTGTTCACTTCCCCGGTGGCGCCGCGTCCGCTGCTGATATGCATCAGGTACAGCGGGCGGGCCGGGACCTTGCCGGCCGGCAAGCGAATCAGGCTGGTTTCCTGCGCCAGGCTTTCGGTCAGGTGCAGGAAAATTTCCGGCTGGATCGGCTCCGGCAGCGCCTGCGGCGTGCCGTAGGCGGTCAATTCGAACTGGTAGTCGCCCAAATCGCCATCGCTCAGCGCGGCGCTGTAGCGGCCGTCGATAAACACCAGCCGACAGGCATCGATGCCGAGCGCCAGCGCCTCAAGCTGCTCAACGCTCACCGGCGCGGGCTGCGGTTCGAGGAACTGCTGCTCCAGCAGGCTCTCCAGCGGCGTGTATTTCCAGTTTTCATGCTTGCGCGTCGGCCAGCCGAGGCGCAGCGCCTGCTGCCAGTGCGCCAGCGCATGCGGCGAACGCTCGCCGCCGCGGCCTTCGAACAGGCGATACAGCTGCTGCAGCGCGTTTGAATTACTGTTGGTCGGTAAGCCAGCCATAGCCCTGCTCCTCCAACTGTTTCACCAGCGAGAAATCGCCGGATTTGACGATGCGCCCCTGGGACAGCACGTGTACGTAATCCGGCTGGATGTAGTCCAGAATGCGCTGATAGTGGGTGACGATGATAAACGCGCGCTTGCCGTCCCGCAGCGAGTTGACGCCGTTGGCGACGATCTTCAGCGCGTCGATGTCCAGGCCCGAGTCGGTTTCATCGAGAATGCACAGATCCGGCTCCAGCGCCGCCATCTGCAGAATGTCGTTGCGCTTTTTCTCGCCGCCGGAGAAGCCGACGTTGACCGAACGGGTCAGCAGATCGGCCGGCATATCCAGCAGCGCGATTTTCTCTTCGATGAAATCGGCGAAGTCAAAACGGTCCAGCGGCTCCTGCTCGCGGTATTTGCGCACCGCGTTGACCGACGTCTGCAGGAAGAAGTGGTTGCTGACACCGGGGATCTCCACCGGGTACTGGAAGGCCAGGAACACGCCCTCGCCGGCGCGATCTTCCGGATCCAGCTCCAGCAAATCCTTGCCTTTGAAAGTGACTTCCCCTTCGGTCACTTCATACTCTTCACGCCCGGCCAGCGTGGCGGACAGCGTGCTCTTGCCCGAGCCGTTCGGCCCCATGATGGCGTGCACTTCGCCCGGTTTGATCTCCAGATCCAATCCCTTGAGGATCTCGTTGCCTTCCACGCTGACTTTCAAATTCTTGATGCTTAACATGCTGTGTCCTCAGATAGCGCCGGCGGCGCTAAAAATGCGGCGATTAACCCACGCTGTGTTCCAGGCTGATGGCCAGAAGTTTCTGCGCCTCGACGGCGAACTCCAGCGGCAGCTCGGAGAAAACGTCCTTGCAGAAGCCGTTGACGATCATCGAAATGGCGTCATCCTCGCTGATGCCGCGCTGCAGGCAGTAGAACAGCTGGTCGTCGCCGATCTTCGAGGTGGTGGCTTCGTGCTCCAGCTGAGCGCTGTTGTTGCGCGCTTCAACGTAAGGGAACGTGTGGGCGCCGCTGTCCGGCCCGATCAGCATCGAGTCGCACTGGGTAAAGTTACGGGCGTTTTCCGCCCCCGGCAGGATTTTCACCAGGCCGCGATAGGTGTTCTCGCTGTGGCCAGCGGAGATGCCTTTGGCGATGATGGTCGACTTGGTGTTTTTGCCGATGTGGATCATCTTGGTGCCGGTATCGGCCTGCTGATGGCCGCTGGTCAGCGCCACCGAGAAGAATTCGCCGATCGAATTGTCGCCCTGCAAAATCACGCTCGGGTATTTCCAGGTGATGGCCGAGCCGGTTTCCGACTGGGTCCAGGACATTTTCGAGCCGGCGCCTTCGCACAGCGCGCGCTTGGTGACGAAGTTGAGGATACCGCCCTTGCTCTCGCCGCCGGAGAACCAGTTCTGCACCGTCGAGTATTTCACTTCGGCGTCTTTATGCAGGATCACTTCCACCACCGCCGCGTGCAGCTGATAGCTGTCGCGCACCGGGGCGGAACAGCCCTCGATATAGCTGACGTAGCTACCTTCGTCGGCGATCAGGATGGTGCGCTCGAACTGGCCGGTTTTGGCGGCGTTGATGCGGAAGTAGGTCGACAGTTCCATCGGGCAGCGTACGCCCTTCGGCACATAAACGAAGGTGCCGTCGGAAGCCACCGCGGCGTTCAGCGCGGCGAAGAAGTTATCGTTGGACGGCACCACGCGCCCCAGGTACTGACGCACCAGATCCGGGTATTCCTGGATCGCTTCGCCGAACGAGCAGAAGATAACTCCGCTCTCCGCCAGTTTTTCACGGTAAGTGGTAGCGACAGAGACCGAGTCGAAGATGGCGTCCACCGCCACCTCGCTGCCCTCGCGCACCGGCACGCCGAGCTGGTTGAACGCCAGCTCCACTTCGCTGGTCAGGTAATCTTTTTCCGTCGCCGCGCCCGGTTGCTGCTCGGCGCCGGGTTGCGAACCGCAGGCGTCGTCGCAGCTGCCGCAGGACGGCGCCGAATAGTAACTGTAGTCCTGGTAGTTCAGGCGATCGTAATTGGCCTTCAACCAGTGCGGCTCTTCCATCTGCAGCCAGGCGCGGTAGGCCTCGAGGCGGAATTCCAGCATCCACTCGGGTTCGTTACGCTTGGCCGAGATGGCGCGCACCACCTCTTCGTTGATGCCTTTGGCCAACTCATCGGTTGCCAGCTGGGTGAAGAAACCTTCTTTGTAGCGACCTTCGCTGACCCAAGCCTGCACTTCATTAGGCATTTCTACATTGCTTCGTGTCATGTTGATTGCATCGCTCAAACGCCAAAGCTCTCGCCGCACCCGCAGGCATGCTGAGCTTTAGGGTTGTTAAATTTGAATATCTGATTCAGCCCTTCGCGGACGTAATCTACCGTGGTGCCATCGATGAACGGCATGGCCTTCAGCGGCACATAGAGTTTGGCGCCGTCGCGCTCAAACAGCAGATCGTCATCGGCGGGTTCGCGGGTCAGATCCAGCACATAGGCAAAGCCGGCGCAGCCGGATTGTTTCACCCCTAGCTGCAGCCCTTTCACCTGCGGATCCTGCTGCATCAGTTTGGTTATTTGTCGTACGGCGCTGTCGCTGAGCGAAATGCCTTGCCAGACATTTTCATCCAGAGAAAAAGTGCCGACATTTTCCGTTTGCATAGGGTCTACCTCACACTCGTGTTTGGCCACAGCCAATCTGGGTTGCTTATATGTTAGTGATAACGATTATCACTTCAACCGTTTGTTTTGCGGGGGTATCCGCCGCGAGCGCGGTTTTTCGCTGCGGCGCGCGGCAAGCCAACGGGACACCCGTGGCGGCTTGCGGCGTCTGGCGGCAAGGCGTGCATGCTATCCCTATGAATTTGTTCTCTATCCTGCATCACCGTACCGCACTCCCCGGTGGCCCGTCAGCGTTACAGCGCCGCGGGGCGTTGACGATCTAAACATTCATAGAAAATACCTATTTCTGCATTCTGTCTGTCGTAAATGTGCGTTTATCGGCATTTCGTGGCGCGGCGCAAGCGCGCGCCCTCAGGTTAAAGTTTAGTCGCTCAGGATTAAATTGGGTCGTCGACGGCCTTTTACACCCCCGCGCGATGAAAAAACGCCGCGCCGGGGATTGATCGGCAACGCGGCAGTTTATATGATAATGATTATCATTCAATTGTAATTTGAGCGCGAAGCCAATGACTCTTTCGATCAACGCATGGTTGCTGGGCAAGATTGATGACTACAAATTCAGCGTGCGCGACGCCACGGTGGACTTTTACATGGCCGAAGCGGCGCTGCGGCGCCCGGAATGCAATATCGACCACCTGAAGCGGTACAACAGCGTCAGTCTCACCATGGCCAATCTGTGTCTGGAGAACGGCGACGACGACAGCTACCTGCATGCGCTCAGCAAGCTGCACAACCGGCTGATCGTCGAGATCAACAACCCACAGCGCTGCCAGCTTTTTCGGGTGCAAAGCTACCACTTCGCTCGCCACACGCTGACGCTGATCTGCCAAAAATATGCAATGGAAGGCACCTGGGAGAAGGCAAACGCGTTTCAGAAGGACTTCGTCAAACGCGTGCCGTTTCAGCTGTAAGGCGCAAGGCTCCGCAGGCCGATCGCCTGCGGAAACCGGCGGGAATCAGTCGATGACCGCCGTGGTCAGACGCGAGGTGCAGCACAGCCGATCGCGCGCGTCGAAGATCTCGATTTGCCACACCTGATGACGGCGGCCAACGTGCAGTGCGCGGCACACCCCGCGCACCTGGCCATCGAACACCGCGCGCAGGTGGTTGGCGTTGATCTCCAGCCCCACCACTTTCTGCTCGCCCTCGCTGCACAGGTAACCGGCCATCGATCCCATCGATTCCGCCAGCACCACCGACGCCCCGCCGTGCAACAGCCCGAACGGCTGCCGGGTGCGGCCATCGACCGGCATGGTGGCCTCGAGGAAATCCTCGCCCAGCTGGGTAAACTCGATGCCCACATGGCTGACCATGCAGCCGTCGCCGGCGCGGTTCAGCTGCTCCAGCGATGTTTCACGTTTCCACAATTTCACTCAATCATCTCCAGAAGTGCCTGTAAGGGGTGGCGCACGCCATTGCCCTCGATGCGTTTCACCTGGCTGCGGCAGGAATAGCCGGTCGCCAGGCAGCGCTGCCGAGGCAAACGCTGCAGCGTCGGGTGCCATGATAGCTCATAAATGCCGAGCGAGTTTTGCAGGTTCTTGGCTTCATGGCCGTAAGTGCCCGCCATGCCGCAACAGCCGACGCTGACGTTCTCCAGTTTGGCGCCGAAGCGGGCGAAGATCGCCGCCCACTGTTGGCCGCTGGCCGGCAGCGCGGTGGTTTCGGTACAGTGGCCGAACAGATACCAGGGTTCGCCGGTCGCCGGCTGTTCGGCGCGATCCGCGATCCTCTGCTGCAGCCATTCGTGCACCAGCAGCACCTGGAAATCGCCGCGTTCGGCGCCGAGGATCTCGCGGTATTCGTCGCGGTAGCACAGCACCAGCGCCGGATCGACGCCCACCAGCGGCATGCCGAGCTGCGCCACGCGGTTGAGGAAATCGGCGGTTTTGCGCGCGGTGCGGGCAAAGCGCGTCAGGAAACCCTTCACATGCTGCGCCTTGCCGTTCGGCGAGAACGGCAGCAGCACCGGTTTATAGCCGAGCTTCTCCACCAGCCGGACAAAGTCCGCCACCACTTTGGCGTCGTAATAGCTGGTGAACGGATCCTGGACGATCAGCACGTGTTCTGCGCGCTGCTCGGCGCTCAGCCCTTCCAGCTGCTCCAGCGTCAGGGTGGTCGCGCGGTGGCCGGACAGCTGCTGACGCAGCGTCGGGCTGGACAGCAGCGGCAGATCGACCATGCCGATGGCGTTGCGGCTCATCTCCCGCAGCCACGGCTGCCTGAAGAAGAAGTTGAACACCTTCGGCGCGCGGGCCATCAATGGGGTATAGCTCTCCACGCCGGCGACCATGTAGTCGCTTACCGGGCGCAGATAGCGGGTGTGGTAGAGCTGCAGGAAGCGCGAACGGAATCCTGGCACGTCAATCTTGATCGGGCACTGGGTGGAGCAGGCCTTGCAGGCCAGGCAACCGGACATCGCCTCTTTCACTTCGTGCGAAAAGTCGTACTCGCCCTTGCCGGCGTGCCAGCTGTTGCGGGTCTTCTCGATCAGGCCGCGCAGGCTGAGGCGCTGCTGCGGCAGCTGTTTCTCCAGCGCCAACGGATCGACGCCCTGCTCGGCCAACAGACGCAGCCACTCGCGCACCAGCGTCGCTCGCCCTTTCGGTGAATGAATGCGGTTGCCGCTGATCTTCATCGACGGGCACATCGGGCTGCGCACGTCGAAGTTGAAGCACAGGCCGTTGCCGTTACACTCCAGCGCGCCGCGGAACGAGGTGCGCACCTCGACCGGGATCTGGCGATCGAAGGTGCCGCGTTTGACCGCGTCCACCTGCATCATTGGTGCATCCACCGCCAGCGGCGCACAGACCTTGCCCGGGTTCAGACGGTTATCCGGATCGAACGCCGCTTTGATGCGGCGCAGCTCCTCATACAGCGTTTCCCCGAAGAATTCAGGGCTGTATTCCGCGCGGAAGCCCTTGCCGTGCTCACCCCACAGCAGGCCGCCGTATTTGGCGGTCAGCGCCACCACCCGATCGGAGATATGCTTCATCAGCACTTCCTGCTGCGGGTCGCACATATCAAGCGCCGGGCGCACGTGCAGCACCCCGGCGTCGACGTGGCCGAACATGCCATAGCTCAGGTTATGGTCGTCGAGCAGTTGGCGAAATTCGACAATATAGTCCGCCAGGTGTTGCGGCGGCACGCAGGTGTCCTCGGCGAATGGAATCGGCTTGGCGCGCCCTTTGGCGTTGCCCAGCAGCCCGACCGCCTTCTTGCGCATGTTATAAATGCGCTCGATGCCCGCCAGATCGCCACAGATCTGGTAACCGATCACGCCGCCCTGCCGCTGCGCGATCAATTCGTCCAGCCGTTGACACAGGGTTTCCATCTGGCCGTCGATCAGCGCCCGATCGTCGCCGGCGAACTCGACGATGTTCAGCCCGAGCATCTCTTTATCCGGCACATCGGCGATCAGTTCGTTCACCGAGTGCCAAACGATGTCTTCACGCGCCAGGTTCAGCACCTTGGAATCAATGGTTTCCACCGACAGCGCCTTGGCTTCGACCATAAAGGGCGCATTGCGCAGCGCCGAATCGAAGGAATCGTATTTTACGTTAACCAAACGGCGCACTTTCGGCAGCGGCGTGATGTCCAGCCGCGCCTCGGTGATAAACGCCAGCGTGCCTTCGGCGCCGGTCAGGATGCGCGTCAGATCGAAGGTTTGCAGATCGTCGCTCAGCACGTGGCGCAGATCGTAACCGGTGAGGAAGCGGTTGAGCTTGGGGAATTTCTCCAGGATCAGCGCGCGCTGCTCGCGGCAGCGGTTCAGCACCGTGCGGTAGATACGCCCTTCGGCGGTCTCGTCCAGAGCAATCGTTTCCGCCAGCGCCGTCGGCATGGCGCGGGTATCGATCATCTCGCCGCCCAGCAGCACCGCCCGCAGGCCCAACACGTGATCGGAGGTTTTGCCGTACACCAGCGAGCCCTGACCGGAGGCGTCGGTATTGATCATGCCGCCCAGGGTGGCGCGGTTGCTTGTGGACAGTTCCGGCGAGAAGAAGTAGCCGAACGGCCGCAGATATTGATTCAGCTGATCCTTGATCACCCCGGCTTCGACTTTTACCCAGCCTTGTTCGACGTTGATCTCCAGAATGCGGTTCATATGGCGCGACATATCGACCACGATGCCGGTATTGAGCGACTGACCGTTGGTGCCGGTGCCGCCGCCGCGCGGGCTGAAGGTCAGCGCATTGAATCGCTCTTCCCCGGCCAGGCGGGCGATCAGCGCCACGTCGGCGGTGGAACGGGGGAACACCACCGCATCGGGCAACAGCTGATAGATGCTGTTGTCGGTGGCCATCGTCAGCCGGTCGGCATAGCTGGTGGCGGTATCGCCGTTGAATCCGTTTTGCTTCAGTGCTTCCAAAAAGTCGAGCACCCGTTGAACGAGGCCGGGTGCCTGAGAAATCTGTGGGATCATTCGCTTTTTTGACCCTGTCCGTCTATTTTTTATGCGCTGATGTACGCTGAATCGGGCCTTTAATTCAGACCCACCCTATTTTTTAGTGACACTAAAAACTAACATACTCGTTTAGTGAAGGCATTCACATTATTACCGCCCTGCGAACGCCGCCACAGGCGGCCGCCCGGCGGTAATAAACCGACCGACAGGCACCCGATTCGCCGGTGCCAGGGATTTAATTGACCAGGATGAGAAGCCACTGATGCCACTCCCGCAATCGCGTTACGACTTACCGCGAATTATTTTCGGCGTGCTGTTTATCGCCATCATGATCGTCGCCTGTTTTTGGGTGATCCAACCGTTCATTCTCGGCTTCGCCTGGGCGGGAATGGTGGTGATCGCCACCTGGCCGCTGCTGCTCAAACTGCAAAAGCTGCTGTGGGGCCGCCGCTCGCTGGCGGTGCTGGTGATGACCCTGCTGCTGATCCTGCTGTTCATTTTGCCTATCTCTCTGCTGATCAGCAGCGTGGTGGATAACAGTGCGCCGCTGATCGCCTGGGCCAGCTCGCCGGGCAAACTGCACATTCCCGATCTCGCCTGGCTGCAGTCCGTGCCGATGATCGGCGACAGGCTCTATACCAGCTACCATACGCTGGTTAACGCCGGCGGCGCCGCGCTGCTGGCGAAGGTGCAGCCGTACTTCGGCCAAACCGCCACCTGGTTCGTGGCGCAGGCCGCGCATATCGGCCGTCTGCTGCTGCACTGCGCGCTGATGCTGCTGTTCAGCGCCCTGTTGTATGCGCGCGGCGAGCAGGTGGCGTTGGGCATCCGCCACTTTGCGGTGCGCCTCGGCTCTGCGCGCGGCGATGCGGCGGTGCTGCTGGGCGGCCAGGCGATCCGCGCCGTCGCGCTGGGTGTGGTGGTGACGGCGCTGGTGCAGTCGGTGCTGGGTGGCATCGGTCTGGCGGTGAGCGGCATTCCGGCCGCCACTCTGCTGACGATGCTGATCTTCATCTGCTGCGTGGCGCAATTGGGGCCGCTGCTGGTGCTGGTGCCGGCCATCATCTGGCTGTACTGGCACGGCGATACCACCTGGGGCACCGTGCTGCTGGTCTGGAGCTGCGTGGTGGCTACGCTGGATAACGTGCTGCGCCCGGTGCTGATCCGCATGGGCGCCGATCTGCCGCTGCTGCTGATCCTGTCCGGCGTTATCGGCGGCTTGCTGGCCTTCGGCATGATTGGCCTGTTCATCGGCCCGGTGGTGTTGGCGGTATCTTATCGCCTGCTGACCGCCTGGATGGATGAAGCGCCGGAGCCGACCACCGCGCCGGAGCAAGTCATCGAAGATTTGGAAAAACGCTGATTCTCCTCTTCCGCCCGCATCGTCGGGCGGAACTTTTCACTCCTGCCATTATTCCTACCCCATTCGAGTAATATCTCCGCCCAATATAATGCCGCCATATATTGATTACGGCACCGCGAATGAAAGGTGCAATGTAAATCCCTGTTTGTTGCAAACGGCAAAAAGAGATAACTCCCGCAAATAAAATGTGATGCCGCTATCGATTAGGATGATTCTTAATGACTAGTCGCGTTCAAAAATCTAGTATTATGGCCATCTATTGCTTCAAATCACTGATTTTAAAGCAACCTTTCTGAACAATGTAATGCCATACATGTGAATTGCTGTGTGTAGTCTTTGCCCATCTCCTACGGTGGGCTTTTTTTTTATTCTTTTTTCGTCGAATTGATTATTTTACGCGCCGTTATTTACATTCAGAAATAAAAAGGCCGCAGCGTTAACTGCGGCCCGGCGTTAATGCCTCAGCGATGCCGAGAAATTATTTCTTTTTCGACAAATTGATCCAGGTCTGCACCACGGTGTCCGGATTAAGCGACAGGCTGTCGATGCCCTGCTCCATCAGCCACTCGGCGAAGTCTTCGTGGTCGGACGGGCCTTGGCCGCAGATGCCGACGTATTTACCGTGGCGCTTGGCCGCCTGAATCGCCATCGACAGCAGCGCTTTCACCGCGTCGTTGCGTTCGTCGAACAGCTCCGACACCACGCCGGAATCGCGATCCAGCCCCAGCGCCAACTGGGTCATGTCGTTGGAGCCGATGGAGAAGCCGTCGAAGTGTTCGAGGAACTGATCCGCCAACAGCGCATTGGACGGGATCTCGCACATCATGATCACTTTCAGCCCGTTTTCGCCGCGCTTCAGCCCCTGACGCGCCAGCTCGGCCACCACCGCTTCCGCCTGCGCCACGGTGCGCACGAACGGCACCATGATTTCGACGTTGGTCAGCCCCATTTCGTTACGCACGCGTTTCACCGCCTCGCACTCCAGCGCGAAGCAATCGCGGAAGCTGTCGGCCACGTAGCGGCCCGCGCCGCGGAAGCCCAGCATCGGGTTCTCTTCGTGCGGTTCATACTTGTCGCCACCCACCAGGTTGGCGTACTCGTTGGATTTGAAGTCGGACAGGCGCACGATCACGCGCTTCGGCCAGAAGGCGGCGCCCAGCGTCGCGATGCCCTCGGTCAGGCGGCCGACGTAGAACTCGACCGGATGATCGTAACCCTGCATCAGCGCGCGAATCTCGTTTTGCAGCGCCGGCGTCTGCTGATCGAACTCCAGCAGCGCACGCGGGTGCACGCCGATCATGCGGTTGATGATAAATTCCAGCCGCGCCAGGCCCACGCCTTCGTTCGGCAAACGCGCAAAGTCGAAGGCGCGATCCGGGTTGCCGACGTTCATCATGATCTTCAGCGGCAGATCCGGCAGCTCGGTCACTTCGGAGCTCTGCACGCTGAAGTCCAGCATATCGCTGTAAACGAAGCCGGTGTCGCCTTCCGCGCAGGAGACGGTGACTTTCTGGCCGTCTTTCAGCACGTCGGTGGCGTGGCCGCAGCCCACCACCGCCGGGATCCCCAGTTCACGGGCGATGATCGCCGCGTGACAGGTACGCCCGCCGCGGTTGGTGACGATCGCGGCGGCCTTCTTCATGATCGGTTCCCAGTCCGGGTCGGTCATGTCGGTGACCAGCACGTCGCCCGGCTGGATGCGATCCATTTCGCTGATGTCGTGGATCACTTTCACCGGACCGGCGCCGATGCGGTGGCCGATGGCGCGGCCTTCCACCAGCACCGGGCTGGAGCCGTTCAGCTGGTAGCGCTCCATGGTCTGTTCGTTGGAGCGCACGGTTTCCGGGCGCGCCTGCACGATCAGCAGCTTGCCGGTATGGCCGTCTTTCGCCCACTCGATATCCATCGGGCGGCCGTAATGTTTTTCGATCAGGATCGCCTGCTGCGCCAGCGCCTGCACTTCGTCATCCGTCAGCGAGAAACGGCTACGCTGCGCTTCCGGCACGTCTTCGATGCGCACCTGCTTGCCGTGATCCTGCGACGGCGCGTACACCATGCGGATCTTTTTCGAACCCAGGTTGCGGCGCACGATCGCCGGCTTGCCGTTTTGCAGCGTCGGTTTGTGCACGTAGAACTCATCCGGGTTCACTGCGCCCTGCACCACCATTTCACCCAGGCCGAAGGCGGAGGTGATAAACACCACCTGATCAAAGCCGGACTCGGTATCGATGGTGAACATCACACCCGAAGAGGCCAAATCCGAGCGCACCATGCGCTGTACGCCCGCCGACAGCGCCACGCCGCGGTGGTCATAGCCCTGATGCACGCGATAAGAGATGGCGCGGTCGTTGAACAGCGATGCGAACACGTGCTTGATCGCCACCATTACGGCGTCGATGCCCTGCACGTTGAGGAAGGTTTCCTGCTGGCCGGCGAAGGACGCGTCCGGCATGTCTTCCGCCGTGGCGGAGGAGCGCACCGCGAAGGAAGCTTCCGGTTCGCCGTCGGCGAGCTGTTGGTAAGCCTGATGAATTTCGCGTTCGAACTCGGCGTGGAACGGCGTGTCGATCACCCATTGGCGGATCTGGGCGCCGGCCTTGGCCAGTTGTGCAACGTCGTCAACGTCGGTCTGATCCAGTAGCTGATAGATGCGCTGGTTAACACCGCTTTGTTCGAGGAAATCGTTAAACGCCTGTGCGGTGGTGGCAAAACCGTTCGGCACGGCCACGCCCAAATCGGAAAGATTGGTGATCATTTCACCGAGGGAGGCGTTTTTGCCGCCGACACGGTCAACGTCGTGCATGCCAAGCTGGTTGTACCAAAGCACATTACGCAAGTCTGGGCCATTGTTGGACATCGAGACAATCCTTATTGCTATCAGTAGGGTAAAGACGGATTTAATTCGCTTGCTTTACGGCGCCGCTAACACGGAGCCGAATCAGACTAGCACACTGATCCGGGGAAAATGGAAAGGTGAATCGATCAACCCACTGAAGAAAGTGGTTTTTAAGAGAATGTCCTAACCGGCTGATTTGCCTGGGAACCGTTCCCAATCGCACGAAAAGCTTAGTTCTCAACAAATTACGCTCTTTTTAAACTTCTGTTTTAATGACCACGCAAACGCTACCGTTTTTGGTGAAAATAGCGACAAATTTACGTTTCGGATCGAAAAGCGTCGCCGCGCCGCGATTTTTACCGCCGGCAAAACGCGCTTTTCTTCACGCGCCGCCGCAAGGCGCTTTACCGCCCCGCCGTCACAATTTTTCCCCTCGCCCCTTTACCGGTGGATCGTCTGCGGCTCATGATATTGACAGTGATGACAGCAGTAACACCGTTTTCAGGTAAGGAGCCTCGGGTGGAAAGAAGCGTTTTTTATATTTCGGATGGTACGGCGATCACCGCCGAAGTGCTGGGACACGCGGTGCTGTCGCAGTTCCCGGTCACGGCGACCACCTATACCCTGCCGTTTGTCGAAACCGAGGCGCGCGCTCGCGCAGTTCGCCAACAAATCGATGATATCTATAATGAAACCGGCGTGCGGCCGCTGGTGTTTTACTCCATCATCTCGCCGGAAGTGCGCGATGTGATCGTGCAGAGCCAGGGCTTCTGCCAGGATATCGTGCAGGCGCTGGTCGGCCCGCTGCAGGGCGAGCTGGAAGTGGAGCCGACGCCGGTGCCGAACCGCACCCACGGTCTGACCGCCAGCAACCTCGGCAAGTACGACGCGCGCATTGCCGCCATCGACTATACGCTGGCGCACGACGACGGCATTTCGCTGCGCAACCTCGATCAGGCGCAGGTGATCCTGCTCGGCGTGTCGCGCTGCGGCAAAACCCCCACCAGCCTTTATCTGGCGATGCAGTTCGGCATCCGCGCCGCCAACTACCCGTTTATCGCCGACGATATGGACAATTTGCACCTGCCGGCCTCGCTGAAACCGTTTCAGCATAAATTATTCGGCCTGACCATCGATCCGGAACGCCTGGCGGCGATCCGCGAGGAACGGCGTGAAAACAGCCGTTACGCTTCATTGCGCCAGTGCCGTATGGAGATCGCCGAAGTCGAGGCGCTGTTCCGCAAAAATCAGATCCGCTACCTCAATACCACCAACTATTCGGTCGAAGAGATCTCCACCAAAATCCTCGACATCCTCGGCATGAGCCGCCGCATGTTCTGACCTTTTCCTCACGGGGCCGCCGCGCCCCGCCACCTGCCGTTTATTTCAGCAGCCGCTGATTTTTTTGTGCTTTTTTTCGCGGCTTTGATCAACAGAACACAATCTCTACGGTTGAATTCAGCGCTTTTTGCGTTATTGTGATCGCCATCACTTCCCGGCACTCCTGCCGCAGAGAAGAACAGTTTCCAGGGAACAACATGCACAAAACAGATGAACTGCGGACCGCGCGCATCGACAGCCTCGTCACGCCGCAAGCGTTGGCGGACAAGCTGCCGATCTCGGCGGCCGTCGCCGACAACGTGACCGCGTCACGAAAACGCATTGAAAAAATCCTCACCGGTGAAGACCGCCGCCTGCTGGTGGTGATCGGCCCCTGCTCCATCCACGATCTCGACGCCGCCGTCGATTACGCCGGCCGGTTGAACGCCCTGCGCGAACGCTACCAGGATCGCCTGGAGATCGTGATGCGCACCTATTTCGAAAAACCGCGCACCGTCGTCGGCTGGAAAGGCCTGATCTCCGATCCGGCGCTGGACGGCACCTTCCAGGTCAACCGCGGCATCGAAATGGCGCGCCGCCTGCTACTGGAAGTGAACCAGCTCGGCCTGCCGACCGCCACCGAATTCCTGGACATGGTGGTCGGCCAATACATCGCCGATCTGATCAGCTGGGGCGCCATCGGCGCGCGCACCACCGAAAGCCAGATCCACCGTGAAATGGCCTCGGCGCTCTCCTGCCCGGTCGGCTTCAAAAACGGCACTGACGGCAACACCCGCATCGCCATCGACGCCATTCGCGCGGCGCGCGCCGGGCACATGTTCCTGTCGCCAGACAAACATGGCCAAATGACCATCTACCAGACCAGCGGCAACCCGTACGGCCACATCATCATGCGCGGCGGCAAAACGCCGAACTATCACGCCAGCGACATCGCCGCCGCCTGCGACAGCCTGCGCGAGTTCGATCTGCCGGAACACCTGGTGATCGACTTCAGCCACGGCAACTGCCAGAAAATGCACCGCCGCCAGCTGGAAGTGGCCGACAACGTCTGCCAACAGATCCGCGCCGGCTCCGCCGCCATCACCGGCGTGATGGCGGAAAGCTTCCTGGTGGAAGGCACGCAGAAGATCGTCGCCGGCCAGCCGCTGACCTATGGCCAGTCAATCACCGATCCTTGCCTGAGCTGGTCCGACAGCGAACAGTTGCTGGCGATGCTGGCGGATGCGGTCGATAGCCGTTTCTGACGCAACCTAGGCCGGGGCTTCGCCCCGGCTTTATCCCTCCCGCACCGCTCATCTATACTGATTGCAACCTATTTGCACCCGCCGAAACGCACCTGGAGCCCCGGCATGATTCACTCTCTGTTATCCATCCCCTGCGTCACGCTGCAGGGCGAGCAAAAAACGCTGGGCGATTTCCCGGCGCGCGCTTATCTGGTGGTCAACACCGCCAGCAAGTGTGGCTTCACCCCGCAATACCGCGGGCTGGAAAATTTGTGGCAATACTATCGCGAACGCGGCCTGGTGGTGCTCGGCTTCCCTTGCAACCAGTTTGGTTCTCAGGAGCCGGGCAGCCCGCTGGAGATCGCCAACTTTTGCAGCCTCAACTACGGCGTCAGTTTCCCGCTGTTCAGCAAGATAGACGTTAACGGCCCCGGCGCGCACCCGCTGTTCAATGAGTTGAAACGCCTGGCGCCCGGCATTCTGGGCAGCCGCCGCATCAAATGGAATTTCACCAAGTTCCTGCTCACCGCCGACGGCCAGCGCGTCACGCGCTTTGCGCCGATCACCAAGCCCGAGCGTCTGTTTGACCGCATCGAAACCCTGCTGAAATAACGCCCCTTTTTTACGGGCCGGGTACGCCCGGCCCGCCGCCGGATGTCCATTCGACAAAAAGGTTCCATCGGTAAGAAAATTTTCCTTGATGTAACCTTTCCTTCACATGATAATGATTCTCAGTTTGATATTAATTACCATTTAATGGTCTGTTTTATAAGCACAATGATAATGGATACTGCCAACACGCCTACCCCCGCCGCCGCGGCCCCGACCGAGCACAGCGCAAACGCGCCGCCCAGCTACGACAGCGCACAGCTGCTCGGCGCCGACGGCATCGCGTTCATTACCCATCAGGGCCAGCGCTATCAGCTGCGGCAGACCAAAGCCGGGAAATTGATCCTGACCAAATAACCACAGAACCCTCAAACGCCAGCCACCCCGATCTTTTGATCCAGGCAGCCAGCAAATCTATTGATATGTTTTATTACATACGGAGAGTTGCACCATGCCTCTGACATTTTCCACCCGGCTGCGTTTTTCCGCTTTGAGTCTGGCGATTGCCTGCGCTCTGCCTACGGTGGCCTTGGCACAAAACACCAGCACAACATCCTCTTCCAACGCGGCGCCGGCTAAAAAAGCCAAAGCCGCCGACGAGACCATGACCGTGGTCGCCACCGGCAACCAACGCAGCAGCTTTGAAGCGCCGATGATGGTCACGGTCATCGAAGGCAACTCGCCGGAAAGCCAAACTGCAGGCACCGCCGCCGATATGCTGCGCCGCGTGCCGGGCATTACCGTCACGGGTTCCGGGCGCAGCAATGGGCAGGATCTCATGATGCGCGGTTACGACCGACGCGGCGTGCTGACGCTGGTCGACGGCATCCGTCAGGGGACCGATACCGGCCATATTAACGGCACATTTTTGGATCCTGCGTTAGTGAAACGCATTGAAGTCGTGCGCGGCCCCTCCGCGTTGCTGTACGGTAGCGGCGCGTTGGGTGGTGTAGTGTCTTATGAGACCGTCGATGCCGCCGATCTGCTGCTGCCGGGCCACGATAGCGGGTTCCGCGTCTACGGCACCGCCGGCACCGGCGATCACAGCCTGGGCATGGGCGCCAGCGCCTATGGCAAGACCGATAACCTCGACGGCCTGCTGTCTTTCGGCACTCGCGACGTCGGCGATCTGCGTCAGGGCAACGGCTTCGATGCGCCTAACGACGAAACCATCAGCAACGTGCTGGCCAAAGGCACCTGGAAGCTCGACGACAATCAGTCGCTGAGCGGCAATCTTCGTTACTACAATAACAGCGCGCAGGAGCCGAAAAACCCGCAAACGCCAGCCAGCTCCAGTGGAAACTTAATGACCGATCGTTCGACGATTCAACGCGACGCGGCACTGAGTTACAAACTGAAACCCGCCGGCCAGGATTGGCTGGATGCGGAAGCGAAAGTGTATTATTCAGACGTAAAAATTAACGCTCACGCCAATGGCAGCGAAGATGAAGCACGCAAACAAACCACGAAAGGCGCCAAACTCGAAAACCGAACGCGCCTGTTTGCGGATACTTTCGCCTCGCACCTGCTGACCTACGGCACCGAGGCCTACAAACAGGAACAAACACCGGGCGGCGCTACCGAAAGTTTCCCACACGCAAAAATCAATTTCGCTTCAGGCTGGCTGCAGGATGAAATCACGCTGCGCGATCTGCCTGTCACTCTGCTCGCCGGCACCCGCTATGACAATTACAAGGGCTCAAGCGACGGCTATGCCGATGTGGATGCGGACAAATGGTCCTCTCGCGGTGCTGTCAGTATTACGCCTACCGACTGGCTGATGCTGTTCGGCTCCTATTCTCAGGCGTTCCGCGCGCCGACGATGGGTGAGATGTACAACGACTCCAAGCACTTCTCAATTCCAATGGGACCAACCACCATCACCAACTATTGGGTGCCTAACCCGAATTTGAAACCGGAAACCAACGAAACCCAAGAGTACGGGTTTGGTCTGCGTTTCGATGATTTGATGCTGGCCGATGACAGTCTGCAGTTCAAAGCCAGCTATTTCGATACCAAAGCCAAGGACTACATCACCACCGATGTCACGATGGAACTGGGACGCGGTCCGCGAGGTCCTTATTGCATCAGTTGCACCACATTCTCGACCAATATCGATCGCGCCAAAATCTGGGGTTGGGACGCTACGCTCAGCTATAAAACACCATGGTTCGGCTGGGATTTGGCTTATAACCGCACCCGTGGCAAAAATGAAGCAACCGGTGACTGGTTAAGCAGCATCAATCCAGACACCGTCACCAGTTCGCTGGACGTGCCGCTGGGCGAAACCGGCCTGTCCGCCGGCTGGGTCGCCACCTTCGCCGAACGCGCGACGCGCGTGGAGACCGGCACGGCCGAACAAGCCGGCTATGGCGTCAACGACTTCTATCTGAGCTACAAGGGCCGCGATCGGCTGCAGGGCATGACCACCACCGTGGTGCTGGGCAACGCCTTCGACAAGGAATATTACTCGCCGCAGGGCGTCCCGCAGGATGGCCGCAACGCCAAACTGCTGGTCAGCTACCAGTGGTAATCATTTGACTATCTGGCGGACAACCCGGTTGTCCGCCGTTCGCATTACAGCGCAGGAGAATCCCGCATGAGCAACACCCTATACGAACGCTACCAACAGGCTAAAATCGATCACCCCGGTAAATACGCCCGCGATCTGGCGGCGATCCTCGGCGTCAGCGAAGCGGAGCTGACGCACGCCCGCGTCGGCCACGACACCCGCCGCCTGCAGGCCGACGCGCGCACCCTGCTGACCGAGCTTGAGCAGGTCGGCGTCACCAAGTCCATCACCCGCAACAGCTATGCGGTGCATGAGCAGATGGGCCGCTACCGCAACCAGCACCTCAACGGCCACGCCGGGCTGATCCTCAACCCACGCGAGCTGGATCTGCGCCTGTTCCTCAACCACTGGACCAGCGTCTTCGCCATGAGCGAAACCAACAAGCGCGGCGTGCGCCACAGCATTCAGTTCTTCGACCAACAGGGCGATGCGCTGCACAAGGTCTACACCACCGAGGAAACCGATCTGCCGGCCTGGATGGCGCTGGTGGAGCGCCACCTGAGCGAAGAAAACCCGGCGCTGGCGCTGCAGCCCGCCGAGGCGGCCACCACCGATGAAACGACGCAGGATCATGCCAAAATCGACGGTGAGTGGCGCGCGATGACCGACGTTCACCAGTTCTTCCAGCTGCTGAGCCGCAACAAGCTGACGCGCCAACAGGCCTTCCGCGCCGTCGGCGACGATCTGGCCTACCAGGTGGACAACAGCGCGCTGTCGCAGCTGCTCGAAGCGGCGCAGCAACAGCAAAACGAGATCATGATCTTCGTCGGCAACCGCGGCTGCGTGCAGATCTTCACCGGCCAGATCGAACGTTTGATGCCGCAGGAAGGCTGGATCAACGTGTTCAACCGCCGCTTCACGCTGCACCTGATTGAAGACGCCATCGCCGAAAGCTGGATCACCCGCAAACCGACCAAAGACGGCATCGTCACCAGCCTGGAGCTGTTCGCCGCCGACGGCACACAGATCGCGCAGCTGTATGGCCAGCGCACCGAAGGCCAGCCGGAACAAACCCAGTGGCGCGAGCAGGTTGCCGCGCTCGCCGCCAAGGACATCGCCGCATGAAATCTTCCTTGATCCGCCGCCTGGCGTTGATGATGTCGCTGGCGCTGCCGCTCACCGCCGCAGCGGCGCAGCGCATCGTCTCGATCGGCGGCGACGTGACGGAAATCGCCTTCGCGCTCGGCGCCGCCGACGAGGTGATCGCCCGCGACAGCACCAGCCTGCATCCGGAAGCGGTGAAAAAGCTGCCGGACGTCGGCTACATGCGCCAGCTGAACGCCGAAGGCATTTTGGCGCTGAAGCCGACGCTGGTGCTGACGACCGAGCTGGCACAGCCGGCGCTGGTGCTCAAACAGCTGGCGGACAGCGGCGTCAACGTGGTCAGCGTGCCGGGTGACACCACCCTGCAGGCGGTGCCGCAGAAAATCGCTACGATCGCCGCAGCGCTGCAGCGCGTTGAGCAAGGCAAACAGCTGAGCGAGCGCTATCGACAACAGCTGGCGGCAGTGGATACCTCCCCGCTGCCGGTCAAGGTGCTGTTCGTGATGAGCCACGGCGGCATCACGCCGATGGCCGCCGGGCAACACACCGCCGCCGACGCGGTGATCGCCGCCGCCGGGCTGAAAAACGCCATGCAGGGCTTTGACCGCTACCGGCCGCTGTCGCAGGAAGGCGTCATCGCCAGCGCGCCGGATCTGTTGCTGGTCACCACCGACGGCGTGCGCACCCTCGGCGGCGAACAGCAGCTGTGGACGCTGCCGGGCCTGGCGTTGACGCCGGCAGGCAAGCAGCGCCGCGTGCTGATCGTCGATGACATGGCGCTGCTGGGCTTCGGTCTGGAAACGCCGGCGGCGCTGGCCAAGCTGCGCCACGCGGCGGAGCAAAAGTAATGCGCTGTCGCACCTCACCTCAGCTGGCCATCATCGGTCTGCTGGTGCTGCTGACGCTGCTGGCGCTGGTCGCCGCCAACCTGGGCGCGCTGACGCTGTCGTTTCGCACCCTATGGCGCGAGCCCTTCAGCGACGCAGCCTGGCACATCTGGTTGAACATTCGCCTGCCGCGCGTGCTGCTGGCGGTGGTGATCGGCTGCGCGCTGGCGGTGTCCGGCGCCGTGATGCAAGGGCTGTTCCGCAACCCGCTGGCGGATCCGAGCCTGCTGGGCATCAGCAGCGGCGGCGCGCTGTTTGTCGCGCTGTTCATCGTGATGCCGCTGGCGTTGCCGGTGACGATCGCGCTGTACGGTCATATGCTGGCGGCGTTCCTCGGCAGCCTGCTGGTGTCATTATTGATCTACGGCATCAGCCGCAGCGGGCACGGCAATCTGTCGCGGCTGCTGCTGGCGGGCATCGCCATCAACGCCCTGTGCATGGCGGCCATCGGCGTGCTCTCTTACGTCAGCAGCGATCAACAGCTGCGCCAGTTCTCGCTGTGGATGATGGGCAGCCTCAGCCAGTCGCAGTGGCCGACCCTGGCGGTTTCCGCCTCGCTGATCCTGCCTGCGGCGCTGCTGACGCTGCTGCAGGCGCGCCGGCTGAACCTGTTGCAGCTGGGGGACGAAGAGGCCCACTACCTCGGGGTGAACGTCCAGCGCGCCAAGCTGCAGCTGCTGTTGCTGAGCGCCCTGCTGATCGGCGCGGCGGTAGCGATGAGCGGAGTGATCGGCTTCGTCGGCCTGGTGGTGCCGCATCTGGTGCGCATGCGCCTCGGCGGCGATCACCGCTGGCTGCTGCCCTGCTCCGCGCTGGGCGGCGCCTGCCTGTTACTGGTCAGCGATACGCTGGCGCGCACGCTGGTGGCGCCGGCCGAAATGCCGGTGGGGCTGATGACCAGCCTGATCGGCGGTCCCTATTTCTTGTGGCTGGTGATGCGCCAGCGGGAGCGAGCCGGTGGATAACGCCGCCTGCCTGACAGCCCGGGAGCTGCGTTACAGCCTCGGTACGCGCCGGTTGATCAACGACGTTTCGCTCAGCCTTGCCGGCGGTGAAATGGTGGCGATTATCGGCCCTAACGGCGCCGGCAAATCGACGCTGCTGCGCTTGCTGACCGGCTATTTGACGCCGGACTGCGGCGAATGTCGGCTGCTTGACCGCCCGCTGGAACACTGGGCGCCGCAACAGTTGGCCAAAGTCCGGGCCGTGATGCGCCAGTACAGCAATTTGGCGTTTCCGTTCAGCGTGGAAGAAGTGGTCAGCATGGGGCGTTCGCCGCACGGCAAACGTGACGAGCATCAGGCGATCCAACAGGTGATGGCGCAAACCGACTGCCTGGCGCTGGCGCAGCGCGACTACCGCCAGCTGTCCGGCGGTGAACAACAGCGGGTGCAGCTGGCGCGGGTGTTGGCGCAGCTGTGGCAACCGCAGCCGTCCCCCGCCTGGCTGTTCCTCGACGAGCCGACCTCGGCGCTGGATCTGTATCACCAGCAGCACACCCTGCGCCTGCTGCGCTCGCTGACGCGCCAACAACCGCTGGGCGTCTGCTGCGTGCTGCACGATCTCAATCTGGCCGCGCTGTACGCCGATCGGATCCTGCTGTTGCATCAGGGGCGGTTGGTGGCGAGCGGCACGCCGCAGGAAGTGTTGCAAACGGAGATCCTCACCCGCTGGTATCAGGCCGATCTCGGCGTGGTGCATCATCCCGAAGTGTCGCTGCCGCAGGTCTACCTGCGCCAATAAAAAATTTAAGGGCGCTATCAAGCGCCCTTTCTTCATCTCAGCTGGAGCAGGAAATCTCCAGGTGCTTGCCCCAGTCCGGCGGCAGCGCGGCGAGATCGTCATACTCCGGCACATCGTCGAACGGCCGCAGCAGAGCCTGATGCAATCGCTGCAAACGGCCCACGTCGTCGTTCTCCGCGTCCTCAATCGCCTGCTGCGCCAGGTAGTTGCGCAGGATCAGCCGCGGATTCACCGCCTTCATCGCCCGTTGCCGCTCCGCATCGCTCACCTGCTCCTGTTGCAAACGCTGACGATACTGCTGATACCAGGCGTCGAACGCCGCGCGATCGATAAACTCGTCGCGCAGCGGCGACTGCGCCTGCTGCTGTTCGGTCTCGCTCAACAGGCGGAACGTGCGGGTATAGTCCCGCCCTTCCTGCGCCATCAGGCTCAACAGACCGGTGAGCACGTCGTTGTCCTGCGCCGTCGGCGTGAAGAAGCCGAGTTTGGCGCGCATCTGTTCGCCGTAGGCGCGCATCAGCGCCGGCTCATACGCCGCCAGCGCCTGCTGCAGCTGTTCGGTGGTCATCAGCCCCGATAGGGTCTGCGCCAGACGATGCAGGTTCCACAACGCCACCGCCGGCTGATTGTCGAAGGCGTAACGCCCCTGGTGATCGGAATGGTTGCAGATATAGCCGGGCTGGTAGTCGTCAAGGAAACCGTAAGGGCCGTAATCGATGGTGATACCGAGAATCGACATGTTGTCGGTGTTCATCACGCCGTGCGCGAAACCGACGGTTTGCCAATGGGCGATCAGGCGCGCCGTCCGTTCGACCACGTCGGTAAACCACAACAGGTAGCGCTCGGCCTGATCCTGCAGCTGCGGCCAGTGACGGGCAATGACGAAATCCGCCAGCTGCCGTACCTGCTCCGGCTGTTTACGGTAGTAAAAGTGTTCGAAGTGGCCGAAGCGCACGTGGCTTTCCGCCACCCGCATCAGCATGGCACCGCGTTCCGGCTGCTCGCGGAACACCGGCTGCCTGCTGGTGACGATGGTCAACGCTCGGGTGGTGGGGATCCCCAAATGGTGCAGCGCCTCAGAGGCCAGAAACTCGCGGATAACCGAACGCAGCACCGCGCGGCCGTCCCCCATGCGCGAATACGGCGTAAGCCCGGCGCCCTTCAGGTGCCAGTCGCGGTGGCTGCCGTCCGCCAGAACTTGTTCGCCAAGCAAAATGCCACGGCCATCGCCCAACTGCCCGGCCCACACGCCGAACTGGTGGCCACTGTACACCTGCGCCAGCGGCTGCATGCCCGGCAGCAGCGTTTCTCCCGCCCAAATCGGGGTTTTATCCTGAGTAAACCAGCTTTCATCCAACCCCAGCTCGCGCGCCAGCGGCTCGCTGTGGTACAGCAGGCGCGCATCCTTAAGCGGCGTCGGGTTCAGAGCGGTGTAGAAACCGGGTAACTGTTGGTAGTAAGCGTTATCGAACTGCGGCATAGGCCCTCCGTTTCAGCGTAGTGTAGAGCCTGAACGAGCGGATTAACACCGAAGGAATGCAGGGAGAACGCATCCGCCTGTCGTCAGGACGGATGCGGGGAGTTTGGCGTTCCGCCTGGCTGAGGAAGCGCGGTTTAATGCCGGCTGATAAACGGTGTTATCAGCCCAACAACGAGGATCAATAACGGTAGCGGAATCACGGTAACCTCACTCCGCGCATGATTTACCTCATTGTGTGTAATTTTTTATATCACTTCTTAATTATTGAACTCGCTGGGCGTCGCCAGCAAAGCTTGCAGATTATCCACACCAACGCTGGGCCATAAAAAACCTTGCAGACCTAAAACACCGGCGTACCTGAGTTTATTAAAATACTCTTTTTTCTCTATTCCTCCGACGATCACGCCTTTACATAACAGGTTGATATTCTTTAACAACGAGTCGATGACCACGTCATATCCCTGATGGGTAAACAGCTGCCAGTAAAAACGCTTGTCTATCTTTACGTAGTCAAACAAACCATCGTACAACGCGGTCAGCGTGGCTTTACCGGAACCGAAATCATCGAGCCACAGCGTAAACATTTCGCTTAATCGCCGCACGCTCGGGTTGTTCTTCCCGGCCGAAAGATTCGGAAAACTCTCACTCACTTCAAATGCAATAAAAGGATATTGCCCGATCCGTTGGCACAACGCCGAATCGGAAAGAATAAGCTCAACGATGGTTTCTTCGATATTGATGGTCAACTGCACGTTGTTACCGGTAAACCAAGCCGCATGCTGCTCCGCAAGTTTCAGTTGCTCATTAAATAACTCAATCCTTTGTTCAGGCGCCAATAAATTAATCCCAATTTCGGCCGGCATGGCTAAATCACCGTCGAGACTGTTGAATCGGCTCAACATTTCCACCGCCAACAGCCCGCCCTCCATTGAGTAAACAGGTTGAAAAACATAGCTACTAATAAAGTCAGCTTCGAGTTGGATGTTCATTTTAATGCCACAGGATGAATGGCTAGCGTATCATCGTATATCAATACATTTTATCGATCAATCCCTCTGGGATTAATCGGAAATATCAATGTAAATACCCATGAAATATCATTTAATTGATAGATTAAAGCTATACGACAATCGTGAAAGGCGCAAAGAAAAGCAGCCTAACTTATGCCATGGCGCCCGCCAAACGCGTTATGTGAAAAGGTATTTGGCTTAAGTGGAATGGATTGACGGCCAAATTTGACTTATCTCCTTTGTTTTATTTAAGAAAAATCTTAAATAAAGTAAAATAATCTTCCCGCCTTAACGCCGATTTTTCCTGCCGTTAACGATGACTGATTAAATTTAATAACGCATCAATTCCGCCCGTTATTCTCAGCATTGAAAACGCAAAAAAATGCCCACCTTGATTTTCAGAAAATCTGCGCTACCGCCGTGCAAAACGTCGATTTCAGCGATAAAAAAAGGGATGAGCACGCTCATCCCTTCATCACCAGGCCTTCGCTAACGGATCGTTTCACTCAGCCATTGCCGCAGTTCGGCTAATTCGGCCGCCTGCTGAGGATAGTCCGCCATCAGTCGATCACAGCAGGCGGCAACGGGCTCGCTTCGATACGGGCAGCCCACCAGCATATCCGCCAGCCGCTGCAGCGGGGCAGGATTAAGGCTGTCGGTGAACGCCTGCGCGCGAACGATAGCCCCCTTCTCCACATCGAAGAACAGGTCTACGCCGCCCCAGACAAAGCGCTCGTTAAGCAAGTGGCTGAACGCCGGCGCCTTGCCGAAATTCCATTCCCAGCTGCTTTGTTTGGCGAACTGCGCGGCAAAATCGGGCAGATCGGGGAACACGTCCGGCGAAATGATCTCCGGCTCGGCCGTTTCGCCATAGTGGGCGAAGAAAGCCTGCACGATGGCGTCGCATACCTGCTCATGGCTGATGCCCGGCAAAAACTCCGCCAAATTGGCGACGCGTGAACGCACCGAGGTGATGCCCTTGGCCTGCAGCTTTTTGGGATCGGGATTGAGGTAGTCCGCCAGCCGTTCCAGGTCGGCGTTCAGCAGCAGCGTGCCGTGGTGGAAACCGCGATCCTGGGTTTCTCGATAGGCTGAGCCGGATATTTTACGCGGCCCGTCGGCGGTTTCCATCACCAGATCGTTGCGCCCCGACGCGCCGGCCGCGACGCCCAGCTGCCGCAGCGCTTGCAGAATGATGTCGGTCGAGACGCTCTTGTCGTAGCCCGGCTTGCCGGCCATAAAGGTGAAACAGGTGTTGCCCAGGTCGTGAAATACCGCCCCGCCGCCGCTGCTGCGCCGCGCCAGCCGAATGCCGTCCTGCTCCATGCGCCGGGTGTTGCACTCTTTCCAGGGGTTCTGCGACTGGCCAATCACCACCGTTTCGGCATTGCGCCACAGGAAGAGAATTTTTTGCGTGGTCATTTCGCGGAAGATGCACTCTTCCACCGCCAAGTTGAACCAGGGATCGTAGGAGTCGGAGATCAGTAAACGCAGGCTGTTCATGGCAGGCACCGTCCAAAACATGAGATGCCGCCATGATACACCAAATCAATGGGTTAAGGCTAAATGCGTCGCGCCTGCCAGTACACCCGCTTCCAGTAGACGTTATCGAGCGAGGAGCGGATCACCCCGCGGCTGGTCGACGCGTGGATAAATTGGTCGTTGGTATCGTAAATGCCGACGTGCAGGCCGTTCTCACCGCCGCCGGTTTTGAAAAACACCAGATCGCCCGGCATCAGCTCATCGCGAGAGACCTTGGTGCCCAGCGAGGTCTGTTCTTCGGTCGAACGCGGCAGTTGCATGTCAAAACGATCGCGGAACGTGCGGTAAACAAAGCCGGAACAATCTACCCCGCCCCGATCCAGGCCGCCGTAACGGTATGGCGTGCCGTACCACTGGCGCAGCTGCTCATTGAGCTGGGCCACCACCACGATAGAGTCCGCCAGGCGGCCGCTGGGCGGCGGCGCATGGCTGCTGCACCCGGCGAGGATCAAACTGGCTAATAAAAACCACACACGCATCCGCATAATATCCCTTCATTGAACACGTTGCCGCATTATGCCATCCGGTACACCACCACACCGCCTGCGAGGCAAAGCCGGCACCACGTAAGGAGAGCGCTATTTGGCGTTAATTTATCTCCCGCACGGGGAAAAAGGCAAGCGCCATAAGGGAGATAATGACAGGATCGCCGGTTTTGGCCCTATTCCGGCGATTTAGTCTCGGACTTGCTGTTAATCAGCCAGACGCCGAACAGAATAAACAGCGTGCCCAGCGTTTTCAGCAGCGTAGCGGACTCGTTGAACCACGGCAGGATCACCGCCGCCAGATAGACCAGCGCGTAACTGACGCTCAACAGAGGATAAGCGCGGTTTAACGGCAGGTGGCGCAGCGCAAAGAACCAACACAGCATCGACAGCGCATAACCGCAGATGCCGCCGCCCACCGCCAGCAGCGGCAGCCAGTAGCCGCCGATCAGCGCCAGCGAGACGTCGGCGAACGACATCAGCGGGATTTGCACCATGCCCCACTTCATCAGCAACTGCGCCAACGTCACCAGCAACACGCTGGCGGCGCCCCAGGCATAGCCCCTCATGAATGCACGCTCATCAGCAGGATCCCCAACATAATCGACGCTACGCCGCACCAGTGGCGGGCGGTCGTCGGCTCATGAAACAGCCAGCGCGCCGCCAGCGTCACCATCACGAAGTTCAGGCTGAGCATCGGGTAAGCCAGGCTGAGCGGCAGGCGTTGCAGCACATTGAGCCACACCGCCATGCCCAGCCCCAGCAGCAGCACCGCCAGCGCCAACCAGCGCAGCGTCAGCTTCAGCCGCGCCTCGTCCCCCCGTTCCCAACAGTGCGCCGCCTGTTTCTGGCACAGCTGCCCACCACAGGTGAGCAGGCTGACCACAATCACCAACAGAAAACCCATCATGGTTGCTGTTTATACCACATCAGCACCAGGCGGTTCATGCGATCCACCTTGTCTGCGGCGGGCAGTTCCTGCGGCAGCGCTTCGCCACGGGACAGTTGCAGCACCAGCGACACGTTCCCCTGCTTGCGCGCCTGCGCCAGCCACTGCGGGAAGTCGGCATCGCTGATCAGGTGCCCCTTGGCGTCCGGGTACTCCAGACCATAGGCCACCTCACCTTTCTGGCTGTACATCAGCACGTCGCTGCGCTTCAGCTCCCAGGCCAGGCCGGCTGCCAGCCCGACGCTGTCGCTCAACACATAGCGGCTGTCGCTCAGTTCGGCCATCGTGGCGCGGGCAAAGTTTTGCGGCAGTTTGGAATCGGTCACCTGTTGCGGGATGGCGTAACCGATCACCAGGCACAGCAGCACCGGGCAAGCCGCCGCCCAGCGCCATTGGCGGCCGTTGTCGCGTACGGAAACCAGCGCGAACAGCAGCCAGCCGCCGAAAGCGATCAGGCCGAGCACCAGTTTCGGCCACTCCTGCGGAGTAAACAGATGTGCCTTCGGCAGCAGACCGGAGCTCAACACCACCAGCGCCACGATGCCGATCAGGCCGAACAGGCCGTTCAGCCAGGCGTTGGCCTTGAACAGCCTGGCGCGCAGCGTGGCGGCGTAGTCTTCCGCATAGGCGGTCATCAGCAGCGCCAGCGGGGCCATGCACGGCAGAATGTAGGTCGGCAGCTTGCCTTTGGCGATGCTGAAGAAGATCAGCGGCATCAGCGCCCAGCTCAGCAGGAAGAACAGCTCCGGACGCTGTACGCGCTCGCGCCAACCCTTGAGCAGCGCACCAGGCAGCAGCGCCAGCCACGGCAGCACCGCCGCCAGCAGGACCGGCAGGTAATACCAGAACGGCGCTTTGTGCTGGGCGTTATCTTCGGCGAAACGCTGAATATGCTCGACCCAGAAGAAGTAATTCCAGAAATCGGGTTCACGTTGCGCGATCGCCAGCGCCCACGGCAGGCTGAGCAGCGTAGCGGTCACGATCGCCACCGGGCCATAGCACAGCAGATCCTTGATGCGGCGTTGCTGAATGACGATCGGGATCACCGCGATCACCGGCACCGCCAGCGCCAGGAAGCCCTTGGTCATAAAGCCCATGCCGCAGGCCAGGCCCAGCAACGCGTAAGCGCCCAGCTTGCCTTTGACCGAGGTGGCTTTTAGCGTCAGGTAATAACTGACCATCGCCGCCGCCAGCCACAGCGAGATCATCGGATCCAGCACGCTGTAGGTGCCGATGCTGAACACCAGCACCATCGACAGGAACATCAGCGCCGCCAGGCTGGCGCGGCGCGCATTGCGCCACATCAGCATCGCCAGCGCAAACACCAGCAGCGCGGTCATGCCGGTGCTGAACACCGAGCCGAAACGCACCGCAAAGTTGTTTTCGCCAAACAGCCACTGGCTGATGTTATTGAACCAGTAACCCGCCACCGGCTTTTCGAAATAGCGCAGCCCCAGCAGGTGCGGCACGACCCAATCGCCGCGCTGCAGCATTTCACGGCTGATCTCGGCATAACGCGTCTCATCCGGCTGCCACAGCAGGCGGCCGTTAAGCGGGATCAGGTAAACCAGAGCAAAAAAAACGGCCAGCACAATGGCCCAGGATCCTTTTAGCGCCTTCATGTAACGTCCTTCACATCGGTTTGACAGCCCAGCCAACCTTCGCGGCCGGGGAAAGGAGCGCGCTTGATGCGGCCCAACGGCAGTGACGCCAAATCTTGCGGTAACAGCGCGCTCAGCGGACAGAATTCGATGCCCTGCCGCTGTGCGCGTTGCAATAACTGTTCGAACATCGCCGCCTGCGACATGCCTTCCACTTCGGTGTGAATGGTGTACACCGGCACGCCGCGATCGTTCTCGATGGCGCGCAGAATATAGTCGTTGAAGTCGGCCATGCTGACTTCGCTGCCAATCACTTCATCGAAGGTCGGCAGCGTCACCGGGATCTGCACCGTACCGTGGCGCCCGTCGCTCAGCACCGGACGGAACGGATGGGTGCCGCGGCAATCGCTGTTGTAATGGAAGCCGAAGCGTTGTTTGACCTCCAGCACGCGCGTATCGGCGCGCCAGCCCGCCACGGCGGAGCATTTCACCGGCTGGCCGGTGCTGGCGCTCAGGGCGTCGACGCCCAGCTGTACCTGTTCGGTCAGCTGCGCCTCGCTCCACTTGCCGACCCTGGCCTGCCACCCCTGGTGATCCCAGGCATGCAGCCCGACCTCATGGCCGGCTTCGGCGGTGCGCTTCATCAGCGGCCCCAGCGCGCGTGAAATGTTGCGCCCCGGCCAGGCGGTGCCGGCCAGCAGAATGTCCAGACCGTACAGCGAGGCGGCGTTCGAACGCAGCATTTTCCACAAAAATTTCGGACGCAAAAGGCGCCAAAGATGGCGCCCCATGTTGTCCGGTCCCACGCTGAAGAAGAAGCTGGCCTGAATGTCGTACTTTTCGAACAGATCCAGCAACTGCGGCACCCCTTCACGGGTGCCGCTGAAGGTATCTACATCAACCCGCAGACCGACTTTCTTCATGCACCGTTCCCTTCCTGAACGGTAGTGCGCAGGAAGTAGTCCAGCGTATCGGCGATGGTTTGCTTCATCTCGATGGTCGGCTGCCAGCCCAGCAGGCGGTGAGCATTTTTGATGCTCGGCGTGCGGTGCTCGACGTCCTGATACCCTTTACCGTAGTAGCTGCTGCTCTCCACATCCTTGAAGCCGGCAAACGGCGGGAAGCGGTCGCGCAGCGGATGGTTGTTGAAGCTTTCCAGCAGCATTTCTGCCAGTTCGCGGATGCTCGCTTCGTTGGTCGGGTTGCCGATGTTGACGATCTGGCCGTCGCACAGGCCGTCGCGGTTCTCGATGATGCGGAACAGCGCTTCGATGCCGTCGTTGATGTCGGTGAAGCAACGTTTCTGCGCGCCGCCGTCCATCAGTTTGATCGGCGAACCTTCCACCAGGTTGAGGATCAGTTGGGTGATGGCGCGGGAAGAACCGATACGCGCCGCGTCCAGGTTATCCAGGCGCGGCCCCATCCAGTTGAACGGACGGAACAGCGTGAACTTCAGGCCTTCTTTGGCGCCGTAAGCCCAGATCACCCGATCCAGCAGCTGCTTGGAGACCGAATAGATCCAGCGCTGCTTGTTGATCGGCCCGACGATCAGGCGTGAATGGTCTTCGTCGAACTCTTTGTCGTCGCACATGCCGTACACTTCAGAGGTGGACGGGAAGATGATGCGCTTGTTGTATTTCACGCAGTCGCGAACAATCTTCAGGTTTTCTTCGAAGTCCAGCTCGAACACGCGCAGCGGGTTACGGGTGTATTCGATCGGCGTCGCGATCGCCACCAGCGGCAGCACCACGTCGCATTTCTTGATGTGATACTCGATCCACTCGGAGTGGATGCTGATGTCGCCTTCCACGAAGTGGAAGCGCGGGTTGTCGAGGAAGCGGCTGATGGCGTCAGAGCCGATATCCAGACCGTAGATGTCGTAGCGATCGTCGCGCAGCAGGCGCTCGGTCAGGTGGTTGCCGATGAAGCCGTTGACCCCGAGGATCAGTACGCGGGTGCGGCGTTTCATCGCGGCGTTCGGCTTGGCGGCCAGACGCACGTCGGTGACGATGCCCATTTCCTGCGCCAGGCGGCTGCCCTGCACGTACAGACCGCTGTCGTTTTGACCGGCGACGATCTCCAGCGCGCCTTCGCCACAGGCGATGACCAGCGGCGAGGTGCTCAGCACGGTGCCCGGCTGCTTATCGTGTTGGGTATCCAGCACGCGAGAGCGCCAGACGATCAGCTGGCGCTGGCCGAGGTAGCTGAACGCCCCCGGGTACGGCTCGGTGACGGCGCGCACCAGGTTGTTGATCTCTTTGGCGGATTTGTGCCACAGGATCTCGCCGTCCGCCGCGCTGCGGCGGCCGAAGTAGCTGGCCTGGGACTCATCCTGCTTGGTGAAGGTGGCAGTGCCGTTCTTCAGCTTCGGCAGTTGCTCTTTCAACACGATCTGCGCGGCTTCCAGCACTTTTTTGTGCAGCGTCAGCGCGGTATCGCTGTCGGCGATGGCCACTTTTTGCTGCCCGACGATGTCGCCGGCGTCCGGGCGTTTCACCATCTTGTGCAGCGTGGCGCCGGTTTCGGTTTCGCCGTTCACCAGCGCCCAGTTCACCGGCGCACGGCCACGGTAACGTGGCAGCAGCGAACCGTGCAGATTGAAACCGCCCTGCGGTGCCAGCGACAGGATCTCGTCGCTCAGCATGTGGCGGTAATAGAACGAGAAGATCACGTCCGGCTGCAGTGCGCGAATGCGGTCAACCCACAGCGGGTGGTTTACGTCCTCTGGCGCATAGACCGGCAGATCCAATTCGGCGCCCAAACGGGCCACGGAGGAGAAGAAGTTGTTCTCGCCAGGGTCGTCGGTGTGCGTGAACACGGCCTGCACGTCATAACCCGCCTCAGTCAGCGCTTTCAGACCGGCGCAGCCAATATCATGGTAAGCAAATACAATAGCTTTCATCATTCTTCTTCCTGAGTATTGTGGCCCTGCTGTGCACCGACCACTTTCTGAACAAAATAGCGAGGACGCGCGCGCACGTCGGTATAGATGCGGCCGATGTATTCACCCAGTAGCCCCATGCCGACAAACTGGGCGCCGATAAAGGTGAACAGGACGGCGAAAAGGGTGAACACGCCGCCGGCGGCCCATTCAGGGCCGAGCAGCAGACGCAGCGCTATCAGCACCAGCGCCAGCACAAACCCGGACAGCGCCACGATGCTGCCGACCACGCTGAGCAAACGCAGCGGCGTGGTGGTCAGGCAGGTGATCAAGTCATACATCAGGTTGATCAGCTTCATCAGGCTGTACTTGGAGTCGCCAAACTCGCGTTCGGCGTGACGCACGTCGATCTCGGTCGTGCGGCGGGCGAAGGTATTCGCCAGGATCGGGATAAAGGTGCTGCGCTCATGGCAGTGCAGCATCGCCTCAACGATATGACGACGGTAGGCGCGCAGCATGCAGCCGTAGTCCCCCATCGACTTGCCGGTGGCGCGTTGAATCATCATGTTGATTACGCGCGAGGCGCTTTTGCGGAACCAGGAGTCCTGACGGTTGGCGCGCACGGTGCCCACCACGTCATAGCCCTCTTCCGCCACGCTGACCAGCCGTGGGATCTCCTCCGGCGGGTTCTGCAGATCGGCGTCCAGCGTAATCACCAGATCGCCGGTCACCTGATTGAAACCGGCCATAATGGCCGAGTGCTGGCCATAGTTGCGGTTCAGCAAGACGGCGATCACGTGGCTATCCGGCTTTTCCGCCGCCGCAGTCAGCATGTCAGCGGAGTTGTCGCTGCTGCCATCGTCGACGAGGATGATTTCATAAGGTTGAGATAACTGCTTACAGGCGGCAGTAGTCCGCTCCAGCAACGCCGGCAGGCTTTCCTGCTCGTTGTATACCGGGATGACTACCGAGACTTTTTTAATCGGTTCAACGCGAGGCACGTAAAGACTCCACAACAGAAGACAAGGCATTGACCACGCGATCCACGTCGGCGTCGGTCATATCAGGGAATAGCGGTAAGGTGCACAGCCGCGCCGAGTTCCATTCGGTATTCGGCAAAGAAAGCTGCGGATAACGCTCACGGTAGAATTTCTGAGTATGCGCGGCGCGGAAATGCAGCCCGGTGCCGACGCCAACCTCTTTCAGGCGCTCCATCAGCTGGTCGCGATCGATGCCGCAACGCGCGGGATCGACGCGGACCATAAACAGGTGCCAGGCGTGGTCATGCGGATAATCCGGCACGCCCAACGGTTGGAACGGCGAGCCTTCCAGCGCGCTCAGGTAGCGCTGTGCCAGCGCCTTACGGCACGCGTTCAGCTCAGCAAAGCGCGACAGTTGCACCACGGCGATCGCCGCATGAATGTCGGACAGGTTGTATTTGTAACCCGGCTCCACCACTTCGGCCTGCGGTTTGCGGCCAAGCTGCTGGCGATCGAAGGCATCGACGGCCAGACCGTGGAACTTCAGGCAACGCAGGCGATCCGCCAGCGCATCGTCGTCGGTGGCGATCAGGCCGCCTTCGGCGCAGGTCACGTTTTTAATCGCGTGGAAAGAGAAAATCGCCGTGCCGCGTGCGCCGACCCATTCGCCGTTGTAGCGCGTGCCGACCGCGTGGGCGGCGTCTTCGATCAGCGGCAAGCGATGGCGTGCGGCTACGGCGCGCAGCGCATCCATTTGCAGGGGAGCACCGGCGTAATGCACCGGAACAATCGCTTTGGTGTTCGGGGTGATGGCAGCCTCGACATCGGCGGCGCTGACCATCAACGTATCACGGTCAACGTCGATCATCACCGGCGTGGCGCCCAGCAACTCGATCATGTTGAGGGTGGAGACCCAGGTTTGCGAAGGGGTGATGACTTCGTCGCCGGGGCCGATACCCAGCGCCATCAGCGTGATGTGCATGCCCGCCGTGGCGGAACTGACGGCGATGGCGTGCTTACAGCCGAAAGTGGAGCAGAAGTCACTTTCCAGTTGCTGGTTTTGCGGCCCGGTGGTGATCCAACCGGAACGCAACACTTTCTCTACCGCGGCGATTTCTTCATCGCCGATGGCCGGACGAGAGAAAGGCAAAAATTGATCCATAGTTAACCCCAAACGTATCGAGCTGCTTTTGATGACACTGTAAATCCCTTTCGTTTAACGAATATTAAACGCCAGAGAAGAATCGTTTCCGTGGATTAACTGACAATGTAAGGCCGCAAGCTTAACTAAACCTTAAGACGAGACGTGTCATCAGTGGGAGAACTGATGGATAGGTGCCGTCATCATTAATTTAAATTTACTATGAAAATCAATTTATTATATATATTAATAATTATTTACTTATTTTATTTTTGCCGAATCAAGCCTAGCACGTCATTGACGTTTTTCAATAAAACCCACGATAAAATGAGCGGTGGAACAATAATAGCCGATGATTACCCGGCTATTTATATTCACTACGTTTAGTTTTCGTTTACATTTATGCTGCCGGGACGAATTAAGCCGTGCGCGTCATGATCCAACGCTGGTTCCCCACCCATTGCAGGTGAAAATCCACTTCATAGATCTGCGACAACAGGTCGGGCGCCATCACCTCACGGGTGATGCCCTGCGCGACCAGCTGCCCAGCGTGCAGCAACCAAACCCGATCGGCCTGCTGCAGGGTATGATTCAGATCGTGCGCGCACACCAGCGCGCTGCGCCCACTTTGGCAGAATTCGCGCAGCAGGCGATCCAGCGCGACCTTTTGCGCCACATCCAGGCTATTGGTCGGTTCATCCAGCAACAACAATCGGCTGTGCGGATTGACGCTGGGCCACACCTGCAGCAACACCGCCGCCAGCCGCACCCGCTGCCATTCGCCACCGGAAAGCTGCGTCAACGTGCGTGACAGCTTATCCACCAGCTTCAACCGCTGGCACAGATAGAGGATGGCGTGCTCCACCTCGGTTTGCGCCGCGCCGGCAGGCCGGTGCAACGCCAAATACTGAAACACCGGCATCAGCGATACCGGCGGCTGTTGCTGGCTGAGATAACCGCGTCGGCGCGCCAGCTCGCTCCCCGGATAATCGGCTAACGCGCGTCCGTCCAGGCAGATTTCGCCCAGCCCCGGCAGCATGCCCGCCACCCGCGCCAACAGGGTGCTCTTCCCTGCGCCATTGGGGCCGATCAGGTGAACCTGCAACCCGCCGTCAATCTGTGCCGAAAAAGGCGCCAGGCGCCCCGCCACCCCAACCTCAACGAGTTGCAGCATCTGTCTTATCCTGCCAGCGCTTGTTTCACCGCCGCCACCAGCGCCGGATCTTCCGGCGTAGTGTCAGGCGAGAAGCGCTGGATCACCGTGCCGTCGCGCGCGATCAGGAATTTCTCGAAGTTCCACAGAATATCGCCGGTGTGCTTCGGCGCACGCCCTTTGCTGGTCATCCGCGCCAGAAACTCGCTGCCCTGCGGTGCGACAGCCTCCGGCTGTGCGGCAATCAGCGCCTGGTACAGCGGATGACGGCGTTCGCCGTTCACCTCAATCTTGGCGAACATCGGGAATTGCACGCCGAAGGTGCCACGGCAAAACGCCAGGATCTCTTCGTTGCTGCCCGGCTCCTGGCCCAGGAATTCATTGGACGGGAACCCGAGGACTTCCAGCCCTTGATCGCGGTAGGCTTCGTACAGCGCTTCCAGCCCTTCGTACTGTTTGGTCAGGCCGCACTCCGAGGCCACGTTGACCACCAGCAACACCTTACCCCGGTAGGCGCCCAGCGTGGTCGGCTGATTTTCAATGGTTTGTAACGGCAGGTTGTCGATTGGCTTGCTCATCGGTTGTCATCCTTTGGTTTTGTAATGGCAGGTGAATGAAGAGAACTACCTTACGCCTTTTGCCCGGGTCAGTAACCAGATAAATAGCGGCGCCCCCAGCGTGGCGGTCACCACGCCGATCGGCAGCTCGGCCGCCAGCAGCGCAATGCGGGCAACCACATCGGCCACCAGCAACACCCCGGCCCCGGCCAGCGCGCAGGCCGGCAACAGATAGCGTTGGTCGGTCAGGCCGATAAGCCGCAAGATATGCGGGATCACCAGCCCAACGAAGCCAATCACCCCGGCGAGCGCCACGCTGACGCCGACCAGCCAGCCGATCGCCAGCACCAGCAGGTTACGCCACAGATGCAGCGACAGCCCTAGTTGCCGCGCCTGTACCTCGCCCAGCGCCATCAGGTTGAGCGCTTTGCCCTGGCCACACAACCACAGCAGCACCGGCAGCAGCGCCAGCACCAGCCACTTTTGGCGCCAGTCGACACCGCCGAAACCGCCCATCATCCAGTACATCAGCTGCCGCAGATCGAGGCTGGTGCTGAAATAGACCGCCCAGGTCATCAGCGCGCTGCACACGATGCCCAGCGCCACGCCGACCAGCAACAGCCGCGCATTGGTCAGACGTCGGCGGCGAGCGAAGCCCAGCAACAGGAAGGTCATCGCCAACGCACCGGCTATCGCGGCGGCGCTCATCAGCGCCACCGGCAACAACCCCTGCCCCAACAACACCGTGAGCACCAGCGCTACGCCGGCGCCGTTAGCGACGCCCAGCAGACCAGGCTCCGCCAGCGGGTTTTCAAACAGCGCCTGCATTACCGCGCCCGCCACCGCCAGGGCGGCGCCGACCAGCATCACCGCCAGCGCGCGCGGCAAACGCAGTTGCCAGACGAACAGTTGCGCCCGATCGCTAAACCACTCTGACGGCCATATCCATTGGTCGCCGGCGCAAAGGCTGAACAGCAACGCCACCGCCACGCCCAGCGCCAACAGACCGATCTGGCGTTTATCGCGGTAGCGTTGATGTTGCAACAATAAGGTGAAGGTACGGCTGGTTGGCATGGCGCGGCGGTTCCCTGCCGGCCGCTGTCGTGGCCGGATAATTGACGTTTGAGTCGAATATTAGGGGGTTAACGCCGCAAGGGGAAGCCTTGCGTGGATGATGGCGCAGGAAAGCAGCGGCTGGCCTTGCCCGTCATCGCAACGATGATGGCAAAACCAGCCGCCGATAAACTCAGGGTTAACGATGCGGGCCGGCGTTGCCCGGTGGATAAGGCTGGCCGCGGCCGTCATCGCGGCGGTCGGAAGCACCGCGATCGTCATGATTGCGCTCGTGGTCGCGATTATCGCGATCGCCGCGGAACGGATTGCCGCTGCGTGCCGGCTCACGGTGATCATAGCCACGCGGCGGCGATGGCTGCCAGCGGCCGCCGTCCCAGTACATGCCGCGCGCATTGCGCTCACCCAGACCGCGGCCCTGATGCGCATGCCACCACTGCGGTGGACGCCAGTCGTAACCATCCCAGTAGTAGCCGCGACGGTCCTGATCCCCAAGATGCAGAGAAACGCCCGGCACATTGATATCGACAGAGACATCGGCCTGCGCCGCCAGCGGCAGCAACAGCGGGAAACACACCAGCAACAGGATCTTTTTCATTTTGCCTTCTCACTCTATTTTTCTTGCTGCAGTGGTTATATCAGCGCGTTTATTTAACCACTATCTCACCGATGCCTATTTTCAGATTGTTTTCGACGGCCTTACACAATCCCTACACTGTTTGCCCTCGCCTTTAATTATCATAATCGCTGACAAGGCTTAACGAATAACTGACGGCTCTCAAGCGGCGCGGCAATTATAATTAAGCGAATTTCCATCGGAGGATAATAAGATGATTAAACGTATAGGCAGCCTGCTGGCCGTTGTGGCCCTGACAGCAAGCCTCAGCGCCTGCTGCTGGGGCCCGCACTGGGGCGGCGGCCACCGTGGCGATGGCCCTGGCCATTATCACGGCCGTTATTGAAGCGAAAACAATGCCTCTCACCAAATAAAAGTTAAGAATATTCCGAAATCGAGATTAAATAAACTTTCGCCGTAGCGTTTGAACGCAGGATTTTAATTCTTACATTGCCCATTAGGAATAAACTGAATTTTATACCCAAAAAGAAAAAGGCCGCGCAAGCGGCCTTTTTTGATATCACACGTCACTCACCCTTTCGGGCTGGCGTTTTCTACCCGGCTTTTCAGCTTCTGCCCCGGACGGAAGGTCACCACGCGGCGCGCCGTAATCGGAATGTCTTCGCCGGTCTTCGGGTTACGCCCCGGACGTTGGTTCTTGTCACGCAGATCAAAGTTGCCAAAACCCGACAGTTTTACCTGTTCGCCATTCTCAAGGGCCCGACGGACCTCTTCAAAGAACAGTTCCACCAGGTCTTTGGCGTCCCGTTTGCTAAGCCCAAGCTTCTCAAACAGGTGTTCTGACATTTCAGCTTTAGTAAGCGCCATAGGTTCAATCCCTCAAGGATGCTTGGAATCGCTGTTTTAGAGCCTCTACGCATTTTGCAACGGTAGCGGCTATCTCCTCTTCTTCCAGTGTACGAGCGGTATCCTGCAATACCAGACTGATAGCCAGGCTCTTGTCACCTTCTGCCACGCCCTTGCCACGGTACACGTCAAACAAGTTTACGCCAACTACCTGATTTGCGCCAACTTTCTTACACTCGGCCAAAATATCTTCTGCGGGGACGTTTTCAGCCACCACAACGGCGATATCACGGCGGTTTGCCGGGAAGCGCGAAATCTCCCGCGCCTGAGGCACGGCGCGGCTCGCAAGCTTGTTCCACTCCAGTTCAAACACCACGGTGCGGCCGTTAAGATCCAGTTTACGTTCAAGTTCCGGGTGAATCACACCGATGAAACCTACGCGCTCGCCGTGCAAATAAATCGCCGCACTCTGCCCTGGATGCAGGGCCGGATTGGCTTCCGCCCGGAACTGAATTTCGGATAATTTACCGGTCAGTTCGAGGACAGACTCCAGATCCCCTTTTAAATCATAGAAGTCGACGGGCTTGCGCGCCAGATCCCAATGCTCATCGTGCGTATGGCCGGCGATCACGCCTGCCAGCATGACGTCCTGACGAATACCCAGATCTGCCGCACTATCAGGCACAAAGCGCAGACCGCTTTCGAACAGGCGCAGACGCGTCTGCTGACGGTTCTGGTTATACACCACCGCGGACAGCAAACCGGTCCACAGCGACAGGCGCATCGCCGACATTTCGACCGAAATCGGGCTCGGCAGGATCAGCGCTTCTTCATTCGGGTGCAGCAGCGCCTGCACTTTCGGATCGACGAAGCTGTAGGTGATCGCTTCCTGGTAGCCGTGATCGACCAGCATGGTCTTCACGCGCTTGAGCGTCAGATCGGCTTCGCGATGCTGGGTCATCACCAGATCGGCGCGCACCGGCACATCCGGGATGTTGTCGTAGCCGTAAACGCGCGCCACTTCTTCCACCAGATCCTCTTCGATTTCCATATCGAAACGCCAGCTCGGCGCGACCGCTTGCCAGCTGTCGCCCTGCTCGGTCACCTGGCAGCCCAGGCGGCGCAGAATGTCGCTGACCTGCTCGCTCGGCACCACGTGGCCGATCAGACGATCCAGCTTCTCGCGGCGCAGCGTGATGGTGGCGCGCTTCGGCAGTTCGTTTTCGTGGGTTACGTCGATAACCGGGCCGGCCTGGCCGCCGCAGATGTCGAGCAGCAGGCGCGTGGCGCGCTCCATCGCTTTGTACTGCAGCGCCGGATCGACGCCGCGCTCATAGCGGTGAGACGCATCGGTGTGCAGACCGTGACGGCGTGCACGGCCGGTGATCGACAGCGGGCTGAAGAAGGCGCATTCCAGCAGCACGTCCTGAGTTTCCCCGTTGACGCCGGAATGCTCGCCACCGAAGATGCCGCCCATCGCCAACGCTTTTTGATGATCGGCGATCACTAAGGTGTCGGCGCTCAGTTTGGCTTCGTTGCCGTCCAGCAGCGTCAGGGTTTCCCCTTCTTCCGCCATGCGCACCACGATGCCGCCGTCGATGCGGCCCAGATCGAAAGCGTGCATCGGCTGGCCAAGCTCCAGCAGCACATAGTTGGTGACGTCTACCACGGCATCGATAGAACGGATGCCGCAACGACGCAGTTTTTCGCGCATCCACAGCGGGCTTGGCGCCTTGACGTCGATACCTTTCACCACGCGCCCCAGATAGCGTGGGCACGCCTGCGGCGCGTCAACGCGGATCGGCAGCGTGGCGTCGATGGTGGCGGCCACCGGGCTCATGTCCGGCTCGGTCAGCGCAACCTGGTTCAGTACGCCCACATCGCGCGCGACGCCGATGATGCCCAGGCAGTCGGCGCGGTTCGGCGTGACGCTGATCTCGATGGTGTTGTCGTTCAGTTTCAGGTAGTCACGGATGTCGGTGCCGATCGGCGCATCCAGCGGCAGCTCGATGATGCCGTCATGATCGTCGGAAATGCCCAGCTCGGAGAACGAGCACAGCATGCCTTCCGAAGGTTCGCCGCGCAGTTTGGCGGCCTTGATTTTGAAGTCGCCCGGCAGCACCGCGCCCACGGTGGCGACCGCCACTTTCAGGCCGGTACGGCAGTTCGGCGCGCCGCAGACGATGTCGAGCAGGCGTTCGCCGCCTACGTTAACCTTGGTGACGCGCAGTTTGTCGGCGTTCGGGTGCTGGCCGCACTCGACCACCTCGCCCACGACGACGCCGTTAAACGCGCCGGCAACCGGATCCACGCCGTCCACTTCCAGGCCGGCCATGGTGATTTGATCGGATAATGCTTCGCTGCTGATGGCCGGGTTTACCCACTCGCGCAACCAGAGTTCACTGAATTTCATGTGATATTCCCGCCTTACTTAAACTGTTTGAGGAAACGCAGATCGTTTTCGAAGAATGCGCGCAGATCGGTGACGCCGTAACGCAGCATCGTCAGGCGCTCCATGCCCATACCGAAGGCGAAACCGGAGTAAACTTCCGGATCGATGCCCACGTTGCGCAGCACGTTCGGATGCACCATGCCGCAGCCCAGCACTTCCAGCCATTTGCCGTTCTTGCCCATCACGTCCACTTCAGCGGACGGCTCGGTGAACGGGAAGTAGGACGGGCGGAAACGAACCTGCAGGTCTTCTTCAAAGAAGTTGTTCAGGAAATCGTGCAGCGTGCCCTTCAGATTGGTGAAACTGATGTCTTTATCGACGATCAGCCCTTCCATCTGATGGAACATCGGGGTGTGCGTCTGATCGTAGTCGTTACGATAAACGCGGCCCGGCGCAATGATGCGGATCGGCGGCTGCTGGTTCTTCATGGTGCGGATCTGCACGCCGGAAGTCTGGGTGCGCAGCAGGCGCGTGGCGTCGAACCAGAAAGTATCGTGGTCGGCGCGCGCCGGGTGATGCCCCGGAATGTTCAGCGCGTCGAAGTTGTGGTAATCGTCTTCAATCTCCGGGCCGGTGGCAACGGAGAAGCCCAGCTCGCCGAAGAAGGTTTCGATACGGTCGATGGTGCGGGTCACCGGATGCAGACCGCCGTTTTCCATGCGACGGCCCGGCAGGGAGACGTCGATGGTTTCAGCCGCCAGGCGCGCGTTCAGCGCAGCGCTTTCCAGCGCGTTCTTACGCGCGTTCAGGGCGTCTTGCACCTCCTGCTTGGCCTGGTTGATCACCGCACCGGCCGCCGGACGATCTTCCGCCGGGACGTCGCGCAGAGACTGCATCTGCAAGGTGAAATGACCTTTCTTGCCAAAATATTCGACGCGCACCAAATCTAACGCGGCAACATCCTGGGCATCTTCTACGGCTGCCTTGGCATTGGCAACCAGCTCTGCGAGATGTGGCATTGCTTTCCTCTTCCTCTGGCCGGGATGGCCCTAAGTAATTGTTATCTATATTCGAACACGCCTTTGAGCAATCTTCAAAGACTTTTCAATGCGTTGCCGGCCGGGCGGCTCACCTGAGCTGAACGCCAGCCGTACTCACCGCAACGCGTTGCAAGGCGGGACGATGGCCAAAAACAAAAAAGCCTCCACGAGGGAGGCTTAGGCGCTACTTTTCGTTTCTTTTCTTACGCGCAAAGCCTCCTGAAATCAGGCGCTAAAGTAAAAAAAGAAACGAAAAATAGCTGCGTGCATGATTGCGGTACCTTGTCGATGATTGCCCACCAGTGATATAGCTGCGGACAATGAAAGTCAATATTTGTCGCTGAAAACAAAGATTAAAAGAGGGAGCAAGCTCCCTCTTCTACTGACTTACGCCAGAGCTGCTTTCGCTTTCTCAACCAGTGCGCCGAAGGCCACTTTGTCGAAGACTGCGATGTCAGCCAGGATCTTACGGTCAATTTCGATCGACGCTTTTTTCAAGCCGTTGATGAACTTGCTGTAAGACAGACCGTTCTGACGAGCAGCTGCGTTGATACGTGCAATCCACAGCTGACGGAACTGACGCTTACGTTGACGACGGTCACGGTAAGCATACTGGCCTGCTTTGATTACTGCCTGGAAGGCAACACGATATACGCGCGAACGGGCACCGTAGTAGCCTTTCGCCTGCTTCATAATTTTCTTGTGACGTGCGCGTGCAATTACACCACGTTTTACGCGAGCCATATGCTCTCTCCTAAAGTCTTATTCTAAATTCAAAAAAAATGGCTTATGCGTACGGCAGGCACGCGGTAACCAGGACCAGATCGTTTTTAGACACCATGCCTTTCGGACGCAGGTGACGTTTACGCTTGGTTGCTTTTTTGGTCAGAATATGACGCAGGTTGGCATGTTTACGCTTAAAACCACCGCTGCCGGTTTTTTTGAAGCGCTTGGCTGCACCACGTACAGTTTTAATCTTTGGCATTTTAATTAAATCCACTTCGCATTGTTAAACAACGAATCAGTTGGGCGAATAAAACCCACACAGCGCAAGCGCCGCGCGGGTTCCATTACTTGTAAGCCTTACTGTTTCTTCTTAGGAGCGAGCACCATAATCATCTGGCGGCCTTCGATCTTCGTAGGGAAGGATTCGACCACTGCCAGATCCATATCTTCACACAGGTCTTTACGGACGCGGTTAAGCACTTCCATACCGATCTGCTGGTGCGCCATCTCACGCCCGCGGAAACGCAGGGTGATTTTGGCTTTATCGCCATCTTCCAGAAAGCGAATCAGGTTGCGTAGTTTGACCTGATAGTCGCCATCATCGGTGCCAGGACGGAATTTGATTTCCTTGACCTGAATAACTTTTTGCTTCTTCTTCTGTTCTTTCGTCGACTTGCTCTTCTCGTAGAGGAATTTGCCGTAATCCATGATTCGGCAAACTGGCGGTTCGGCATTTGGGCTGATTTCTACTAAATCAACGCCCGCTTCCTCAGCTTTTTCAAGAGCTTCATTCAGACTGACAATACCAATCTGCTCGCCATCGACGCCGGTTAGGCGAACTTCTTGCGCGCGAATTTCTCTGTTAATGCGATTAGGACGCGCCGGTTGAACTCGTTTTCCGCCTTTAATACTTTATTCCTCCAGTTGATGAAGACTACGGCTGCGAATCTCTTTCAGCAGCTTGTCTACGACTTCGTTTACGTCCAGGCTTCCTAGGTCTTTGCCACGGCGGGTACGAACGGCAACTTTGCCTGCTTCGACCTCTTTGTCGCCGCACACCAACATGTAAGGGACTCGACGTAAAGTATGTTCGCGAATTTTAAAGCCAATCTTCTCATTTCTCAAGTCCGCTTTCACGCGAATGCCTGCATCCTGCAGTTTTTTGGTCAATTGCTGGACGTAATCAGACTGGCTGTCGGTGATATTCATCACCACCACCTGCACCGGAGCGATCCAGGTCGGGTAGAACCCGGCGTATTCTTCGGTCAGGATACCGATGAAACGTTCCATGGAGCCCAAAATGGCGCGGTGAATCATTACCGGCACGACGCGATCGTTGTTTTCGCCAACATACGAAGCGCCCAAACGGCCCGGCAAGAAGAAATCGAGCTGCACGGTACCACATTGCCATGCGCGATCCAAACAATCATGCAGGGTAAATTCAATTTTCGGTCCGTAGAAGGCGCCCTCACCCGGCTGATATTCAAACGGAATGCCGTTCTCGGTCAGCGCGGCGGCCAGGTCTTCTTCCGCACGGGTCCACATGTCGTCGGTGCCGATGCGTTTTTCCGGGCGAGTGGACAGCTTGACAGCGATCTTGTCGAAGCCGAAAGTGCCGTACACGTCATACACCATGCGGATGCATTCGTTCACTTCGGCGCGCACCTGCTCTTCGGTACAGAAGATGTGGGCGTCATCCTGCGTGAATCCGCGCACGCGCATCAGGCCGTGCAGGGAACCCGATGGCTCATTGCGGTGGCAGCTGCCGAACTCGCCCATGCGCAGCGGCAAATCGCGGTACGACTTCAGGCCCTGGTTGAAGATCTGCACGTGGCCCGGGCAGTTCATCGGCTTGATGCAATATTCGCGGTTTTCCGACGCGGTGGTGAACATGGCGTCTTTGTAGTTTTCCCAGTGGCCGGTTTTTTCCCACAGCACGCGGTCCATCATGAACGGACCTTTCACTTCCTGGTACTGGTACTCTTTGAGCTTCATGCGCACGAAGGCTTCCAGCTCGCGGAAGATGGTCCAACCGTCGTTGTGCCAGAACACCATGCCCGGCGCTTCTTCCTGCATATGATACAGGTCGAGCTGTTTGCCGATCTTGCGGTGATCGCGCTTGGCCGCTTCTTCCAGGCGTTGCAGGTAGGCGTTCAACTGCTTCTTGTCTGCCCAGGCGGTGCCGTAGATACGCTGCAGCATTTTGTTTTTGCTGTCGCCGCGCCAGTAAGCGCCGGAGGTTTTCTGCAGCTTGAAATGGTGGCAAAAACGCATGTTCGGCACGTGCGGGCCGCGGCACATGTCGACGTATTCTTCGTGGTGGTACAGGCCAGGACGATCGTCATGGCTGATGTTCTCATCCAGGATCGCCACTTTGTAGATTTCGCCGCGCTCAGCGAAGGTGTCGCGGGCTTCTTGCCAGCTGACCTTCTTCTTGATGACGTCGTAATCCTTATCGGCCAACTCGTGCATCCGCTTTTCCAGCAGATCCAGGTCTTCCTGCGTCAGGGTGCGGTCGATATCCACGTCATAATAGAAACCGTTGTCGATCACCGGACCGATCGCCATTTTGGTATCCGGCCACAGCTGCTTGATCGCATGACCCAGCAGGTGAGCACAGGAGTGGCGCATGATTTCCAGGCCGTCCTCATCTTTGATGGTGATGATGGCCAGCTGCGCATCCGATTCGATCAGATCGCCGGCGTCGACCAGCTCGCCGTTGACGCGGCCGGCGATACAGGCTTTCGCCAGGCCAGGGCCGATATCGCGCGCGACATCCATCGGGGAAACGGGGTGATCGAAATGACGCTGACTACCGTCAGGAAGGGTAATAACAGGCATTAATAATTCCTTATCTACAGTGGTGACCCACACGACAGATCACATGCAGTACGAAAATTGGATTTTGGGTTTGGTCAGCCAGGTTTCAGATCTCGCCCACAATTGCCAGATTGAAACCTCACTGGGTATACAGAATGGAACGCATACCTTCTCAGCCACATTCGGCTAAGCGAATAGTATCACTAAAATTGTTCCGGATAAATAAAGCGCCGCCCTCACGCTTTCGCGTCAGCCGGCGCAAAAGCGGTTTTCATGTAGCTGAGGGTGGCCAGCAGGCACAGGCCGTAGCCCAGCAGTTCGCAGCCCTCTTCCACCATGTTTTTCACCACCCGGTTGTAGCCGTCCAGCATCAGCGTTTGCCACAGCGCGCTCATGCCGAACAGGCGTGAAAACACCAGAATGCACAGCAGGCCGGCGCACATCATGCCGTAGGCGGGATGCGTCACGAAATAGGCCAGGCCGCGCACCGTCGCCGCGATGTGCCGCGCTGCATGCACCAGGCAGGCCAAGGCGACCGCCAGCGCGAACCACACCCAGGCGCCGTGCCACAGCGCATCGAAGGCGAAATCCATCTCGCGGATCAGCATGCAGAGAAAGAAACCGCCGACCAGCATCCAGGCGGAGCGGCGTTCAGCCTGCCGCCGGGCCGCGGCGAAGAAACCGCCGGAGATGGCGAGCAGCAAAAGCTCCTGCGCCGCTTCGGTCAGCGAGGTTTCATGCACGAAATTATGCAGCCAGTGTACGTCGATAAATACCAGGCCGACCAAGGCCGCCAAAAAAGCGCAGTAGAGCAGAAAGGCAACGGCTTTCCCCAGCAAAATATGCAGTTCTTGTTTCATAATCACACTCATTATTATTTACAGCGCATCTATGTTATCCACCTGTCCCCAGGGATCGTGGCAATTGATGCCTAATACCCTACACAGCGATTAAGGTGGTCATTAATCACGCCGCAAACAATAAAAACCCCGGCACATGGCCGGGGTAGGCGCCAGTCTTTCCTGGCTGTCATTTCATCGTCGTCGGTATTTCAGGCTCTCATCCCTATATCATCGAGACGCGCAAACGAGCCTGGAGATTACGCCTGCGGAGATGATACGGTTACACGTCGGGCATTGGTGTTAACGCCCCACAAGCCTGCCAATGCACTGACCACTGCGCCAATCAACAACGCAAAGAATGACCACAGGGCAGCCCGAGACAATTCGTCCGCAGCCGCGGCAGCCTGTTCGCGCGCCTTCTGTTTCAGCTCAGCATACTCCTGTTTTGCCTGATTGATTTTTGCTTCGGCTTCATCCAAGCGCTGATTAACCAGCTGCGCAGTTTTATTTTTGGCGTCGACCAAATTCTTCACCGTCTGGTCCACTTCCTGCGGCGTCATATTGGTATTTTCAACCAGAGCTTTTTTCAGTGTGTCTTGATCCACATCTTGCGAGATGGCCTCACCATGTTTTTTAAGCTTGTCGACCAGTTGCTTAATAATCGCATCGCTATTGTCAGGCTGAAGTGCCAGGGCTTTTACTGCGTCTGCCAAATCAGTCTTGGCCGCATTCAACTGTTGCTGCATGAATTCAGGCTGCAATGACGGAATACCACTTTTTTTGAGCGCCGTAACCACATCACCATGCAGCTGTTCAGGTTCCAACGTGGTGTCGATACCCAACTTGTCAAACACCTTACCGCCCACGTCTGCCAACCCGGTTGCACCTTTGCCAATCGCGGAACCGGCGCCGGAAAGCAAACTGCCAGAGGTCGAAGCGATAGCACCCAGCGCATTACCGGTGGCCTTCACTGCAGACCCGACCAGCATTCCACCCAACACCGCCGCCACAATCAGTGACGTAGCCCATACCAGGAAGCCATGAATAAGGCCGTCATTAGCAGCCAAACGTCCGGCAATAAAAGCGCCGGCAGCCAAGCTAATGATGATTGAAACAGCGGACCAAATCACTACGGTGGTACCGGCTCCGTTGATCGGATCGTCTGATGTCGGATCCACGATGGAAAATCCCAAACTGGTGCCCAACGTCGACAGCAACAGTGAAACAGCCAATACGGTGATCACACCACCGATGACGCTGCCCCAGGAGATTTTTTTCGCCGCTACCCATTCTTTTGCCACTTCCATAGTAAAACTCCTTTTAAGCTTTTCGATTATGAAGAAATGCCACAAAGCCTTACCAGTATAGAAGCGTTTAATCTCTTAAGCGGTTAAACGGTAAAAACAGTTAAAAATAATTAATAATATGTGCCCAGTATTAACGACGCTGTATGGGCGGGTGCATTTTGGCTAGCGTTCGGTACCGCGGGCGATTGCGGTCAATGAAGCGCCACTGGGGTGCGAGGATGGACCGAAGCTCACCGGCGAGTGCAACGGCAGTGATGAAACGCCGGCCGACGGTTAATTAACGTTACGAGCTGTCCCCATTGCCGCCAGGCGCACGGCAGGCTAGGCTGTTCAGCTCATGGGCCGCCGCGTGGCGGCTTGAACGTTGCACAGGGAGTTTTTTATGACGGGTATTTTGCAGTTATTCCAGGCCATCGGACTGGGTTTGGTGCTGCTGTTGCCGCTGGCCAACCCGCTGACCACGGTGGCGTTGCTGCTCGGGTTGTCCGGCAATATGACGCGCGAAGAGCGTAATCAGCAGTCGCTGATGGCCTCGGTTTATGTGTTCTGCATCATGACGGTGGCGTTTTACGCCGGGCAGGTGGTGATGAACACCTTCGGTATTTCGATCCCCGGCCTGCGCATCGCCGGCGGCCTGATCGTCGCCTTCATCGGTTTCCGCATGTTGTTCCCGCAACAAAGCGCCGATGAGGCGCCGGAGGTGGAGAGCAAGTCGCACGAGCTGCGCCATAAGACCTCGGCCAACATCGCCTTCGTGCCGCTCGCCATGCCGAGCACCGCCGGGCCGGGCACCATCGCGATGATCATCAGCTCAGCGTCGAGCGTCAAAGATAACACGCTGGGTTTTGAACCCTGGGTGCTGGCGGTGGCGCCGGTCGCCATCTTCCTGACGGTCGCGGTGATCCTGTGGGGCTGCCTGCTCAGTTCCGGCGCCATCATGCGCTTGGTGGGGAAAAGCGGCATCGAGGCGATCTCGCGCCTGATGGGCTTCCTGCTGGTGTGCATGGGCGTGCAGTTCATCATCAACGGCGTGCTGGAGATCATCTCCACCTATACGCCGGCCGCCGCTTAAAGATCAAAAACGGGCGCGTCGTCGCGCCCGTTGCCGTTATTTCCCCGTCGGCGCCTGCGCGCCCAAAATGCCTTTGCCTTCCGGCACTTCGGTAAAGCGGCTGAGGATCTCGCTGTAGGTCTTGGCCGGATCCAGATCCGGGAACTGCGCCGGATAGATAAACTTCGCCAGATACTCCAACCCGACAATGTTGTACGGATGGTTGTAGAAGTTATGGTAGATGCCGTAGAACCGCCCTTCTTTCACCGCCGACACCTGCGCGAAGCCCGGGCGCTGTTTCATGCGATTGAAAGCCTCATCCACCTGCTGCTGCGTGACGCCATAGCCGAACGGCACCGCGGCGTTGGTCTTGCTGGCCCACTGCGAGCCGGAAACGATGTAGGCATCCGGTTTCATGGCGATCACCTTTTCCAGCGCCACGTCGCCGGTCGCGCCCGGCAACAGCGCAGAGCCGATGTTGCGCGCGCCGACCGCTTCCACCAACGCGCCCCAGCCGACGTGCGCATGGGTGAAGCAGCAGGACTCCAGCCCGTTCAGGCCGGCCTTGGCTTCAAAGAACACCAGCGGCTTGGGTTCCACCGCCTGCGTCTTGGCCAGAATGGCCTGATAATGCTGCTGATAATAATCGGTATATTGCTTGGCTTCACTTTCCCGGTTGAGGGTTTCCCCCAGCAGCGTCACGCTTTTCGGCGTGTTTTCCACCGGCTTGAGCATGGTGTCGATAAACAGCACCGGCACATTCAGCGCCTTGAGCTTATCCAGCACGCCGGTTTGGCTCAGCGAAGGTTTGGAACGCAGCTGGGCGATCATCAGATCGGGCCGCTTGGCGATCACGCTCTCCAGATTCACTTCACCTTTGTCGCTGAATCCCATATCGATGATGTTTTTCGCCGCCGGCCATTTGCTCTGCAAGATATCCCAGGTCGCCGCGTCGCTTTTCTTCAGCAGGTTATTCCAGGCCACCAGCCGGCCGAACGGGTTGGCGCGATCGAGCAGCGCCAGCGTGAGAATGTCGCGCCCGTCCTGCACCACGATACGTTTCGGTTCTTGCTGGAGGGTGAGCGTCTGGCCGGAGGTGTCGGTCAGGGTCAGCGGATAGGTGGTGGCCATCGCCGGAGAGGCGAGTAAGGCGGCGCAAATCAGCGCCGGCAAAGTGATTCGACGGTGCACGAAAGACTCCTTAGTCATGAACGCAATCAGGAAATACTAATGAGAATGGCTTGCATTATCAAAGATAACGCCCGGCAACCCGACGATTAATTGCAAAGGGATGTGTAACGCAGGATTGAGAGGCGCGCCGAAGGCGGCGCGCCCAGGGGATCACACCAGGCCGTAAATCAGGGCCGACAGCGCGATCAGGCCCATCACCAGCACGAAGACGTTGCTCGCCGCGCGGTATTTGCGCATCGCCGGCACCGCGCGCACCGCGTACATCGGCAGGATAAACAGGATAGCCGCAATCAGCGGGCCGCTGATGGTTTCGATGATGTGCAGCGCGCTGGGGTTCCACACCGTCGCCGCCCAGGTGAGCAGGAACAGCGAAACCGCCGAGATGCGGTGCGTCATGCGCGAGCTGAGCGGTTTGCCGACCGCGCGCGTGACGCCGTCGATCAGGCTGGTCGCCCCCTCCGTGACCCCCAGCGAGGTGCCGAGATAGGATTTCGCCATTGCCAGCATCGCCATCACCGGGCCGAGATAGGCGATCAGCGGGTTGGAAAACTTGTTGGCCAGGGTGGTCAGCACCGTGATGTTCTGATCTTTCGCCTGCTGCATGTCTTCATGGGACAAACTCAGCACGCAGCTGAACACGAAGAACAGCACGGTGACGCAGATCAGCACATAGCTGTAGCGCATGATGCGCGCGCAGCGGCGTTCCGCCTTATCGCCATACAGGCTCTTCTGGGTCGAGGCGAAGGAAGAGATGATCGGCGCATGGCTGAAGGAAAACACCATCACCGGCACCGCCAGCCACAGCGAATGCCACAGCCCCGGCGTGTCGAAGCGGGTGGCGGCCAGGCCGTGAACGAAATTGGCGGTATTCCAGCTCGGCATCAGGTACAGCGAAATGCCCATCAGGAACACCAACAGCGGGAACACCAGCATGCCCATCGCCGCCACGATGCTGTCTTTGCCGCGCAGCAGCACCAGATTGAGCACCACCACCACCGCCAGGCTTAGCCAGATGCGCGGCAGCGGCGCCACGTGGAACTGGTGGATCAGGAAGCTGTCCAGCGCATTGGTGATCGAAATGCTGTACACCAGCACGATCGGGAAGAACGCCATCAGATACAGCATCATGATGATTTTGCCGGCCAGTACGCCGAAGTGTTCGACCACCACATCGTGAATATTGCCGTCGCGGCTGGAGCCGGAAAGCACGAAGCGGCTGAGCGCGCGGTGCGGCAAATAGGTCAGCGGGAAAGCGAACAGCGCCATCAACAGCAGCACCAGCGGGCCGTTCAGGCCGGCGTTGATCGGCAAGAACAGCGTGCCGGCGCCCACCGCGGTGGCATAGAGACCGAACATCCAGACGGTGTCGGTTTTGTTCCATTTGGCGGGCTGAGCGGCCGTCAGCGTGCCTGAATCGGGAGAAATCGTACTCATGAGACAGTCTACCTTAATCTGCGGCGCCAACGATTGCGCCTAACGGGATATCCTTCTCCGCGAATTTTTTAATAATAATCAGTGAATTAAAGCGATATTTCATACTTGCGCCTGATGAAAGGACGGCAAAGGATAATGAAAAATCCGTTGCGGGTCTATGTTTTATCGGCCGAACGAACGATTTGCGAACAGAAAATGCTGAAAAAACCGGCGCACCCAGTAAAAACTAAGGGCCCCTTGCGGAGCCCTTAAACGGTTTACTTCTTCGCGTCCGGATGGTCCGGCACCTCGGCGCTGCCCATCTCCTTCTCGTCGCGGATCATCGAGCGGTCTTTACGCACGTCGGCCACGTCGGAGGCGCTCACCGGTTTGGCGCTGTTGCCCCAGCTGGTGCGGATGAAGTTCACCACGTCCGCCACCTGCTGATCGTTCAGACGCCAGCCGAACGGCGGCATGGTGATGTTGGACACCGCCCCCTGCACCGCCGGCGTGGTATTGCCGGTCAGCACGATGTGGATCAGCGAGGTCGCGTCCTCGGTCTGCACCACCGGATTGCCCTTCAGCGATGGGAAGGCGCGCTTGTAGCCCACCCCGTCAGTGCGGTGGCAGGCCGCGCAGTTATCGACATACAGCGCCGCGCCGGGCTTGCTGTCGTCGCCGCGCCACAGATCCTTGGCCACGCTGTCTTCGACCGGCGCCGCCTGCTGCTTGCCGTCTTTCGGCGGCAGCGATTTCAGGTAGCGTGCGATAGCGGTCAGATCGTCATCGCTCAGGTATTGCAGGCTGTGCTCCACCACGTCGCTCATGCCGCCGAATACGATCGCCTTGTCGTTACGGCCGGTTTTCAGGAACTCGGTCAGCTCGGCTTCGCTCCAGCTGCCCAGGCCGTCCTTGTTATCACCGCGCAGGCTGGAAGCCACCCAGCCGTCGATCGGCGCGTTGCTGCCGGACAGGTAATCGTCGCTTTCGCTGTTGCTCAGCGCTTTTTCCTGCATGGTGATGCTGCGCGGGGTATGGCAGGCGCCGCAGTGGCCCAGGCCTTCCACCAGGTAGCGGCCGCGCTCGATGATCGGATCGGCCTTGGCGTCGGCGACGAAGTCCGCCGGCGACGGCGCGAACATGCCGCGCCAGATGCTCAGCGGCCAGCGCATCGACAGCGGCCACGGGATGTCGGAATCCTTGTTGGCCTGCTCCACCGGCTGCACGCCGTGCATGAAATAGGCATACATGGCGCGCATGTCGTCTTCTTTCACCAGCGCGAACGACGGGTACGGCATCGCCGGATACAGGGTACTGCCGTTTTTGGCTACGCCCTTACGCACCGCGTTGTCGAAATCCTCGAAGCTGTAATCGCCGATGCCGGTTTTCTTGTCCGGCGTGATGTTGGTGGAGTAGATGGTGCCGATCGGCGTCTCCATCGCCAGGCCGCCGGCGAAGGTTTTGCCGCTCTTGCCGTCGGTGTGGCAGGCCACGCAGTCGCCGGCGCGCGCCAGGTATTCACCGCGCTTGATCAGCTCGCTGCTGACGGTGGCGTCCTGCGCCCAAACGGAAAAACTCACTGCACTGAGAACCAGTGCCGGTACAAATGCTTTCATCGTTCGCCGTCCTTATGCCTGCACCAATGGGCCTGGGTTTTTCAGATACTGCTCGCGAATGGCGCGGGCAGACCAGTAAGCCAGCGCCGCCACGGTGCCGGTCGGGTTGTAGCCCAGCCCCTGCGGGAAGGCCGATGCGCCGATCGAGAACACGTTGTGCACATCCCAGCTCTGCAGATAGCGGTTGACCGCGCTGGTCTTCGGATCTTCCCCCATCACCGCGCCGCCGTTCATGTGGGTGGTCTGGTAGCTGGTGGTGTCGAAGTGGCTGTTGGCGTTTTTCGGGCTGCCGGCGATCAGTTTCGGGTTCATCGCCTTGGCGATCGGCGCCATCTTGTCGTACATGAACCGCGCCATCTTGATGTCGTTCTCCTGCCAGTCGAACGTCATGCGCAGCAGCGGCTGGCCAAAGACGTTCTTGTAGTTGGGATCGAGATCCAGATAGTTGTTGCGGTACGACTGGTGCGCGCCGTGGGCGTCCATCGAAACGTGGTGAGTGTAAGCATCCGCCACCGCCGCTTTCCATTTGCTGCCCCAGGCCGGGGTGCCCGGAGGCGTCGGCAGACCGGAGATCGGCTTGGTGCCCGCCTGGTTGACCCAGAACGGCGAACCGCCGACGAAGCCTTCTTTGGCATGGTCGAAGTTGTCGGCGTTGAAGTCGTCCACGCCCACGCCGTTGCCGCCGGCGCCGATAAACGGGTTGGTGAACACGTCTTTATCGAAGAACGCCTTGATGGTGGTCATGTTCTGGTAGGCGAAGTTACGCCCGACCACACCCTCGCCGGTCACCGGATCGTAAGGCTTGCCGATGCCGGACAGCAGCATCAGGTGCACGTTGTGGAACTGGAACGCGCCCAGGATCACCAGATCGGCCGGCTGTTCAATCTCGCGCCCCTGCGCATCGACGTAGTTCACGCCGGTGGCGCGGGACTTGTCGTCGGTCAGGTTGACCTTCAGCACGTTGGCGTTGGTGCGCAGCTCGAAGCGTTTCTCCATGCGCAGCGCCGGCAAGATGTTGACGTTCGGCGAGGCCTTGGAATACATGTAGCAGGCGTAGCCGCTGCAGAAACCGCAGAAGTTGCACGGGCCCATCTGCGCGCCGTACGGGTTGGTGTAAGAATCCGAGGTGTTGGCGGACGGCAGGTTGTAAGGGTGGTAACCCACCTCCAGCGCCGCCTTCTCGAACAGTTGGGCGGAGTAGGTATTTTTCTGCGCCGGCAGCGGGAAATCGTCGGAGCGATCCGGCGCAAAGCGGTTGCCGCCCTTCTGCGCCACTTTCTGCCCTTTGATGGTCCAGGCGGTGCCGGAGGTGCCGAACACTTTCTCCGCCTTGTCGAAGAACGGTTCCAGCTCGTCGTAGGTCACGCCGAAGTCCTGGATGGTCATGTCCTTCGGAATGAAGTTTTTGCCGTAGCGCTCTTCATAGTGGCTGCGCATGCGCAGTTCGATCGGATCGACGCGGAAATGCACGCCCGACCAGTGCAAACCGGCACCGCCGACGCCGGTGCCCGGCAGGAACGCCGCCAGCTGGCGGTAAGGCACCGCGGTCTGGCTGCTGTTATGGCGAATGGTGACGGTGCTTTTCGACAGATCCTGGAACAGTTTGCGGCGGATGTTATAGGTCAGCTCGTCGATCACCTGCGGATAAGACCCGTCCGGATAGGTATCGCGCATCGGGCCGCGCTCCAGCGCCACCACGTTGAGGCCGGCCTCGGTCAGCTCTTTGGCCATGATCGCGCCCACCCAGCCGAAGCCGACGATCACCGCGTCTACTTTTTTCATTACCGTTGCCATGCTTAGCCCCTCTCCCCACGAATCGAGACCGGCGGGAAGGGATAACGCTCCCCTCGCTCAACCCAGTCCATAAAATCGGCGCGCGCGCCCGGAAAATTAATCAGCTTCCAGCCCACCATGTCTTTGTTGCCGCCATGGATGGGATCGCTGAAGAAACCTTCGCGGGTGTTTTGCAGCAGATAGGAGAAGAACAGTTTCGACGGCAGCTGCGGGAACTCCGCCTCGCCGGACTCGAACTTTTGCAGCATGGCGTCTTGCTGCGCGCCATCCAGTTCGGCGAAGGGCTTGCCGGCGGTTTTCTTGCTGTAGGCGTCGGCGTCACTGATGCCGAGGTTGTAGATTTGCTTGGGCACCAGCGGCAGCTGATAGCCCATCTCCTTCGGCACATCGGGGTTGAACGGCCCCTGCATGTACCAGATGGCGCCGGTGGCGTACGGGGTATTCATCTGGCGATCGATAAACTCCGGCACGCCGGCTTCCAGTGCGCCGGGGCCGCGCTCGTCGGCCGGGATCAGGCGCGCCACGGCGGCCTTGATGAAGGCCCACTCTTCCGGGGTGAAAAAGGTCGGTTGGTAATCGTTCTGCGTTGAGGTGTTCGAGGCCGCGACCGCCGGTGTCGGTGCCGTCAGCGCGCCAACGCCGCTGCCACCAATTACCGCCGCAGGAATTAAGGTCATCGATTTCAACAAGAAATCGCGCCGCGAATTGTTGGTTTTATGATTCGACATGTCACATTCCATCCAAAGATAGTCACAACTATTTAACCGCAACCTTGCGATCGATACGGGTTTTTAAAATAATTTGTTACTTATTTGTATATTTATTGAAGGTCAGAATGCATCCAAGCGCAAAAATGTTACCGGTAACTTATTGAATGAACGTAAAGATTTATCTGCTAACGTAAATTTAACTTTTCGTGCGGTTTTTCCGATAAGCGGTGAGGAAATAACGAAAAATGAGAAGCAGCTCGCGCGCTGGAACGGTGCCGGAAACAAAATCGGCCGCGTTCAGCGGCTGATTCGACAAGAGAGAGGGTTACTGCGACATCGCCTGATAGGCGGTGGTCACCTTCCACAAATAGCGCGGTGCCTGCGGCGCCGGATGCTTTTTCTGGATGTGCTGATAAAACTCATCCGGGCTCATCTGATTAATGCGATTGACCGCCACGCGCTTGTCCGATGAGAAGGTGCGCAACATGGCGCCCGCCCCGTTCACGTACGAAACGATGGTGGCATAACGCAAAGTCTGTGGGTTGTTGATCCCGGCTAGCTGCTGGCTTTGAAGAATATTGATATAGGCCGTTCCCAGATCAATATTGACCGCCGGATCCTTCAGCTCACGCGAGCTGGGTTGCCCGCTTCTTCCTTTCATGCGATAGGCGTCGCGGCCGGCGGTAGAAGCCTTAAGCTGCATCAATCCCACTGCGTTCGAGGTGCTGACCACGTTCGGGTTAAACCCGGACTCCACCTGAATAATCGCTTTAATCAGCGTTTCGTCAACGCCGTAGTTGCTGGCGGCCTGACGAATGTAATCGTTATAGGCAACCGGCGTGCCTGTGCGGTTTACCGGTGCCTGCGGAGGGGGTTTTAACCAACCGCCGCGCGTTGTGCCACTGCCTGAAATATTGCTTGCCGTTTGCGGATCTTTGGCGCACCCCGACAAAAGCAAAATTGCCGTAAGGCAACCTATTTTTGTTTTCACAGAATCCCTCACTCCTTTCAATGAGTTGCGTAGCATATACAACTTGTAAGGACACCTGCAGTAATTTTTTGGGCTAATCTCAAGCTATCCATATACCAAGAGGTGATTTATGAGTCAATCTGCAACAAACTGCTTTGTGGTGACTTTTCGCTATCAGGAAGAGGGATTAACCGACCTGGCGAAGCTGACCGGGCAATTGACGCGCGAAGGTTTTGTCACGTCGGTGACAGACGAAAATGGCGTGCACCATGAGCTCGGCAGCAACAGTTTTGCGTTCATAACCGTGCTGGATCAAGAGGATGTACAGCGCCTGGCACAGGGGTTCGGCCAGTTGGCATTGGGAAAACAGCCGGAGGTGGCGATATGCGCCTGTAAGGACTACCTTCAGCGGTTACATACTGATACATAAAATGCTATAACTTCCCGGAGGGTATTATTTTTTCAGTTGGAGATGTACCCCGCCGGCGGTGGGCAAGTGACGCTTGACTTCGCTTCAATTGATATTGATAATCATTTTCATTTGAACCAGGAGACGTCATCATGCCATTGATAAGTTGCGCTTTTCGTCGCAGTCGCCCTTTCCGCGCTGCCACACTGTTACGCCCTTTCACGCTCGCCTGCCTGCTGCTCGGCGCCGCCTTGGTCAGCCAAAACGCGCTGGCGGAAAAAAAGCTGCGCGTGGTGACGACCTTTACCATCATTCAGGACATCGCCCAGAACGTGGCGGGTGATGCCGCCGTGGTAGAATCCATCACCAAGCCGGGCGCCGAGATCCACGACTATCAACCGACCCCGCGCGATATCGTCAAAGCGCAGCACGCCGACCTGATCCTGTGGAACGGCATGAACCTGGAACGCTGGTTCCAGCGTTTCTTCGAAAACATCAAGCAGGTGCCGGCGGCGGTAGTCACCGAAGGCATTACCCCGCTGCCGATCCGCGAAGGACCGTATAACGGCAACCCTAATCCGCACGCCTGGATGTCGCCGAGCAACGCGCTGGTATACATCGAGAACATCCGCAAAGCGCTGGTGGAGCACGATCCGGCCAACGCGGCAACCTATAACCGCAATGCCAAGGCCTACGCAGAGAAAATCGGCGCGCTGGACGCCCCGCTGCGCGAACGCCTGGCGCGCATTCCGGCCGCACAGCGCTGGCTGGTGACCAGCGAAGGCGCCTTCAGCTACCTGGCGCAGGACTATCAGCTGAAAGAAGTCTATCTGTGGCCGATCAACGCCGATGAGCAAGGCTCGCCGCAGCAGGTGCGCCGGGTGATCGACGCAGTGCGCGCCCACCATATTCCGGTAGTGTTCAGCGAGAGCACCATTTCCGACAAGCCGGCCAAACAGGTGGCGAAAGAAACCGGCGCCAAATACGGCGGCGTGCTGTACGTAGACTCGCTGTCCACCCGCGACGGTCCGGTGCCGACCTACATCGACCTGCTTAACACCACCGTGCAAACCATCGCCAAAGGATTCGATCAATGACCCATGAACCGTTTGTCCGCCCTGAGTTGAACGTGGACGACGTCACAGTGACCTACAACAACGGACACACCGCCATTCACAACGCCAGCTTTACCCTGAGCGGCGGTTCGATCTGCGCGCTGGTCGGCGTCAACGGCAGCGGCAAGTCGACGTTGTTCAAAAGCATCATGGGCCTGGTCAGGCCCACCGCCGGCCGGGTATCGCTGAGCGACAAACCGGTGGCGGAGGCGCTGAAAAAGAATCTGATCGCCTACGTGCCGCAGACCGAAGACGTCGACTGGAACTTCCCGGTGCTGGTGGAAGACGTGGTGATGATGGGCCGCTACGGCAAGATGAACTTCCTGCGCATTCCGTCGCGCGAGGATCGGCTGCGGGTCGACAAGGCGCTGGAGCGCGTCGGCCTGAGCGAGCTGCGCGGCCGGCAGATAGGCGAGCTGTCGGGCGGCCAGAAGAAGCGCGTGTTTCTGGCGCGCGCGCTGGCGCAACAGGGCACCGTGCTGCTGCTGGATGAACCGTTCACCGGCGTGGATGTGAAAACCGAGAATGCCATTATCGATCTGCTGCGCGCATTGCGCGACGAGGGGCACCTGATCCTGGTCTCCACCCACAACCTTGGCAGCGTGCCGGAGTTTTGCGATCGGGTGATCCTCATCAACCGCACGGTGCTGGCCGCCGGCCCGACCGAAACCACCTTCACCCAGAGCAATCTGGAGCAGGCGTTCGGCGGCGTGCTGCGCCATATCAACCTCTCCGGCCCGGATCTGCACGACGACAACGATCCGCGCACCGTTACGGTATTGACCGACGATGAGCGCCCGGCGGTGTTCTACGGCCACACCAAGAGCGATCCGCCGGCCAACAGCCAGGCCAGGGAGAAACAATCCTGATGCTGGACCTTCTGCTGCAACCTTTCAGTTACAACTACATGGTGAAGGCCATCTGGGTCAGCGCCATCGTCGGCGCCGCCTGCGCGTTCCTCTCCGCCTACCTGATGTTGAAAGGGTGGTCGCTGATGGGCGATGCGCTGTCGCACTCGGTGGTGCCCGGCGTGGCCGGCGCCTACGCCCTCGGCCTGCCCTACGCCGCCGGCGCCTTCTTTACCGGCATGCTGGCGGCGCTGGCGATGACGCTGGTGCGCCACATCACCCGGCTGCGCGAAGACGCCATCATCGGCTTTATCTTCTCCACCTTCTTCGCCGTCGGCCTGCTGATCGTGTCGCTCAACCCCACCTCGGTCAACGTGCAGTCGATCATCTTCGGCAACATCCTCGGCATCGCCGACGAAGACGTGCTGCAGGTGGAAATCATCATCGGCGTTTCGCTGCTGATCCTGTGCCTGGTGTGGAAAGACCTGCTGGCGGTGTTCTTCGACGAAAGCCACGCGGTGTCGATCGGCCTGTCGCCGCTGCGGCTGAAGATCCTGTTCTTCACCCTGCTCAGCGCCTGTACCGTCGCCGCGCTGCAAACCGTCGGCGCCATTTTGGTGATCGCCATGGTGATCACGCCGGGCGCTACCGCCTATCTGTTGACCGATCGCTTCAGCCGGCTGGTGATCATCGCCATCATCATCGGCGCATTGACCAGCGGCATCGGCGCCTACCTGAGCTTCTTCCTCGACGGCGCCACCGGGGGGGTGATCGTCACCCTGCAAACGCTGGTGTTCCTGGCGGCGTTCTTCTTCGCGCCGAAACACGGCCTGCTGGCGTCCCGGCGCCGCGTGGCGCATTCGCAAACCGGAGGCCGCTGATGGACACCCTGTATCAACTGCTCAGCGAACCCTTCGCCTACCCGTTCATGCAGCGGGCGATCGTTGCCGCCATCGTCACCGGCGTGGTGTGCGCCGTGCTCTCCTGCTACCTGGTGCTCAAAGGCTGGTCGCTGATGGGCGACGCCATCTCGCACGCGGTGCTGCCCGGCATCGTGGTGGCGTTCGTGGTCGGCATTCCGCTGGCGATCGGCGCCTTCCTCTCCGGCATCTTTTGCGCGGTAGCCACCGGCTACCTGAAAGAGAACAGCCGGGTGAAAGAAGACACGGTGATGGGCATCGTCTTTTCCGGCATGTTCGCCTTCGGCCTGGTGCTGTTCTCGCGCATCGATACCGACCAGCACCTGAGCCACATTTTGTTCGGCAACATGCTGGGCATTACCGACGGCGAGCTGAAGCAAACACTGCTCATCGCCGGCATCACCCTGGCGGTGGTGCTGCTCAAGCGCAAAGACTTCATGCTGTACTGCTTCGATCCGCATCATGCGCGGGTGATTGGCCTGCCGGTCAAGCTGCTGCACTACGGGCTGCTGTGCCTGCTGGCGATGACCATCGTCGCCTCGCTGCAGGCCGTGGGGGTGATCCTGGTGATCGCCATGCTGATCGCCCCGGGCATCATCGCCTTTATGCTGTGCCGCCGCTTCGAACGCATGCTGGTGGTGGCGACGGTGGTGTCGGTGTTCTCCTGCGTGCTTGGCACCCTGATCAGCTTCCACATCGACGGCGCCACCGGGCCCTGCATCGTCATCGTACAGGCCGTGCTGTTCGTTATCGCCTTGTTGTACAGCAAGCTGCGTCCGTTACAGCGTAACCAAAACGCCCTCACCGGCGGTTAATCCCCTCCGATGCGGCGATGCCCTCTGCTCGCCGCATCGCCTGCCCCCGCTCATTGCGTTGTTGTCATCAAGTTGCAACCGGTATTGCGCTTAAATTAATCAATAGGGTATATACTTTGAGCTGGCGAGACGCTGAAAAAATCGCCGCCTTTGACGCCGGCTGTGCGCCGCGTCGTGTTTTCACCACGGGAAAGACGCTAACCTAATGAATTATCAGGCAGCACAGAGGGGGAGATACCATGTGGCAAGCCGTTAGCCGTCTGTTAAGTGAACATCTTGGCAGCGCAGAGATACGCGAAAGGATTGAACTGCCCGGGGGCGACATTCACCCGGCGTGGCGCGTGAGTTACGGTGACAACGAGGTGTTCGTGAAATGCGACGCCCGGGAACAACTGCCGATATTCACCGCCGAGGCCGATCAGCTGGCGTTGCTGGCACGCAGCAAAAGCGTGCGGGTGCCGGAAGTGTACGGCGTCGGCAGCGATCGCGACTACAGCTTCCTGCTGCTGGAGTATCAGCAGCTGAAACCCCTCGACGCCCACGGCGCCTACTGCCTGGGCCAGCAGCTGGCGCATCTGCACCAGTGGAGCGAGCAACCTCAGTTCGGTCTCGACTTCGACAGCGATCTGATCACCACCCCGCAACCCAACGCCTGGCAGCGCCGCTGGTCGGAATTCTTCGCCGAGCAGCGCATCGGCTGGCAGCTGCAGCTGGCGGCGGAGAAAGGCATGACCTTCGGCGATATCGACGACATCGTCGATCGGGTGTATCTGCGCTTGCAGCACCACCAGCCGCAGCCTTCCCTGCTGCACGGCAACCTGTGGCCGGGCAACTGCGCGATGACCGCCAACGGGCCGATTCTGTTCGACCCGGCCAGTTACTGGGGCGACCGAGAGTGCGATTTGGCGATGCTGCCGCTGTATCCGGAGCTGCCGCCGCAGATCTACGACGGCTATCAGAGCGTGTGGCCGCTGGGTGCCGGGTTTATCGAGCGCCAGCCGCTGTATCAGCTGTACTACCTGCTCAACCGCAGCAACCTGTTCGGCGGCCAGCATCTGGTGGCTGCGCAGCGCGCGGTGGAGGCGCTGTTGCAGCCCGAGGCGTCGTAACGTTCCGGGGCGCCGCTCGGCGCCCCGTTCATGCCTCAGGCCGCGCCGGCCAACTGCCCCAACAGGCGGATCACGAACCAGGCGATCACCGCAATCACGATCGGCAGGATGTACAGCGGGAAGTATTGCAGGAAGATGGTGTGGTGCGGCAGCGTAATGCGCTCCTCCAGCTGCTGGCGCGTGTGCCCTTCGCTGCCCTTGGCCTGCTCCAGGATCATCTGGTCTTCCAACCCTTCGCGGATGAACTTGACCTGGCGCGACATGCGCGCGCCGGAAGCCTGCAGCGCCAGCCCGACGAAGATCAGTATGTAGATGATGATGAACATCAGATTGGCGCCGCTGAACAGGCTTTTATCCACGTCAGGCACCGGGGAGTTGTACCAGAAAAGGTTCAGGAACGGCGTATTGAAACGCACCATGTCCACCATCACGTGGACAAAATCCAGCATCACCGCGTTGATGCCCTTGGTTTTTTCACTGTGCTGGTAGACAAAGCCCAGCACGGAAATCAGCGTAGACAGCAACGCCGGGATAAAAACCACCCATCCGAGAATGCGTTTCAAAATGGCGATACGCCCGGCCTGTTGATACGTCATGTGTTCCCCTTGTTAGCGACGTAACCGAATCGGCTAAGTCTACCTGCAGTTGGCAAAGCTCGCCCACCGTTTTCTTCATTCCCGCTGTGCTACAAGCTTAGCCGAATTCGCCGAAATCAACTGCTTAACGCCGTCCGGGCACTATCATTGAAGAGATAAAGTTATCCATTCGGGCAGAGGCCGCCATGATTCGACTGATTATCTTATTGCTGGGCGCGCAGGCGCTGCACGGCCAGCGCCGCCTGCTGGTGCTGTTCGGTTGGCTGTGGATAGCCGCAGGGGCGCTGGTGCTGTTCGACATACTGCAGGATGGCCGATCCGTGCTGGCGCTGGATGCGCTGGCGGTCATCCTGGCGCTGGAGGGGCTGGTGGCGATATCCGCCGCGCTGGTGATCGGCTCTTCTGCCAGCAGACCGGTGCTGCTGAAGGGGCTGGGCTTCGTGTTTATGGCCTTTTTAATGTTGGACGTGCCCGCAGACGATAACATCGTCGCCACCGTGGTGTTTGGCAGCGCGCTGCTGCTTGACGGCGCCGTGCGCATCGCCTCCTCCACGGTGATTCAACACAGTCGATGGAAAACCGTGGCGCTGGCGGGCGGCGGCGAGATCCTGCTTTCGTTGATGATTTTTGTCGGCTGGCCGGCGCCGCACCGGATGACGGTGCCCTTTTGCCTCGGCGTGATGATGGTGCTTTCCGGCTGGGCTTTATTGCGTATCGCCCGGAGGCTGGCAAGCTTCTCTCTGAATCAGTACCCCGCGCGGCAGCCACCGCCCCCGGCGGACGAGGCTACGCCGCTCACGGTGTATGTCTGGACACCGATTGGTGCGGCTAAAGATCCACGCCGGCGTTACATCGTCGACCGATACATCGCGGCGGTCGACGGCGGCGGCAATATCTCCACCGGTCATGCCGCCCTGGCGCTCGCGCCGGATGTGTATATCAGTCACTACCCGCTCAACGACATCAGCCATTCCGTTCAGGATTTCCGCCAGTTGCTGCATGCCGGCGAACAGAACAACGTCGACGGGCGTTTCCTGCCCGACCTGCCGGGCGAGATCGCCGCCTGGTGCCCGCCGGACAAGAAAATTCAGTTCTATCGCTATAACCCGGCGGCGCTGCGCGCATTCTGGCTGCGGTATCGGCAGGACGCGACTTACAACCTGACTCGGCGCAACTGCTCCACCACGGTCATCGGCGCGCTCGACAGCGCGCTGGAGGGCGTGCTGGGCGATAAACATCTGTGGCGCCGTTTTCTGTTATTGGTGCTGGATCCCAATCTGTGGATGCTGGCGGTGCTGCGCAGCCGTGGCGAAAGCATGACCTGGACGCCGGGACTGGTGCTGGACTATGCCCGCATGTTGCAACAGGTCACCGAGCGCCAACACCAACGCTGGTGGTTAAAATTACGCGAGGTGTGGAATATCCTTCGCTTTGGCAAAAGCCAAACGCGCAGGCAAAGATTTTAGTCTCGCCACCGGCGATGATAGAGTATCGGGCACATTCACCCGCGCCGGCAGGAGTTAACCGTTAATGGCTTATTCGCAACGCATTGAAACCGCAATTTTTGATATGGACGGCTTGTTGATCGACTCGGAACCGCTGTGGCTGCAGGCCGAGCTGGATATCTTCGGCGCGCTGGGTCTGGATCTGTCCGATCGCCACAAGCTGCCGGACACCCTGGGGCTGCGCATCGATCTGGTGGTGAAAATGTGGTACCAGGCGATGCCGTGGCAAGGCGTATCGCTCGATGAGGTGTCGGCGCGGATTATCGAACGCGCCATCGAGCTGGTGCACGAGACGCGCCCGCTGCTGCCGGGCGTCCGGCAGGCGCTGGAGCTGTGCCGCGAGCAGGGGCTGAACATCGGCCTCGCCTCCGCCTCGCCGCTGCACATGCAACGGCAGGTGCTGAAGATGTTCGATCTTGCGGGCTACTTCGATCAGCTGGTTTCCGCCGAATACCTGCCGTATAGCAAACCGCATCCGGAGGTCTACCTGATCGCCGCCGAGCGCCTGGGCAGCGATCCGCTGCGCTGCATCACGCTGGAAGACTCCTTTAACGGCATGATCGCCACCAAGGCCGCGCGCATGCGTTCCATCGTCATCCCCGCCGCCGAATACCGCCACGATCCGCGCTGGGCGCTGGCGGACCACCAGCTGGAGACCCTGGAACAGCTCACCCCCGCCCACTTTGCCTGACCTGCGGCGCCGGCCACCGGCGCCCTGGCTTTGCCGCTCTGCGCATAAAGGGGATCCGCGCCGCAAAACAAACGAAACAGTGTTTCATTATTATTGAATTGGCATGTTGTTATTATTATGCTGGGCGGCAGGGAAAGCGACGGCCCGCGGAGCGTTGTCACTGCCACGCAGCGCTGTTCAAGGCCGCCGCTTCCTCCCGCCGCACGCCAAACAACCGCCCTCGTTTCTTTCCGTTCCCCACCGCCCATCGCCCGCCGTTAATTCTCACCGGTCAAAATCGATGATTTGTTACGCATTGCCGTAACAACCCGTTGTAAAACAGGGGAAAATAAACAATTGGTTACAGGGTAACTGCTTCCACTACTGGGAATTTTCCCATATACTGGATAAATTAACAGTTTACCAGCCGGAATCGCAACAGCATGACCGCGGAAGGACACCTTATATTCTCTGTCGCTTGCGCGATCTTCGCCAAGAAGGCGGAAGTGACGCCAGAGCTGGCTACCGGCGACTGGTGGCACATCATACCCGCCGCGCTGCTGACCTCGCTGCTGCCGGACATCGATCACCCCAAGTCGGTGCTGGGCCAGCGTCTGCGCTGGCTCGCCATTCCCATCGCCCGCGCATTCGGCCACCGCGGTTTCACCCACAGCCTGCTGGCGATCGCCGGCGGCATGGCGCTGTTCCAGATGGACGTGCCGCGCAGCTGGCCGATCCCGGCCGACGCGCTGCACGCCATGATCATCGGTTACTTCAGCCATCTGCTGGCCGATATGCTCACCCCCGCCGGCGTTCCGCTGCTGTGGCCGTGCCGCTGGCGTTTTCGTCTGCCGCTGCTCAACTCGCAAAAGGGCAACCAGCTGGAGCGTGTGTTGTGTCTATGCCTGGTGGCGTTTGCCATCTGCTGGCAAGGTGATTTCACCCTGCCGGTGCAATCCTATGTCGAGCAAATCATAAATATTAGACCCTGATCACAAAAACCCGCTCAACCAATCACCTTCATGTATATAAAACGAACAAAAACACACAAAAAGCTATATCAAATTCCATTTGGATATAAGTGGGCCACCCGGCAAACTGTTACGATATTTACATCGCGACATACGTGATGCGTAGTCGTTTTTATAAGAAAGATGATTGGAGACATTGGGGATGAATTTTCCGCTCGTGATTAACGTGCTGGTGTTTGTCGCGCTCCTGTTGCTGCTGGCGCAAACCCGCCACAAGCAATGGAGCCTGGCGAAAAAAGTGCTGGTCGGCCTGGTGGTCGGCGTGGTGTTCGGCCTGGGCTTGCAGCTGGTGTACGGCTCCGACAACCCGGTACTGAAAGAATCCATCAGCTGGTTCAACATCGTCGGCAACGGCTATGTGCAGCTGCTGCAAATGATCGTCATGCCGCTGGTGTTCGCCTCGATCCTGAGCGCGGTGGCCAAGCTGCATAACGCCTCTTCTCTGGGCAAAATCAGCGTCCTGACTATCGGCACGCTGCTGTTCACCACGCTGATCTCGGCGCTGGTGGGCGTACTGGTCACCAACCTGTTCGGCCTGACCGCCGAAGGCCTGGTGCAGGGCGCGCAGGAAAGCGCGCGCCTGACGGCAATCCAGACCAACTACGTAGGTAAACTGGCCGATCTGACCGTGCCGCAGATGGTGCTGTCGTTCATCCCGAAAAACCCGTTCGCCGATCTGACCGGCGCCAGCCCGACGTCGATCATCAGCGTGGTGATTTTCGCCACCTTCCTCGGCGTGGCGTCGCTGCAGCTGCTGAAAGACGACAAGCCGAAAGGCGAGCGCGTGCTGGTGGCTATCGACACCCTGCAAGCCTGGGTGATGAAGCTGGTGCGTCTGGTCATGAAACTGACGCCATACGGCGTGCTGGCGCTGATGACCAAAGTGGTTGCCGGTTCCAACATTCACGACATCGTCAAGCTCGGCAGCTTCGTGGTGGCCTCGTACATCGGCCTGGGCATCATGTTCGTGGTTCACGCCGCCCTGCTGGCCTTCACCGGCGTTAATCCGCTGAAATTCTTCCGCAAGGTGTGGCCGGTGATCACCTTCGCCTTCACCAGCCGCTCCAGCGCCGCCAGCATTCCATTGAACGTGGAAGCGCAGACCCGTCGCCTGGGCGTGCCGGAATCCATCGCCAGCTTCTCGGCGTCGTTCGGCGCCACCATCGGCCAGAACGGCTGTGCAGGCCTCTACCCGGCAATGCTGGCGGTGATGGTTGCGCCGACCGTCGGCATCAACCCGCTGGATCCGGTGTGGATCGCCACCCTGGTCGGCATCGTCACCATCAGCTCCGCCGGTGTGGCGGGCGTGGGTGGCGGCGCCACCTTCGCCGCGCTGATCGTGCTGCCGGCGATGGGCCTGCCGGTGACGCTGGTCGCGCTGCTGATCTCGGTCGAACCGCTGATCGACATGGGCCGTACCGCGCTGAACGTCAACGGCTCCATGGCGGCGGGCACCATCACCAGCCAGCTGATGAAGCAAACCGACAAAACCGTGATGGACAGCGAAGACGAAGTCGAATTGGCTCACCGTTAACGCCGTCTCAAAACGAAAAAACCGGGGATTCTCCCCGGTTTTTTTATGCCCCGCGCCCGGTCGTTACGGCCGCTCGCCGTCCGCCAGCCGCCGGTTGATGTCGGCGATAACGCCCGGCAATTGCGCCAGCGTGTCTATCACATAATGTGCGCCCGCCGCATACAGCTTATCGGCGGCCGCCGTACGGCGCAGCTCGATCTCTGCCGCCGCCATTTGGCGGTACTCCTGCCAGGTCGCGCCAAACTCGTTGCCGGACAGCGCCAATCCGACGCTCCACATCCCGGCGTTCAGCCCTTCATGAATGCCCGGCACCGCGTCGTCCACCTTCACGCAGTGCGCCACCGCATCGATGCCCAGCGCGATGGCGTTCTGCAGCGCCATCCACGGCCCCGGCCGGCCACCGGCCGCGAGATCGTCAGTGGCGACCCAGTAATCCGGCGTGTAGCCGCGCTGCGCGGCGGCAGGCACCAGCACCTCCATCACCGCACGCGGATAACCGGAGCAGGAGCCGATTTTAATGCCCTGTTCGCGCAGCCCGGCAATCACCTGTGGCACACCCTCGATGGGATCGGCGAAGTCGATCACTTTGGCGATTTGCAGCGGCATAAACGCCTGATACAGCGCGTCGATGTCCTGGTGGCTCATCGAGCGGCCCAGCTTCTGCCGCCAGCGCGCGTCGACCGCCGGCAGCTTGCCCAGCGCCTCGATGTGCTGCCATTTGCCCAGCCCCATCGGAATGCGCGCCTCCGCCAGGCTGATGTCGATATCGAAGGTTTGTTTGAATGCCTCGACGAAAATCTGCGTTGGCGCAAAGGAGCCGAAGTCCACCGTGGTGCCGGCCCAGTCGAGGATCACTGCGTTGATCTGTTTCATGGTCAATCCTTATTGATTCCAGTACATCGCCTGCCCGACGGCCGCCAGCAAACGTTCGATATCTTGCGGGTAAATTTCCCCGATGTTGCCGATGCGGAAGCAGTCGCTCTGCGACACTTTGCCGGGATAGATCACAAACCCTTGCTGCTTCAGGCGCTGATAAAATTCGGCGAAGCGGTAAGTGTCGGCCTTTGGCGAATAGAATGCGGTGATGATCGGCGAATGCAACGCATCATCGAGCAGAGTCTCAAAGCCCAGCTCGCGCATGCCCGCCACCAGCCGCCGCTGATTGGTTTGATAGCGGTGGTGGCGCGCGGCAATGCCGCCCTCTTGTTCCAGCTCTTTCAGCGCCTGCGCGAAGGCCAGCACGGTGTGGGTCGGCGACGTAAAGCGCCATTTGCCGGCCTGGTCTTCCATACAGCGCCACTGGGCATACAGATCCAGCGACAGCGAGCGCGAGCGGCCAGCGCATTTCTCCAGTTCGCTGCGGCGGGCGATGACGAAAGCGAAGCCCGGCACGCCCTGAATGCATTTGTTGGCGGAGCTGATCAGAAAATCGATGCCCAGCGCGTCTACATCCAGCGGGATGCCGCCGAAGCTGCTCATGGCGTCGACGATAAAGGTCTTGCCGTTGCGCGCCGCCAGGCCGGCGACCTTCTGCAGCGGGTTGAGCATGCCGGTGGTGGTTTCGCAGTGCACCATGGCGATATGGCTGATGCGCGCATCGCTTTTCAGCACCGCCTCCATCGCCGCCACGTCCGGCCCATTGACCTCGCCGCAGTCGAAAGCGTGGTGGTCGATATCCATCAGCCGCGCCATTTCGATCATCCGCGCCCCATAGGCGCCGTTGTTGACGATCAGCAGCTTGTCCTGCGGGCCGATGGCCGTGCCCAGCACGCCCTCCACCGCAAAGCTGCCGCTGCCCTGCAGTAACACCGAGGTGTAACCGGCGGACGGCGTCGCCAGCGCCACCAGCTGCTGCCGGATGCTTTGCACCACGCCCAGGTTGTAATCTTCATCCCAGGTGCAGCTGTCGAACAGCATCGCCTCTTTTACCGTTTTCGACGTGGTCAACGGGCCGGGGGTCAACAGCAGGTAGTTTCGATCGGACATGTTATTCACCTATTTGGTCTATACCAGATTGCAGGCATTGTGGCGGCAAATTCCTTCCCTGGTCAAACGACAAAGCGCGGTGAAACAAAAAATTCATCTGGCTATGTATAATAAGCGCGTGCCGGAATGACGGGCCGATGCCATAGCGAGATGAAATGAAAGAACATCAGGGCGAAATGCCCCACTACCTGCAGATCAAGGATCAGCTTCAGGCGCGCATCACCCGCGGCGCGCTGCAGGCGGGCGACAAGCTGCCTTCGGAGCGCGAGCTGTGCGCCATCTTCTCCACCACCCGCGTTACCATTCGCGAGAGCCTGGCGCAGCTGGAGGCCACCGGCGCCATCTATCGCGCCGATCGCCGCGGCTGGTTCGTCACGCCGGAACGGCTGTGGCTGGATCCGACGCAGAACACCAACTTCCACCGCCTGTGCCAGGAGCAGGGGCGCGTGCCGCGCACCGCGCTGCTGTCCGGCGAAAAAACCACGGTGCCGCTTGACGTGATGCAGCCGCTGGCGCTCGAACCCTTCGACCAGGTGTATCTGCTGCGCCGCGTGCGCTACGCCGACGGCCGCGCCATCTGTTATTGCGAAAACCATTGCCTGCCGCAGCGGGTGCCGGAACTGCTCAGCCACGATCTCAACGGCAGCCTGACCGAAGTCTATCAACAGCATTACTCGTTGATTTACAGCAACATGCATCTGTCGTTCTACCCGACGGCCCTGCCTTACCGCGCCGCCAACGCGCTCGGCGCCATGGTCGGCCTGCCCGCCTTATTGCTGCGCCGGTTGAATTACGACCAGCACGGCCGCATTCTCGATTTCGATATCGAGTACTGGCGCCACGACAGCCTGCGCATCGAAGTCGATACGCTTTAACCCCGCATGACAGGGGCTGCGCCCGCCGCCCCGCCTTTCTCCCCCACGCCCAATTCCCCGTTGCCGGCAAATATATTTTGCCGCTTTCATTTGTTTGTCATATTCGCCGATTAGCGTGACCGCATATCTGGTGTATACCAGTTACGCTTAAATCCGCAACAGTGAGGCTGAAGCTATGAAACTTTCTCGTCTGGTCGTGATGACCGCCATCGCACTCGGCTCCGCGCCGGCCTGGGCCGCCGACGCGGTGGTGACCGTCTACTCCGCCGATGGTCTGCACGCCGGCGATCACAGCTGGTATCAAACCCAGTTCGACGCCTTCACTCAGGCAACCGGCATCAAGGTGCAGTACGTCGAAGGCGGTTCCGGCGCCATCGTAGAGCGGCTGTCGAAAGAGCGCAGCAACCCGCAGGCCGACGTGCTGGTGACGCCGCCGCCGTTCATCCAGCGCGCCGCCGCGGAAAAACTGCTGCAGGATTTCACCCCGCAGGATGCGGCGCAGATCGCCGACGCTCAGCCGCAGTTCGTGCCGCTGGTAAACAACTACCTGAGCTTCATCTATAACGCCAAACTGCTGCCGCAGGCGCCTGCCAGCTATCAACAGCTGCTGGACGCGCAGTTCCGCAACAAGCTGCAGTACTCCACGCCGGGCCAGGCCGGTGACGGCACCGCAGTATTGCTGCAGGCGTTTCACAGCTTCGGTAGCAAGGACGCCGGTTTCGACTACCTCGGCAAGCTGCAAAGCAACAACGTCGGCCCTTCCGCTTCCACCGGCAAGCTGACCGCGCTGGTCAATAAAGGCGAGCTGTTGGTGGCCAACGGCGATCTGCAGATGAACCTGGCGCAAATGCGCAGCAACCCGAACGTGCAGGTATTCTGGCCGGCCGGGCCGGACGGCAAGCGCAGCACGCTGGCGCTGCCTTACTATGTCGGCCTGGTGCAAGGCGCGCCGCAAAGCGCCAACGGCAAAAAGCTGATCGACTTCCTGCTGAGCAAAGAAGCGCAGAGCAGCGTTAGCGCCATGTCCTACGGCATGCCGGTGCGTAAGGACGTCATCCCGACCGACGATAACTTCAAGCGGTCGCAGGCGGCGCTGAAAGGCGTGGACATCTGGGCGCCGGACTGGAATCAGGTGGTAAGCAGCCTGTCCGCCGATATCTCACGCTGGCACAAGGTGACCGAATGACGCTGACAATGCCTTCTACCCTCTCTTCCCGCGCCGAGGCGCGGGATAACAGCCTCGACATCGCCGGGCCGTCGGGCATCCAACTCGACCGCGTCAGCGTGTCGTATCGCGGCACCGAAGTGCTGAAACCCCTGACGCTCACCATCGCCCCCGGCGAAGTGCTGGCGCTGATCGGCCCCTCCGGCTCGGGCAAAACCACCGTGCTGCGGGCGATCGCCGGTTTCGTGCAGCCTTCTGCCGGGCGTATTGCCATCGGTGACGTCGATGTCACCGACGTGCCGCCCTATGAGCGCGGTCTGGGCATGGTGGTACAGAACTACGCGCTGTTTCCGCATATGCGCGTCGAGGACAATGTGGCGTTCGGCCTGCGCGCCCAGGGCAAGCCGCGCGGCCTCACCGCCGAGCGCGTCGAGGAGGCGCTGGCCATCGTCGGCATGTCCGCCTACGCCAGGCGTTATCCCAGCCAGCTCTCCGGCGGCCAACAGCAGCGCGTGGCGATCGCCCGCGCCATCGCGGTGCGCCCCAAAGTCTTGCTGCTGGATGAACCGCTGTCGGCGCTGGACGCGCAGATTCGCCACAGCATGGTGGAAGAGATCGCCCGCCTGCACCGCGAGCTGCCGGAGCTGACCATCCTGTACGTCACCCACGATCAGGGCGAAGCGCTGACGCTGGCGGACAAGATTGGCATCATGCGCGACGGACACCTGATCGCCCACGGCGAGACCCGCGCGCTGTACCGTCATCCCACAAACCGCTTCGCCGCCGAGTTCCTCGGCCGCGCCAACCTGCTGCCGGCCACCGCGCTGGAGACCACCGCCGGCCAAGGCATGACCACCGTCAGCTGCGCCGGAAAAGTGATCGGCTGTTTCACCTACGGCGCACAACGCGGCTTCGACAAACTGCTGTGCATTCGGCCGCAGCATATTGCGCTCGATGCCGATGCCCAGCGCAGCAACTGCATCGTCGGCACGCTGCGCGATATTCACTGGCAGGGGGAGTTGACGCACCTGCAGTTCGACGCGCAAGGCCACCCGCTGCGCGTGGTCACCACCCATCAGAGCCGGATGCCGCAGATCGGCGAGCGCGTGCCGCTCTATTTCGCCCCTGACGACGCGGTACTGATCGAGGACTGACATGACCGACTCTACGCTTATTCGCCCGGCCCGGCGGCCGCGTTCACCGCGCCGTTTATGGATCCTGCTGCCGCTGCTGGTGCTGGCGACGCTGTTTTTCTATCCGCTGGCGCTGATCGTCAAACAGGCGTTTACCGACGATCAGGGGCTGTTCAGCGCCGGCGCGCTGCAGCAGGTGTTCGAATCCCGACGCTTTGTCAGCGCCCTGCTCAACACGCTGCAGATTGCGCTGCTGGCGACGCTGGGCTGCCTGGTGCTCGGCACCCTGCTGTCGCTGCTGCTGGTGTTCACGCCGTTCCCCGGCAGCCGGCTGATCGCCTGGGTGATCGATACCTTTATCGCCATGCCGACCTTCCTGATCACCTTGGCCTTCACCTTTATCTACGGCTCCGCCGGCCTGCTGAACGGTACGCTGATGGCGACCTTCGGTTTTACCCTGCCGCCGGTAGACTTTCTTTACTCCATCTGGGGCGTGATCCTGGCGGAAATCACCGTGTTTACGCCGCTGGTAATGCGTCCGCTGATGGCGGCGCTGTCGCAGATCGATCGCAGCCAGCTCGAAGCCGCCAGCATCCTCGGCGCCCGGCCGGGGCGCGTGGTGCGCCAGGTGATTTTGCCCGCCGCGCTGCCGGCCTTGCTGGCCGGCGGCAGCCTGTGCTTGCTGTTGACCACCAATGAGTTCGGCATCGTGCTGTTTATTGGCGCCAAGGGCGTCACCACGCTGCCGATGATGGTCTACTCCAAAGCGATTCTGGAGTCGGATTATGCCGTCGCCTGCGCGATCGCCGTCGTGAATATCGCGCTGTCGCTCGGGCTGTTCTCCCTTTACCGCTACGCCGCGGCGCGCGCCGGGCTGAGGAACTGACGATGTTGATTTGGTCTCGCACCGGCCGCACCCTGACCTGCACGCTGGCGGTCACGTTGTTCGCGCTGTTCTTCTGCCTGCCGCTGGCGGTGATCCTGATGTCCAGCCTGAGCGAACAGTGGAACGGCGTGCTGCCGAGCGGTTTCACCTTTAGCCACTTCCGCCAGGCCTTTGGCGGCGCCTCCTGGGACGCGCTGGTCGCCAGCCTGGCTATCGGTTTCAGCGCCAGCCTGTTCGCGCTGCTGTGCGGCACCTGGGCGGCGTTGGCACTGCGCCACCATCAGGGGCGCGGCCAGCGCCTGCTGAGCACGCTGTTCTTCATTCCCAGCGCGGTGCCTTCGGTGTCGATCGGTCTCGGGATGCTGGTGGCGTTCAGCCAGGGGCCGCTGCAGATGAACGGCACCTTCCTGATCGTGCCCGTCGCGCACTTCGTGCTGATTTCCGCCTTCACCTTCGGCAACGTGATGGCCGGGCTGGCCCGGCTGCCTGGCGACTACGAGAACGTCGCCGCCAGCCTGGGCGCTTCGCCGCTGTTCCGCCTGCGCCACGTCACCCTGCCGATGATCGCCCCCTATATGATCTCCGCCTTCGCCCTCAGCCTGTCGCTGTCGATGGGAGAGCTGGGCGCGACCATGATGATCTACCCGCCGAGCTGGGCAACGCTGCCGGTCACTATCTTCAGCCTGACCGATCGCGGCAGCATCGCCAACGGCGCGACGCTGACCATGATCCTGGTGGCGGCCACGCTGTTGCTGATGTTAGTGCTGGAACGGATTTCGCAGCGGCTGACGCCGGGCATGAAATAGCCGCAAGGCGCTGCCATGGCAGCGCCTTGTTCATGGAAGCGAAGGGTCAGAACGGATAGTCGTGATAGCCCTGCTGTTCACTGATGCGCCGGGCGGCGACGTGCAACAGCGCCACATACTCCTCCCGCGCCGCTTCGGAAAAGCGCAGCGTCGGGAAAGAGATGCTCAACCCGGCGATCGCCACCCCAAACCGATCGAATACCGGCACCGCGATACAACGGATCCCCACTTCCTGCTCTTCGGCATCTTCGCCGTATCCCTGCTCACGCACCCGCTCCAGCACCGGCAGCAGTTCGGCGGCGCTGGTCAGGGTATGCTCGGTGCTGAGTGTAAATTCAATCTGCGACAGGATCTGCGCCACCTCATCCCGATCGCGCCAGGCCAGCAGCACTTTACCGATGGCGGTGCTGTGCAACGGGTTGCGGCGACCGATGCGCGAATACATGCGCAGGTTGTACATCGCGTCGATCTTGTGGATATAGACGATACCGTCCTCATCCAGGGCGCCAAGGTGGATGGTTTCGCGGGTGCGGTTCGACAGTTCGCGCATCTGCACGTCGGCGCTGCGGATCAGATCGACGTTCTGCAACGATTTGGCGCCCAGCTCGAACAGCTTGAGCGTCAGCGCATATTTTTCTGTCTCGCCTTCCTGCGAAACGTAGCCCAGCGCTTTCATGGTCTGCAGAAAACGGTAGACGGTGCTTTTGGACATCATCACCCGCTGGGACAGTTCAGTAATGCCAATCTCGCGCTCATCGCCGAGCGCCTGCAAAATACCGAACACTTTCATTACGGATGAGACGGCATCCGGTTGCTTGTCTGAATCTGCGTTAGCCATGGCGAATACCCTACTTAACGGTTCTGTTTCAGGAAATTTAAACAAGGGTTTCAGTATAATCGGAACAGATCGCGACGCGCAACGCAGTTGAACGCTAAGCGATTGAAGCCAAATGGATAACCGCCGGCCCGCTCACCGCCGTTTACAATTCAGCGGACAAGGGGCATGCAATCACGGGCGAATATGATTAGCATGATAATACTCCCCTGAATAAATACCGCTGAGACCAACATGCGTCCTTGTTCCGACGGCCTCCCCGTCCCGCAACGCTATGGGGCGATCCTCGCCATCGCCCTCGGCATTACCGTATCCGTGCTCGACGGCGCGATAGCCAACGTGGCGCTGCCCACCATCGCGCGCGATCTCAACGCCAGCCCGGCCAGCTCCATTTGGGTGGTTAACGCCTATCAGCTGGCGATCACCGTCTCTCTGCTGTCGCTGGCGTCGCTCGGCGATCTGATCGGTTATCGCCGCATCTATCAGGCCGGGCTGCTGGTGTTCAGCATCACCTCGCTGTTCTGCGCCCTGTCCGACTCGCTGCTCACGCTGACCATCGCCCGCGTGCTGCAAGGCTTTGGCGCCGCCGCCATCATGAGCGTCAACACCGCGCTGATCCGCATCATCTATCCGCAGCGTTTTCTCGGCCGCGGCATGGGCATCAATTCGCTGATCGTCGCCTGCTCCTCGGCGGCCGGGCCAACGGTGGCGGCGGCGATCCTGTCGGTCGCTTCCTGGCAGTGGCTGTTCGCCATCAACCTGCCGATCGGCCTCGTCGCGCTGCTGCTGGGCATGAAGTTCCTGCCGGCCAACGGCCAAAAAAGCGATAACCGCCGTTTCGATCCCACCAGCGCCGTGCTGAACGCGCTGACTTTCGGCCTGCTGATCACTGCCATCAGCGGCTTCGCCCAGGGCCAGAGCCTGACGCTGATCTTCAGCGAGATCGCCGCGCTGCTGGCGATTGGCACGGTGTTCGTGCGCCGCCAGCTGCGCCAGGAATTTCCGCTGCTGCCGGTCGACCTGCTGCGCATCCCGATTTTCGCCCTGTCGATGGGCACCTCAATCTGCTCGTTCGCCGCGCAGATGCTGGCGATGGTATCGCTGCCGTTCTTCCTGCAAAGCGCGTTGAGCCGCGACGAGGTGGCGACCGGGCTGCTGCTGACGCCGTGGCCGCTGGCGATCGTCGTCATGGCGCCGATCGCCGGCCGGCTGGTGGAGCGCGTGCACGCCGGCCTGCTGGGCTGCATTGGGCTGGCGGTGTTCGCGCTCGGGCTGTTCTCGCTGGCGCTGCTGCCCGCGGCCCCGTCGAATGGGGACATCATCTGGCGCATGGTGCTGTGCGGCGCCGGTTTCGGCCTGTTCCAGTCGCCCAACAATCACACCATCATCTCCGCCGCGCCGCGTAACCGCAGCGGCGGCGCCAGCGGCATGCTGGGCACCGCTCGCCTGCTGGGGCAAACCTCGGGGGCCGCGCTGGTGGCGCTGATGTTCAACCTGTTCCCCACCTCCGGCACCCACGCATCGCTGGTCCTGGCCGGCGTGTTCGCCACTCTGGCGGCGGCGGTCAGCAGCCTGCGCATCACCCAATCGACGGCGCAAACGGCGCAGCCAAGCCGCGAGGTGAAATAGCGGACATAAAAAAACCCCGGCGAGCCGGGGTTTTTCCTTTCATTCAGCCGATTACTTCAGGTACTGGCCGGAACGCAGCGCTTCGATGCGCTTGTCGAGCGGCGGGTGCGACATGAACAGCTCGCTGAACGACTTGGATTTGCCGTTGATGCAGAACGCCATCATGCTGCCCGCTTCCTGCGGCTCGTAGCTGGTTTTCAGGCGCTGCAAGGCGGCGATCATCTTCTCGCGGCCCACCAGCTTGGCGGAGCCGGCGTCGGCGTAGAACTCGCGGTGACGCGAGAACCACATGGTGATGATGCTTGCCAGGATGCCGAACACCAGTTCCAGCACCATCGACACCGCGAAATAAATCATCGGGTTGCCGTTGCCTTCCCCTTCACCGTCGCGGTTGCCCAGGAAGCCGGCGGCAACCTGCGCGATCAGGCGCGAAATGAAGATGACGAAGGTGTTCACGATGCCCTGAATCAGGGTCATGGTCACCATATCGCCGTTGGCGACGTGGCTGATTTCGTGCGCGATGACCGCTTCCGCTTCGTCGCGGCTCATGCTCTGCAGCAGGCCGGTGCTGACGGCGACCAGCGAGGCGTCGCGGCGCGCGCCGGTGGCGAAGGCGTTGATGTCCGGCGCGTGGTAGATAGCAACCTGCGGCATGGCGATGCCCGCCTGCTGCGACTGACGGCGCACCGTTTCCAGCAGCCAGTTTTCGGTTTCGTTACGCGGTTGTTCAATCACTTCCCCGCCGACGGAGCGCAGCGCCATCCACTTGGACATCAGCAACGACACGAAAGCGCCGCCGAAGCCGAACAGACCGGCCATGATCATCAGGCCCTGAACGCTACTGGATTGGATTCCTGTCAGGCTGAGCACCAGCCCGAAAACCAACATCACCGCCAGGTTGGTGAGCAGGAACAGAGCTATACGCATCATAAAATGTTTACTTCCTCATAAATGTTAACAAAACGCTGTCGAAGATACCCTAGATCGTATGGGCATTCGTCACAGTTTCAAGAGTCGCGCGTCATTAACCTACTAAAAATACGAAACTTTACAAAAACGGCGCGCGACCGGGATTTGGCAAATTGTAAACGATTGTTGCGCAAGGCGGAGGGTTTTTTGCCATAAATTTGTCAGGCGACGCATAAGCCCGCCCCCATTCCCCTGCAGGGAAGCAGGCCTTCGCGTCACCATAAAAAAACGCACCCGAGGGTGCGTTTTTCATCCTGCCGGACGCGGCCTTATTTGGCCGGCGTTGGCTGCTGAGCGGGCCGATCTTTTTCCAGATGAGCCAGCTCCAGCGCGATATGCACGGTTTCATCCAGGTACGGATCCGGTTCCTGGTAATCCTTCGGCAAATCGTCGAGCGATTTCAGCGGCTTCTTGCCCGCACGTTCCAGGCGCTCGTTGATGCGTTTCAAACGGGTCGCATCGTCGTCGTGGTTCTCTTTCTCGCGCACCGCCAGATTGAGGGACACGATGTTGCGTTTATCCTTCAGCGCCTTGTAATGCGCGATATCCTGCGCGATGTACTGGAACTCCGGATTCTGCGCGATGCGCTGCTGGTGATCTTTCAGCAGCTCCGGCTCGAACGGCGCCATATCGCCGGTCTTGCTGTAGGTCGCCGCATTGATGCTGTCCCACGGCATGGCGTTGTCTTCAAACGCTTCGCCGGTTTCCGCCGGATCGACGCCGGTCGGCATCAGAATGTCCGGGGTCACCCCTTTGCGCTGGGTGCTGCCGCCGTTGACGCGGTAGAACTTCTGAATGGTGTACTGCACCGACCCCAGCGCCGGCCACTCAGGGCGCAGCATCTGATCGTAGATGCGGTTCAGCGAACGGTACTGCTGCACGGTGCCTTTACCGAAGGTCGGCTCGCCGACGATCAGCGCACGGCCGTAATCCTGCATCGCCGCCGCGAAGATCTCGGAGGCGGAGGCGCTGAAGCGATCGACCAGCACCACCAGCGGGCCTTTGTAGTAGGTCACGCCGTCGGTGTCGGCGTCTTCACGCACTTTGCCGTTGTTGTCGCGCACCTGCACCACCGGGCCGCTCGGAATGAACAGGCCGGACAGCGACACCGCTTCGGTCAGCGCGCCGCCGCCGTTGGTGCGCAGATCGATGATCACGCTCTTGACGTTCTGCTTGGCCATCTTCTGCAGCTGCACTTTCACGTCATCGGTCAGACCGACGTAGAAGCCGGGGATGTCGAACACCGCCACCTTCTCTTTGCCGACGGTCTTGATGGTCATTTTCACCGCGCGGTCTTCCAGGCGGATGCGCTCGCGGGTCAGGGTGACCACGCGGGTTTTGGTGCCCTTGCCGGCCGGCAGGATCTCCAGGCGCACCTTGCTGCCTTTCGGCCCTTTGATCAATGACACCACGTCGTCCAGGCGCCAGCCGATCACGTCCACCATCGGTTTGCCGGCCTGGCCGACGCCGACGATGCGATCGCCCACGGTGATCGCCTTGCTCTTCGCCGCCGGGCCGCCCGGCACCATCGAGTTGATCAGGGTGTAGTCGTCATCCATCTGCAGCACCGCGCCAATGCCTTCCAGCGACAGGCTCATTTCGGTGTTGAACTGCTCGGTGTTGCGCGGAGACAGATAGTTGGTGTGCGGGTCGATTTCATGCGCGAAGGCATTCATCGCCAGCTGGAAGACGTCTTCGCTGTTGCTTTGCGTCAGGCGCTTGATGGCGAACTGATAGCGCTTGGTCAGCGTGTCGCGGATTTCTTTGTCGGTCTTGCCGGTCAGCTTGAGGTTCAGCTCGTCATAGGTGACTTTCGCATCCCACAGACTATCCAGCTCGGCCTTGTCTTTCGGCCACGGCGCTTTGCTGCGGTCGAGATCGATAGTGCCGTTGCCGGTAAAGTTCATCGGCTTGTCCAGCAACGACAACGCATAGGTGTAACGCTCAAAGCGGCGTTTCTGCGCCAGATTGAACAGCGCGTAGAAGGTGTCCAGCTTGCCGGTTTTCAGCTCTTCGCCCACCTGATTGCGTTTGCCGGCGAACTGCGCCACGTCGGAGGCCAGCAACACGTTATGGCTGTAGTCCAGCATGTTCAGGTAGCGATCGAAGATCTTGCCTGAAAACTCCGCGTCGAGGGCGAACTGGCGGTAATGAGAGCGAGTGAAGCGCGAGGTGACGCGCTCACTCACCGTAGCGTGCTGAGGTTCCTGTTGCAGTTGAGGCAGTTGGCCGATGCGGATGTTGGCTGTTTCCGCGCCGTAACTGACACCCGCCCACAGCAGCCCTGCAATCGCTGTTAATCTGACGAATTTGTTCATGCCTGGGTTGGCCTCCGTATCAGAACTGCAAGTGTTCTGCGCGCACAATCATCGCCAGACCGGAAGAGAGCTGCACACGTACGCCATCTTTAGCGATTTCGAGTACGGTAGCATCCATCGCGCTCTTGCCTGCTCTGACTTTGATTTCCTGGCCAATTTGCAGTTTAGAGATATCCGTGACTGGCGCATAACGCGGCTGGTTTTCCTCTTTTGCTGCACGAGGTTGACGAGCTGGCTGTGGGCGAGTTTGTGGGCGCGGCTTGCGGTTCTCCGGCGCGGCTCCGCCTTCGCGACGTGCAGCGGGCTTTTTACCGGCTGGGCGCGGACGGCGTGGCGCGGCATCGGCGGATTCACCGGCGGCTTCACGTTTTTTGGCGTTTTGTTCGGCACGCTGTGCCTGAACGCGCGCTTTGGCTTCTTCAAGCTGCTGGCGAGCATGATCGACATGCTGCTGCTCCAGTTCACCGCACGGATTGCCGTCCAGATCGACGCGCTGCGCGCCGACTTTGACGCCGTACAGGTAACGCCAGCTTGAGGTGTACAGGCGCAGGGCAGAACGCAATTGCGTTTTGCTGAGATTCTCTTCCCCCTGCACGCGCTCTACCAAATCCTGAAAAATACCGATTTTCAGCGGACGAGCTTCGCCTTCGGCGCTAAAGCAGAGCGGAAAACGCTCGGCAAGAAAAGCAATGACTTCTTTACTAGAGTTCAACTTAGGTTGATTTTCCATGAAATTTCCTGATTACAACGGTATTGCCAACAAGCCACAGGCATGAACAGGCGTCATTATAATGACGCCATCGGTAATTGCCACGTTAACCGTCGATCAACTTGCCGCCACAGTCACATATTTCGCACTGTCGCACTGTTCCAGTTGCTCACAAAGCCCCGCCACCACTGCTTTCAAGCCCGCTTCGTCCTGTTCGTCGAAGCGTTGATAAACCGTGCTGTCGATATCCAAAACGCCGATCGCTCGGCCGCCAACCGCCAGCGGCAGCACGATTTCCGCGTTGCTGGCCGCATCGCAGGCGATATGGCCCGGGAACGCATGCACGTCGCCGACGCGCTGCACGCGATTTTCCGCCACCGCCGTGCCGCACACGCCCTTGCCCACCGGAATACGCACGCAGGCGATCTTGCCCTGGAACGGCCCCAGCACCAGCTGGCCGCCATCCATCAGATAGAAACCGACCCAGTTCACGTCATCCAGACGCTCGTTGAGCAACGCGCTGGCGTTGGACAACGCCGCGATAAAGTTGGTTTCCCCGCCGAGCAACGCGCTCAGGTCACGTTTTAATTCCGCGTAGAATTGTTCTTTTGTCATGTGATAACCATTGAAACAGTGAAGATGGCCAGAAGCCCAAAGCTTAGGCCCTATAAAATAAGCATTAAATGCGTATAGCCACAAGGTTAATCATCTGTTGCTTCACAAAACCCTGTCGCTCGGGGTATGTTTGCCGCTCAGAATCCCGGTTTACCTCGTTTTACCGTCCGGCGCCCGATCGCCAGTGACGCGGCCGGTTTATTTTTCAGCTACGCTGACAGTTCCGGCGGGCTCAAGGGCAGCGACTTGTCAAAGATGAAAATACACGCGATCACCGCCCCCCTTTCCAAAGCGCGCCACCAGCGCTGCTGCGAGTGCGATCTGCTGTTCGTGCTGCCGCCGCTCAGCGGCAACCAGGCCGCCTATTGCCCGCGCTGCAACGCCAAGGTAGTGAACGGCCGCGACTGGTCGATGACGCGCCTGACCGCCATGGCGATCGCCATGCTGCTGCTGATGCCGTTCGCCTTCACCGAACCGCTGATCAGCATCCGCCTGCTCGGCACGCGCATCGACGCCAGTTTGCTGGAAGGCATCTGGCAGATGAGCCGTCAGGGCGACCCGCTTACCGCCAGCATGGTGGCGTTCTGCACCATCGGCGCCCCGCTGACGCTGGCGCTGTCGTTGCTGTACCTGCGCTTCGGCCACGCGCTCGGCATGAACCTGCGGCCGGTGCTGCTGATGCTGGAGCGGCTCAAAGAGTGGGTGATGCTGGACATCTATCTGATCGGCATGGCGGTGGCGGCGATCAAGGTGCAGGATTACGCCGACATCCAGGCGGGCAGCGCGCTGATCGCCTACCTGTCGCTCACCCTGCTCAGCATCCTGACGCTGATCCACGCCAACCTGGAGCAGCTGTGGGAGCGTTACTATCCGCAGGAACAGCCGAAAGGCCCGCCGGCGGCGCTGCACATTTGCCTGTCCTGCCACTATACCGGCTACCCCGACGCGCGCGGCCGCTGCCCGCGCTGCCACGTGCCGATGTGCCATCGCCAGCCTTACAGCCTGCAGAAAACCTGGGCGGCGCTGATCGCGGCGATGATCCTGTTGATACCGGCCAACCTGCTGCCGATTTCCATCATTTACGCCAACGGCGTGCGCCTCGAAGACACCATATTCTCCGGCGTGGTCTCGCTGGCCACCTCCGGCAACGTGCCGATCGCCGCCATTGTGTTCATCGCCAGCGTGCTGGTGCCCTTTACCAAAGTGATCGTGCTGATCACGCTGTTGTTCAGCATTCACTTCAAAACCTCGCACAGCCTGAAGACGCGCATTCGTCTGCTGCGTCTGGTCGCCTGGATCGGCCGCTGGTCGATGCTCGATCTGTTCGTTATCGCCTTGATGATGTCGCTGGTAAACCGCGACCAGCTGTTATCTTTTACTATGGGACCGGCCGCGTTTTACTTTGGCTCGGCGGTCATTTTGACTATTCTTGCCGTTGAGTGGCTGGATAGCCGATTGATTTGGGATGCACATGCAACAGGAAACGCCGACTACACCGACTGAAGCGCGGGTCAAGAACAAGCGCCGCATTTCACCGTTCTGGTTACTGCCGTTCATCGCCCTGCTGATCGCCGGGTGGCTGGTCTATAACAATTTCCAGGAGCGCGGCACCACCGTCACCATCGATTTCCAATCGGCGGCGGGCATCGTCGCCGGCCGCACGCCGGTACGCTATCAGGGCGTAGAGGTCGGCACGGTGCAGAAAATCAGCCTGAGCAAAGATTTGCGCAGCATCGTGGTGGAGGCCAGCATCAAAAGCGATCTGGAAGACTCGCTGCGCGAAGGCACTCAGTTCTGGCTGGTGACGCCCAAAGCCTCGCTGGCCGGGGTCTCCGGGCTCGATGCGCTGGTCGGCGGCAACTATATCGGCATGATGCCCGGCAGCGGCAAGGAGCAAACTCACTTCACCGCGCTCGATACCCAGCCGAAATACCGCCTGAACACCGGCGAGCTGATGATCCACCTGCACGCCGACGATCTCGGCTCGCTCAACAGCGGCTCGCTGGTCTACTACCGTAAAATCCCGGTCGGCAAGGTGTATGACTACACCATCAGCGAAGGTAACAAGGGCGTGACCATCGACGTACTGATCGACCGCCGTTTCGCCAACCTGGTGAAGAGCAACAGCCGCTTCTGGAATGTCTCCGGTTTCAAGGGCGATTTCAGCCTGTCCGGCGCGACGGTGCAAATGGAGAGCCTGGCGGCGCTGGTCAACGGCGCCATCGCCTTCGATTCGCCGGCCGATGGCCAGCAGGCCAAGGGCGATCAGAGCTATACCCTGTATCCGGATCTGGCCCACAGCCAGCGCGGCGTCAATATCCTGCTGGATCTGCCGAGCGGCAACAGCCTGAGTGAAAACCGCACGCCGCTGATGTACCAGGGGCTGCAGGTCGGCACCCTGACCAAGCTGACGTTGCAACAGGACAGCAAAGTGGTCGGTGAACTGACCATCGATCCTTCGGTGGTCGATCTGATGCGCAGCGGCACCCGCATCGTGATGCGCAGCCCGCGCATCAGCCTCAACGACGCCAAGCTCAGCCAACTGCTGACCGGCACCACGCTGGAGCTGGTGCCGGGCGAAGGTGAGCCGCAGCAGCGCTTCAACGTGCTGGACAGCAGCGAAACGCTGTTGCAGCAGCCGGGCGTGCTGACCGTCACGCTAAATGCGCCGCAAAGCTACGGCATCGACGTCGGGCAACCGCTGGTGGTGCACGGCGTGAAAGTCGGCCAGATCCTGAGCCGCACCCTGACCGCCGGCGGCGTGGTGTTCACCGCCGCCATCGACGCGCAGTATCGCGGCCTGCTGCACAAAGACAGCAAATTCGTGGTCAACAGCCGGCTCGACGTCAAGCTGGGCATCGACGGTATGGAAGTGCTCGGCGCCAGCGCTCAGGAATGGGTGGACGGCGGCGTGCGCATTATTCCCGGCAGCAAGGGGGAACCGGGCGGCCAATACCCGCTGTACGCCAACAGCGAAAAAGCCGAGGAAGGCATCGTCGGCAACGCCCCTTCCACCACCCTGACCCTCAGCGCCACCAGCCTGCCGGATGTGCAGGCCGGTTCGGTGGTGCTGTACCGCAAATTCCAGGTGGGCGAGATCGTCAACGTTCGGCCGAAGGCCAACGAGTTTGAGGTGGACGTCTACATCAGCCCGGAATACCGCAAGCTGCTGACCCGCGAAAGCATCTTTTGGGCCGAAGGCGGCGCCAAGGTGCAGCTCAACGGCAGCGGGCTGACGGTGCAGGCTTCGCCGCTTAACCGCGCGCTGAAAGGCGCCATCAGCTTCGACAACCTGCAGGGCGTGACGCTCAACAAGGGCGCCAACCGCGTGCTGTACGCCAGCGAAACCGCCGCCCGCGCGGTGGGCAGCCAAATCATGCTGCGAACCTACGACGCCAGCAAGCTGTCGGCGGGCATGCCGCTGCGCTACCTCGGTATCGACGTCGGCCAGGTGGAGTCGCTGCAGCTGGCGCCGGAGCGCAACGAAGTGTTGGCCAAAGCGGTGCTGTATCCGGAATATGTGCACACTTTCGCGCGCCTGGGCAGCCGCTTCTCGATCGTTTCGCCGGAGATCTCCGCCGCCGGCGTCAGCAATCTCGATACCCTGCTCCAGCCTTATATCAACGTGGAGCCGGGGCGCGGCCGCGAGCTGCGCACCTTCGAGCTGCAGCAGGCCAGCATCACCGACTCGCGCTATCTCGACGGCCTGAGCGTAGTGCTCGACGCCGCCGAAACCGGCTCGCTGCAGATCGGCACGCCGGTGCTGTTCCGCGGTGTAGAGGTCGGCACCATCACCGGCTTCTACCTTGGCGCCATGTCCGATCGGGTGCACGTCGCGCTGCGCATCAGCAAGAAATATCAGCATCTGGTGCGCAACAACAGCGTGTTCTGGCTGGCTTCGGGTTACAACCTGCAGTTCGGCCTGACCGGCGGCGTGATCAAGAGCGGCACCTTCCAGCAGTTCATCCGCGGCGGTATCGCCTTTGCCACGCCGCCGACCATTCCGCTGGCGCCGAAAGCCACGCCGAACAAACACTTCCTGCTGAATCCGGAAGAGCCTAAGGACTGGAAAACCTGGGGCACCGCCATTCCGCGCGATTAAATTTCGCATTTTCCTCAGGGCCTGGCATCGCCGGGCCCTGTTTTTTTCCGCTTTGTGATAAACTCTCGCCCTTATCTTTTTTGCACCCTGAGAGTTCGCCCGTGGCCAAATCCACCGCCGTTTTTCTGCCCCCCGCTTTCCTTGACGCCACCCGCGCCATCATGCCCGCCGAGCTGGCGATGGACGATTTTATCGCCGCTTGCCAGCGCCCGCTGCGCCGCAGCCTGCGCGTCAATACGCTGAAAATCAGCGTCGCCGACTTCCTGGCGCTGGTGCAGGATTACGACTGGCAACTGGAGCCCATTCCCTGGTGCGCGGAAGGGTTCTGGATCGAGCGCGACGATGAAGAGCTGCGCCTGGGTAGCGCCGCCGAACACCTGAGCGGCCTGTTCTACATTCAGGAAGCCAGTTCGATGCTGCCGGTCAGCGCGCTGTTCGCGGGCGGCGCGGCGCCGACTCGGGTGCTGGACGTGGCGGCGGCGCCGGGATCCAAAACCACCCAGATCGCCGCGCTGATGGGCAATCAGGGCGGGATCGTCGCCAACGAATACTCCGCCAGCCGGGTGAAAGTGCTGCACGCCAATATTAGCCGCTGCGGCGTGAAGAACACCGCGCTGACCCACTTCGACGGCCGGGTGTTCGGCGCCGCGCTGCCGGAGAGCTTCGACGCCATTCTGCTCGACGCCCCCTGCTCCGGCGAAGGCGTGGTGCGCAAGGATCCGGACGCCATGAGCAACTGGTCGCCACAGAGCGTGGCCGAGATCGCCGCCACCCAGCGCGAACTGATCGACAGCGCGTTTCATGCTCTGGCGCCGGGCGGCGTGATGGTTTACTCCACCTGCACGCTCAATGCGCAGGAAAACCAGCAGGTGGTGCGCTGGCTGCTGGACACCTACGGCGACGCGGTCAGCGTCGAATCGCTGGGCGGGCTGTTCCCCGGCGCCGACAAGGCGCTGACCGCCGAAGGTTTCCTGCACGTCTTCCCGCAGATTTACGACAGCGAAGGCTTTTTCGTCGCCCGCCTGCGCAAACGGCGCGCCGTGGCGCCGTTGCCGAAGCCGACCTACAAAGTCGGTAAATTCCCGTTCAGCCCGCTGTCCGGCAAAGAAGCGGCGCAGGTCGCCCAAGCCGCCGCCGCATCCGGCTTAACCTGGGGCGATGACGGCCGGCTATGGGAGCGCGACAAAGAGATCTGGCTGTTCCCGGCCGAGCTGGAACCGCTGTTCGGCAAGGTTCGCTTCTCGCGCATCGGCCTCAAACTGGCGGAGCGTTTCCCTAAAGGTTTCCGCTGGCAGCACGAGGCGGCGATCGCGCTGGCCGGCACCGGCGGCAAAGCGCATTTCGAGCTGGACGCCGCGCTGGCGCAGGAGTGGTATCACGGCCGCGATCTCTACCCGGAACTGCCGCCGGCGGGCGATGAATGCATCGTCACCTACCAAGGGCAGCCGCTGGGCATCGCCAAGCGCATCGGTAGCCGTATCAAGAACAACCTGCCGCGCGAGCTGGTGCGCGACGGCGCGCTGGATTTCCACCTGTAAACAATACCGCGCCGGGGAATTAAACGCCCCGGCGATAAAATAACGCTAATAATATTCCCATCACCGTTCGTTATTATTCTAATCATTTCAATTTATCGGTATACCTCACCTGTAAGCCCCGTCAGCCGGGGGATGGGAATAAAAAGTTTCTCGCTTTCATCAAGACAATTCCCGATTCTTATTCTATTAATTAAAGTGCAGCTAAATGAATACGTTCAACCCACCTCTGGGTGGCGTCTTTGCGGGCTTTCTCTCATACGGCAAGGAATTAAGATGAAAAAAACTCTGATGGCATTGACCTCGGTAGCAACCCTGCTGTGCGCCAACGGCGCGGCTAACGCAGCAGGCACCATTCAAGGCACGCTAGGCGTGACGCTGACCATCGGCGCCGGTTGCGTCGTGGGGGGCGGCAACAGCAGCGGTTCCGTCAACGACTTCGGCTCCATCAGCTTCGGCACTTACTCTTCACTGGCCAACATCATCGACGCCAGCGCCACCGGCGCAGGGGGGGCCGGTACGCTGTCATTGACCTGCACCACCGGCACAGACTACACGGTGGCGCTGGACAACGGGCTCCACGTCACGTCAGGCACCCAACGCCGCATGGCCAGCACCGCAGGCGCATTCATCAGCTATAACCTTTACCAGGATGCCGCGCGCACCACCGCCTGGGGCAGCGGCGCCAACGCGCTAACCGGCACCGGCACCGGCGCCGCCGTTCCGCTGATTGTGTATGGCCGTGTGCCGGCGGCCGGTTCTACCCCAGCGGCGGACACCTATAACGACACCGTCACGATGACGGTCACCTGGTAACGGTGCGGCTCGCGCTTTGCTGCGGCGGATTATGGGCGTGCAGCCTGTTGGCGCTGGCCGACAGTAAAACGGCGACCCTCGGCGTCAGCGCGACCTTGCTCAGCGCCTGTGAAGCCGGCAGCAGCTCAGGCGGCAACGTCAGCTTCGGCACGCTGAATTTCGGCACGCTGTATTTTCTCAGCACCGCCACCAGCGTCGCCGGGCAGCAAAACGCCGGCGCCATTCGGGTGAAATGCACCAACGGCACCAGCTACAGCGTTCTGCTTGGCGGCGGGCAAAGCGGCAATACCGCGGCCCGCTACCTGCAAAGCGCGGCCGGCCAACGGGTGAATTACAACCTGTACACCAACGCCGCCCACAGCACCATTTGGGACAATCTGACGGGCGTGTCACAAACCGCCAACGGTTCGGACAACTGGCTGCCGGTCTATGGCATGATTCCGGCGCAGTCCACGCCCCCGACAGGCAGCTACACCGATACGGTACAGGTCACGATCAATTGGTAATGACGATGCGCGCTTCCATTTGCGGTTTGCTGTTCTGCCTGCCGCTTTCCCCGGCCCAAAGCGATACCGGCGTCAACGACTTGACCAAAAGCCAGCCGTTCACCGTAAATGCAACCGTGGTAAAAGGCTGCGTATTGGGCAGCGGCGTCAGTGACGTGACCACCTTCGGCACCCTGAACTTCGGCCAGCTGTCCTCACTGAGCAACGCGGTCAGCGTCGTCTCCAGCAGCGGCGCCGGTTCGGTGCTGTTTCGCTGCAACCCGGGGCTGAGCGTTACGCTGGCCCTCGGCGTCGGCAATCATGTGACCGGATCCATCGCTGGCGGCAGAAAATTACAAAACGCCGCCACGTCGGAAACGCTGCTGTATCAACTTTATCAAGACAGCAACTACGCCACCCTTTGGGGGGATGGCGCCAACGGCGGCGCGGTGCAGACCGTCGCCGCCACCGGCAGCACGCAAGAAATCAAGGTTTACGCCCGTCTGTTTTCGACCAGTACCCTGCCCACCAGTGGCGTTTACAGCGATACGGTCTTGTTGACGGTCACTTATTAAGTTTTTTTGCAATAAGGATGAGTTATGCGCATACCCTTCCGCCTGCCGTTAACGGCAGCCCTGCTCCTGGCAAGCCAGCAGCACGCCCTGGCCGCGGCCTCCATTCTCATTTGGCCAATCGATCCGGTGATTGAAGATCAACAACAGGCCACCGCGCTGTGGCTGGAAAATCGCGACAGCAAACCGGTCTATATGCAAATTCGCGTGTTGGGTTGGCGGCAAACCGCCGGCAAAGACGATTACAGCAACCAAAGCGACGTGATCGCCAGCCCGCCGGTGGCGTCGATCGCGCCAGGCAAACGCCAGCTGATACGCCTGATCAAACAGTCGGCCCCGGCGGCGGGACAGGAACGTGCCTACCGCATTTTGGTCGATGAGGTGCCGGTGAAAGAACAATCGTCGGGCGCCGCCCCCGGCGGTGCGGAGATGGGGCTGAAATTCCAGATGCGCTACTCGGTGCCGCTGTTCGTCAGCGGCAAGGGCATTTGGACCAAACAGGACAGCGAAAAACCGCGCGATTACGCGACCGCCAGCCAACCTCAGCTCAGCTATCGTCTACAGCAGCAAAGCAGCGAACGCTGGCTGGAGGTACGAAATCAAGGCGCAGTGCATGCCCGCATGTCGAAAGTGACGCTGCAAGGGCGCAGCCTGAATCCCGGCCTGATGGGATACGTGCTGCCCGGTTCGCAAATGCGCTTCGCCTTGCCGCCCGCCGGCGGTTTCAGCAGCGGCAAGCTGATGGCCACGGTCAATGACAACAAACAGCCCGTAGCCATTCCGTCTTATTGAGGCCCAGGTGCAGCCGACAGGGAGGCTATCGACGCGGCGTTTCAGCCTTAAGCCGCTGGCGTTTGCCATGCTGAGCATGGCGGCCGGCGGCTGGCTGCCGTTTGCGCTCGGCGACGATCTGCCGCCGCCGCCCAGCGCCGTCAGCATGCCGGACACCACGCTGTATCTGGAGCCGGTCGTCAACGGGCGCCAAACCGGCAACGTCGTGCCGGTCAACTACCGCGGCGGCCATTACTACATGACGCCCCAGCAACTGCTCGACGCCGGGCTGCCGGTAGCGGATAAGCAGGCGAAAGAGATCGCCGTCGATCGGCTGGAGAAGGTGGATGTCAGCTACAGCGGCGAGAGCCAGCAGTTGCTGATCAACGTGCCCAACGACTGGTTGCCGCAGCAAACCATCGGCGCCCATTCACCGTTGCAGCGCTTGCCGGCGCAAAGCAGCCTGGGTTTGCTGTTCAACTACGACATCTATGCCAGCCAAAGCAACGGCAATGGCCGGCCGGGCTACCTGTCGGCGTGGAGCGAACAGCGGCTGTTCGACGGGTTCGGCGTCATCGCCAACACCGGCATCTACCGCAGCGGGTTTAACGGCGGGCCGAACGACGATGGCGGGCGCTATATTCGATACGACAGCTACTGGCGTTTCAACGACGACCAGCAGATGCTGAGTGTGATCGCCGGTGACCTTACCACCGGCTCGCTCCCCTGGAGCAGCGCCGTGCGCATCGGCGGCTTGCAATTGGCGCGCAATTTCGCGGTGCGCCCGGATCTTATCACCTACCCGCTGCCGCAATTTTCCGGCCAGGCGGCATTGCCCAGCAGCGTCGATTTATACATCAACAGCTATAAAAACAGCACCACCAACATCAATCCCGGGCCGTTCACCCTCAACAGCGTGCCCTACATTAACGGCGCGGGTCAGGCCACCGTCGTCACCACCGACGCCCTCGGCCGCCAGGTCAGCACCACGGTGCCGTTCTACGTGGCCAGCAACCTGCTGCAGACCGGCATGAGCGATTTCAGCATTTCCACCGGTTTGCTGCGGCGCAACTACGGGTTGAGTTCTGCCGATTACGGGCAATGGGTCGGCAGCGCCAGCTTACGTTACGGCGTCACTGACTGGTTAACCCTGGAAGGACGCGCCGAAGGCGCAGCCGAGTTGGCGGTTGGCGGCGCCGGCGCCGACCTTCGCGTCGGGCAATGGGGGGTTCTCAACGCGTCCTACAGCGTCAGCCAGGCCGGTGATGAAGCGTTTAACGGCGGCCGGGCGATACAATCCCCCACCTATTACGATCCGCTGACCGGCAGGCCGTTGCAACAGCCGGATCCCCAGCCCGTCTATCGCTACACCGGCAACCACGGCGATCAGAGCAGCTTTGGTTACACCTACAGCAACCAACGTTTCAGCCTCAACGCCCAACGCATCCTGCGCAGCGCCGATTTTGGCGACATTTCCGTGTATAAAAGCGACTACCGCCTGAGCCGTCGCACCGATCAGTTGACCGGCAGCGTCAGCCTGGGCCGGCTCGGCAGCCTCGGCGCCGGTTATTTTGACGTCCGCGACGCCATCGCTCAGCGAACCCGCCTGGTGAACCTGTCCTACAGCGTATCGCTTTGGCGCAACAGCAGCCTGTACGCCTCGCTGAACCGGGAAATCGGCAGCAGCGGTTACAGTGCCCAACTGCAGCTCTCCATTCCGTTCGACAGTTGGGGGACCGCCAGCTTCAGCGCCGCGCGCGACAACAACAACCGCTGGAGCGAACGCGTCAGCTACAGCCGCGCCGCGCCGACCGATGGCGGTTTCGGCTGGAATCTGGCCTACGCTAATAACCCGAGCGGCGGCGATTACCGCCAGGCCGATCTGACCTGGCGCACCCGCAGACTCGAAGCCCGAGCGGGCGTATACGGCACCCGCGATGAAACCAACCACTGGGGAGAAATCAGCGGTTCGCTGGTGGCGATGAACGGCGGCGTGTACGCCACCAACACCATCAACGATGCCTTTGCGCTGGTGTCCACGCAAGGATACGCCGACATTCCGGTGAGCTATGAGAACCAACCGATCGGCAAGACCGACGCCCAGGGCTATTTACTGGTGCCGACCGTCACCTCTTACTACCATGCGAAATTCCAGATTGATCCGCTCAACCTGCCCGCCGACGTCGCGCTGCCGACGGTGGAGAAAACCGTCGCCATTCGCGATCACAGCGGTTTTCTGGTTGAGTTCCCCATCCAACCCATCTCCGCCGCCGACGTCGAACTGGTTGACGAGCAAGGCAAACCGTTGGCCAATGGCAGCCAGGTGGCGGTGGTTGGCGGCAATCAGCAAAGCTATGTCGGTTGGGATGGCATGACCTATATCGACCCGGTGCAACAGCACAATCGGCTGAGCGTGATCCCGGCCGACGGCGGCCCGCCGTGTCAGGCGGAATTCAGCCTGGCGAAGCCTCAGGGCATCCAGCGCGTCGGCCCGGTTGTCTGCCGCTAATTCAACGACGGAGAGTCACTATGTTTCGGGGATTGAAAGCCTTCTTATTGTTAACCCTCTCGCTGCTGTTCTGTCAGCGCGCATTCGCCGACTGCGCCACCACCAACGGCACCGTCACCTTACCGGGAAGCAGCTCTTTCGTGGTCTACAACGGGCAGATCAACGCCCAGGGCACCGCCGGCCTCAACTGCACCGGCCTCGGGCTATCGCTGCTGTCGCAGAACACCGTCACGGTCAAGGTTGCGTCGACCACCAACGGCATGGCGGTCGCCAACACCGACGGTTCCGGCGATAAAATCGCCTACCTGATCTATCCCGACGCCAACTATCAATATCCCTACAGCATCGGGCAGACCATTGACTACAGCTCGCTGAACCTGCTGTCGTTGATCCTGATCTCCTCCAACGTCAACTTTCCGCTGTATATCAAAACCACCGCCGGCGCCAACGTGCGTTCGGGCACCTATACCGACACCATCAACCTGATCTGGAACTACCATATCTGCGGCCTCGGCGTGCTCGGCCTGTGCATCTGGTGGGACGGCGTCAACAAGGCCAGCACGGTCAGCGTCAGCGTCGCCATCACCAAAGACTGCCTGATCGGCACCGCGCCCAACGTCAACTTCGGCAGCATGGCGTTGGTCGGGCAGTTCAATCCTGTCAATCAGAGCATCACCCTGACCTGCACCAAAACCGAGGGATACAACACCTATTTCACCAACGGCAATAACCCGGTCTCCGGTTGGCGGCGTATGAAAAGCGGCACCAGCAATTTCATGCAGTATCAGATTTACTTGCCCAATACGACGACCGTTTGGGATAGCACCAACAAACAGAGCGGCGCCGGCACCGGGCTGGCGCAAAGCATCCCGTATAAGGCGGCGGTCAATGCGGCGCAGACGGAAGTGACGGTCGGTAGCTATCAAGACAATCTCAGTTTTGTGGTGGAGTACTAGGCGCGGTGCTTTGCCGCCGTGGAAATTGTTTCCAAAATGTAATTTTTATGTGGCATTTTTTGCTCATTTGGCTATGCTGTTACCGATGGCCGCACTGGTCTAACCTCCTACCACACCATTGAGCAAGGAGTTCCCATGAGCAAAACCGTCGTAAAAATTGGCAGCTTCGAGGTCGATGACGCGCATCTTCACGCCGGCGCCGACCGCGCCGGCACCCTGAGCATTCCCTGCAAGTCCGATCCGGATCTGTGCATGCAGCTGGACGGTTGGGATGAACACACCAGCATTCCGGCGATCCTCGACGGCAAACAGTCACTGCTGTACAAGCAGCACTACGATCGGCAGGCGGACGCCTGGGTGATGCGGCTGGCATGAAAATGCATCAGAACTGCTGACGACGCGCTGTTTTCATCGGAAACAGCGCGTTTTTTTACGCGATGGCGATGCCGCGGCCGGCAAAGAAAGGGGTGAAGCGGCTGAGCGGCAGGTGCACCCGCTCGCGCGTCGCCGGGCTGTCGCCCGAAGGATTGTGGAAGGTCACGCTTTGCGCATCGGCGGCGGTGATCAGCACCAGATGCCCGCCCCGCTGCGGCGGTATGCTCTCCGGCCGGCGAATGGAGGGATGCACCGAGGCGATAAAGTAACGGCATTCTTGAAGCAGCGCCGGCACGTCAGCGGCCTCCAGCCCCACCTTCACCTCCGCTTGCAGCGCGAACTGCTCGCGTACGAACTCAACGAACGGCGCGTAAATCAGCCCCTTTATCCGCTCCCCTTCGCGCACATAGGCGCCGTAAGGCAGGCTGCGCCGCGCCAGCTCCAGCAGCGGCGGCGCTTCGCCGTCGCGGTGGCCCAGCACCATTTTCAGACAGGCCATGCCGCACACGTGATTGGCCCACTCGACGTACTCCGCCCGATCGCGGGCGCCGCTGCGCGCCCAATTTTCGTCTTGCGCCAGCGTCGCGCGGCCGGCGATCAGATCGGCGGCCAGCTCCGGGCTGGCCCACTGGCACTCGTAGGGAACGGCGCGCATAAGATTAGAATTTGTCGACGACTTTGAAATTCATCAGCACCAGCGTCATGTCCGGCGAGAACAGATCGTACTCTTCGAAGAAGCGCTGCAGCTCTTTGCGCCAGTGCGCCAGCGAGCGATCGCCCTCGCCTTCGGCAAAGGCGTGCGCTTCATCGACCTGATCGTAAGTTTTCATTTCCACCGCGGTCAGCTCGACCGCGCAGACCGGCTCACCCTTGCCGTCCACCACCAGGAACCGATCGCCGGCCTGCGGGATCCCCTCGCCGTCGAGGTTGGAACAGGTGGCCGTTTTGGTGCCATTGAGGATCAATTGCACCACTTCATCGGCCTGCTGCTCGGTATCGCCGAACGCCCAGCGCTCAAGGTGCTCGTATTTCTGTGGAATTGCCGTCGCCATGATTATACCTTTAGGAAAAATGCATCAATGCAGACAGGATAGTACAACGTATTGCCGGCCGTCTGCATCCGTCGCAAGCGCGACTGCGCGTTCCGCCACCGCCGCCTTTACGCGTTTTTACCGTTCTTCGCTGTGCCTGTCGCGCTGTCGGGCGCATACTGTGAACATTATTCACCCAATGGCGACCGCCAGGCGGCAACATGCGGCAAAATGACATCGATGCTGACGATACCTTCAGCGATTTACTCAACGGCGTCGCGTTAGTGACGCTTTTCCTCATCATCCTCGCCGGTGGATGGTATTTCAGCTAAAGGGGAAACAACGTGGCAACAAAACGCATGGGCGCCAAGCTCAGTAAAATGGTGGTGGTGCTGCTGCTGATCTGCCTGGCGTTGCTGCTGTTGCGTTGGGCGGCGATAGCCTTTGGTTAATCCCGCGAAACGACGCCGGCCAAACGCCGGCGCCCTGCTCACCGCCGCCGCGGCGCGGTCGGCTCCAGCAACTCCCGCAAATAGGCCAAGCGCGCCTCTCCCTGCGGCAACCAGCGGCGACACAGCCAATGCTGCGTTTCACCCGTGCGGCTCAGGCGGTAGTACTCCGTAAAGGTTTCGACCCAGTTCATGATGTTTTCTCCTGCTTTTCGACACCGCAAGTATTGAGCGTAAAAACCAGAAGAAATACTGATGGCTTGTTTTTTATGCTTCCTGTTTTAGGCAGCCGGTAGCGAAGCCGCAGTTCAGCTGCTACATTGGGCAAAAATCAACCAACCGAGGTAGGCCATGACGTTCTCGGAACAGGAGATTAAACCCGTATGGGATGAGGTCGCACGCCTGATCGGCGACGGCGTGATGCAACTGCGCCATCGCGGTGAAGCGCTGTCGGTGGAAACGCTGGAAAAACATCTGGCGCGGCAGCTGGCGGACAGCAACGATATCGAACGGCGCATCCTGCTCGGCGCCGCCATCAACATGCTGAAAGGCGGAAAATGAATCGCCAACCGAAAAGGTTGGCGATCCGACAGAAGCCCGAGGTATGCAAGCCCGGCCTTCTGCGCGCTACTATGTCACGCTAATATGACGGAATTAATAGGAATTGTCGGGTTTTTGCCCAAAACGCCCTATTTTTGTTGCCTGCATTACGCCAGCACGAAATCATCCGCATCCAGCGGCTGCCCCACCACTTTCACCAGGAAATCGCTGCCGGTGTTGAACAGCGTCAGATCGATCTTGTCTTCACCGCGCACGAAGTCGCGGATCCAATCCGCCGGTGGCGGTGAGGAAGTCGCGATCGGTATTGGAATTGAAACCGTAGATCGTATCGCCGATGCGGGTGTGCATGTTGGCGCCGTAGAAATGCGGGATCGCCGTGATGTCGTTGAGCAATGGCCCGGATGAGTACGCGCCTTTAAAGTCCTGCCCGATGTTGCTTTCGCTGAAATAGCTCATCACGCTGTGGGTGCGGCTGTCCTCGAAATAAAAAACCGGGGCAATCCAACCCCGGCTATCCATAAGAAATTCTGGACTCAGACTAACCAACCGAGCAGCAGCGTCGCGCCAATGACCGTGGAAGCGCCGCCGATGCGCGTGGCGATTTGGGCGAACGGCATTAGCCCCATGCGGTTCGATGCCGACAGGATCGCCACGTCACCGGTGCCGCCCAGGCCGCTGTGACAACAGGTGACGATCGCCGCTTCCACCGGGAACATCTTCAGGTAAGGCGCAATCAGGAAACTGACCAGCCCCATCGACAGCACCACCGAACCGCAGACCACCACATAACCGACCGAGAACACCGCCACCACGCTTTCCAGCGGCACGTACAGCATGCCCAGACCGATCATCAGCGGCCACACCAGCGCGGTGGAGACGAACTTGTAGAAACTGTGCGCGCCGATCTCCATCGAGGCCGGGATCATCCGGCAGTATTTGCACAGCACCGCGAACAGGATCATCAGCACCGGGCCGGGAATATGCACGATGTGTTCAAACAGGCCGCCGACGATAAAGAAAGCGCAGATCACCAGCAACCCGCCGCCCATCAGTTGGAAATCGACGTTGCCGCTTTGCTCCTTGATGGCGAACATCGCGTTCTCCTGCGCCGAGCGGATCAGCATGCCGTCGCCGCTCAGCGCCTTGCGCTGCATGCCGATGCGCGCCAGCACCCCGGCGGTCACGATGGCGAAGATGTTGCCCAGCACCGCCGCCGGCGCCAGCTGCGCGACGTAGACGTCCGGCGTCGAGCCCAGGATCGCCGAATAGGCCAGCGACAGCGGTAAAATCCCCTCGCCGATGCCGCCGCCGATGATCGGCACGATGATGAAGAAAAAGGTGTGATAAAAGGTAAAGCCGAACAGCTTGCCCACCAGCAGCCCGGTGATCACCGCCGTCACCGTACCGACCACCAAGGGCACAAACATGCGAATCATCCCCTGAATCAGGATCACCCGGTTCATGCCGAGAATGCTGCCGACCACCAGACTGGCGATGACGAAATAGAGCAGGTTGGCGTCTTTCATCAGTAGATGAACGGTGCCCATGACGTTAGGCTGGAAGACATTGAAATAGACCAACACCGACGGCACCATCAAACACAGAATGGCCGGCCCGCCGATATCGCGCAGCACGGGAATGCTTTTTCCCAACTGCGCCAGCGCAAAGCCCAGCGTCATTATCACCGCCAGGCCGCCGATCATATTCTTCGGCAGGAAGTTGGCGTAGGCGGAAATCGCCACGACCGCGCAAATCGTGATAAACAACGCGATCGGCACCGCACCGATATCTATTTGACGAAGTTGATTAATTAATCCTGAGGATTCGGACGATGCCGCATTTTTATCACAGGCCAGTTCTGCATTTATCTGTTTCATTATTCACCCTGCTGACAAGCGTACAGTACGGTTAGATTCACCTGGCGCAACAGTCCTGCCATAGCCAAGCAAAAACAAATGATTACGAAAAATCCTATTGTGGATTTCGCTTTTTCTAATAAGAAATAAAACAGTGGACAGCCCTGACGATATGATAAAAAATAAAAATGCAAAACTAAATTACGCCGGCGAAATTCAATATTGTGACCCTCCGCCAAGGTTGGTTTTAATTAATTATCGTCAGCATTTTGTAATTAAAGTAAGCAGGCTTAAATTCGCTGCTATGCTATAGGAGGGCGAAAAAGCCCCCTGTTTTATTAATAAAGAACCGGAAACGCATTAGCTGAATCCGGTCAGCTTGATCCGAACCTTAATCCTGCGCGCGGCACCGCACGGGAAAGAGGCATAATATGACTCATAAGGAAGTAGAATATGTCTTCACGCGCTGTTACCCCACAAACCCTCGCTCGCTACGGCATCCATCAGGCCGCCGACATCGTCTATAACCCCAGCTATGAATTGCTGTTCGCCGAAGAGACCCGCGCCGACCTGCCGCCGCTGGAACGCGGCACCCTCACCCAACTCGGCGCGGTCAACGTCGCGACCGGTGAGTTCACCGGCCGTTCGCCGAAGGACAAATACATCGTGCGCGACGACACCACGCGCGATACCGTCTGGTGGTCCGACAACGGCACCGGCAAGAACGACAACCAGCCGCTCTCTCCGGAGGTCTGGCAGCATCTGAAAACGCTGGTGGGCAACCAGCTCTCCGGCAAGCGTTTGTTCGTGGTCGACGCGTTCTGCGGCGCCAACGCCGACACGCGCCTGAAAGTGCGCTTCATCACCGAGGTGGCCTGGCAGGCGCACTTCGTGAAAAACATGTTTATTCGCCCGAGCGACGCCGAACTGGCGGACTTCGAGCCGGACTTCGTGGTGCTGAACGGCGCCAAATGCACCAACCCGGACTGGCAGCAGCAAGGGCTGCATTCGGAGAACTTCGTCGCCTTCAACCTGACGGAACGCATGCAGCTGATCGGCGGCACCTGGTACGGCGGCGAGATGAAGAAAGGCCTGTTCTCGATCATGAACTATCTGCTGCCGCTGAAGGGCATCGCCTCGATGCACTGCTCGGCCAACGTCGGCGAGCAAGGCGACGTGGCGGTGTTCTTCGGCCTGTCCGGCACCGGCAAAACCACCCTCTCCACCGATCCGAAGCGCCAGCTGATCGGCGATGACGAGCACGGCTGGGACGACGATGGCGTGTTCAACTTCGAAGGCGGCTGCTACGCCAAGACCATCAAGCTGTCGCCGCAGGCGGAGCCGGAAATCTATCAGGCGATCCGCCGCGATGCGCTGCTGGAAAACGTCACCGTGCTGGCCGACGGCAGCATCGACTTCGACGACGCCAGCAAGACCGAGAACACCCGCGTTTCCTATCCGATTTATCACATCGAGAACATCGTTAAACCGGTGTCCAAAGCCGGCCATGCGCGCAAGATCATCTTCCTGACCGCCGACGCCTTCGGCGTACTGCCGCCGGTATCGCGCCTGACGCCGGAGCAGACCCAGTACCATTTCCTGTCCGGCTTCACCGCCAAGCTGGCCGGCACCGAGCGCGGCATCACCGCGCCGACGCCGACCTTCTCCGCCTGCTTCGGCGCTGCGTTCCTGACGCTGCACCCGACGCAGTATGCCGAAGTGCTGGTGAAACGCATGGAGGCCGCCGGCGCCCAGGCTTACCTGGTCAACACCGGCTGGAACGGCAGCGGCAAACGTATTTCGATCAAGGATACGCGCGGCATTATCGACGCCATTCTGAATGGCGACATTGAGCAGGCCGAGACGTTCACGCTGCCGATCTTCGGGCTGGAGGTGCCGACCGCGCTGCCGGGCGTCGATCCGTCGATCCTCGATCCGCGCAAAACCTACGCCGACGAGTCGCTGTGGCAGGAGAAAGCGCAGGATTTGGCGCAGCGCTTTATCGATAACTTCGCCAAATATACCGTCACCCCGGCGGGTGAAAAATTGGTGAGCGCCGGGCCAAAACGGTAACGGCATTCCCCCGCTCAAGGGCCGATTCGTCGGCCCTTTTTTGTTTTCACTCTTCCGCCATCCCCTGCGTTCGCCGATGTTTGCCCCGAATGGTGGCGTATCGACAGCATGCGCTGAGCGCCTCACAGTTCCCGCTGAAATCAATTGATTGTTTTGTCGTATAAATTTAGAACTGACAAACAATAATTCAAAAGTATGGGAACGGGGATGAATCAACAGACTCTCGACGCGCGCCGCTCGCGTCAGGCGTTGCTGGCCGGCTCGGTCGGCAACTTTATCGAATGGTATGAGTTCGGGGTGTACGGGTTCCTGGCCACCGTTATCGCCGCCAATTTTTTCACGCTGCAGGGTGAAAACGAAATCACCAGCCTGATCCTCACCTACGCCGCCTTCGCGCTGGCGTTTTTCTGTCGGCCGATCGGCGCGGTGATATTCGGCCGCATCGGCGATCGCATCGGCCGTCGCCCAACGCTGATTGCGGTTCTGCTGTTGATGACGCTGGCCACCGCGCTGATCGGCGTCATGCCGACCTATGCCTCGATCGGCGTCGCCGCCCCGCTGCTGCTGACGCTGCTGCGCATGTTTCAGGGGCTGTTCGCCGGCGGTGAATTCGGCGGCGCCGTGTCGCTGATGACCGAGTTCGCCCCGAAGGGCAAGCGCGGGCTGTTCGGCGCCTGGCAATCGCTGACCGTCGCGCTCGGCCTGCTGGCCGGGGCCGGGCTGGTGGCGCTGTTGGCCGCGCTGCTCAGCGTGCAGCAGCTGCATGACTGGGGCTGGCGCATTCCGTTCCTGCTGGCGCTGCCGCTGGGCGCCGTGGCGCTGTGGCTGCGGCTAAAGCTCGAGGAAACGCCCACGTTCACCCAGGCGCAGCAACATGCGGAACACGCCGCCGCGCCGCCGGAAGCGAAGCTGGGTGGCGTGGTGAAAACCATTTTGATCGGCATCGGCCGCATGATGGGCTGGTCGGCCGCCGGCTATACCTTCCTGGTGGTGATGCCTTCCTATTTGCAAACCTCATTGCACGCCACCTTCCAGCAGGCGCTGGTGGCGACGGTGCTCGCCAACGTCGGCTTCGCCCTGACCATTCTGCCGGCGGGCATTGTCAGCGACAAACTGGGGCGTAAAACGGTGATGCTGACGGCGGTGGCGGCGGTGATCCTGTTCACCTTCCCGCTGCTGCACCTGTTGCAGGATGCGCAGAGTTCACTGTGGGCCAAAGGGCTGGCGGTCATGATCGCCGGCGCCGTGGTTGGCCTGCTGGCCGGCCCCGGCCCGGCGATGCTGGCGGAGATGTTCCCGACCCGGGTGCGCTATACCGGCTTGGGGCTGGCTTACTCGTTGTCCAATGCGGTGTTTTCCGGCTCGGCCGGGCTGATTATCACCGGCCTCATCAAACAGACCGGCAATATCGACATTCCCGCCTACTACGTGGTCGCCACCTCGGTGGTCAGCCTGTTTGCGCTGATGACGCTGCGCCGCGACGATCATCTGCGCTCGCTGAACGAACGTTAATCCTCCGGGGGCGCATCGCCCCCTTGCCAACCCGTGACCTCGATCACAAGGCATAAATGTTAATGTTAACGTTAACTTTTGTGATTAACATCGCATGCGTGACATCTGCTGGCTTCATCCCTTTACGAGTTAACGTTAACAATGGAGTTAACTTCACTCACCGGGGCCCTACCCATGAACCGCGAAACTAAAAAATATTACGTGCTGCTCAGCGGCCTGCTGTTCTTCTTTTTCTTCACCTGGTCTGCCAGCTTTTCGCTGATCTCGCTATGGCTGAATCAGAAGATCGGCCTGAAAGGCGCCGAGACCGGCCTGATCTTCTCCGCTATCTCGTTGGTGGCGCTGTGCGCCCAGCCGCTGTACGGGTTTATTCAGGACAAACTTGGGCTGCGCAAGCACCTGCTGCAGTTTCTCGGCGTGATGCTGCTGCTGACCGGCCCGTTCTTTATCTACGTTTACGCCCCGCTGCTGGCGAGCAGCCTGCCGCTCGGCGCGCTGGTCGGCGGGGTATTTATCGGCGCCACCTTCTTCGCCGGCATCGGCGCGCTGGAATCTTATACCGAGCGAGTCAGCCGCATCAGCGGTTTCGAATTCGGCCGCGCCCGCATGTGGGGATCGCTCGGCTGGGCCAGCGCCACCTTTTTGGCCGGTTTTATCTTCAATATCGATCCGAACATCAATTTCTGGCTGGCCTCTGCCGCCGCCGTGGTATTCCTGTTGCTGCTCAGCCAGGTGCGCGAGCTGAAGCCGAACGCCATGGCCGGCCTGGCGTTCGGCAAACCGGAAAATCTGCGGCTGCAGGATGCGCTGGCGCTGCTGCGTATGCCGGGCTTCTGGGCGCTGGTGGTGTTTGTGCTCGGCATCAGCGTATACAACGTTTTCGATCAGCAATTTTCGGTCTACTTCGCCTCACAGTTCGCGTCACGCGAACAGGGCAACGAGATGTACGGTTTTCTCAACTCGCTGCAGGTCTTCCTCGAAGCCGGCGGTATGTTTCTGGCTCCGCTGCTGGTGAACCGCATCGGCGCCAAGCAGGGGCTGTTGCTGGCGGGCAGCGTGATGGCGCTGCGCATGTTCGGCTCCGGCTTGGTCAGCGGCGCCTTGATGATCTCCGCCATGAAACTGCTGCACGCCGTAGAGTTGCCGATCCTGCTGATCGCTATCTTCAAATACATCGCCAGCCGCTTCGACAGCCGCCTCTCCTCCACGCTGTACCTGGTGGGCTTTCAGTTTATCACCCAAGTGATGGCCAGCTTCCTGTCGCCGCTGGCGGGCTACGGTTATGACCGCATCGGCTTTGCCGACACCTATCTGCTGATGGGCTGTGCGGTCGCCGCCACGACGCTTGTTTCCTGTTTCCTGCTGCGCGGCGAACGTTCCGCCGGCGCAACCCCCTTTCAATCCGCCATTAAATCAAGCGAGTCTATCCAATGAACACTGCCTTAGCTCAAGCCGACCATGCGGTCGAGGCCCTGCGCGCAGAGCGCCAAGACGAATACTACCCGCAGTTCCATCTCGCGCCGCCCGCCGGCTGGATCAACGATCCCAACGGCCTGATCTGTATTGACGGCGTCTATCATGCCTTCTTCCAGCATCACCCCTACAGCGAACACTGGGGGCCCATGCACTGGGGGCACGCGACCAGCCGCGATCTGATCCGCTGGCAGCACCAGCCCATCGCCCTGGCGCCCGATGCGCCCTATGACAAAGACGGTTGTTTTTCCGGCTGCGCCGTGGATGACAACGGCGTGCTGACGCTGATTTACACCGGCCACGTGTGGCTGGGCGAGCCCGGCGACGACAGCCAGGTGCGGGAAGTGCAATGTCTGGCCACCAGCGAAGATGGCATACGCTTCGTTAAACATGGGCCGGTGCTGGCCCCGCCGGACGGCATTCAGCATTTCCGCGATCCGAAAGTCTGGCGCGAGAACGGCGAATGGTGGCTGGTGGTCGGCGCCAAAGAAAACGGTCTCGGCCAGGTGCGCCTGTACCGTTCTGCAGACCTGCGCGCCTGGCGCTTCGATCGGGTGCTGGCCGGCGCGCTGGCGGCGCATCAAGGGTATATGTGGGAATGCCCGGATTTCTTCCCGCTGGGGGAACAACACCTGTTGCTATTTTCGCCGCAGGGGCTGGCGGCACAGGGCTACCGCTACCGCAATCGCTTCCAGAGCGGCTATCTGCTCGGCCACTGGCGGCCGGACGGCGACTTCAGGGTGACGCAGCCCTTCTGCGAGCTGGATGCCGGGCACGATTTCTATGCGCCGCAAACCTTCACCGCCGCCGACGGCCGTCGGCTGCTGTTTGCCTGGATGGATATGTGGGAATCCCCGATGCCCAGCAAAGCGCACCGCTGGGCCGGCGCCCTCACCCTGCCGCGCGAGCTGACGCTGGCCGCCGACGGCAGCGTCCTCATGAACCCGGCGCGTGAACTGGCGGCGTTGCGCCGAGAATCGCACACCTTTTTGGCACAGACGCTGACCAATCAACATCTGCCGCTGGCGGACGACGTGCAGGAACTCACCCTGACGTTGAGACCGGCCGACAACGACGCCGAGCGTTACGGGCTGGCCATCGGGAATGCGGCGCGCCTGTTCGTCGACAATCAGGCGCACCGGCTGGTGCTGGAACGTTTTCATGACAACCCCGCCCTGTGCACCTGCCGCAGCGTGCCGCTGCCGGAAGGTGACACCCTGTCACTACGTCTCTTCATTGACCGCTCATCGCTGGAGATCTTCGTCAATCAGGGCCAGGCCTGCCTGACCAGCCGCATCTATCCGACGGCGGGCGAGCGCCACCTCAGCCTGTTCGCCGCAGGCGGCCGGGCACAGTTCGAGCCCATCACGGGATGGCGGTTGGCAAGCATCTGGGGATAATGGGAATGAGCACCGGGCGCGCAGCGACGCACCCGGTGCGCTTACAGCGAACCACGCTCCAACAGCGGGCAAGGCACTTTCACCGTCTCACGCTGCTCCCGCTGCTCAATCACATGCAGCGCCGCAAGGCGGCCCAGCTCGTAATGCGGCAGTTGCACCGTCGTTAATGCCGGCAGGAACAGCTCGCCGGTGCCGACCATATTGTCGTAGCCCAGCACCGCCACCTGTTGCGGTATCCGCCACCCTTGCGCCAGCAATACCTGATACACCAGAAAGGCTATCCGATCGTTTCCGCACACCACGACGTCGCAATCGCGCCGCCCGGGAGAGAAATGCCGCTCCAGCAGCGCGACGCAGTCGCGATAGCTTTGATCGCCGCCGCTCAGATCGAGATGATACTGCCGCAGCTGTTCAACATCGCGCCCCGCTTCGCGCCAGGCGCGTTCCAGACCGCGGCGGCGCAGGCCCGCCGCCAGCGTATCCGCCGGTAAATGAATGCACAGTGGCGCGCGATAGCCTTTGGCGATCAGCGTGCGCGTGGCGTCATACTGCCCTTGCTCGTCATCAGGAATGTAGCTGGCGATCGAATGCGCCGGGCTGACGCAGTTGGCCAGCACCAGCTTTTTGTCCAGCAGTTTGGCCGGCAATGTCACCTCGCGCAGCCCCATCGTGGTGAAGATCACCCCATCCGGACGATGCGCCAGCAGCAGATCGACGGTCTGTTCGGCGTTGTCGTCGGCAAACAGGTTGACGACGAAGCTGTTCCAGCCGCGTTCACGCGCGGTTTTCTCAATCGACAGGATCATTTCCACCGAGAACGGCGTCGTGGCGGTGTCCAGCGCCAGCACGCCGAGCGTCTGCACGCGATTTCCGTCACCGCGAATACGCCGCGCCGACAGATCCGGCACGTAGTCCAACTGGTCGATAGCCTGTTTGACGCGGCGGTAGGTTTCCGGCCGCAGCTTGCCGGGTTCATTGATGGCGCGGGACACCGTCATCAACGAGACTCCGGCAAGTTTTGCGACGTCTTTCAGCGAAGCCATGCGCCCTTCTTTATGATTAATGGGGAAAAGTGAATAATCCCATAACCGGGCGCAGGACTCTACTCTGCGTTAGCAGGCTATGATGTTCGCCCACAGGAGAGCGCCGTCGGCCGTCAGCGGCGCCACTTCACCGCCCGCCGCCTGCGCCGCCCACCAGACGCCCTCGCGCGCCCGCAGTTCGCCGCCCCCCGGCAGCGACCAGACCCCGCTCAGCACATACAGCACGCCCGCCTGGTTGGACTGCAGGGGGACGGGCGCCGTGCTGCGCCGCACCTCGGCCGCCTGCCGGCCGCGGCGCGTCATGATGTTGAAATCCTGGCTGGCGCCGCCCAGCAGCGTCGCTTCCAGCGCCACGTCGCCGGAGAACGCGAACGGCTCCCCGACGCGCGCCAATTGATGGTCGATATGCCCGGCGCTGAACAGCCGCACGCCGTCGCCTTCCAGCAGCGTGATCGAACGATCGATGCCCGCAAAGGCGGAAAACGGCCCGTCCTGCGCGATGGTGGCGATGCTGGCGCGCCAGTCAAAATCCTGCGCGCCCGGCGGCCAACTGACGATTTCACGGGTTTCCCCACCGCCGTTGCGCCACGGGCTGACCGGCAGCGCGGCGAAGCTAAAACGGGTCAGGCTCATTACGCCTCCTGCTGAAAGGTTTTCAGCACCTGCAGGAACTCGGCGCTGCTCTGCTGCTGTAGCGCGTGCCGCCCCTGCTCGATCACCTGCCGGCCGCCGACGAACACGTCGCGAATTTGCTCTTTACCGCCGGCGAACAGCCAGCGGTTGAGGATCGAGGCGTCCGGCGCCGCCGCCAGATACGGATCGTCGCCGTCCAGCACCAGCCAGTCGGCGCGATAGCCGCTCTGCAACCGGCCGATCGGCGCGCCGCACGCCTGCGCGCCGCCCTGCAGCGCCTGCAGGTACAGCACATCGCCCACCGCCGACTGTTCCGGCGTCGTCAGACGGTTGCGGCGCTGATCGCGCAGCCGCTGGCCGTATTCGAACCAGCGCAGCTCTTCCACCACGTTGAGCGAAACGTGGCTGTCGGAACCGATGCCCCAGCGCCCCTGCTGCTGCAGGTAAGCGTCGCCAGGGAAGATGCCGTCGCCGAGGTTGGCTTCGGTGGTCAGGCATAGGCCGGCCACCGCGCGGCTGCGCGCCAGCGCTTCCAGTTCGTCGCGATCCAGATGGGTGGCATGCACCAGGCACCAACGCTGATCGACCGGCAGATGGTCATACAGCCAGGCCACCGGGCGCTGCCCGCTCCACGTCAGGCAGTCGTTCACCTCTTTTTGCTGCTCGGCGATGTGAATATGCACCGGCAAAGTGCGATCCGACGCGGCCAAAATCTGCTGCATCTGGCCCAGCTCCACCGCACGCAGCGAATGGAAGCACAGCCCCTGATTCTGCAACGGGCGATCCACCAGCTGGCGGGCAATCACCTGCTGCTGGTGCAGATAGCTTTCGGTATCCTGGATAAAACGTTTCTGCCCCGGCTGCGCCGGCTGCGCGCCGAAACCGGCGTAGCTGTACAGCACCGGCAGCATCGTCATGCCGATGCCGGCCTGATGCGCGGCCTCGCTGAGGCGGCCGGTCATCTCACCGCGATCGGCGTAAGGCTTGCCGTCAGCGTCGTGATGCAGATAATGGAATTCGGCCACCTGGGTGTATCCGCCCTTGAGCATTTCGATATACAGTTGACGGGCGACTACCTCCACCTGCTCCGGCGTCAGGCGCTGCACCAGGCGGTACATCAGATCGCGCCAGGTCCAGAAGCTGTCCTGCGGGTTGCCCGCCACTTCCGCCAGCCCGGCCATCGCGCGCTGGAAAGCGTGGGAGTGCAGGTTCGGCATGCCCGGCACCGCATCGCCGTGCAGCCGGGTGCAGCCTTGCGGCTCAGCGTCGGCGGTAACTTGAGTCAGATAACCTTGCGCATCGACGTCCAGCCGGACGTTATGCGCCCAGCCCTCAGGGAGCAAAGCGCGTGGGGCAAAATAAGCAGGCATGGCAGTATTCCACTGTTGGTGTAACGGCGAATGAGGCGCGGCGATGGCGCGCCTTCGGAAATTTTTGGCGGCCGCCGGCAAGTTTCTGGCGCGACGGCCACTAGTTGTATATACATATACATACGCCGACATCAACAGTAAACTGGTGTTATTATTTTTTTATTTGACGAGGTTAACGTCGTGGCTGAACAACAGACCGTGTTACAACTGGCGGCTGCAATGAGCGATGCCCCCGCCCCGATCTACCAACGGGTCAAACAGGCGATCGTGAATCAAATCCGTGCGGGGCATTGGCAACCGCACCAGCGCGTGCCCTCCGAAAGTGAACTGGTGGCGGAACTGGGCGTCAGCCGCATGACCATCAACCGCGCGCTGCGCGAGCTGACCAGCGAAGGCTTTTTGATCCGCATGCAGGGCGTCGGCACCTTCGTCGCCGAAGCCAAGGCGCATACCGCGCTGCTGGAAGTGCACAACATCGCCGATGAGATCGCCGCGCGCGGTCATCGCCACAGCAGCAAAATCCTCGAGCTGAAGGCCCGTGCGGCCAGCGAGGAAGAAGCGACGGCGCTGGGCATTCAGCCCGGCCAACGGCTGTTCTACTCGCAGATCGTGCATTACGAGAACGATGTGCCGGTGCAGGTGGAAGACCGCTGCGTCAACCCGCTGGTGGCGCCGGACTACCTGAAGCAGGATTTCGATCGCGTCACGCCTTACACCTACCTGACGCAGGCCGCGCCGCTGACCGCCGGCGAACACATCGTCGAAGCGGTGATCCCCACCCGGCGCGAGCGCGAGCTGCTGCAGCTGGAGGACCACGAACCCGGCCTGCTGATCCATCGCCGCACCTGGTCCGGCAAAACCGTAGTGACCTCGGCCCGGCTGCTGTACCCCGGCAGCCGTTATCAACTGTTCGGCCGCTTCACCAGCGAAGTCTGATCCCCGGCGGGCGCGCCCTGCGCCCGCATCTCCGCTATCGATCACATCCTGATAACAAAATTTCGCCCGCCTCTTGTGACATCCCGATGAATGCGTTAGGTTGTTTTTAATTGTATATACAACCATGTGGGAGCTGCGGCTCCGGCGGAGGAAAGCAATGACGTCTGAGATTCACTGTGACAGCCTGTGGCACGGCGCCGATATCGTCACCATGCGCGACGGCAAGTATCACACCCTGACCGACGGCGCGATCGCCGTGCGCGACGGCAAGATCGTCTGGATTGGCGAACATGCGGCGCTGCCGTCCGGCCTGATCGCGGACGAAACGGTGAAATTCGACGGCGGCATCATCACCCCCGGTTTTGTTGACTGCCACACGCACCTGGTGTTCGGCGGCAATCGCAGCGGCGAGTTCGAACAGCGGCTGAACGGCGTGAGCTACGCCGAGATCGCCGCGCAGGGCGGCGGCATCATTTCCACGGTGAAAGCCACCCGCGCGGCCGACGAAGCGCTGCTGCTGGAGCAGGCGCTGTTCCGCCTGCGGCCGCTGCTGGCGGAAGGCGTCACCTGCGTGGAGATCAAATCCGGTTACGGCCTCAGCCCGGAAAGCGAACTGAAGATGCTGCGGGTGGCGCGCAAGTTGGGCGAGCTGTTGCCGGTCGAGGTGAAAACCACCTGTCTGGCGGCCCATGCGCTGCCGCCGGAATACGCCAACCGCGCCGACGACTACATCAATCTGGTCTGCGACACCATCATCCCGCAGGCGGCGGCAGCCGGCCTGGCGGATGCGGTTGACGCCTTCTGCGAACATCTGGCGTTCTCACCGGCGCAGGTGGAGCGGGTCTTCGCCGCCGCCGAGGCCGCCGGTCTGCCGGTCAAGCTGCACGCCGAGCAGCTCTCCGCCCTCGGCGGCAGCACGCTGGCGGCACGCCATCACGCGCTATCCGCCGACCATCTCGAATACGCCACCGAACAAGATGCCCGCGCCATGGGCGACGCCGGCACCGTGGCGGTGCTGCTGCCCGGCGCCTATTACCTACTGCGCGAAACCCAGTGCCCGCCGGTGGAGCTGTTCCGCAAGCACCAGGTGGCGATGGCGATCGCCAGCGACGCCAACCCCGGCACCTCGCCGGCGCTGTCGCTGCGCCTGATGATCAACATGGCCTGCACGCTGTTCCGCCTGACGCCGGAAGAAGCGTTGGCGGGCGTCACCACCCACGCCGCCAAAGCGCTGGGGCTGCAACACAGCCACGGCACGCTGGAAACCGGCAAGGTGGCGGACTTCGTTCACTGGCCGCTGTCGCGGCCGGCGGAACTGGCTTATTGGTTGGGCGGTCAGCTGCCCTGTACGGTGATTTTCCGAGGAGAAGTACGTCAATGACCATTCGCGATCCTTTTAGCTTCCAGACCGGCAGCCTGCCGCTGCTGATCAGCATCCCGCACGCCGGCACGCAACTGACGCCGGCGGTCGAGACCGGGCTGACCGACGACGCCCGCCCGCTGCCCGATACCGATTGGCACATACCACAGCTGTACGACTTCGCCCGGGCGATGGGCGCCAGCGTGCTGGTCGGCAACTATTCGCGCTTCGTCATCGATCTGAACCGCCCGGCGGACGACAAGCCGCTGTACACCACCGCCACCACCGGTCTGTATCCCGACGTGCTGTTCGACGGCCGCCCAAGCTTCCTGCCGGGCAAAGCGCCGACGGACGCAGAGCGCGCCGGCTATCTGCAGCAAATTTGGCAACCTTATCATCAGCAACTGCAAGACGAACTGGCGCGCCTCAAAGCGCGGCACGGCTATGCGCTGCTGTTCGACGCGCACTCCATCGCCTCGGTGATCCCGCGGCTGTTCGAGGGCAAGCTGCCGGATCTCAATCTCGGCACCAACGGCGGCGAAAGCTGCGCCCAGGCGCTGAGCGATCGGCTGGTCGCCTGCTGCGAGCAGCAACAGCAGTTCACCCACGTGCTGAACGGCCGCTTCAAGGGCGGTTACATCACCCGCGCCTACGGCCAGCCGCAGCAGCAACAGCATGCGATCCAGCTTGAGCTGGCGCAGGTGAACTACATGTCCGAACAGTATCCTTACGCGTTCGAACCGCAGCGCGCCGCCTCGCTGCAGCGCCTGCTCAAGCAGATGATTGAAGGCCTGTTGGACGGCGCCGCCAGACTCAACTGATCCCCTTTGCAGGCGCCGCCGGGCGCCTGTCTCTCCCCCTGCCTTTAACCGCATCGTCAGCCGCGTTCTGCGCGCCATATCAAAGTTTCGCGTGATTCCCCACCGACTGGTCTAAACAGCGCACAAAACAGCGGCCGACGAAAAACGCACTGCGCCACAATCAGCCGAAAAGCCCGCGCTCCTCGTCAGCGCCGGGCGGCGTGTGGCCGAACTGGCCCGTTTCGAACCATCACTCTGGAGGCCCTATGTCTGTAACACCGTTAAACTGGCGCGCTGCCGGCGCCGTTGCCGAACAATTGCTGGCCGGCTGGCAACGGCATGGCGAACCCGGCGGCGCCATCACCCTGTTTGACGCCGAACAACTCCGCGCCACCGCCTGCGCCGGCCTGGCCGATCTGGCGCAGAATACCCCCTTCACCGCCGACAGCGTGGTGCGCTACGCCTCCGTGACCAAGCACATCTTTGCCGCGCTGGCGCTGAACGCCACCGGCAGCGCCATTCGGCTCGAACAGCGCCTGGGCGAACTGCTGCCCGCCCTGCAGCCTGCGCTGGCGGACGTCACCGTCGGCCAGGCGCTGGACATGACCGGCGGCCTGCCCGACGTGCGCGAGACGCTCGGCCTGCTCGGCATCCCGCTGCACGCCGTCAGCGAGGCGCTGCCGGTGATGCAGTTTGTCGAGGGGCTGGAAAGATTGAACTACGAAGCCGGCAGCGAGGTCGCCTACAGCAATACCGGCTATCGGCTGCTGGAGGCCGCGCTGCGCAGCAAGGGGTATGATTTCGACCAACTGGTGCAACAGCACATCGCCCGGCCGCTGCAGGTGCAGATGCGGGCGCCGGAAAGCTGGTTCGACGTGGTGCCAGGGTTGGTGCCGGGTTACTGGCGAGCGCCGCAGGGCTGGCAACACGCCAGCGCCGGCCTGCACCTTTCCGCCTCCGGCAGCCTGACCGGCAGCCTCAACGCCCTCACCCGCTGGCTGCAGACGCTGCTGGCCAACGAAGGCACCGGCCAGGGCGTGCTGGCGCAACTCGGCGCACCGCGCCGCCTCAATCAGGGCCAACTCAGCGCCTATGGCCTGGGGCTGGCGCAAACCCCGCTGGGCCGCCGGCGCTTGCTCGGCCACGGCGGCTCCCACGCCGGTTACAAAACCTATTTCCTGCTGGCGCCCGATCGCCAGGCCGGCGTCGCGCTGGTGGCCAACCGCGAAGACTGCGACAGTTTCGGTATGGCTTTGCAGGTGATGGCGGCGCTGCTTGGCGAACCGCTGCCGCAGCGCAGCATGGCGATCCCCGACGGCCTTTACGCCACGCCGGCGGAGCCGCACTGGCTGGAGGTCAAAAATGGCAATCTGGCCTATCTGGGCAGCGATGAACCGCTGTATCAGGGCGAAGACGGCTACGCGGTGTCGCTGTCCGCCCATATGCCGATCAAATTGAAGTGGACTGGCGAAGCGGTCGAGGGCGAGGTCGGGCATGTGGCGCGCCGTTTCCTGCCGGTCACGGCCAACGGCGACTGCCTGAAGCATGTGCAGGGACTTTGGTATCACCCGCACTATCGCACCGCCTTTGAAATTCGCGGCGATCGGGTGCATATCGGCGTCGGCCCGGCGGCGCAGACCGGGACGCTCAGCCCGCTCGGCCAGGGCCGCATGCTGGTGGAGTGCCAGGACGGCCCGTGGTTAAAACGCTTTTGCCTCTATTTCCGCGGTTACAACGTGGATCTCATCGCCAACCGCAGCCGGATGCTGACCTTCCGCCGCAGCACCGTCGGCCGCGACTGACGCTCAGCGTGCGCTGCCGGTTTTGACCGCCAGCAGCGCATCCGCCAGCTGCCGTTTGTCGGCGGCGCTGAGATTCACCTGATCCACTGACGCCATAAACGCCGCCCGATCCGCCTCGCCGAGCGGGCCGGCGCGCAGCCGCTCCGCCAGCCGTTGCAATATCTGGCTGCTCAGCTGTGCGATCTGCGGGCGCACCTGCGCCAACGGCCGCGGCTGCCAGCCGGGTTCCGGGCTCGCCAGCCAGTCGGCGCGATAGCGGTACTGAATCGCCTTGGCAGCGTCCATCTGCGCGGCGATAAAAGGCCGCACCGACGCCGGCTCCAACCCCAAACGCCCCGCCTCCGCCTGCGCGCTGGCCAACACCTTCGCCTCCTGCGCCAGGTCTTCGATCGGCAAATGCCGCTGCGCCTTGTAACCGGCGACGTCCTTCATCAACGACAGCCGTTGGTTCACCAGCTCGCCGATAGCGGCTGCGCCCTCTGCCAACGCGGGAAAACTGGTCAAACAGCAGGCTATCAATAACGCCCTGAACATGGCGCCTCCCTTATGATGCAGTGAAACGTAAGGCCCAAAGTTCACCACGTCCGCCCCGCGCTGGCAAATAAAAAGGCCCCGCCGCAGCGAGGCCCGATAACGCTCGACAAACCTTAGTCGAACACGCCGTTGATGACGGAAGCCACAATCGCGGTGCTGAGTGCGACCAGCACCAGATCGTCGCCGGCGATACGCCACTCATAACCCGGGTACTGCGGCAGATCACGCAGCATCGAGTAAGGCACCACTTTTTTGGCGATGCCCGGCGGCAGCGGTTTACCGCGCGCCAGATTCTTGGCGATGCCCGGTGGCAGCGAGCTGTAGCCGGTCAGGCCGTAGTTGCGCGCCAGCGAACGGGCGCGGTCGCGCGAGAGGCTGACGGAAACCAGATTATCGTCGTTTCTATAACCGCCTTTATCTTTATTGCCTTTGTTGCCGTTGTTGCCATGGTTACCGCTATTACCGTGATTGCCGCTGTTGCCATGGCCATTACCGTTGCCGTTACCATTGCCGCCTTTGTCAGCCAGGGCCGGGGCGGATGACAACCCCAGCGACGCGATCAGCGCCAACACCGTGAGGGTCGTACGACGTTTGTTCATGTTGTGTATTCCTGCGTGGGGGACTCTGTTGACTATAGCGGGTCTTTTCCGGACGAAGTATAAGGAAAACTCCGAGATAACAAGTGCAGTTTGACGGCAGTCGCGCCAATAGCTTGTTTCAACACAACACGCCTCGAGAATTCCGAAACTTACCTCAGATTTTTCTTGAAGAAAAATAAGCCTTACGCTAGCGTGGGAGGGTAACAAAAAAGAGTTAGCGTGCTCTTTTTCGTCGCACCTCAAATCTTATTCTTATCATCCATAATGATAATAGCGAACACTTCCCGCCTCTCCGTGCGGGATTCTTTTTCCCGCCGCTGTCGCCCCAATCTGGTGCTTTATGTTGAGATTTGGTTGCCAATAATTTACATTCGCTGTCTGAGAAACCTCAACCTCCCGCGGTGGCCAGGCTGGCAACGGGTGGGCGTTCAGGAGCAAAAGACGTGCAAATGACCCTCATGGAATACATCACTCGGCACTTTAACGGCGATCTTCATCGTTACGCGCAGTCGGAAGGCGTCAGCCGTGAACAAATCATTAGTTGGATAAATAATGAATGTCACGTGATCAAAGGCAGGCTGTTTATGCCGGTGAAGCATCTCCCGGTTGAACAAGCCCAGTGATGACAAAAAAAACCCCGCCAGGCGGGGTTTTCTGTTTCTGATAACACGGAAAATCAGAAGTTATAGCCGACCACGAGGTAATAACCCCAGCCGGTAGACTTGATTGGGCCCTGCGGGGTGCCGATATCCGCGCCATCCTGCCACTGGCCGCCGTTATGGAAGTAACGCGCCACGAAAGAATAGTGCCAGTGATCGTAGTTCAGCGCCAAAATATGGCTGGAGGCGATCGAGTTGCTGGTGCGCACCTGTTTGCCGGTGCCGTCAACCCAATGGCTGTCCTTGCCCAGATCGGAACCGAAGTCGAAGTTGGTGAAGCCGATGTAGCTCAGGTTGCCGCCCCACACCTGGGTCAGCGGCACGAAGTATTTCACCTTGAAGCGGTAACCGTCCCAGCTGTTCTCGTTGGCGGCCTGGTAGTTTTCCCACTGGTATTTGGCATAGATGTTCATCGACAGGCTCATCGGCAGGCCGGTGTCGATATCGGTGCCCAGACCCATGTACCAGGTGTTCTGACGGCCGTCGGCGTTGTGGCCCAGATCATAGATGTAGTTGTTGGCGAAGTACCACTCTTTGAACGGACCGAAGCTCAGATCGGTGCCGGTCAGCTTGTCGATGGAGAAGCGCGGTTCAATCTCCATAAACAGCGGGGAACCTTTGTCCCAGATGCCGCGATCCGGGGTATTGCCCACGCCGAAGAACTTCGGCACGTCAACGTAACCGTAGAAATCGAACCAGTCTTTCTTGGCGAAGGCTTCGTATTCGAGATACACGTCGTTATTCAGCTGCGGCCCGAAGCGGGTGTGGTAGCTGCCCACCACGTTGACGCTCTGGTGCCACCAGTCGGAGACATATTGACTGTCTTTGCTATCAGCCATTGATGATGCACTGTAAGACGCTGCGAGCAGTACACCTGCTGCGAGAGCTATTTTTTTCATTTTATTACCACATGCTTAAAGGGCCATTTCCTGCCCGTTTAGAAAAGATGACAATGAGTCTGCCGACACCTGGCGTTGTCTTCACACAGAAACTCGGATGACGCGCGCATTATAGAAACCACTGACTGTAAGAATCTGTGATCCAGTTACGCATTTCGCGAATAGGTAATCGATTGCGTTCACATTTGTCAAATTATGTTTCATTCAAATTCACATTCGTTGTGATTTTTGTCATGCACATCGATTTTTAGCGCAGTTTTTGAGCCAACTGTCATCAGGGCGTCACCTGCCCGCCATTGAGCCGCGGCAAAGAAAAAGCCGACGTATAAACGTCGGCCTTCATAAAATCAGTAAAAAATACGCAAAGCGAAATCAGTTCACCGCTGGCACCGCCTTGGCGATGTTTTCCTGGCGGAACGCCACCTCTTCGCCGTTTTTCACCTCCCAGCTGGCGACCGGGATATCGGTCTTGGGCGCCGCCGCGACGACCGAGCCGTAAATCAGCTTGTCGTCGCGGCGCAAAATATAAACGTCGAGCTGATATTCATGCCGCAGATTCGCCGTGGTCAGGCGCACGGTATCGCCGCGCTCGTAGTGATGCACGTCGATTTCGGGTTGTTGAATAAATTGAATGTCGCTTCTCATCGTCGTCGTTCCTTCAGGCAACATGGCTAGTTAAATTCTAGTTCAACATTGCGCCGACGGCGGATAATTTCCGTTAATTTCCACGGGTTGCCCGCCAACAGATCAGCGAGCCGAGAGTGACCATCGCCACGCCCTGCCAGAAATTGACGGTCAGCGAGGTGTGCAACACCAGCGCGGCGAACACTGCCGACAGGACCGGGGTAAAATAAGAGACGGTCGCCAGCAGCGTCATGTTGCCGTGCAGAATGCCGACGTTCCAGGCGGCATACCCCGCCCCCATCGCCACCCCGGCGCACAGCAGCGTCACAGTCACGCCGGCGCTGAACTGCATGCCGCTTTCCGCGCTGAAGGCATATTTAAGCCACAGCGCCAGCGCGGTCAGCACAATGAACAGCACCACGCCGTTGCTGCCCTGGGCGATCTTCTTGGTCAGGTTGCAGTACAGCGCCCAGATCACCGCGCCGCTGAACGCCAGCCCGTAGCTGAGCGGATTGCTGCGCACGTTGGCCAGCATCTGCGCCGGTGACCAGCCGCCCTCGCCGCTCATGATCCAGCCGATGCCGAACAGCGACAGCAGCAGCCCCGGCAGCAGCCACCATTTCGCCTGTTGGCCGTTGAGTGCCAGCGCCATCAGCACGGTGAAACAGGGCCACAGGTAGTTGATCATGCCCACTTCTATCGCCTGCAGGCGGGTATTGGCGTAGCCGAGCGACAGCGACAGGCAGATCTCGTAGCTGACGAACAGCAGGCTGCCGACGATGAGATAAGGCCGCGGAAAGCTGCGCCATTTCGGCACGCCGAGCGCCACCAGCAAAAACGCCGCGCTGACGCTGTAGATCATCGCCGCGCCGCCGATCGGCCCCAGCCCTTCGCTGACGCTGCGAATCAGGCCGACGACGCTGCTCCACAGCACAATGGCCAACAAACCGAACAGCGTGGCGCGGGTACGCGAGGGTAAAGCGGGCATAAGGCGGATCCAATGGGTTATTTTTTATCAGGTTTTTCACTCTACTGCCGCACGCGCCAAAAAGAAAGGCGGGAAATTCCCGCCTGTGAGTTTATTGCTGCGGCTGCCGCTCGAGCTGCGGCGGCGGCTGGCGAAAACGCCGGGTCAGCCAGGCCAAATAGCCGAAGCCCAGCGTCGCCCAGATCAGCCCCATGGTCAGCGAGCTCTTCTCCAGGTTCAGCCACAGCACCCCCACCGTCAGCGCCCCCACCAGCGGCAGGAACAGGAAGTTGAAGCGATCCTTCCAGCTTTTATTGCGCCCTTCGCGAATGAAGAAGTGGCTGATCACCGACAGGTTGACGAAGGTAAAGGCCACCAGCGCGCCAAAGTTGATCAGCGCCGTGGCGGTCACCAGATCGAACGACAGCGCCGACAGCGCCACCAGCCCGACCATCAGCACGTTGAGCGCCGGCGTGCGCCATTTAGGGTGAATGTAGCCGAAGAATTTCTCCGGGAACACGTTGTCACGCCCCATCACGTACAGCAGGCGCGACACGCTGGCGTGCGACGCCAGACCGGAGGCCAGCGTGTTGATAAAGGTCACGCACAGGAAGATCGACTGGAACAGCTTGCCGCCGACGTACAGCGCGATCTCCGGCAGCGCGGCATCGGGCTGGTGGAAACGCTGAATGGTCGGGAAAAACAGCTGGATGAAGAACGACACGCTGATAAAGATCACCCCGCCATACAGCGCGGTCAGGAAGATGGCGCGCGGGATCACCTTGGCGGCGTCGGGCGTCTCTTCGCACAGCGTGGTGACCGCGTCAAAGCCGAGGAACGAGAAGCACAGGATAGTGGCGCCGGTAATGATCGGCAGCAGGTGCGCATTCTCACTGAGGAACGGCCGCAGGCTCCACACCGTGCCCATCCCCTCGCCGTTGTGCAGGCCGCGCACCACCAGGTAGATGAACACCAGAATGATCGCCACCTGCGCCAGCACGAACAGGGTATTGAAGTTGGCCACCAGATTGACGCTTTTCAGATTGATGGCGGTAATCAGGATAACGAAGCCCACCACCCACACCCAGGGCGGCACTTCCGGGAACAGCGCGGTCAGGTAAATCTTCGCCAGCAGCGTGTTGATCATCGGCAGGAACAGATAATCGAGCAGCGATGACCACCCCACCAGAAAACCGACGTGCGGGTTGATCGCCTTCTGCGCATAGGTGTAGGCGGAGCCGGCGGTAGGAAACTGGCGCACCAGTTTGCCGTAGCTGATGGCGGTGAACAGCACGCCGGCCAGCGCCAGCAGATAGGAGGTCGGCACATGGCCGTCGGTGAGGCCGGAGACGATGCCGAAGGTATCGAACACCGTCATCGGCGTCAGATAGGCAAGGCCCATCATCACCACCTGCCACAGCTTGAGGGATTTGCGCAGCTGCGGTTTGCCCGCCGGGCCGCCGTCGGTGGCTTTAATCGTCATGGCATTTCCCCTCTTGGTCCTCTGCTGTCAACCGTGCAACGTCATTCAGAGAGGCCGCGGGGAAACTGCTGCTCAGGCGGCGGGAAAAACGGGTTGAGGTCACTGTCGGGCGGCCGGCGACCGGCCCGTAGGCACTGCGGCACAGGCAAACGTCTGCGCATGGGAATGACTGAGTCATGGTTATTTCCTCGTCGGCGTCCTGTACGCCGTGATAGAAGAAATTCAGTACCGCAGCGCGCAGCCTCACCGGCCACAGGAGAGCCGATGAAATGCGCCGGACGCGCGCGGTAGTCGCAGGGTGAGTGGGATCAGGCGTTTTTCAGCATCCACTCGATTTCGGTTTCGGTGATCAGGCGCTCGAACTGCACCAGCTCATCGGTTTTGCAGGCCAGATAGACGTGGCTGAAACGTTCGCCCAGCAATGCATTGAGCACCGGCTGATGTTCGAACTCGTACAGCGCGTCGCTCTGGCGGATCGGGAACGGCAGCCCGTCCTGCTCCAGCCCGTTGCCGGTCACCGGCTCAGGCAGCGGCAGCGCGGTTTCCAGCCCGTAGACGATGCCGGCCAGAATGGCCGCCATCACCAGATAAGGGTTGGCGTCGGCGCCCGCCACGCGATACTCCACGCGGTGGTTGTCGCGATCGCCGCAGGGAATGCGCAGCGCCACGGTGCGGTTGTTATGCCCCCAGGAAGCCTGGGTCGGCACATACATGCCGGGCTGGAAGCGACGGTAAGCGTTGACGTTAGGCGCCAACAGCGCCATCGAGGACGGCATCAGGGCGATCATGCCCGCCAACGCCTGTTTCAGCAGCGCCGAGTCTTCGCCGTCGTCGTCGGCGAACACATTGTCGCCCTGCGCGTTCAGCATGCTGATATGCACGTGCATGCCGCTGCCGGCGTGTTCCTCATACGGCTTGGCCATAAAGGTCGCCTGCATGTTGTGGTTCTCGGCCACCATGCGCACCAGCCGCTTCAGCGCCAGCGCGTGATCGCAGGCCTGCAGCACGTCGTCGGTATGGTGCAGGTTGACCTCGAACTGCCCCGGCGACGCCTCCGCCACCGCGCCGTCCGCCGGAATGCCCTGCAAACGCGCCAGTTCGTCGATCTCGCTCAGCACGTCGGCGAAATGGTTGAGGTTATCGACGGAATACACCTGGCTTTGGGTGTTGCGCTCTTGCGTGCCCGGCGCGCACGGCGGCTGCAGATAGCCCTCCGCGTCGCGTTGACGATCGATGAGATAGAACTCCAACTCTACCGCTACCACGGGGGAAAGCCCGCGCTGACGCAAGCGCTGCCACACTCGGTTCAGCACATTGCGCGGTTCAACGTCAAAGGGAGTGCCATCTTCATCCAGCATGGTGAGCAGCACCTGCGCGATATATTGCGGGTCCGCCGCCGACGGCGTCAGCGTGCCCGGCACCGGCACGCACACGTGATCCGGTTCGCCCAGCTCCTGCCCCAACCCGGCCTCTTCTACGACGTTGCCGAGAATATCCATCGCAAATACCGACGCCGGGAAGTAACAGCCCTTCTCAAGTTTGTTCAGGCCGCCGACCGGGATGCGTTTGCCGCGGAAGCTGCCGTTCAGATCGGTCAACAGTACGTCGACATGTTGGGTTAACGGATAACGTTCCAGATACTTCTTCACTTCGCGCTGGAACGCGCTACTTCGTCTCTCTTCACTGTGCTGAACAAAGTTTTCCACTTCTACGATGTTGGTCTGCATGGTTCACCCGCCGTTTGTGTTTTGCTGTCGTCGATATTTATTGACCGTCTTGTTCAATATAATGCCCACAAATGAAACGTAGATGAAACAAATTTGTTTTGCAAGTGTTACTTTTGGTTTGAATATTGCCCAATCGACTGCTAGATTTATAGAATATTGAACGAAATCGGCGGTGGAGATGCTTATCGTTCATAATTTCGAACGTACCAAGGGGATAGCATGGACAATATATTTAACAGACCAGTCATCGGCGTCGTCATGTGCAGGTATAGGTTAAACGGGCACCTCACACAGACCTTGCAAGAAAAGTACCTGAATGCCGTTATCGCCGCCGGCGGCCTGCCGATCGCCCTGCCGCACGCGCTGGCGGAGCCGGAAATGCTGGCGGAACTGCTGCCGCGACTCGACGGCATTTTGCTGCCGGGCAGCCCCAGTAATGTGCAGCCGCACCTTTATGGTGAAAACGGCGATGAGCCTGACGCCGATCCTGGCCGAGACGCGTTGAGCCTGGCGCTGATCCGCCAGGCGTTCGACAGGCGCATTCCCCTTTTCGCCATTTGCCGCGGCATGCAGGAGATGGTGGTCGCCACCCAAGGCACCCTGCACCGCCGCCTGTACGAACTACCCGAGCTGCTGGAGCATCGTGAAGACCACGACCTGCCGCTGGAACAGCAATACGCCCCCGCCCACGAAGTCATCGTTCAGGAAGGGGGGCTGCTTTCGCAACTGATACCGGATTGCAACAGATTCTGGGTGAACTCGCTGCACGGCCAGGGCGCCAAAACCCTGGGCGCGAGCGTGCGCATCGAGGCGCACGCCGCCGACGGGCTGGTGGAGGCGATCAGCGTGCGCGATCAGCCCTTCGCGCTCGGCGTGCAGTGGCACCCGGAGTGGAACAGCGACGAGTACGCCCTGTCGCGCCTGTTGTTTGATGGTTTCATCACCGCCTGTCGGAACTATCAAAAGGAAAAACGCCCATGAGCGACGTCAGCTTGGCACCGGGAAAACGTCTGTCGCAGATCCGTCAACAATTAGGGTTGTCGCAGCGCCGGGTCGCCGAACTGTCTGGGTTAACCCACAGCGCCATCAGCACTATCGAACAAGATAAGGTCAGCCCGGCCATCAGTACGCTGCAAAAGCTGCTGACGGTATACGGTCTGTCGCTGTCGGCGTTTTTCGCCGAGCCGGAAAAACCGGCGGAGCCGCAGATCGTGATCGGCAGTGACGATCTGATCGAAATCGGCAGCCAGGGCGTTTCGATGAAGCTGATCCACAACGGCGACCCGAACCGCACGCTGGCGATGATGATCGAGACCTACGAACCGGGCACCACCACCGGCGAGCGCATCAAACATCAGGGGGAAGAGATCGGCACGCTGCTGGAGGGCGAAGTGGTGCTGCAGGTCAACGGCCAGAGCTATCACCTGCTGGCCGGGCAGAGCTACGCCATCAATACCGGCATCCCCCACAGTTTCAGCAACACGTCGGCGCGCATTTGCCGGATTATCAGCGCCCATACGCCGACGACATTCTGATCAACGGAGCCAGGCATGAACTTTCACCATTTGCAGTATTGGCAACAACGGGCGCAGACCCTGAAGATTGAGCACCGGTTGTTTATCGACGGCCGCTACCAGCCGGCCGCCGCGGGGAAATTTTTCGCCGTGGAAGATCCCGCCGGGCGCCGTGAGCTGGCGCAGGTTGCGCGCGGCGAAGCCGCCGACATCGATCGGGCGGTCAGCGCGGCGCGCGCCGTCTTTGAACGCGGCGACTGGGCGCAGGCCGCCCCGGCGCAGCGCAAAGCCACGCTGCTGCGCTTCGCCGATCTGATGGAGCAGCGTCACGAAGAGCTGGCGCTGCTGGAAACGCTGGACACCGGCAAACCGATTCGCCACAGCCTGCGCGACGACGTGCCGGGTGCCATTCGCTGCATTCGCTGGTACGCCGAAGCGATCGATAAGGTCTACGGCGAAATCGCCCCCACCGGCCGCGATGCGCTGGCGCTGATCGAGCGCGAGCCGATCGGCGTAGTCGGCGCCATCGTGCCCTGGAACTTCCCGCTGCTGCTGGCCTGCTGGAAGCTTGGCCCGGCGCTGGCCGCCGGCAACAGCGTGGTACTCAAACCCTCCGAAAAATCGCCGCTCAGCGCCATCCTGCTCGGCAAGCTGGCGCAGCAGGCCGGGCTGCCGGACGGCGTGCTGAACGTGGTGCCCGGCTATGGCCACGACGCCGGCAAGGCGCTGGCGCTGCACCGCGACGTCGACGCCCTCACCTTTACCGGCTCCACGCCGGTGGCGAAGCAGCTGATGATCTACGCCGGCGAATCGAACATGAAACGCGTCTGGCTGGAGGCCGGCGGCAAGAGCGCCAACATCGTCTTCGCCGACTGCCCGGATCTGGATCAGGCCGCCCGCAGCGCCGCCGCCGGCATCTTCTATAATCAGGGGCAGGTGTGCATCGCCGGCACTCGCCTGCTGGTCGAAGCGAGCATTGAGCAAGCGTTCCTGCAGGCGCTGCGCAAACACGCGGCGGCCTTCGTTCCCGGCGATCCGCTCGATCCCGACACGGTGATGGGCACGCTGATCGACAGCGGCCACTGCGAAAAGGTGGCCGGCTATATCGACCAGGGGCTGAGCCAGGGCGCCGCGCTGTTCCTCGACGGGCGCGACCATCCGCAGGGCGACCACGCCGGTTATCTGGGGCCGACCATCCTCACCCAGGTGAACAACGCCATGAGCGTGGCGCGCGATGAAATCTTCGGCCCGGTGCTGACGGTGACTACCTTCGACGACGAGCAACAGGCGCTGCAGCTGGCCAACGACAGCGACTACGGCCTCGGCGCCGCGGTCTGGACCCGCGATCTGGCCCGTGCGCACCGCATGGCGCGCCAGCTGAAAGCCGGCACGGTATTCGTCAACAACTACAACGACGGCGACATGACCGTGCCGTTCGGCGGCTACAAGCAGAGCGGCAACGGCCGCGACAAATCGCTGCACGCGCTGGACAAGTTCACCGAATTAAAAACCACCTGGATCTCGCTGGAATAAGGGCTTATCTCATGACTGAACACGTAAAAAGCTACTATGCGGCCACGGCCAACGCACATCAGCCCTATCCGCAACTGAACGAATCGATCGAGTGCGACGTCTGCGTGATCGGCGGCGGCTATACCGGCCTCTCCTCCGCGCTGTTCCTGGTGGAAGCCGGCTATAACGTGGTGGTGCTGGAAGCGGCGCGCATCGGTTTCGGCGCCAGTGGCCGCAACGGCGGCCAGTTGGTCAACTCCTACAGCCGGGACATCGATGTGATTGAAGAGCGCTACGGCGCGGAAAGCGCCCGCCTGCTCGGCAGCATGATGTTTGAAGGCGCGGAGATCATCCGCAGCCGCATCAGCCGCTACGCCATCGACTGCGACTATCGCCCCGGCGGCATCTTCGCCGCGCTGAACAACAAGCAGTTCCATGCGCTGATCGAGCAAAAACGCAACTGGGAACGTTACGGCAATACCCAGCTCGAGCTGCTCGATGCGGACCGGGTGCGCCAGGAGGTTGCCAGCGATCGCTACGTCGGCGCGCTGCTCGATCACAGCGGCGGCCACATCCATCCGCTCAACCTGGCACTGGGTGAGGCCGAGGCGATTCGCCTGCAGGGCGGGCGCATCTTCGAGCAATCGGCGGTGACGAACATCCGCCACGGCGAACCGGCGCTGATCAGCACCGCCAACGGCCAGGTGAAGGCGCGTTTCGTCATCGTCGCCGGCAACGCCTATCTGGGCGACAAGCTGGAGCCGCGGCTGGCCAAGCGCAGCATGCCGTGCGGCACTCAGGTGGTGGCCACCGAGCCGCTGGCGCCGGAGATCGCGCAGGCGCTGATCCCTCAGAACTACTGCGTGGAAGACTGTAACTACCTGCTGGATTACTACCGCATCACCGCCGATCATCGCCTGCTGTACGGCGGCGGCGTGGTGTACGGCGCGCGTGATCCGGACGACATCGACAACCTGATCCGGCCAAAATTGCTGAAGACCTTCCCGCAGCTGAAAGGGGTGCGTATCGACTATCGCTGGACCGGCAACTTCCTGCTGACGCTGTCGCGCATGCCGCAGTTCGGCCGGCTGGAGAATAACGTCTACTACATGCAGGGCTACAGCGGCCACGGCGTGACCTGTACCCATCTGGCGGGCAAGCTGATCGCCGAGTTGATGCGCGGCGACGCCGAACGCTTCGACGCCTTCGCCAAGCTGCCGCACCTGCCGTTCTTCGGCGGGCGCAATCTGCAGATCCCGTTCACCGCCATCGGCGCGGCCTACTACACGCTGCGCGACCGTATCGGCGTCTAAAACAGCAGGCCCGGTCATCCTGGCCGGGCCTGTGCGTTAACGCTTAGACGATCTTCGGTTGGCCGTCCGAGGCGGTCGCCCCGCCATCGACCGGAATGTTGGCGCCATTGATAAAGCTGGCGTCGTCGCTGGCCAGAAACGCCATCACCGCCGCCACTTCTTCCGGCTCCGCCGCGCGCCCCAGCGCGATGCGCTCATTGAACTTGTCGCGGATTTCCTGCGGCCAACCGTTGGTCATGTTGGTTTTCACCAGGCTCGGGCAGACCGAGTTGATGCGCACGCCGTCACCGCCGTGATCCAGCGCCATGGCGCGCGTCAGGTTGACCACCGCGCCTTTCGCCGCGCAGTAATAGGCCGCGCCCCAGTCGCCGCCCAGGCCGGACACCGACGCGGTATTGACGATGCAGCCCTTGGTCTTCAGCAGATGCGGCAAGGCGAATTTGGAGCAGAACACCACGCCGTCGATATCGACCCCGGCGATGCGCCGCCAGTCATCGACGCTGGTTTCCAGCACGCTGCCCGCCACGTGTACGCCGGCGTTGTTCAGCAGAACGTCGATGCGGCCCAGTTTTTCCGCCACCTCGTTCATCATTTTTTCAACCGCGACGTGATCGGACACGTCGATATGCACCGCCATCGCCCGGCCCTTCGGCAGCGAAGCAGCAACCTTGTCTACCGCCTCTTTAGCCCAGTCGGCCAGCACCACGATGGCGCCCTCGGCGGAGAACCGCCGCGCCGCCGCTTCCCCCATGCCATTGCCCGCACCGGTGATAACCACGACTTTATTGTCAAAACGCATGAGACCTCCTCCATGTGAACGTATTTATATAAGTCATACAAATCTCATTGCCCCGAGGATAAGACGCCCCTCCCCTGAGCGCCAGTCAAAACGTGCGGTTTATTAACCAAAAGGAGGTATGTCAGTGATTTCAATGCGCTGGGTTAACCTTTATCGGATTTTGACCAACATATTGATGGATAGAATAAAATTCCGGCCTGTCACTATTTTCAAGGCGGATTGTCAGCCAGCGGGACTATTGCGGATAGGAGGTTATGGCCGCTCAGAGATAAGCGATGTGAATGAAAAACGGCAGCCGCCCGCAGGCGGCCGCGACTATTTTTTCTCGATGGGGATCACCAGCAGATCGACGTTCAGCTCGTTGATCGCCTGACGCGCCGAAGAGACCAGTCGGCTCCAGACATCGTGATGGTGGCCGAAGATCACCAGATCGAACCCTTTCTCCTTCGCCACCCGGTTCAGTTCCTCCGTCAACGCGCCGCGGCTGACGATCACCTCTTCAACCGGATACGACGACTGCCCTTTGATCGCATTGAGCATATTCTTCACCCGCTCTGAAAAGGTGCGATCGGTGTAGTTATAATCGCCCACGCCCAGATCGACGTAATAACCGGCGCGATGAATGTCGATATAGATCAGGGAAAGTTGGGCATTGAGCGCGGCGGCCAGCCTGGCGCCCTTGCCCAGCAGGAACTCGGCGTCTTCGCTGAGATCCGTGGCGACAACGATATGCCGATAAGCCATGATGGCGGCCCTCCTCGTCAACTCCGTAAACAGGATGGCGCTCCTTGCCGCATGTTTCTCATGCACCTTAAGTTTAGCCTAGCGCCGGTTCGCTCGCCTGTCTCGCAATCGTTCCATCTGTGGAACGATGCATCCCGCCTTTGCGGTCTACCGGATTTTTCTCCCCTCCCTACACTGTAGGCAAGCGCTGAGTTTCAGCCTTATCAATCAAAGCAGATATCCATTGACCTCACGACAAGAGAAGGAAAAAACCATGAACACTCCAGCCAACTTCAACGGCCAGCGTCCTGTTATTGATGCCAATGACGCCGTCATGCTCCTGATCGACCACCAGAGCGGCCTGTTCCAGACCGTCGCCGACATGCCGATGACCGAACTGCGCGCCCGCGCCGCTGCCCTGGCCAGCATCGCCACCCTCAGCAAACTGCCGGTGATCACCACCGCTTCAGTGCCGCAGGGCCCGAACGGCCCGCTGATCCCGGAAATCCATCAGAATGCGCCGCACGCGCAATACGTCGCCCGCAAAGGGGAAATCAACGCCTGGGACAACCCGGACTTCGTGGCGGCGGTCAAAGCCACCGGCCGCAAGACTCTGATCATCGCCGGCACCATCACCAGCGTCTGCATGGCCTTCCCGTCCATCAGCGCGGTGGCCGAAGGCTATAAAGTGTTCGCGGTGATCGACGCCTCCGGCACCTACTCGAAAATGGCGCAGGAAATCACCCTGGCGCGCGTGGTGCAGGCCGGCGTGGTGCCGATCGACACCGCCGGCGTGGCCTCGGAGCTGCAGGGCAGCTGGAACCGCGCCGACGCTCAGCAGTGGGCCGAGGTTTACACCAAGATCTTCCCGGCCTATCAACTGCTGATCGAGAGCTACCTCAAAGCGCAGGACGTAGTGAAAAACAACGAACTGCTGGACTCCCAGCGTTAAGATCGCGGGCATAAAAAACCCCGGCCAAGGCCGGGGCTATTAATCGCGTGCCGGTGACTTTCCCGGCTGTCATGTTATGGCGTAAGCGTCCATCCAACACTCCAACATTACGCAGCCTAAGCGCGACTTTTTCACAACAGAAAAATAGACTGAAACGCGGCGTTATTAATTCTGCGGCAATCTGTTTTTCTGTTGCCAATAATAATTAATTATTGGAACGTCATCGAGGAATCGAACCCCAGTCCGCCAACGGATATTTCGTTGCCGCTCTTCCTGCTGAGCTAATGACGTATTGGTAAAGACTCCGGGCGAACCCGGAGTTTATTCAGGCTGAGGACGTTATTTCTTAACTGCTCCGGCTTAAACCCTCATCGCTATCGTAAGAAATCGGACCTCGGCCGAAAGTTATAACGCGACCACGTTGCCGGCAGAAGGGCCCTTCATGCCATTTTCGATAGTGAACTCAACCTGTTGGCCTTCGTCCAGCGTTTTGAAATCGTTGCTCTGGATAGCAGAGAAATGTACGAACACGTCTTTGCTGCCGTCTGCCGGGGTGATAAAGCCGAAGCCTTTACCTGCATCAAACCATTTTACCAAACCAGTCATTTTAGTAGACATAGAGATACTTCCTTTATATTTTTGCGACGCCATAGGGCGATAGAGGTCTGTTTTTATTGGAAACTTATGGGGCACTAGAGAAGAAAATTCGCGGAAGAAGAGGTATCTGAGGGATATCGCTAATACTGAGAACTGCTTTACTAAAACTGCTTTCATAAGGTCTGTACTACAAACCGATGACGCTATTTACACACGGCTGAGTTATTTAAGCAAGATATATTTTAAATTATATTCATATGCCTCATAAATTTATTATCGCAAAAGGCCGCTGACGCCTGTCGCTACGGGCGGAGTGAAACACAACGAACAGCTAGACTCGCAGCGCTGATCGCCAAAGATCACAGCACCGGGGCTGACTATGAAAGCGCAAATAGCCGCCGCTTCCGCGTTATGTTCTTCCCTTCACGCGAAACCGCTCTCTGCTATAAAAGCGGGGAGAAGCGCTTAATCGTCATGAAAAAGCCATAAAAACTTAATAAATCAATCTGTTCTCGACACTGGTACATTATCGTTGCTACGATAATTATTTATATTCGCAGGAAATGACCTCAAGGATGGCTATGATTGGCAAAAGAACACTGACGCTAGCTGCGCTGACACTCAGTTTGGCAGGCTGCCAGCCGGCACCGCCAAGCTATGTGGAAAACGCGAATGCCTTGATCGCCAAACAGATCAGCGCAATTAGCCTGCAAACGGCACAGTGCAAATTTGCCCAAGACGGGCACTATTGGATTTCGGCTTGCTCGTTGGGTACTGCGCACACCGCACCGGTGTTCGCCCTGTTCGAACAGGAAGGCGTTATGCAGGCCAACGACAATCTGGCCATCGCCGTCGTGCCGCTCAACGAGCAAGCTCGCCACCTCTCACAGGATCCGCGCTTCACTATCCCGGTAATGCAACGCCGCATTCCCGTAGACGCGGATAAAGCCTTCAATCGCTTATTTGCCCAATCATCGCCTTAACCCTTCTCAGCCGACGATCGCGATCCCCAGCCGCTCCAGCAGCTGCGCGGCCTGGTGGCTGTCCATTTTGACGCCCTGCAGATCGGTGGTGCGTAAATCCAATTCGCCCAGTTCCGCGTTGCTCAAATCGCACTGGGTGACATCGGCGGCGCGCCAGTCGAATCCGGAGAACTCGCCGCCGGACAGATCGGAGCCGCTGAAGCTGGCGCCGAGCACCTGTGCGCCGTGCCAGCGGTTTTCCCACAGCTCGCATTTCTCCAGCACCACCTTGGCGAAGTTGGCGTAGCTCAGGTTGCTTTTAGTGATATAGGCGCTGCAAAACCCGATGCGGCTGGTGATCATGTTCATAAAACTGGCGCCGCGAAAATCGGCGCCCTGCGCGCGGCATTCGCGGATCTCCAGCCCCAGGGCGCTGGCGTAGCGGAAGTCGGCCATCGACAAATCGCAGCTTCTGAAGCTGGCGTCTTTCAGTATCGCGCGGCTGAAATTGCCGCCCTGTCGGCTGTCACGATCGTAAAACTGGCAGCCGATAAACTCGGTGCCGGTCAGATCGGCGCCCGAAAAATCACACAGCATAAAGCTGCCGTTTTCAATCTTCTCGCCGGTAAAGCGGTTACGGTCAATCTTTTCACCCTTCAACATCAGACTCATCGCAGCGCACCTGTTTATTTATACAGTCAGTGCGGCATTTAATCCTATTCCGGCAGGGTTGGCAACCGTCGCCGATCGGCGGGCCTCCGCTCTAACGCCACCTTGACGATGCTGAATGTCCTGACGCTCTCCGCCTGAGCGACGTCGGCAAACAAACGAGGGTAACGGGAGTTGACCACCCACACTTCGCCATCGCGCAGCGCGGCGCCGGTCGGCCCATCCAATTCCGGCGGCGTGGCGACCGCCGTGATATGCGCGCTGGCCCAACCGTCGTTCGAGGCGAGCAGCGTTACGTTGCCGGACATGCCCCCTTTTCTCCCCGGAAAAGACTGTACGATCACCAATTCATGGGCGTTTTTGAGCCGCAGCCCGTCCGGCCCTTTCAGCCGCTGCGGCAGCCTGATTTCACTTATTGCAGATGCGTTATCCAGCGTCACCTTCCACAACAGCCCGCGGGTGTAGTCCGCCGCAATCAGATAGCCATCCGGGTGATACACGATGCCGTTGAGATAAGGCTGCGTGCCCTGCGCTGCGGCGGGTGCGTCGGCGGGCATCAAACGCGCCGAGCGCACCAGAATAGACACCTGGCGCGTTGCCCGGTCAATCTTGTAAATCTGCGGCTGGAAGCTGTCGGTCACGTAGATATTGCCCTGCGCGTCGAGCGCCAGATCGTTGGCCAGCGTCGGCCCACGGCTTAACGATGAAAGATCGTACGTCTGCTGCAGCGCGCCGGTATCGAGATTGAACTCCAGCACCTGCGCCACGCGATTGCGCGTGCCGGAGGTTGAGTTGAGGGATACGCCCACGTCTTCGTTGCACACCAGCACCCGGTTGCGCTCGGCGTCCACCAGCATGCCGGAGGTGGTGATAAGCCCATTGCCGGTGGAAAAGCGCCGATAGCGGCCATCCGGGTAGACCAGGCCGAGCTGCCCGCCACGCAGGGACGACACCAGGAACGCGCCGGCGCGCGCATTCCAGGCGATGCCCTCAGGATAAGCGCCGGCGGCATCCGGCGAGAAGTCGATGCGCTGCGCGGCCTGCGCCTGCATGACGCCGCTGAGAAACAGCGCGGCGCCGGCAAGCTGGGTGAGGCGCCGGCACCGCGGCAACAAGAAAGAAACGAGGCTGAAGCGGAACATAAGCATGATCCTGATGAGGACTCGGATCGCTAGAGTAGGATCGCGCCGCTCACGGCACCAGCCGGGAAAAAGGCAATGCGCTACTAAAAAAATCGCAGTAATCGCCGCAAAAAAAACCGCCCGGGCGGGCGGTTGAGGCGACGGCGAACCGTTACTTCAGGGCTTCCTGAATGGCGTCGGCCATCGGGCCGATGTGCTTCTCCGCCGCCTTCAGCTGGAAGTCCACGCCGTTGCCGTCGTTGGTATCCGACAGCGTGGCCTTGATCAGCTCCAGCGCCGCCTGCACCGCCACCAGCCGTTTATGCTGTTCGTCCGTGACCGGTTTGGCGCCCATATTGGCCGGATAGTAATGTTCTAACATCGCGATCTCCTTTTGATGACGTTAACCTCTAACCTACCAGAAAACCGCGCATTTACTAAGGAAACCAGGCCCTGCGCGGCCGAGTGACGATAAATTGCACTATACTGGGCAAACACGCCCCCTGCTACAGGACCATCGCCATGCCATTCCAGGGAAGCTGCCACTGCGGCGCCGTCACCTTCTCCGTGGACGCCGAACTGCCCACCGAGGCCCTCAGCTGCAACTGTTCGATCTGCCGCCGCAAAGGGCTGCTGCTGTCGTTCTTCCCCATCAGCGCTTTCACACTCAACAGCGGCCAGGACCAACTCAGCGCCTACACCTTCAATCAGCACAAGATCCGCCATCAGTTCTGCCGAGTCTGCGGCGCTCAGCCCTTCGCCTACGGCACCGCGCCGGACGGCGCCGCGATGTGCGCCGTCAACCTGCGCTGCGTGCCTGACGTCGCGCTGGATGCGTTGCAGATCCACAGCTACGACGGCGCCAGCGTCTGAGATGCCGCGTTTTCAGCGGTAGACGGAGAACTTCTTGGTCAACGGCTTAAGCTGTTCGGCGTCGCCGTAGAGCGCCACCGCCACGAAATCCAGCTGTTCGTAAGGGGTGGTGGCGGTGTCGGCGATCTGCTGTTCGGCGGAGTGCGACAGCATGGTGGTGGTGAAGAAGTTGGACAGTACACCCTCCTCCTTGCATTTGAGGATCAGGTTGCTGAGCTGGCTGCTGTTTTTAGCCTGCAGGATCACTATCGGATAGTGGCTCATATTGGCGCTGACGCCGTCGAGGCTGCTCGGGTAGTGGTGAAACTGGCGCTGTTCGATCAGATCGGTGATGCCCGCCGTCAGATGGCAGGAGGCGTTAAACAGCGTGGCCGGTTCGTGATTGCGGTTGAGGATGATATAAAACTTTTTCTCGTTGTCGCTGTACATACTCTTCTCCTTGAATAGGCAGTCAGTTTTATCCAACCTGCGCACGGTTTCAAGGCGCGATAAGGGGCCGCGTCCGGCCCCCGTAATAACGCTGCCGGCTCAGACGGCGCCTTCACCCGGGCCGAGCGGCTGCGCCACCTGATGCAGCACGGTGATGTGCTGCAAAAGCGTGCCGCCGTCGATCGGTTTCATCTGGCCATCGCGATCTTTATAGTGCGTCGGCTTGGCGCCGTGGAAGAACAGCCCGGCGTTGACCTGCACGCCCAGATAGCCCGCGCTGGCCGGCAGGCGCTGCACGTCGGTCCAGGGGTTGGAAACCGGCACGTACTGGAAACCCTCGCTCGTTTTGGCGTACAGCGGGCGCAGCAGCGTGACAAAGGCCATCATCGGCGACAGCGCGTCTTTAAAGATCTGCACCGGCCGATCGACCGTCATCAAGAAACCCAGCGGCTGCTCCTCAACCGTGTCGAGGCTCAGGCTGCTGCTGATATCATCACCCCGGCCGCCATAGCTCCATTCAATGGCCGGCGCCCCACTTTCGTTCATCATCTCTGACATACACTGCTCCTTATAAAATGAATTCAACACGCCTGCTGCGTGCCGGAACAGTAAACCGCTGCAGGGGGATCAGCGTCCACGCCGGGCGGCACGCTGGCGAACCAAACAACGAAGGCGCTCAATAAAGCTCGAAATGAATAATTTCCCCACGTGATAGCGCAGCATTTGAACGACCTCAGCCGTTGCAAGAGCACATAGTGATGGCGTTACCGCCACTGGAGAGTGTTATGACCGCGATTAAACCGGACGCCATCGACCGCGTTCTCCCCGCCGCCACGCCCTGGCTAGCCGTCATCAATGTGCTGTTCGCCGGCATCGCCGCGGCGCTGCACGTGGGCAAGGCCACCATCGCGCTGCCGGCGCTGGAGGCCGAGTTCGGCCGTTCGCTCGAGGCGCTGAGCTGGGTTATTTCGGCCTTTCCCTTCGTCGGGGTGTTCGGCGGCATCGCCGCCGGGCTGCTGGTGCGCCGCTGGGGCGACCGGCGGCTGCTGGCGCTCGGGCTGCTGATCATCAGCGCCGCCAGCTTTACCGGCGCCGCGCTGCACGACTTCAGCGGGTTGATCGTCAGCCGCTTTGTCGAAGGCCTCGGCTTCGTGATCGTGGTGGTCGCCTCGCCGGCGGTGCTGAACCGCATCGTCGCCCCGGCGCAGCGCAGCCTGGTGTTCGGCATCTGGAGCACTTTCATGCCGGCGGGCATCGCCATTTCGCTGTTTTTCGGCCCCCATCTCGCCGGCTGGCAGCAGAGTTGGCAGGCCGGTGCGGCGCTGACGCTGCTGGCCGCCCTGCTGCTGCCGCTGACCACGTCCCGCCGAACCGCCGAGACGCACGCGCCGTCCTTGCCGCTGCGGCAAGCGCTGGGCGCCCTGCTGCGGGCGCGCCGACCGCTGTTGCTGGCGCTGATGTTCGCCGCCTACAACCTGCAATTTTTCTCGGTGATGACCTTCCTGCCGATTTTCCTGATGCAGCGCATAGGCCTGACGCTGGCGGCCGCCGGCGGTATCAGCGCGGCGGCGGTGGCGGCGAACATCATCGGCAACCTCGCCGCCGGGCTCTTGCTGTCGCGCGGTCTGCGCGCCGGTAGCCTGCTCGCGGCCACCAGCCTGATCATCGGCGTCTTCGGCATCGGCATTTTCTTGCCGATAACGCCCAACGCCCTGCTGATCCCGCTGTGTTTCCTGTTCTGCGCCATCGCCGGCATGCTGCCCTCCACCATTCTGGCCGCCACGCCGGCGGCGACGCCGGAACCGACGCTGCTGCCGCTGAGCCTGGGGCTGGTGATGCAGGGGAACTATCTCGGCCAGGTGATCGGCCCGGTTGCGCTGAGCGCCATCGTGGCCGCAGCCGGTTGGGCGGCCCCGGCCTGGCTGGTGCTGGCGGCGGCCGTGTCAGGGGCGCTGTTGGCGCTGGCTTTTCTCAGCCGGCGGCATAAGGCGGGGTGATAAGCAGAAAGGTGGTTCTGTTTGTTATAAGCGGTGCTGAATTTTCCCTGGTGCAGGTGCCTGCCTATCGCGAAGGATAAGGCCAATGATGATCGAGACCCGACAATGACAAGGCGCCGGTGGCCGCGAAATACACCAGCAGGCCGGCAAAGGCGATCAGTAGCGTCTTCTCGATGACGCCGAGTCGTTTGTGTTCAGTCATTTGCATACTCCTTCGTGGTATCGGGCGAACGGCCGCCCTCATCAACACTAGGAAAGCCTGGCGCAGGCGGCAAGCGCGGCTCACAAAATGAAACACAATCGATAAATTTTGTTAATTATTTAGCCCTCTTTCTTTTCTCACGCCGCCGCCTGTTCACCCTGCGGCGCCCGCCTTGCCCTTAATAACCCTATGGAATACGCCACTAAAAATCCCCTACCGGTTAAGTAAAGGTGATGATAGTGTTGTTTTCATTCAGTTCATCTATGCTGAAAATTCATCTTTTGAGGGACGACTATGATGTCTAAAGGCATTTCCAAGGGATTCTTTATTCTGATCCTGTTCATCGTTACCGCCGCCTTTCTCGACGTGCTGGGGCCTTACTACTCCTCGGTGCTGTGGGCGGTCATTCTGGCGGTGATTTTCCATCCGGTAAAAAAGAAACTGAAGCAGTACGTCGGCGAACGCAACGGCGTGGTGTCGCTGCTGACGGTGGCGCTGATCTGCCTGATCGTGTTCACGCCGTTGGCGATCATCGCCTCGTCGCTGGCGATGGAATTCAACGTGATCTACACCAAGCTGCAGACCAACAACAGCCAGTTGCCGACCATGCTGGCGGACTTTATGCGCCACCTGCCCGGCTGGGCGCAGCGCTTCCTGGCGGAACATAACCTCAACAGCGCCGCCGAGATACAAAAGCAGCTTTCCGAGGTGGCGCTCAAGGGCGGGCAATATCTGGCGGGCAGCGTCTTCCTGATCGGCAAGGGCACCTTCAACTTCGTCGTCGGCTTCGGCGTGATGCTCTACCTGCTGTTCTTCCTGCTGAAAGACGGCCCCTATCTGGTGAACCTGGCGCTCGAAGCGCTGCCGCTCTCCCAGCACGTAAAACACCACCTGTTCGTGAAGTTCGCCGCCGTCTCCCGCGCCACCGTCAAGGGCACAGTGGTGGTCGCCGTGGTGCAAGGCGCGCTCGGCGGGCTGGCGTTTTACTTTACCGGCATCGACGGCAGCCTGCTGTGGGGCGCGCTGATGGCGTTCCTGTCGATTATCCCGGCCGTAGGCTCCGCTATCATCTGGGTGCCGGCGGTGATCTACTTCTTCGCTACCGGCATGCTATGGAAAGCCATTTTCCTGGTAGTGTTCTTCGTGGTGGTGATCGGCCTGGTGGACAACATTCTGCGCCCGCTGCTGGTGGGCAAAGACACCAAAATGCCGGACTACCTGATCCTGATTTCCACCCTGGGCGGCATGGAGATCTACGGCATCAACGGCTTCGTCATCGGCCCCTTGATCGCCGCGCTGTTCATCGCCTGCTGGAACATTCTGTCCGGCCGCGACAGCGAGGAGAACATCGAAGAGATCGACGAAGCGTTTATCGAGGAAGGCAAAAATCATCCCGACGCGGTGGAGTAAACCTCCCGCAGCGAATCACGCAGGGGCCCAATGGGCCCCTTTTTTGTCAGTGGTTTTGTATCAGCGCGCCGGGATAAAAAAGACCTGCTCCGGATCGCCGTCATCGAGATTGTCAATCTGGCCGCTGGCGACAAATCCGGCGTTCAGCAGCAGCCGCTGCATCGGCAGGTTGGAGCGATTGGTGGAGGTGAACAGCTTCGGGTGCCGGCAATGAGACTTCAACACCGCAATCAGCGCCTGCCCGACGCCCCGGCGGCGATAGCGCTCGCCGACCATCAACATCTCGATAAAGCCGCAGCCGAAGAAGTGATAGTGCAGCACCCCATAGCCCATCACCATGCCCTGTTCCTCGGCAAGAAAACAGATGCCCTGCGCGCACCAGGCACGGATTTGCGCCGCACGCTGCGGCGCATTCTGAGCAACGCTGTCCAGGGCGATCAGCGCTGCGGCATCGGTTTCAGCAGCAAGGCGCACAAGCATATTTAACCCCTCATTCATATGGATGACGGCGGTGCCGCTTCAACGAAACGGCAACCGAAGCGGGATAATTTTTACATCCCCGCCAAATTTTGTAATCCTATTATAGAGTTACTAAAAACACGCCAAGGAAGGAAAACATTTCCCGATGAAAATACCGCAAATCTCCGCCGCCCTGCTGTTTACCCTGCTGCTGGCGGGCTGCCAGTTCCACAAAACCGTGTTCCCGCCGCCGTATATCGGCACTCCGCAAGAGATCAGCACCTACGAAGTGAAAGGGCTGACCTTCGTCACCACCGTCACCTTCAGCGGCCTGTTTGCCGAAGAGCTGGTGCGCGAGTACGCGCAGAAACACCACTACCGCTATTACGTGGTCACGATGCGCAGCAACGGTTTTAAAGATCAAAGCGAGCGCGTGAGCGCAATGATGTATCGGTAAGTCTTGGCAACATATGCCGTGAAGACTGGATTCAACATTAGGAAACGCTATACGAAATATTGCACAACCCAATACTCACAGGCCGCATGAAAGTACGGCCTGCGACTTCTGTTTAACCCAGTTGCCGCCCTTTACCTTCTACTGTCACTACGGGCTAAATTCCAACGTGATAATTTGGAACGCCTTATGGACCTCTTCCGTTGGTGGCTTAGGAAAGCGAGAATCGCCAATTGCCTGCATGGCGGCACGGCAAAGAGCCGGATCGCCGCCTTCTGTTCGAACATTGATTGGCAGGCCGTCCGGTGCCGACGTAATGCGCAATGTGCAACGCTTGCCTGAGTAGGCTTCGGCGTCTTTAAAATGGCGTTGAATCTCAGCTTGCACCTGGGCCATGTAATGTACTTTCTCTTTTCCCGGCGCAGGCGTCTTTGGGTCACCAAGGTTGGCGAAAAGATCATCGGCCTCTTTCTTCGCCGGAACGGTTTGGCTGGGGACAGTGCTCTTGGCACACCCCGTTAATGCCAGTGCGAGCATCGCCGCCAATAAGGTGGCGGCGCCGGTTTTATAGCCTGAATGCGTTATTTTCATATCCCTTTCCTTATGGATGATTATCAGCCGAATCAACGTTGTATTCGAAAAGATCCCCGGTGAATACTTATACAGAATTAACGCCAAACCACCAATGACATCACGCACTGGCACGCGGAAAATCGTGAGTAGATGATGATATGAAACCCTAACCCCCTCACCGGGCCGCACGCCTGAGCCACCTGACCTATCGACATCTCCCGAATGGGTAATCACCCCATCAATAAATTAAGTTATTCTTACTTTTTTATCCCACCATAAGCACTTTCAACCCTGGCAATCTGGAAAATCTGCCTATACTTATTTTCCTGATATTAAATTCGTTTAAGTAACCAGGATGGTAGGTATGAAAAGCAAACGACTCTTTGCCGCGCTTCTTGCTGCAACTACGGTGATGTTCATTGCGGGCTGCGCTTCCAATCAGGCGATCAAAACAACGGATGGCAAGACCATTGTCACCGACGGCAAACCTCAGGTCGATACAGATACCGGGTTAGTCTCCTATCGAAACGCTGAAACGGGCAAAACGGAACAGATCAATCGAGACCAGATTGCAAACATGAGTGAGTTGGATAACTAAAAGGAGCTTCAAATGAAAAAAACGCTTGTTCTTCCCGCGATCGCCCTGGTTGCCATCGCCGCACTGTCAGGCTGCACACGCACCAGCTACGCCATCCATACCCACGACGGTCGAACGCTCATCAGTGACGGCAAGCCGAAAGAAACTTCTGCCGGGTTGCTCGGTTATACCGACGCCAATGGCGTTAAACAGCAAATCAACAAGACGGAAGTCAAAGAGGTTTCAGAGATCCCTCATTAAGGTTCCGATAATCTCAGCCAGCTAACACCAAGGGAGCCAATGGCTCCCTTTCTACTCTAAACCCGGCGTACTTGCCTGCATTTAACGATAACGTCGATAAACACCTGACATTTCAGCAGACAACGCTCTCAGGTTTGCCATACGGATCTCTCCTTTCCCTGCGTCGAACAGCTATAATCCAAGAAGTGGAGTTATTTGATAATGATAAGGAGGGAGTATGTATAAAACTATCTTGGTTCCAGTCGATATTACCGAGCCGGAATTAACGCAGCAGGTCATCCCACATGTCAACGCGCTCGCCAGGCTCGAAGACTCCCACGTCCATTTCCTGGCGGTGATCCCGTCACGCGCCACCTACGCCGCTTTCGGCTTTGCCGCCACCGCGGCGATAGAAACCAAAGACGAAATCATTGCGGTAGCGACCGAAGGGTTGGCGAAAGCGGCCAAAGAATTCAGCGTGCCTGAAGATAGAGTGACCACGCACGTTGCCGTCGGCGATCCTAAAGATCAGATCCTGGAACTCGCTGATGCGCTTAACGCGGAGATTATTGTGATGGGTTCCAACCGCCCTTCTGCGATCACTTACCTCCTCGGCTCCAATGCCACCGCCGTCGTGCGCCACGCCAATTGCCCGGTGCTGGTGGTGCGTGAATCGGCCAATCCTTGATATCCCATGCCCATTTGAACAATAAAAAAACGGGAGCCCTAAGGCTCCCGCTCTCATTCAAACGCCAAACACACTTACATGTGCTCTACGATAGCGTCGCCAAACTCTGAGCATTTCAGCAGTTTAGCACCTTCCATCAGGCGTTCGAAGTCATAGGTCACGGTCTTGGCGGCGATGGCGCCTTCCATGCCTTTAACAATCAGGTCAGCCGCTTCGAACCAGCCCATGTGACGCAGCATCATCTCTGCGGACAGGATGATGGAGCCTGGGTTCACTTTGTCCTGGCCGGCGTACTTCGGCGCGGTGCCGTGAGTCGCTTCGAACAGCGCGCAGTCGGAGCCGATGTTGGCGCCCGGTGCGATGCCGATGCCGCCGACCTGGGCAGCCAGGGCGTCGGAGATGTAGTCGCCGTTCAGGTTCATACAGGCGATCACGTCGTATTCCGCCGGGCGCAGCAGGATCTGCTGCAGGAAGGCGTCGGCGATCACGTCTTTAACCACGATCTCTTTGCCGGTGTTCGGGTTCTTGATCTTCAGCCATGGGCCGCCGTCGATCAGCTCACCGCCGAACTCTTCGCGCGCCAGCTCATAGCCCCAATCCTTGAAGGCACCTTCGGTGAACTTCATGATGTTGCCTTTGTGAACCAGGGTCACAGAGTCACGGTCGTTGGTGATGGCGTATTCGATCGCCGCACGCACCAGACGCTTGGTCCCTTCTTCGGAGCATGGCTTCACGCCGATACCGCACTGCTCCGGGAAGCGGATTTTTTTCACGCCCATTTCGTCGCGCAGGAATTTGATCACTTTGTCCGCTTCGGCGGAGCCGGCTTTCCACTCGATGCCGGCGTAGATGTCTTCGGCGTTTTCACGGAAGATCACCATGTCGGTCAGCTCAGGCTGTTTCACCGGGCTTGGGGTGCCCTGGTAGTAACGCACCGGGCGCAGGCACACGTACAGGTCCAGCTGCTGGCGCAGGGCCACGTTCAGAGAACGGATGCCGCCGCCGACCGGGGTGGTCAGGGGGCCTTTGATGGCGACGCGGTAGTCGCGGATCAGGTCCAGAGTTTCGTCCGGCAGCCACACGTCTTTACCGTAAACGTGGGTAGATTTTTCGCCGGTGTAGATTTCCATCCAGGAGATTTTACGTTCGCCGTGGTAAGCCTTTTTAACGGCCGCATCAACCACGTGGATCATGGCAGGAGTCACGTCAACGCCGATGCCGTCGCCTTCGATGAACGGGATGATCGGGTTATGAGGAACAACCAGTTTACCCTGGGCGTCAACCGTGATTTTTTTACCTTCTGCCGGAACAACTACTTTGCTTTCCATCAACCTCTCCTTCAAGCGCAATTTTGTTAATGCTTTGTAAGATGCGTGTAGATACTACTTGAATATTCGGTCCGCGCCAATCCGAAACGGATTCGGTTATAATGCGCTTATCATCCGTAATCTCAACCGTTATGAAAAAATTCTCTGTTAGAAATCACAAAGTTAAACGATTCAGCAAGCCGAATGCCGCCAAACCCGCCGCGCCGAAGGGGCCGCGCCGAATTGTGTTATTCAACAAGCCCTTCGACGTGCTGCCGCAGTTCACCGACGAAGCCGGCCGCGCCACGCTGAAAGAGTACATCCCCTTCCCCGACGTTTACGCCGCCGGGCGCCTGGATCGCGACAGCGAAGGGCTGCTGGTGCTGACCAACGACGGCCAGCTGCAGGCGCAGCTCACCCAGCCGGGCAAGCGCACCGGCAAAATCTATTATGTGCAGGTCGAGGGCGCGCCGCAGGAGAGCGATCTGGCGCCGCTGCGCAGCGGCGTCACGCTGAAAGACGGCCCCACGCTGCCCGCCGGGGTGGAGTTGGTGGCCGAGCCGCAGTGGCTGTGGCCACGCAACCCGCCGATCCGCGAACGTAAATCCATCCCCACTTGCTGGCTGAAAATCACCCTGTATGAAGGGCGAAACCGCCAGGTGCGTCGCATGACGGCGCATATCGGGTTCCCTACCCTGCGCCTGATTCGCTACAGTATGGGTAATCTTTCGCTGGGTTCACTGCAACCTGGTGAATGGAAAAGCATCGATTCCCTGTAGACCGATAACTGATGGAGGCGCCATGAGGAACACACTGACAGCGCTGCTGTTCACCGCACTGGCGGCCCCGCTCGCCGCCCAGGCCGCCAGCTTCGACTGCGCCAAGGCGGCAGGCAGCGATGAACGCGCCATCTGCGCCGACCGCACGCTGAACGATCTGGACGTGCAAATGGCCACAAAATATCAATTCCTGCGCGGCCTGTTCGCCATGGGCGCGCGCGGCGCGATGCAGGACAGCCAGCAGGACTGGCTGGCAAAACGCCAGCGGTGCGGCGGCGACACCGCCTGCCTGCTCAAAAGCTATCGCACCCGCATCGCCGAGCTGGACGATATCTACCGGCGCATCGACAAACCGCTGTAAGGAGAGCGCATGTTCAAACCGCACGTCACCGTGGCCTGCGTGGTGCACGCCGCCGGCAAATTTTTAGTGGTCGAAGAGACCATCAACGGCAAAGCGCTTTGGAACCAGCCGGCCGGCCACCTGGAGGCCGACGAGACGCTGGTGCAGGCCGCCGAGCGCGAACTGTGGGAAGAGACCGGCATCCGCGCCGCGCCGCAGGCGTTCCTGCGCCTGCACCAGTGGATCGCGCCGGATCGCACGCCGTTCCTGCGTTTTTGCTTCGTTATCGAGCTGGAACAGCCGCTGCCGACCGAGCCGCACGACAGCGACATCGATCGCTGCCTGTGGCTGAGCGCCGACGAGATCTTGCAGGCGCCCAACCTGCGTTCCGCGCTGGTGGCGGAGAGCATTCGCAGCTACCAGCAGCCGGAGCGCTACCCGCTGTCGCTGGTCGGCAGCTTCGCCTGGCCGTTTTAAGGGCGCGGGGCAGCACAAGATGAACAGTGCGCCGGCGCGGCCAACGTGGTAAAATCCTGCGCTTGTTTTTATCAGCACGGTTCGTGTTCAAGTTCGTGAGATCCCCATGTCAGACAACAGCCAGAAAAAAGTAATCGTCGGTATGTCCGGCGGCGTCGACTCTTCCGTTACCGCCTATCTGTTACAGCAACAGGGCTATCAGGTCGCTGGGCTGTTCATGAAGAACTGGGAAGAAGACGACGACGAAGAGTACTGCTCCGCCGCGACCGATCTGGCCGACGCGCAAGCGGTCTGCGACAAGCTGGGCATCGAACTGCACACGGTGAACTTTGCGGCGGAATACTGGGACAACGTGTTTGAGCTGTTCCTGGAAGAGTACAAGGCCGGCCGCACGCCGAACCCAGACATCCTGTGCAATAAAGAGATCAAATTCAAAGCCTTCCTGGAGTTCGCCGCCGAAGATCTGGGGGCCGATTTTATCGCCACCGGCCACTACGTGCGCCGCCAGGACGTGGACGGCAAGAGCCGCCTGCTGCGCGGCGTCGACGGCAACAAGGATCAGAGCTACTTCCTCTACACCCTGAGCCACGAGCAGGTGGCGCAAAGCCTGTTCCCGGTCGGCGAGCTGGAGAAGCCGGAGGTGCGCCGCATCGCCGAGCAGCTGGAGCTGGTCACCGCCAAGAAGAAAGATTCTACCGGCATCTGCTTTATCGGCGAGCGCAAGTTCCGCGACTTCCTCGGCCGTTACCTGCCGGCGCAGCCGGGCCCGATCGTCAGCGTTGACGGCCAGACCGTCGGCGAACACCAGGGCCTGATGTATCACACCCTGGGCCAGCGCAAAGGGCTGGGCATCGGCGGCCTGAAAGACAGCAGCGAAGATCCGTGGTACGTGGTGGATAAAGACGTGGCCAACAACGTGCTGGTGGTCGCCCAGGGGCACGATCACCCGCGCCTGATGTCTACCGGCCTTATCGCGCAGCAGCTGCACTGGGTGGATCGCCTGCCGCTGAGCGGCCCGTTCCGCTGCACGGTGAAGACCCGCTATCGCCAGCAGGATATCCCTTGCACCGTGACCCCGCTCGACAGCGAACGCATCGAAGTGCGTTTCGACGAACCGGTCTCCGCCGTCACACCCGGCCAGTCGGCGGTGTTCTACCAGGGCGAAATCTGCCTCGGCGGCGGCATCATCGAACAGCGCCTGGCGTAACTGCCCGGCAAAAGAAAAACGCTGCGTTTACCGCAGCGTTTTTTTATTCAAAATTCCACCTGCGCCCCCAGTTCGATCACCCGATTCGGCGGGATTTCGAACAGATCCGGCGCGCGCAGCGCATTGCGCTGCAACAGCTGGAACACCTTGCCGCGCACGCGCAAATACCAGGGCCGCTTGCCCAGCACCAGCGTATCGCGCGACATAAAGAACGAGGTCTCGTTCATGGTGAAGCTCATCCCCTCCAACCCACAGCGGTAAAGGATGTCCGTGACGTTGGGCGTCTCGCGCCAGCCGTAGCTCGCCACCACCCGCCAGAAACTCGCCGACAGCTGTTCGATCGCCACCCGCTGCACGTTATGCACGTACGGCATGTCGGTGGTGACGATGGTCAGCAGCACCACGCGCTCATGCAGCACCTTGTTGTGCTTCAGGTTATGCAACAGCACCAGCGGCACCGCGTGCGGCGTGCGCTCCATAAACACCGCGGTGCCCGGCACCCGCTTCGGCGGCGCCTCCTCCAGCGACTCGATCAGCGCGCTCAGCCCCTCCTGGTTGTCGCGCAGCCGGCGGATCAGACGCGAACGCTCGGTCTTCCAGGTCAGCATGATCAGCAGAATCATCAGCCCAAGCACCACCGGCAGCCAGCCGCCGGTCGCCAGCTTGATCAGGTTGGCGCCGAACAGCGGTACGTCGATGCACAGCATGATCAGCAGCATCAGCCCGCCCAGCGCGCGCGGCCAGCCCCAGTTTTTCACCGCCACGATGCTCAGCAAAATCGACGACAGCAGCATGGTGCCGGTCACCACGATGCCGTAAGCCGAGGCCAGGTTGCTGGAGTGTTTGAAACTGATAATCACGATCAGCACCGCCGCGAACAGCAGCCAGTTCACCACCGGAATGTAGATCTGCCCGGACTCCTGATCGGAGGTATAGATGATGCGCATCGGCGGCAGGTAGCCCAGCCGCACCGCCTGGCGCGTCAGCGAGAACACGCCGGAGATTACCGCCTGCGAGGCGATCACCGTCGCCAGCGTGGCGATCACCAGCAGCGGGATCAGCGCCCAGGTCGGCGCCAGCAGGAAGAACGGGTTGTTGATCGCCGCCGGATTGGTCAGCAGCAGCGCCCCCTGGCCGAAGTAGTTCAGCACCAGCGCCGGCGCCACCAGCGTAAACCACGCCAGACGGATCGGCTTTTTACCGAAGTGGCCCATATCAGCGTACAGCGCTTCGGCGCCGGTGACCGACAGCACCACCATGCCCAGCGCAAAGAACGACACCGTCTTGTATTCGAGGAAGAAATTCACCGCCCAGTAAGGGTTCAGCGCCCGCAGCACGCCAGGGTGCTGCAGAATGCCGCCGATGCCCAGCAGCGCGAGCGTCAGGAACCAGATAACCATCGCCGGGGCGAACAGTTTGCCGACGCTGCCGGTGCCGCGCTTTTGTATCGCGAACAACGCGGTCAGCACCAGCAGCGACAGCGGCACGATAAAGCTGTCCAGTTCGGGGGCGATAATCTGCAGCCCCTCGATGGCCGAAAGCACCGAAATGGCCGGGGTGATCACCCCGTCGCCGTAAAAGAAGCTGCCGCCCACCAGCCCGATCAGCACCGCCGCCGGCACCCAGCGCGCATCCAGCCTGCGGATCGCCAGCGACATCAGCGTCAGGATCCCGCCCTCGCCGTCGTTGTCGGCGCGCATCACGAAACAAATGTATTTAATGGACACCACCAGCGTCAGCAGCCAGAAAATCAGCGACAAAAAGCCGTAGATTGAGGCCGGCGTCATGGTGATGCCCTCCTCCGCCGTCAGGCATTCGCGCAGGGTATACAGCGGGCTGGTGCCGATATCGCCGTACACCACGCCGATGGCCGCCAGCGTTACCGCCGGCAGCGGCTGCTTGTTTTTTACGTGCATATGAAGATCTTTATTTGAGGGCTCACGTTGGCAGTATAGATGCAGCCGCCGCACTTTATTTGCCGCCGCAACAATAAGTTCGCACCGCCGCGCCGGCGATTTTCGCCGCCTGTCTGCGCAGTTCTGCGGCGTACGGCGCCTCCGCCTCGTCTCGGGCGTATTAGACGCTGGGTTTAGCCTCGATTTTGTGGCATGATCCGCGGCATTCGTTGTCATCGTTGTTACAGCCACGCCCGTTCGTTACCGTTCGCGGCCGCCGCCGTTACCCCTGCGATACACACAACCTTATGCAGTAAGCCATGTACCGTTCACAGCGTTTACAGGAGTAATCGTGGCGAAGAATTATTATGACATCACGCTGGCCATGGCGGGTATCAGCCAGTCGGCGCGTTTGGTTCAGCAGTTGGCCCATGAAGGGCAATGCAACCGCGAAGCCTTTCAGACCTCGCTGAAAAGCCTGCTGCAGATGGACCCGCCCTCCACGCTGGCGGTGTTCGGCGGTGAAGAACGCAATTTGATGGTCGGCCTCGAAACCCTGATGGGCGTGCTTAACGCCAACAACAAAGGGCCGGGCGCGGAACTGACCCGCTACACCATCAGCCTGATGGTGCTGGAGCGCAAGCTCAACGCCAACAAACAGGCGATGAACACGCTCGGTGAACGCCTCAGCCAGCTCGAACGCCAGCTGGCGCACTTCGATCTTGAGTCGGACACCATCATCAGCGCGCTGGCCGGCATTTACGTCGACGTGGTCAGCCCGCTCGGGCCGCGCATCCAGGTGACCGGCTCGCCGGCTATCTTGCAGAACCCGCAGGTGCAGGCCAAGGTTCGCGCCACGCTGCTGGCCGGCATTCGCGCCGCCGTGCTGTGGCAACAGGTCGGCGGCAGCCGCCTGCAGTTAATGTTTTCCCGTAATCGTCTGTTCAAACAGGCGCAAAATATCGTTGCTCATTGTTAATCGATCCCAGGAGTTGCTACCGATGGAATTATCCTCACTGACCGCCGTTTCCCCCGTTGATGGACGCTACGGTGATAAAGTCAGCGCACTGCGCCCCATTTTCAGCGAATACGGTCTGCTGAAATTCCGCGTACAGGTTGAAGTACGTTGGCTGCAAAAACTGGCGGCCTGCGCAGAAATCAAGGAAGTTCCCGCTTTTGACGCCGACGCAAACGCTTTCCTCGACAAAATCGTCGCGGAATTCAATGAAGAAGACGCTCAGCGCATCAAAACCATCGAGCGCACCACCAACCACGACGTGAAAGCGGTCGAGTATTTCCTGAAGGAAAAAGTGGCGGCGGTGCCTGCGCTGCACGCGGTGTCCGAGTTCATCCACTTCGCCTGCACCTCCGAAGACATCAACAACCTGTCGCATGCGCTGATGCTGCAAAGCGCCCGTCAGGACGTGGTGCTGCCTTACTGGCGCAAGATCATCGACGCGCTGAAAGGGCTGGCGCTGGAATACCGCGATATTCCGCTGCTGTCGCGCACCCACGGCCAGCCGGCGACCCCGTCGACCGTCGGCAAAGAATTCGCCAACGTGGCTTACCGCATGGAGCGCCAGTACCGCCAGCTGGAGCGCGTGGAGATCATGGGTAAAATCAACGGCGCGGTCGGCAACTACAACGCCCACATCGTCGCTTACCCGGAAGTGGACTGGCATCAGTTCAGCGAAGCGTTCGTGACCTCGCTCGGCATCACCTGGAACCCGTACACCACCCAGATCGAGCCGCATGACTACATCGCCGAGCTGTTCGACTGCGTAGCGCGTTTCAACACCATTCTGATCGACTTCGACCGCGACATCTGGGGCTACATCGCCCTGAACCACTTCAAGCAGAAGACCATCGCCGGCGAAATCGGTTCTTCCACCATGCCGCACAAGGTCAACCCGATCGACTTCGAAAACTCCGAAGGCAACCTGGGCCTGGCCAACGCCGTGCTGGGCCACCTGGCGGGCAAACTGCCGGTGTCCCGCTGGCAGCGCGACCTGACCGACTCCACCGTGCTGCGTAATCTGGGCGTAGGCCTGGGCTACGCGCTGATCGCCTATCAGGCCACCCTGAAAGGCATCAGCAAGCTGGAAGTGAACCAGGCGCACCTGCTGGACGAACTGGATCACAACTGGGAAGTGCTGGCCGAGCCGATCCAGACCGTGATGCGCCGCTACGGCATCGAGAAGCCTTACGAGAAACTGAAAGAGCTGACCCGCGGCAAGCGCGTGGACGCCGCCGGCATGCAGGCGTTCATCGATGGCCTGGCGCTGCCGGAAGAAGAGAAAACCCGTCTGAAGGCGATGACCCCGGCCAACTACATCGGCCGCGCCACCACCATGGTCGACGAGCTGAAATAAGCGCTTTAGCCTGACAACGCCAAGGCGGCCTGCGGGCCGCCTTTTTCTTTGCTATTCGCCGCGCAGCACCTGCAGCCGGGCTATCTGCCGCCCCTGCGCATCGAAGTTGTCCGCACTCAGCCAGCGCGCCAGCGCCTGCCGCACCGTCGGCCAGCGGTCGGCGGTGATGGCGAACCAGTCGGTATCCCGGCTGCGCCCCTTGACGATCACCGCGAAGCGGAAGTTGCCCTCGTAGCGAAAGCCAAAGCGCAGCGCGGCCTGGCGCGACGGCGCGTTATGACTGTCGCACTTCCACTCGCAGCGGCGGTAGCCCAGCGTGTCGAAGGCATAGCGCAGCAGCAGCGCGATGGCTTCGGTGGCGCTGGAGCGCTGTTTCATCAACGGCGACCAGCTGACGTGGCCGATCTCCAGCACCCCGTTGGCTTCGTCGATGCGCATCAGCGCCACCGTGCCCACCGGCGCATCGCTGGCGGCGTCGAACACCGTCAGATTAACCAGCGCCGGGTTGGCCTGCAGCGTCTCCAGATGCTGCAACATCGCCGCCGGCGTATCGGGCCGTTCGATAGACAGATAGGTCCAGTCGCGGCCGTCCGGCGCCAGCTGAAACGCCTCGAACAGCGCGGCGTAATCCCGCTGCGGCTCGAGCGGCGCCAGCGAACAGAAACGCCCGCCGAGCGTCGCGCCGCCGGGGCGGCGAGCCGGCTGCCAATCCGGCATCGGTTCCCCGATCGGCTGACCATAACGATTCATTGCCATAAACGCCCTCCTGCGATTAACGGGTATAAACGATAAACGAGCTTCTTCTGCCGATTTTGTCGTACAGCGAACGCGCCGGCGCGTTGTACTCCTGGGTCATCCAGTAGACCCGATCGCTGCCGCGCGTCTCTGCCAAGCGATACGCCTGTTCGAACAGCTTTTCCGACACCTTGTGGCCGCGCGCCTGCGGCGACACATAGAGATCCTCGATATAACAATAGCCGACCGCGCTCCAGGTGGACGGATGGAACACCAGGTTCATCAGCCCCAGCAGTTGGCCGTCGGCATCCTGCGCCACCAGCCCGTACACCTGTTCATCCTGCCCCAGGCGTTCGAAGGTGCGATCGGTCACCTGTGGCGCCACGTCGGCGCGGTAAAAATCGAGATAGCCCTGCCACAGCGCCAGCCATTGCGCTTTGTCGTCGCCATTGATTCTGCGGATAGTCACTTCAGGGTTGGATAGGTTCATAGCGCCTCACGGAGTAAGATATTATTTCCATTAGGGAAATAATCGGATAGCGGCAGAATACACCGCACGGCGGCGGTGCAATACGGACCAATTCAAAACGCAGAGCAGACCAATTTTAGCCGTCGCTTGCCACCGACAGCGCGTTGAACACCTGCGCCAGCGTCGCGATAAAGCGCACGATCTCATCCGGCGTATAGGCCGAGAAGCCGAGCACCAACGCCCCGCGCTGCGGCGTGCCGGTGTAGAAGTCCGCCAGGCCGTACAGCCGAATCCCCCGCTCGGCGGCCGCCGCCACCAGCCGCCGCTCCGTCGCCGCATCCGCCAACGGGCAAACCAGCTGCAGCCCGCCCTGCGGCAGCGCCGGGCGCGTCCAGGCCGCCAGGTGACGATGCACCGCGTCGTACAGCGCGTCCAGCCGCGCCTTGTACAGCGTGCGCATATTACGCAGATGCTCGGCGTAGCCGCCCTCGTGCAGGAAGTGGAACAGCGTCATCTGCGCCAGCGCCGACGTGTAGCCGTCCTGAAACTGCCTGGCGGCGACCAATGGCCGCACCAACTGCGGCGGCGCGATCATGAAACCGATGCGCAGCCCCGGAAACAGCGTCTTGCTGAAGGTGCCGATGTACAGCGTGCGCCCGCCGCTGTCCAGCCCCTGCAATGCCGCCTTGGTTTGCCGGTCATAGTTGAACTCGGCGTCGTAGTCGTCTTCGATGATCCAGGCCCGCTGCCGCTGCGCCCACTGCAGCAGCGCCAGCCGCCGCTCGAGGCTCAGCGAATACCCCAGCGGGTAGTGATGGGACGGCGTGATGTAAACGCCCCGTCCGCCGCCCGAGGCCTGCATCAACTGCCCGACGTCCAATCCCTGCTCGTCGATGCCGATCGGCCGCGCCTGCAGCCCCGCCGACTGCACCAGCTTTTTCGCCCCCTGGTAACCCGGCTCTTCGACGAACACCGCATCGCCGGGATCGAACAGCACCTGGGTACACAGCGCCAACGCCTGCTGAGAGCTGGTCACCACGATCACCTGTTCCGCCGTCGCCTTCACGCCCCGCTCCCGCTGCAGATAGCGCGCGATCTCCGCGCGCAGCTCCGGCAACCCTTGCGGATCGGCATACCCCAACAGCCGCTCGCCGTGCCGCCGTAGCGCCTGCTTTTCCTGCTGCAGCCATTGCTCGATGGGAAACGCCCGCAGGTCCGCCAGCGAAGGCGTCAGCGAAGCCTGGCGGCTGGTGTGCGGCGTATGGCTGACCGCCAGCAGCGCCCGGCCGCGATCGCTCAGCTCGCGCTCCGCCAGCCGCGCCTCTTGCCCCGCCGCCGTCGCCAGCAGTTCACGGCCGAGCAGCGTGTCGCAGCGATAACGCACAAAGCTGCCGCGCCCCACCGTTCGGCTGATGAACCCCTCCGCTTCCAGCCGCGCGTAGGTCTGTTCCACCGTGTCGCGCGCCACCGTCAGCCGGGCCGCCAACGCACGGCTCGGCGGCAGCTGCGTCCGCCAGGCCAGTTCTCCGGCGGCGATTAGTTGTATCAGGGCCTGATGCAGCGCCGAACGCCGGGTCAGACCTTGCCGCCGCTGCTGCGCGAAGGCGGCCAGGATCGCCGCGTCGTCCGCGTGTCGTGGGGTATCGCTCATGGGGTATTTGTTTCTCCTGGCTCAGGGGCCGACGCACTACTCTACCTCATTTCCTCCCAGCGGCGGCAGCAGTTGCGCTGCCCGGCGAAATCCCCTTAAATAAGCCATCGCATTGCGGCTACAGGACTTCCGTCGGCTATGAGCAAGGAGACCAACCAGCGTCTGCTGGACAAACTGCAGCAGGATCTGGCCAGCGCGGGCGCGATGCCGCTGTATTTGCGCTTCAACGCCTCGGTGCGCCAGGCCATCGAGCAGGGGTTGCTGAATGCGGGGGATTTTTTGCCCAGCGAGCGCCTGTTCACCGAACGGCTTGGCATCTCGCGCATCACGGTGCGCAAGGCGCTGGCCTGCCTCGAGCAGGACGGCATCATCGGCCGTTCGCGCGGCTACGGCACCTTTATCCAACCGCAGCGGCCCAAGCCGAAGCTGTTCTATTCATTGGCGGACGTCAAAGGATTCTCACGCGAGGTAATACAGCAGGGGCGCCGGCCGGATACGCAGTGGATCAGCCGCGAACGGATACCCGCCGGCGCTGAACTGGCTGAAAAGCTCCAGCTGGCGGCCGGAACGCCGATCTACCAGCTCAAACGCATTCACCTGATCGATCGGCGGCCAATGTCGGTGGCGGTGTCCTACGTAGTGGTGACGGCGATTGCCAACGTCGACGAGATCGGCATCTCGCTGTACGATTACTTCCGGCGCAATAAGGTGGAGATGGGATCGCTGCGCAGCCAGGTCAGCGCCGCGATGGCCGACGACGATATCCGTCAGGCGCTGCGGCTCTCGGAGCCGATGCCGCTGCTGATCGTGCGCCAAACGCTGTTCGACCACCAAAAAAAGCCGATCGAATACAGTGAAAGCTTCTGCCGCAGCGACATGTACGAATTTACCAGCGAAAGCTGACCCGTTGCGTCACGCGGCGGCTTACGCCTCGCCCTGCCGGCGGCGGCGAAAACGCGCAAACGCCTGAACGTAAGCCCCGATATCCAGCGGATTCACCCGTTTTAACTCCGCCAGCAGCCCCGGCTCAATCGCCTCGGCGCCGTGCAGCGCGCCGCAAACCGCGGTGGCCATCGCGCCGATGGTGTCGGTATCGCCGCCCAGGTTGGCGCACAGCACGGCGCACCGGGTAGGATCGGTTTGCGCCAGCTGCACCATCGCCAGCGCTGCGGGTACCGACTCGATGGTGCTCACCCCAGCGCCGATCAGCTGATATACCCGCTCGGAGGCCTGCTCGGTGTCGGTGGCTTCATCCACCACCTGAAACGCCAGTTCGATGCGCGCCGCCAGCGAAGGGCTGAACGTCGTCTCCTGCCGGCGCTGGGCATACTCCGCCACCTCCGGCAACGCCAGGCGAATGGAGGCCCAGTCAGCCCCTTCCACCGCCCGCGCGACGGCCCAGGCGATCGCCACGGCACCGGCGACGGCGATGTCGGATTTGTGCGTCGGGCTGCAGGCCAGCCACACCTGCTGGCAGAAATCCTCCAGCGGCGCGGAAGGCAGCACGCAGCCCAAAGGCGAAATGCGCATCGCCGCACCGTTGGTGATGCCGTTGTTTTCCAACTCGGCGATCGGCGTGCCCGCTTTTTGCTCGCTCAGCGCCAGTTTGGAACTGGGGCCAAGAATGTTCTTGTTGAAAGCGTCAAAACCGTCCACCCAGCGGATCACGTTGCGGGCGATCAGCTCCGGCACCACCTCGCCTTGCGCCTCCACCAGCGCATCGGCCAACGCCAATGCCATCGCGGTATCGTCGGTATATTGCCCGGCCTTGAAATAACAGGCGGCGGTGTTCTCCGCCGGCCCGTCGAGAAAGCCGTCTATCCAGCCGAAGTGGCGCTTAACCCGCTCGCGCGGCCACAGCTCGGAAGGCATGCCGAGCGCGTCGCCCAGCATCTGTCCGTAAAGTGCGCCCGCTATGCGTTCCGCCTGGGTTAACTGCTTCATCCGTCGCTCCTGAGAAAATGTGCCGATGCCTCAATAATACCTTATTAGTACCTTTAAAGCTTATCAAGCGCCCCGGCTCACACGTTCTTTCCGCGGGCAATGCCCAGCGCGTTTAAGTTGCGTTTAACGTCGCCCCGCCGCTGTTTATCCGACGTTTATCAGAACTTGTCGATAATGTCGGCGAACAAATTGATAACGCTTATTTTAATACATTGCTTCGGCTCTCTTGCGAGCCGGGCGGGTTATACCTACCATAGCCTCAGCACTTTTTGTCAACATGGTTCAGGTGGCCGCGTTATCCCCTGACACGCCGCAGAGCGTGTTCCCTTTTTATCGCGTGGGTGACAGGACGTTCACCCGCATAGTCACAGGAGTTCGCCATGCGAGTACTGGTTGTTGAAGATAATGGTCTGCTGCGCCACCACCTTTCCGTTCAGATGCGCGAGATGGGCCATCAGGTCGACGCGGCCGAAGACGCCAAGGAAGCCGATTACTTCCTGCAAGAGCACGCGCCGGATATCGCCATCGTCGATCTCGGCCTGCCGGGTGAAGACGGCCTGAGCCTGATCCGCCGCTGGCGCGCGCACCAGGCCAAGCTGCCGATCCTGGTGCTGACCGCCCGCGAAAGCTGGCAGGACAAAGTGGCGGTGCTGGAAGCCGGCGCCGACGACTATGTCACCAAGCCGTTCCACCTGGAAGAAGTGATCGCCCGCATGCAGGCGCTGATGCGCCGCAACAGCGGCCTGGCTTCGCAGGTGATCGTGCTGCCGCCGTTCCAGATCGATCTGTCGCGCCGCGAACTGAGCGTCAACGATCGGCAAATCAAGCTGACCGCCTTTGAATACACCATCATCGAAACCCTGATCCGCAACGCCGGCAAGGTGGTGAGCAAGGATTCGTTGATGCTGCAGCTCTACCCGGACGCCGAGCTGCGCGAAAGCCACACCATCGACGTGCTGATGGGCCGCTTGCGCAAGAAGGTGCAGGCGGAATACCCGCATGAAGTGATCACCACGGTACGTGGCCAGGGCTATCGTTTTGACGCGAAGTGAACATAATGTTCAACAAGAATAAAAAACCGTTTTCGCTGCGTGCCCGCTTCCTGATGGCGACCGCCGGGGTGATCCTGGCGCTGTCGCTCTCTTACGGTTTGGTGGCGGTCGTCGGCTATATCGTCAGCTTCGACAAAACCGCCTTCCGCCTGCTGCGCGGCGAGAGCAACCTGTTTTTCAGTCTGGCGCAGTGGAAAGACAACAAGCTCACCATCGCCATTCCCCCCGATATCGATCTCAACTTCCCGACGCTGGTATTTATCTACGACGATAAAGGCAACCTGCTGTGGAGCCAGCGCAAGGTGCCGGAGCTGGAGAAGCTGATCAACAAGGAATGGCTGGAGGAGTCCGGCTTTTACGAAATCGACACCGACACCCGCGTCAGTAGCGAAGTGCTGGGGGACAACCCCAAAGCGCAGGATCAGCTGAAGAATTACGACGATACCGATCAGAACGCGCTGACCCACTCGGTGGCGGTCAATACCTATGCCGCCACGCCTCGCCTGCCGGCGCTGACCATCGTGGTGGTCGACAGCATTCCGCAGGAGCTGCAGCGATCTGACGTGGTGTGGGAGTGGTTCAGCTACGTGCTGTTGGCCAACCTGCTGCTGGTGGTGCCGCTGCTGTGGCTGGCGGCCTACTGGAGCCTGCGGCCGATCAAGGCGCTGGTCAATCAGGTGGGCGAGCTGGAGAACGGCGAACGCGATCAGCTGGATGAGAACCCGCCCAGCGAGCTGCGCGGGCTGGTGCGCAATCTGAACATTCTGGTGCGCAACGAACGCCAGCGCTACACCAAGTACCGCACTACCCTGTCGGATTTGACCCACAGCCTGAAAACGCCGCTGGCGGTGCTGCAAAGCACCCTGCGCTCACTGCGCAGCGGCAAGCAGACCACCATCGAAGAAGCCGAGCCGATCATGCTGGATCAGATCGGGCGCATCTCGCAGCAAATCGGTTACTACCTGCACCGAGCCAGCATCAACTCCGGCCAGACGGTGCTGACGCGCGAGATCCATTCGGTGCCGGCGCTGCTCGACAGCCTGGTGGTGGCGCTGAATAAGGTTTATCAGCGCAAAGGGGTGGTGATCACGCTGGACATCTCGCCGGAAGTGACCTTTATGGGCGAGAAAAACGACTTTATGGAAGTGATGGGCAACGTGTTGGAAAACGCCTGCAAATACTGCCTGGAGTTCGTGGAGATCACCTCGCTGCACTCCGAGAAAAACCTCACCATCGTTATCGACGACGACGGCCCGGGGATCCCGGAAAGCAAGCGCCAGCTGATCTTCCAGCGCGGCCAGCGGGTGGATACTCTGCGCCCCGGCCAGGGCCTGGGTTTGTCGGTGGCGGCGGAGATCATCGAGCAGTACGACGGCGAAATCGTCATCAGCGACAGCCCGCTCGGCGGCGCGCGCATGCAGGTCACCTTCGCCCGCCAGCACGACACCCACCACAACGAGTAAATTATGCCGCTGCGGCCCCGATCCACGGGGCCAAACTTCCGTTATAATCGCACACAGGCTCACTCCTCTCTCCTGGAATAGAACATGGATTATCAATTAGACCTGGACTGGAACGATTTTTTGCAACGTTATTGGCAAAAGCGTCCGGTGATTCTGAAGCGCGGCTTCAAAAACTTTATCGATCCGATCTCCCCGGATGAGCTGGCCGGGCTGGCGATGGAAAACGAAGTGGACAGCCGCCTGGTCAGCCACCAGGACGGCCGTTGGCAGGTCGCGCACGGCCCCTTCGAGAGCTTCGATCACCTGAGCGAAAACAACTGGTCGCTGCTGGTGCAGGCGGTGGACCACTGGCATGAGCCTTCCGCGGCGCTGATGCGCCCGTTCCGCCAGCTGCCGGACTGGCGGATGGATGACCTGATGATCTCCTTCTCGGTACCGGGCGGCGGCGTCGGCCCGCACCTCGATCAGTACGACGTGTTCATCATTCAGGGCACCGGCCGCCGCCGCTGGCGCGTCGGGGAAAAAACGCCGCTGAAACAGCACTGCCCGCACCCGGATCTGCTGCAGGTGGAGCCGTTCGACGCCATCATCGACGAAGAGATGGAGCCGGGCGACATTCTCTACATTCCGCCGGGCTTCCCGCATGAAGGCTACGCGCTGGAAAACGCGCTCAACTATTCGGTGGGCTTCCGCGCGCCGAACGGCCGCGAGCTGGTGAGCGGCTTCGCCGACTACGTGCTGGCGCGCGAGCTGGGCAGCAAACGCTACGGCGATCCGGACGTTAAACTGCGCGAACACCCGGCGGAGATCCTGCCGCAGGAAGTGGACGCCTTACGGCAGATGATGCTGGATCTGGTGCAACAGCCGGAACACTTCCAGCACTGGTTCGGCGAGTTCATCTCCCAGTCGCGCCACGAGCTGGATCTGGCGCCGCCGGAGCCGCCGTATCAGGCCGGGGAAATCTACGAGCTGCTGCAGCAGGGTGAAGCGCTGCAGCGCCTGGGCGGGTTGCGCGTGCTGCGCGTCGGCGATCGCTGCTTCGTCAACGGCGAGCTGATCGACACCGACCAGTTGCAGGCAGCAGACGCCCTTTGCCAGCACTTCAGCGTCGACGCCGCCCTGCTCGGCGACGCGGTGGACGACCCGTCGTTCCTGGCGCTGCTGACCGCACTGGTCAACAGCGGCTATTGGTACTTTAACGACTGAGTTCTCGGGGCGACGGCGCCTACTGAATATGTCTACCGGCCCGCTTATGCGGGCCTTTTCTTTAGGGGGAAAAAGCTGGCCCGCCCTCAACAATACGTTTCTATCAAGACCTCAATTTATCCACCACACGAATACCCCTATTATTATTATTTTGAAAGTAATGCGTACCACATAAAATCAAACAAACCATTGCTTCTCAGCCCCACTGACGTTATTTTTAATGCCATTCACTGAATTATTTACAATACTAATTAATACAAGGTGTTATCCATGCAAATTATTTATCCTGATGATTATTCAAACCTAGGCAGACCGGATGAAAATTTTGCCGAGGAATTTACCTGCGTCAAAGATAGAGGAATACGCTGCTTTCTACTTTCCTCAGAAGCCGCAGCATTAGGAAAAACCCGTTTTTCGGGCCGCTTTGAACCAGGCATACCGGTAATCTGGCGTGGTTGGATGCTGAATGCAGAGGAGTATCGCCAACTGCACCGTACGGTAGCAGCTAATGGAGGGGAAATGCTTGAATCCCCGGATGACTATTTGCGTAATCACCATATAACCGGCTGGTATGAGCCATGTAAGTCATATACCGCAGAGACCGTGCTCGCCACGGCTGATACCGATTTCGACACTCTGGTCACCCAACTTTGTTGGCCCGCCTACTTTGTTAAGGATTATGTGAAATCGCTGACCACATCCCGAGGCTCGGTAGCTCACAATGCCGCCGAAATCAGAGAGGTTATTAAACTGATTGCGCATTACCGAGGGGAGCTTGAAGGCGGCGTTAGCTTAAGACGCTTTGAAAACTTGATTGACGACAGTGAGCGCCGATACTTTTCGCTAAACGGCCAGGTTTTTTCCGCCGATGGCGAAATACCTGATATCGTTCATCAGATCGCATCGCGTATTAAAACGCCTTTTTATTCGATCGATATCGCCAAAAATGCCAATGGCGAATTGCGCCTAATCGAAATAGGCGATGGTCAGGTATCGGATACCAAAGAGTGGAACGTTGCAGACCTGGTTACTGCATTTTGTATAGCGGGCGGTTAACACCCCATTAAATTCGAGTGGCTATAAGTAAGGTCAGCGTATCCAAAAAAACCTCCATCATGTGAATAACCGGGGTGATGCAGGCCATCTGATTCGCTGTACGTTATCGATATTTGATGTCACTACCGTCCCCGTATGCATAGGGGTTGCTAGTGCCAAAAAATAAAAATGCGCTATGTTAAAAGGACATTCTTTCTGACCTGACAGCATCTATCACTGTAGATTTCCAGATAAGCTAACGTCTCGACGCATCTAAATCAGCAATATTAGAATATCGGACTACAATACTAATGCCCACCATAAGCAAACATGAGTAGGTAAAAGCACCCAATAAACTTTCTTTACTGGGTGCTAAGAAAACCCTCTTTCTCATCGTCATGATGGGAGAGCGTGTCTATTTATTTACAAAATATATAGAACTTACTCTTTTTTGAGGAAATTATACTTCCCAAGCGTTTTTTTTACCTCTATCTTGAGTTCATTCTCATCCAAATCGCTACCATCCCGATTTGGAGAAGATGTATAGCAATCAGCCAAGCTGAAAAGCTCTGCTGCACAATACCCAACATCATTACTATCTTTTCTTAATGTCCCGTCATCGCGTTCTTTTCTCCACACATTAAGATACTGTGACTCATACTCATCAGCGGTTAATTTAGAGTCGAGTAATGCCTGCGCGATTTCAATCAACCTCATACTCATAACAACACTCCTTTTTCCATATAGTTTTTATACTGTGGCGTCCCAGGGCTTAATTTCATTCCCGTCGAGAAATATCCATCACGTCTAATTACAACAACATTATTGGTCCTTGAGTTAAAAAAGACTTTGGAGTCTTTCTCTCTTATGTAAGTCCCTTTTTCTACCGTGTCCTTATCATTCAAATGGGCCTCGAGCGCATCGCGATATTGAGTCAGAGTCTCTCTGTTTTTTCTGGTGTCCGCAACACCAAAGTCACTCGCGTGCTTGTACTTCTTATCCAGTTGCTGACGCGTAAAACGCCCCGAGTCCAACGGATCACTGACCATCACATAGACAGCTTCAACTCCGGTTTCCAGCGCATCCGGCTGCCAGAGGATAAAGTCTTGCAGATCCTGCACCACATCCGCCGGGAAGGTCGTGACCACGATGCTGTCCGCCTGCCTGATGCCGGACCTTGAAGGGTAACCGAGTAACCGTTATCAAATTAGCTCTTCACTTCCTTGCCATCGTTACGAAAAAATAAAATGCCCAATAGACTCTCGTCTATTGGGCGTTAGGGTCACTTTTGTTAACTATTCTGTCACTATGAAGGCGGTTCTTTTTACCTTCCCCCAATACCCAGATAATTTCAAATATACTAGAGCACCCATCCTAATAAGTGTTCAGATAAAATTGAATTTTTCTAGTGTCGTTATAACTGCGGCACGCAATCCGGCATCATCAAGTTCATAATCAGCACGTTCTGAATCAGGATTGTAAACTTCAGCTATCATAAATAGCTCTTCCCCACAATTCATAACGTTTCTATCCTGATCCTTAACCCCGTAGAGCATACGTCTTTCTACACATATTTTTTCGGAGAACTCCAATGCACCGACCTCTTTTCTTAGAAAACTCTTAGCCAGATCAATAATTGCCATCCGATTCATAAATCCCCCGTATCTAAATATATCCTACCGTTATCTGCGTCTGGATTTATCTTCCACCCTGATAAGAAATCGCCGTTTTCTTTTAAAACAGCAACATTCATTGTGTTAGGATTGAAAAACACCTTAGACCCTTTTTCTCGTCTATAAGTCCCTTTCTCAACCGTGTCCTTATCATTCAAATGGGCCTCGAGCGCATCGCGGTATTTAGCCAGAGTCTCTCTGTTTTTTCTGGTATCCGCAACACCAAAGTCACTCGCGTGCTTGTACTTTTTATCCAGTTGCTGACGAGTAAAACGCCCCGAAGGTGGTGAGCTTCGTAACACCTTCTGATAGCTAGGTTAGTTGATTGAAATACGAAAAAAAGCCCAACAAACGCTAGTTTTCCGGGCGTAGCTGAAATGCTCATTGCCGTTTAATCATCATAAGACGATTAGACACCGTTACCCTTGTTTGAAGCCCGGTTTCGCGTTCTTGGCACGCCATTCCTTAACTGTCTTAGTTACCCCTTCCGCTGAGTTATCCGCGCCAGAAACCGGATGATAGATGAGATCCCAGCCATCGGGGTGTTCTGTTAACTGACCAAATTGATAAATAGCATCATCATGCTCTGCTTCTGTAGGAAAATCGGCTTCTTTTATCCTCCTTACAAAATCAATAAATTGATTCTCTGTAAAGTCAGAAATGTTTTTAATCGTCATCTTACTTTCCTTTATGAATTTCGATATGTCGCTTAGGTGTCACCACATTAAGGTTATCGACATTGTAAACTTCACCACCTTTCGCCACTTCGTCCCGGTGATGAATCTCATACTTAACTCTTTTGCCTACTGAATCTTTAAGTTCGACCCAGTTTCAAACGCTCCATGTCATCAGAACCAAACTGTTTACTTAACTCAGGATCTGCGACAACTGCTTTCCAGAAAGTACTTCTGAAAGAATCAAAGCTCGCAAACTCCCGCCCACGCAGTTTATCCGCAATCTGGCTGGGAACCGGGGAACCCAGTTCCTGCCCCGCTGTATTCAACCAGCCGTCCCCCACTTGCTGCCCTTTACCGCTCACTTTACCCGGAGTTTACATCGAACTTCATAGCACCTTTAGATAGCTAGGCGAGCTGATTGAAATACGAAAAAACGTCCAACAAACTCTGGTTTGTTGCACGTTGCTTAAATCACCATCAGTGTTTACTAACCATAAGGCGGCTTAACGCACGGTTACCCCTGCTTGAAACCGGGCTTACCGTTTTTGGCGCGCCATTCTTTGACCTCTTTTACAATACCTTCAGGACTATCATCTTGACCATCTTTAGGATAATAAATCAGGTCAGAACCGTCAGGGTGTTCTGTTAAATTTTCAAATTTCAAAACGGCGATAGTGTGATCATTTTCTGTTTTATAATCAGAGACATTGCAAATTTTTCTAACGAAATTTAAAAACTCAGTTTCTGTATATTCTGAAATAGTGCTCTTTTCCATCTCATTTACCTTCTTTATGGATATCAATATGACGTTTTGGCGTCATTACACCTAAATTATCAACATCATAAACAGCGCCGCCATCTTTAATCTGTCTTATGTGGTGAAGTTCAAATCTAGCCCTTTCTCCAACACGTTCTGATTTGGGACTAAATGGAGAATATCCATTTTTTAAGTTTTCTAGATTATTACCTCTAAATTGTTTGCTCAACTCAGGATCTTTCCCCACCTCAGTCCAGAACGCCTTACGAAACGCGTCAAAGCTCGCAAACTCTCGCCCACGCAGTTTATCCGCAATCTGGCTGGGAACCGGGGAACCCAGTTCCTGCCCCGCTGTATTCAACCAGCCGTCTCCTACTTGCTGTCCCTTTCCGCTCATTTACCCTAAGTCTACTTTAGACTGCGCAGCACCTTCAAATAGTTAATCGAGCTGATTAAATACGAAAAACGCCCAACAAACACTAGTTTGCTGGACGCTGATGAAATGCTCATCACCGTTTATTAATCATAAAATGATTAAACTCGGTTACCCTTGTTTGAAGCAAGGCTTACCATTTTTGGTTCGCCACTCCTTAATTTCTTCGATAACGGCTTCAGGGCTTCCATTATTATTTCCTTCGGGATAATAAATCAAATCTGAACCACTAGGGTGCTCAGTAATATTGATAAAACTCTCGAGGTTGTTATCTTGAGTTTTCTCATCACCGTCACAATTAATGATTGCTTCAATTAGTTTTTTGAATTCAATTTCAGTGTAATCACTGATGTTTTTTTTCAGTTCCATTACTATTTACCTCTATGAATGTCAATATGGTGTTTAGGTGTAAGCACACGGAGATTGTCCATATCATAGACTCCACCATCCTGACTGATTAGTTTATCATGATGAAGTTCGAATGAACGCCGCCCCCCAACAGTATCTTTATTTCTAGCACGTGGAGCCAACCCTTGACTCATTCGTTTTTTATTAGCTGGAATAAATTGTTTACTCAGTTCAGGATCTTTCCCCACCTCAGTCCAGAACGCCTTGCGAAACGCGTCAAAGCTCGCAAACTCCCGCCCACGCAGTTTATCCGCAATCTGGCTGGGAACCGGGGAACCCAGTTCCTGCCCCGCTGTATTCAACCAGCCGTCTCCCACTTGCTGTCCTTTACCGCTTACTTTACCCGGAGTATATCTCGGACTGCGCACCATCACATAGACAGCTTCAACTCCGGTTTCCAGCGCATCCGGCTGCCACAGGATAAAGTCTTGCAGATCCTGCACCACATCCGCCGGGAAGGTCGTGACCACGATGCTGTCCGCCTGCCTGATTCCGGTGCCGGTATGCACTGGCGATTTAGGCCCCGGTGAGCCGTTGCCAGTATGCGCCGGCGCTGCCGGCCCGGTCGGTACCGGGTTAATCAGTATCGTCCTCGCCGGCCCCCCCGCCATTGCGGGCAGCGTGATTTTGTCCAGCCCCGTCAGCTCATCGCGAACGGGTCTGAATACCGGCACGCTCGGCGATACGCCGCCGACGCCCGTTCTGACGAAGTTGACGCTCTGTCTCCCGTCATCGTCAGTGGTGACAAATCCGCGCACCGGCAAATCGACCGAGGTCATGCCGGGCTGGATGGTCGCCCTGCCCGCCGCCGCCAGGCTCGCCTGGAGGGCAAACAGATTGACATCACGCCCTGGCACCCGATCGCTCCCTGCACCGACCTCCGTCGGGTAGAAGCCGAGGGCAAAAGCCCCCAGCACCGATCCAGCGGCGACTGCGGTGCCGGCGCGTATACTGCCAACTTCGTAGGCCGCCCGCCACGACGCGCTCGCTGCCCAGCCAGCCAGTTCGCTCGTGGTCGTCATCACACCTTGCCCGACCATCGACGTCTGCAGCATCGCGGGCGCGCGGTTAAGCACCATGGCGCCTGCGGCAGCCAGTGCCGCATTGGCCGCTTTTAGCTTTTCCGGGGAGTATGCCGGTGCATCCAGAATCCCCGCTTTGGCGAACAACGCTTTTCTTGCGGCTTCCGCCTTGCGGGCTTCTTCTATTTTTCGAGCCTCTTCAGCCTTACGGGCTGCCTCGGCCTTGCGGGCTTCTTCTGCTTTTCGAGCCTCTTCAGCCTTACGAGCTTCTTCGGCCTTGCGGGCCTCTTCTGCTTTCCGAACCTCTTCAGCCTTACGGGCTGCCTCGGCCTTGCGGGCTTCTTCTGCTTTCCGAGCTTCTTCAGCCTTACGGGCCTCTTCGGCCACTTCTCGTTCTACCTGTTTAAATTGCTGGTAGGCCGAGGTTAAAGAAGGCACTTCGACATTACGTTGCCGATACCCTGTGCGATCGCTCCCTTTGCCGCCGCCGTTGATCTCATACTGCTCAGTAATTTCGGTCATTACCCTATTATTATCAAGCCAGAAACCCGGTGGAATTTTCCCATTAAGCACCTCGGAATAGGTGGCTAATGACGCCTTATCCTCTGCGGCAGAATTGTTGCCGTTATTGTTCCCGTTGGGTACGTTCTGATAATTACCGATTCTATGATTGGTATCGATATTGCCAGCGAACACGATCCCGCCTTGAGCAGGCAACCCCACGCCAAGTACATTTTTAACTTGTGAGACAGAGGTAATAGCCCTGCTAACGGCGGCTTCATCGCTTGTACGAATTTCACCAACCTGCACCTGTATTTTTCCGTCAGCCTCCACACTTTTCAAAGCTACCTTTGCATAAGCTGTAACCGCACGTACTTTTTTTTGTAACTCCTTCAGGATATTACTAACTTTAGGGTCATTTTTGATTGCGTTCACCTGTCGCCGTATTGCCGCTCCTTGGGAGTCTCCACTGCTGCTACTGTCCCTGCCACCCTTACCGTTCCCCCCCTCCCAGTTGGTACTGTTATCTTGACCGGGATTTAAACCGTGTACTCCATCGATATGCACATCCCCCATGCCAGGAATATTTGTATCCATAGATCCACCGTGTCCTACATTGGGCCCCTGGTCTGAAGCCCCACCTTTAATACCGCCAGTTGGGCCACGGCTGTCTTTTCCATCTCCGCCACTCATGTGTCAGTCCTTTTATTTCGTTATTCGGCAGCAGAGTAAATTCTTAAGTGCTTATTACCTGCAACACCATCGATTAATACTCTGCGCAACCTACAAAAAAGTTTATTCATCAGGCGATCGCAATCGCTTTTTCCAAAGCAACCAATCGAGCTTCAAATGCTTCGCGCTCGGCATCTCGAAGTGAGCGCTCCTCCTTAAGCGCCTCAACCAGCAACGCCACCACGCCGTTGATATTGATGCCCCGCGCATCCTTCAGCACGCTGCCGTCGTTGAGCTTCAATTCGGTTTGGGTGACCGCCTGCGGCAATACGCTCTCCACTTCCTGAGCGATCACCCCGGCTTCAGGCACGCCCTGTTTGAGGTAGGTGTAGCCGCCGATGCGGGCTAGTTTGTCCAATGCGCCTTCGATTTGGGTGATGTCCGTTTTCATGCGGGCGTCGGAGCTGCTGTTCCAACCACCTCCGGTAACGGCATAGCCATCTTCTTTGAAAACGAACCAACTATTCCGACCGCCATTGCCCACGTTGATAACGAGTTCGTTGTATTTCACATGGTCATGGTGATAAATATTGGCATGCTTGTTATTCGGAGCTTGCAAGTACAATCCCTTGGTAAGGGATTCTTTATTGCTATCTGCATTCTGAGGAGGGCTGGCAAAAAACCAGCCGTCAGAATTGCGTTTGGTCAATTGCCCGACGGAAAGTTCCGCGTTAGTTCTGACCTGAAGTTCGTTCCAATTCCCCTGCCAGTCGCGGTAAGAAATTAACCCGAAGTTATCCTTCCCCGGAATGACGCGGGATCCCAACATGGTGGTTGTGGTGACATTGCCGCTAGTGAAATCACTTTTTAAAGGTGCGGAGTTATAGATTTGTCCATTGATAAGCGGGGTCGGGCCGGTGGTCGAGGTGGAGATACCTGCGTTGTGTGACACCACCGCCCCACCAGAAATGTCCACGCCGTTTTGCATCGCAACCCGGCCAGAAGCCAAATTGAATGAGAACGGGCGTAAGGTATTCCACTGCCCGTTAAGCGCCTGCCCTACCGGCGTCGTCAGCGCATAAAAATCGCGTCCATCGTTGCGCAGCATCACGCCGGTATTGCCATTTGCCAGCCGAAAACCGTTGGCCGATTTGGAGACGATTTCACCGTCGCTGACCACGCGCTGGCGCAGCGTAGACAGCGATTTCAGTTCGGCAATATCGTCGTTAACGCCGTTAATCACCTGAGCATTTTTCTTTTCTTCTGCCATGATTATTACCCTCTTACGTCCTGTTTGATGGCGGTTAACAGCGCTCATTCCCCCAGCATTCCCTGGCCACTGGGCTCACCGCACCGAAGCTGTAAAACCGGTTAAGCACACAGCAATCCTGTATGCATAACCAGCACTCTATCTCTGAGGATAACGGGATTCCCTCACCACGGGTTGTATGGTCAAGGGGACAACAATGAGGCAGGGAACGATAAGAGAACGGCGGGCGCGCTGTGCCCGCCGGGCGTATCAGAAAAGGGAATGCGGGCCGGCGCAAGCCGGCCGGGGAACGAAGGTGTTTACCGCGCCCTCTCGGCGGCCAGCGCCGCGATGCGCATGATCACCGCCACCGCTTGCTCCATGCCTTCCAGCGTCACGAACTCGTGCTTGCCGTGGTGGTTGTAGCCGCCGGTGAACAGGTTCGGGCACGGCAGGCCGCGGAACGACAGCTGCGCGCCGTCGGTGCCGCCGCGGATCGGCTTCATCACCGGTTCGATGTCGCAGTCGCGCATCGCCTGCTGCGCCAGCGCAATCACGTGCGGGTGCTCCGCCACCTGTTCGCGCATGTTGTAATAGCTGTCTTCGATGCTCACTTCGATATAGCAATCGCGCGGCAGGCCTTTGCCGACCTCGCGGGCGATGTCCACCATCTTGCGCTTCCGCGCCTCGAACCCTTCGCGCTCGAAGTCGCGCAGGATATAGTGCATTTCGGCGCGCTCTACGCTGCCCTTGATGCTGCTGAGGTGATAAAAGCCCTGGTAGCCTTCGGTGGTCTCCGGCGCTTCGTCCGCCGGCAGCGCCTGATGAATGCGGGTGGCCAGCGACAGCGCGTTGACCATCACGCCCTTGGCGCTGCCGGGGTGCACGCTGTTGCCGAGGATTTTGATCGTCACCGAGGCGGCGTTGAAATTCTCGCACTCCAGCTCGCCGACGCCGCCGCCGTCCACGGTATAAGCCCATTCGGCATTGAAGGCCGCCACGTCGAACAGCTGCGCCCCCTTGCCTACCTCCTCGTCCGGGGTGAAGGCTACGCGGATGTCGCCATGCGGGATTTTGCGCGCGCGCAGGCGCACCATGGCGGTGAGGATCTCGGCGATGCCGGCCTTGTCGTCGGCGCCCAGCAGCGTTTTGCCGTCGGTGGTGATCAGGGTTTGCCCCAGCATCTGGTGCAGGATCGGGAACATCACCGGCGACAGCACTTCATCGCCGATGCCGAGCGCGATGTCGCCGCCGCGATAGTTCTCGACGATCTGCGGATTGACGTGTTTGCCGCTGAAATCCGGCGAGGTATCCAAATGGGCGATAAAACCGACCGCCGGCACCGGCCAGGCGACGTTGCCCGGCCAGGTGCCCATCACGCAGCCGTGTTCGCTGAGCGACACCCGCTCGAAGCCGAGCGCGATCATTTCCTGCTGCAACGCGCGCGCCAGCTTCAACTGCCCGTCGGTGCTCGGCACATGCTTTACGTTCGCTTTGGACTGGGTGTCGAAAGAGACGTAGTTGAAAAAGCGGTCAAGTAATTTGTCCATGGTAGCGGCCCCTCAGAATATCGCGTTTCATTATGCGGAACCGATCAGGATCAAATATTGCGTCAGGTCATTTTTAACCAGAATTCGCCAATATCATTAATCTTTGTGATGATTTCTGAGGGAAATAACACTGTCATCACAGGGTCATTTGTCGCTATCATGATGAAAAACGCGGCATCTGGGCCGGATTGGCTTTCAATTCCGGCATTCAGCGTCTATCATGCGCGCTCGAAAAATTTCCATTGGCGCAACTGGTTTGAGCTTCATTTGATCAGCGGGCATCCCGCAAGCTCCGGCAGTCTTTTCCAGTTGCGGTTCTATCTGCATTAGCCCACGGGATAGAGTAATACGATAAATGACTGAGACATCCTCTCGAGCACCCCTTGTTGAACTGCATGCCCTGAGCAAAGCGTTCGATGGCAAAACCATCATTGCCGATCTCGAACTGACGATTAACCACGGCGAATTCCTCACCATTCTCGGCCCCTCCGGCTGTGGCAAAACCACGGTGCTGCGCCTGATCGCCGGTCTGGAAGACGCCGATTTGGGCCGCATCGTGCTCGACGGCCAGGACATCACCGCCATTCCGGCCGAGCATCGCCACGTCAACACCGTGTTTCAGAGCTATGCGCTGTTTCCGCACATGTCGGTGTTCGACAACGTCGCCTTCGGCCTGCGCATGCAAAAGGTGCCGGCGGCGGAACTGACGCCGCGCGTCGAAGAGGCGCTGCGCATGGTGCAGCTGGATGCCTTCGCCCAGCGGCGGCCGGGCCAGCTCTCCGGCGGCCAACAGCAGCGCGTGGCCATCGCCCGCGCGGTGGTCAACAAGCCGAAGGTGCTGCTGCTGGACGAATCGCTGTCGGCACTGGACTATAAGCTGCGCAAACAGATGCAGAACGAGCTGAAGGCGCTGCAGCGCAAGCTGGGCATCACCTTCGTGTTCGTCACCCACGATCAGGAAGAAGCGCTGACCATGTCGGATCGCATCGTGGTGATGCGCGAAGGCCGCATCGAGCAGGACGGCACGCCGCGCGAGATCTACGAAGAGCCGAAGAACCTATTCGTCGCCAGCTTTATCGGCGAGATCAACATTTTCGACGCGGTGGTCTTGCAGCGCCTCGATCCGCAGCGGGTGCGCGCCAACGTCGAGGGCCGCGAGTGCGACATCTACGCCGATCTGCCGGTGGAGCCGGGCCAAAAGCTGAAGGTGCTGCTGCGCCCGGAAGACCTGCGGGTGGAAGAAGTGAACGACAGCGCGCAGCACGACGGGCTGATCGGCTACGTGCGCGAGCGCAACTACAAAGGCATGACGCTGGAATCGGTGGTCGAGCTGGAGAGCGGTAAAATGGTGATGGTCAGCGAGTTCTTCAACGAAGACGATCCGGACGTCGATCACTCGCTCAATCAGAAGATGGCGGTGACCTGGGTTGAAAGCTGGGAGGTGGTGCTGGCCGATGAAGAAATCGCGTAAAGTCTTCCAGAATGTGGTGATCGTCGGCGTCGTCGCCTGGCTGCTGCTGTTCGTGTTCATGCCGAACCTGATGATCATCGCCACCAGCTTCCTGACCCGCGACGACGCCAATCTGGTGCAGATGGTGTTCACGCTGGACAACTACCGGCGCTTGTTCGATCCGTTGTATGCCCAGGTGCTGCTGCACTCGCTGAACATGGCGCTGATCGCCACCCTGTGCTGCCTGGCGATCGGCTACCCGTTCGCCTTTATCCTGGCGCGGTTGCCGCAGAAGGTGCGGCCGCTGCTGCTGTTTCTGCTGATCGTGCCCTTCTGGACCAATTCGCTGATCCGCATCTACGGCCTGAAGCTGTTTCTCAGCACCCGCGGCTATCTCAACGACGCGCTGCTGTGGATCGGCGTCATCGACAAGCCGCTGCGCATCATGTACACCTCGGAAGCGGTGATCCTCGGCCTGGTGTATATCCTGCTGCCGTTTATGGTGATGCCGCTCTACTCCAGCATCGAAAAGCTCGATAAGTCCTGCCTGGAGGCGGCGCGCGATCTCGGCGCCGGCAAGCTGCAGACCTTTATCCGCATCATCGTGCCGCTGACCATGCCGGGCATTATCGCCGGCTGCCTGCTGGTGGTGCTGCCGGCGATGGGGCTGTTCTTCGTCGCCGATCTGATGGGCGGCGCCAAGAATCTGCTGATCGGCAACGTGATTAAAAGCCAGTTCCTCAATATCCGCGACTGGCCGTTCGGCGCGGCCACCAGCATCTGCCTGACGCTGGTGATGGGGCTGTTGCTGCTGGTCTATTACCGGGCCGCCCGCCTGCTGAACAAGAAGGAGGATCTGGCATGATCGGACGTCTGCTGCGCGGCGGCTTTATGGCGCTGGTGTACGCCTATCTGTATATCCCGATCGTCATCCTGATCGTCAACTCCTTCAACGCCTCGCGCTTCGGCATCAGTTGGCAAGGAGCCACCACCCAGTGGTACAGCACGCTGCTGAATAACGACAGCCTGCTGCAGGCCGCGGGCCACTCGCTGACCATGGCGGTGCTCTCCGCTACCTTCGCCACGCTGATCGGCTCGCTGACCGCGGTGGCGCTGTACCGCTACCGCTTCCGCGGCAAGCCGTTCGTCGGCGGCATGCTGTTCGTGGTGATGATGTCGCCGGACATCGTGATGGCCATCTCGCTGCTGGTGCTGTTCATGCTGCTGGGCATTTCGCTCGGCTTCTGGTCGCTGCTGTTCTCGCACATCACCTTCTGCCTGCCGTTCGTGGTGGTGACCGTCTACGCGCGCCTGAAAGGCTTCGACGTGAAGATGCTGGAGGCCGCGCGCGATCTCGGCGCAAGCGAGTTCACCATTCTGCGCAAGATCATCCTGCCGCTGGCGATGCCGGCGGTGGCGGCCGGCTGGCTGCTGAGCTTCACCCTGTCGATGGACGACGTGGTCGTCTCCTCCTTCGTTACCGGCCCGAGCTACGAGATCTTGCCGCTGAAGATCTATTCGATGGTGAAAGTCGGCGTCTCGCCGGAGGTCAACGCGCTGGCCACCATTTTGCTGCTGCTGTCGCTGGTGCTGGTGATCGCCAGCCAGTGGGTGATGCGCGATCGCGCGCCCAAGGCCGAATAATCCTCCCCGCCGGGCGCTGCGGCGCCCGGTTGTGATCCCCTTCACAATCGGCACCGGTTGTCACTCCCTGACCATCGGTGCCTATTTCCGCCCCGCCGATTGCAGCGGCGAAAACTTCCCCCTATAACTGAATCCAGGCAAGGTGCCTTATTTTTTTCTCGCTTCCAGGGAGTTTATTCAGCAACGTCGTCATCCATTAAAATATAAAAAGGAACTGCCATGAAAGGTATTATCGATAATATCTTAAGCAAGCTGCAGCTTTTCTCCAAAGCCATGATGGGGCCGATATTTTTCCTGCCGGTGATCGGTCTGATTCTGGCGCTCAGTTCTATTCTCACCAATGCCACACTTATCAATGAACATTCCGCCGTGTTCTCTATCGGTAAAATGATCGGCGATACCTTCTGGCCGTTATTCGGCAATCTCGGGCTGATTTTCTGCATCGGCATCACCTACGGCCTGGCCAAAGACAAAAAAAGCGAAGCGGCGCTGGTTGCGGTGATGTGCTTTATCATGTTCCTCGGTGCCAATTCGTCTTATCTGCAACTCAGCGGCCACGTCGCGGCCAAGATCAACGGCGAATATTACGGTACCGGGCAGACTGAACTGCTGGGCTTTACCGTGGTGGATATGGGCATTTTCCTCGGTCTTATCCTCGGCGTCACCATCGCCTGGGTGCACAACCGCCTGTGCAACGTCGAACTCAACGGCGTGTTCTCGGTCTACGGCGGCGCCAAACTGGTGCTGATCGCCATGACGCCGATCATCATGCTGTACGCCGTCGCCTTCAGCTACCTGTGGCCGGCCATCTCACAGGGCCTGATCGCGCTGACCGGCTTTATGAAAAGCTCCGGCTCGCTCGGGGTTTTCGTCTACGGCTTCTTCGAAAAATTCCTCATCCCCACCGGGCTGCACCACTTTATCTGGTCGCCGTTCCAGCTCACCAGCATCGGCGGTTCGATCGTGCAGGACGGCCAGACCGTCTCCGGCTCGCAGGCGATTTTCCTGGCCTATATGCGCGACCCGAGCATCTCGCCGCTGATGAACGAAGCGCTGCGCTTCTCGCAGCAAGGGATGGTGACCATCTTCGGCCTGCCGGGCGCGGCATTGGCTTTCTATCACACCGCCAAACCGGAAAAGAAAATGCTGGCCAAGGCAATTCTGATCCCGGCCATCACCACCTCGATCCTGGTCGGCATCACCGAGCCGATAGAGTTCACCTTCCTGTTTATCTCTCCGCTGCTGTGGGTGATCCACGCCGTGTTGACCGCGCTGTCGCAGGTGGCCTGCAACCTGTTCCAGGTGCGCCCCTGGGGCGCCAGCGGGCTGGTCGAGTTCCTGGCCTACAACCTGCCGCTGCCGGTCTCCCTCACCCGCTGGCCGCTGTATGTGGTCATCGGCCTGGTGCAGTTTGCGGTGTATTACCTGGTGTTCAAAACGCTGGTGCTGAAGCTCAATCTGAAGACGCCGGGCCGCGAAGATGATCAGGACGTCAAACTCTATTCCAAACAGGATTACCGGAACCGCAAAAATACCCCGGACGAACTGAGCGGCATCATTATTCGCGCGCTGGGCGGCAAGGAAAACATTATTTCCGTCGACAACTGCTTCACCCGGCTGCGGGTGGAATTAAAGGATATGGCGCGGGTGGATGAAGCCGCGTTGAAAAGTACCGGCGCCAAAGGCGTGGTGAAGAATCGCCGTGAAGTGCAGGTGATTTACGGCGTCACGGTCGGCAAGGTCAAAAATCAGGTAGAGAAATATTTAGCGGCACTCTAACGCTTTATTAATGGGAGATATCGAATGAAATTAACCGTTCTCGGCGGCGGCGGCGTGCGTTCCCCGTTCCTCGCCAAATCCATCGCCTATAACGCCCATCGCATCGGCATTACCGAAGTGGTGTTTATGGATACCGATGAGCGCCATCTGGCGATCTACGGCGCCCTGGCGCAGGGCGTATTCCAGCGCATTCGCGGCGACATTGCTTTCAGCCTCAGCAGCGATGCGCGCCAGGCGCTGCAAGGCGCCGACTACATCATCACCACCCTGCGCATCGGCGGCGAGGAAGGCCGCATCCATGACGAGCGCATCGCGCTCAATCACCAGTTGCTTGGGCAAGAAACCACCGGCGCCGGCGGCTTCGCCATGGCGATGCGTTCGATTCCGGCGATCCTCGACTATTGCCGCCTGATCGAGCAGCTTTCCTCGCCGGACGCGGTGTTGTTCAACTTCACCAATCCTTCCGGCATGGTGACCGAGGCGATCATCAAATCCGGCTTCCAGCGCCGGGTCTACGGCATCTGCGACGCCCCCAGCGAGTTCATCCGCGAACTGGCCGAGCTGCTGGACTGCCGCGAAGACCAGCTGAGCGTCGACTGCTTCGGCCTCAATCACCTTTCCTGGTTCCGCAATGCGCGCGTCAACGGCGAGCCGGTCACGGAACGGCTGCTGGCGGATCCGCGCCTGTATCGCGAAACCTGCATGAAATACTTCTCGCCGGAGCTGGTGGCGCTGTCGGACAACCTGATGCTCAACGAGTATCTCTACTATTACTACTACCGTGAGCAGGCGATCGCCGCCATCGTCGAGGGCGGCGAGACCCGCGGCGAACAAATCGCGGCGATCAACCGCCAAATGCTGTCGGAGTTGGGCGAGCTGGACATCCCCCGTCAGTTGGAGCACGCCTTCTCTGTCTACTTCAGCCATTACCTGCAGCGCGAAAATTCCTATATGCAGCGCGAGTCCAGCCAGGGCAAGGTGAAAACGCGTGAGATGCTGACGCTGCAACAGTTTATCGAACAGCCTGACAGCGGCGGCTATGCCGGGGTGGCGATCGATATTCTGGAGGCGGTCAACAGCGGCCGGCAAAAACGCGTGGTGGTATCGATGCAAAACCGCGACACGCTCGATTTTCTGCACCCGGAAGACGTGATCGAAATCAGCTGCGAATTGAGCAGCGCCGGCATTCAGCCGGTCAAAATGCGCGATATTCCCGACACCCAGAAGAACCTGATTTCGCAGGTGAAAGAGTACGAACGGCTGGCTGTGGCAGCGATCCTGACCGGCAACCGCCAGTTGGCCATCAAGGCGCTGATGGTGCACCCGCTGGTCAACTCCTACTCGCTGGCGAAAACGCTGGTGGAGGAGTACCTGCAGGCCCACCGTCAGTATGCCGGGCACTGGCGCTAAGCGATGCGGCGCGGCCGTCAGCGGCCGCGTCGTTCAAACCAGGCGGTGATCACATTCTCGAATCCCAACAGACAGTGGCCGAAAAACGGATTGGGATAGTAGATATCGTGATCGTATTTTTGCCGGTCCTCAAACAGAAAGGTCATGTCGGCCTGCTGCGCCAGCGGGCTGTCGCCATCGCCGCAGAAGGCCGCCAACAGGATGCGGTTACGCTTCACCGCCTCGCTCCAGCTCAGCGCCGAGCCGCTGTTGCCCGACTTTGAAATCACGATCACCATATCGAAGCGAAAGCGCGTCTCACGGTCAAGAATGTCGAAATCCGGCCACAGCGACAGGTAACTGTCTACGCCCAGCGTCATAAACTTGTTGTACATATACTGCGCCACCAATTGCGAAAAACCGCTGCCGTGGATCAGGATTTTGCCGCTGTCGAGCAGATCGAGAAACTGCGCCGGCGGTGCCGCCGGCGTAGCGCGCTCCGCCTGATAGGCCGGCGCCATCGTCAGGTTGAATTTGATGAAATAGACCAGTTCGAGATAGCCGCGAAAGCCCAGCTTTTTGGCCAGCCGCACCAGCGTCGAGGGGGAACTGTAGCAGCGTGCGGACACCGCGCGGATGCCGTCGTCGATGCAGGCGTCCGGATTATCGAGAATGCAGTGCAAAATCGTCAGATCCGTCTTGCTGAGCTCCGCCTGGCTGAAGACCTGTTTGAAATTCATCGCCGCCCTCGTTTATTCGCCAAAATTATTGTTTCGCACGCGCTTCACCGCCTGTCCAGCGCGAGACAATCAAATTGTGATGCGCTTTAAGCCGCCAAACCCCTTGATTTGCCTGCGGGATAACCGCCTTTACCCACCCCGCCCCGCCCCCTATAATGGCCCCTTTCTGGGGTATGGCGCGGCCGAAAACGGCGGCTCATACGGGTTCGGCTCACTACTGCTGAAGGATACGCTGCATGAAAAAGTGGTCACATCTGCTCGCAGCCGGGATGATGGCGCTGAGTATCTGCTCTGCAAACGCCTCTGACGGCAAAACACTGTACTTCTATAACTGGACTGAATACGTCCCGCCGGGGCTGCTGGAGCAGTTCACCAAGGAAACCGGCATCAAGGTGATTTATTCCACCTATGAATCCAACGAAAGCATGTACGCCAAGCTGAAGACCTATAAAGACGGCGCGTACGATCTGGTGGTGCCTTCCACGTACTTCATCGCCAAGATGAGCAAGGAAGGCATGCTGCAAAAAATCGACAAGAGCAAGCTCAGCCACTTCAAGGATCTCGATCCTACCCTGCTGAACAAGCCGTTCGATCCCAACAACGACTATTCCATTCCTTACATCTGGGGCGCTACCGCCATCGGCGTCAACAGCGACGAGCAGGATCCCTCTACCGTTACCGCCTGGGCCGATCTGTGGCAGCCGCAGTACAAGGGCCGCCTGCTGCTGACCGACGACGCGCGCGAAGTGTTCCAGATGGCGCTGCTCAAGCTGGGCTATTCCGGCAACACCACCGACCCGAAAGAGATCGAAGCCGCCTATCACGAACTGCAGAAATTGATGCCGAACGTGCTGGCCTTCAACTCCGACAACCCGGGCAACCCGTTTATGGAAGGGGAAGTCAACGTCGGTATGGTGTGGAACGGTTCGGCCTTCGTGGCGCGCCAGGCCGGCACGCCGCTTGAGATCGTCTGGCCGAAGGAAGGCGGGATCTTCTGGATGGACAGCCTGGCCATTCCGGCCAACGCGCGCAACGTCGAGGGGGCGCTGAAGCTGATAGACTTCCTGCTGCGGCCGGAAATCGCGGTGCAGGTGGCGGAAACCATCGGTTACCCGACGCCGAACCTGGCGGCGAAAAAGCTGCTGTCGCCGGAGATCGCCAACGACAAGTCACTCTACCCGGACAAGGCGGTGATTGAGCACGGCGAGTGGCAAAACGACGTCGGCGACGCCAGCACGCTGTATGAGAGCTACTTCCAAAAGCTGAAAGCCGGGCGCTAATACGCCCCGCCATCCCATCAGGGCGCGCAGTGCGCCCTGATGCCTTTATCAGGGCCTGTCGGCCCGCGCTACCTTGCCCACCAGGAACTTGTGCACAAAGCGCGGCACCACTTCGCTGGCCAGGCCGTAGTGCTTCTCGTCGAACTGGCTCTCCACCTGGCTTGGCTCCAGGTTCAGCTCCATGGCGTAGGCGCCGCCCAGCCGCGCCTCATGCACGAAGCCGGCCGCCGGGTAGACATGGCCGGAGGTGCCGATGGCGACGAAGAAATCGGCCTTGCTCAGCGCCTGGTAAATGTCGTCCATGCCCAGCGGCATCTCGCCGAACCATACCACGTGCGGCCGCAGCGGCGCCGGGAACTGGCAGCAGTGGCAACGGTCGTCAACGCTGAGATCGCCGGGCCATTCGAACACCTGCCCCGACTGGGTGCAGCGCACCTTCAGCAGTTCGCCGTGCATGTGCAGCACCCGCTTGCTGCCGGCGCGCTCATGCAGGTTATCGATGTTTTGCGTAACCAGCAGGAAGTTTTCCCCCAGCCACTCTTCCAGATCAGCCAGCGCGCGGTGCGCGGCGTTCGGGGCGATCTCCTCCGTCTGCAGCTGGCGGCGGCGTTCGTTGTAAAACGCCTGCACCAGCGCCGGATCGCGCTGAAAACCTTCCGGCGTGGCGACGTCCTCCACCCGGTGCTCTTCCCATAGCCCATCCGCGGCGCGGAAGGTGCGAATGCCCGACTCGGCCGAAATGCCGGCCCCGGTCAACACCACCACAAACGGCTTTTTCAGCTCGGCCGCCGCCATGGTGTCACGGTGAAAAATGCGTGAACGAAAGCGCTGATGCAGCACATGCTTACTCTTGCGAAACTGACACAGCCGATGGCGAGTGTGCATTAACTCTCTCCTTACTTTTCCCTGTTTACCAAATTGAGGAACGCTGCGCCGCGCACGCCGCCGGCGTCGCCATAGCGCGCCTTCTCGATGCGCGGCAGCCGGGCCACCCGCAGCAGGTGCGCCGGCAACCGCTGCGGCAACGCCTGGTAAATGGCGTCGAAGTTCGACAGCCCGCCGCCGATCACCACCAGGTGCGGATCCAGCACCGTCAGCAGGTTGCCCAGGCAGATCGCCAGCACGTCCATAAAGCGGTCGACGTGAGCCACCGCCTGCGCCTCACCCGCCTGATAATGCGCAATGATCTCGGTGGCGGGCAAGTGCCGGCCATAGAAATGGGCGTACATCCATTCGAAACCGCGGCCCGATATGTAATTTTCAATGCAACCCTGGTGGCCGCACCCGCAGGCGACGCGAGGCACATCACGCCCCAGCACCTCGAGCGCGTCCACCGGCAGGCGCAAATGGCCGAACTCGCCGGCGATATAGTTGCGCCCAGGCACCGTCTTGCCGTCGACGATCAGGCCGCCGCCAACGCCGGTGCCGAGGATGATGCCCAGCACCGTCGGGTAGCGGCGAAACTCGTCGTCCCAGGCCTCCGACAGCGCAAAGCAGTTGGCGTCGTTGTCGACGCGCACCTCGCGCCCGATCAGCGCCGCCAGATCGCGCGGCAACGGCCGCCCCATCGCCGCCGGCACGTTGGCGGTAAACAGCGTGCCGTCATCGTCGTTGGGCAGGCCCGGAATGCCGATGCCGACGCTGCCGCGCCGGCCGCAAAACGCATCCGCCTCGAGGGTCAGATCGCCCAGCGTGGCCAGCAGCTGCCGGTAGTCTTCACGCGGCGTCGGCACCCGCTTTTGCCAAATGCGCTGCAGGTTGTCGTCGAATACCCCCAGCTCAATCTTGGTGCCGCCCATATCGAAACCGTAGTACATAACCCATCCCCAGGCTAAAAAAACGGGGCGGCATCGCTGCCTCCCCGTAGGTTTTATTGTCCGCTGAGCACCCGCGCCGGATCGATTCGGCTGGCGCGCCTCGCCGGATACCAACTGGCCAACAGGCTCAGCACGATGGCGGTCGCCAACACGATCAGCACGTCCAGCCAGTGCAGCTCGGAAGGCAGAAAATCGATGAAGTAGATATCGCCCGACAGGAAGGAGTGGCCGACCAGTTTCTCGATGCCCCGGATAATGTTGGTCAGCTGCAGCGAGGCGATCACCCCGATCACCACGCCGCTCAGGCTGCCCAGCAGCCCGGCCAGCAGCCCGTACCAGATGAAGATGGCGCGGATAAAGCCGTCTTTGGCGCCCAGGGTGCGCAGCACCGCGATGTCGGCGCTTTTGTCTTTCACCGCCATCACCAGCGTGGACACGATGTTGAAGCAGGCCACGCCGATCACCAGCACCATCGCCAGGTACATGATGGCGCGGATCATCTGGATATCGCGGTACATGTAGCCGTACTTGCCGATCCAGCTCTTGATGTAAATGTAGGCGTTGGTCACTTCGCCGGCGTCGCGCACCAGTTTGTTGGCGGCAAACACGTCGTTCATCTTGAGGGCGATACCCGTGACGCTGTCACCCATGTCGAGATACTGCTGCGCGTCGGCCAGCGGCACCAGCGCCAGGCTGTGATCGAGCTGGCCGCTGAGCTGCAAAATGCCGGTCACGTGCAGGCGAATACGCTTCGGTTGCAGCAGCTTCATTTCCGGGTCGCTGTTGGGGATCATCACCGTCACATAGGCGCCTTGCTTCACGCCCAGCGCGTCGGCCACGCCCTTGCCGAGGATCACCTGCTGTTCGCCGGCCTTGAAGTTGACCCAGGCATCACCCTGCACATACTGCGGCAGCGCGCTCAGCCGGCTCTCCTGCTGCGGATCCACGCCTTTGACTTCCACCGCGCGCAGTTGCGCGCCGTTCTCCATCAGGCCGGTAAAGTTAATGTACGGCGCGGCGGCCACAATGCCCGGCACCTTCTCCACCCGCTGCAGAATCGACGGCCAGCCGCTGAACGGCTGATTGACCGGTTCGAGTTCGCCGTGCGGCACCACCGCCAGAATGCGGTTTTTCAGCTCGCGCTCAAAGCCGTTCATCGCGCTCAGGCCGACGATCAACACCGCCACCCCCAGCGCGATGCCGATGGTGGAGATGACCGAAATCAGCGACACCATGCCGCCGCGTTTACGGCCGCGGCTGAAACGCAGGGCCGTCAGGAAGGACAGTGAGGCTCCCGCCATTACTCGGCCCCCATCAGGGTCAGCTGCGCCTGCAGGTGGCCGTCGGCCATTTCCAGCTGGCGGCTCAGGCGCTTGGCCAGTTGCAGATCGTGCGTCACCACCAGAAAAGCGGTGCCCTGACGCACGTTCAGCTCGCCCAGCAGATCGAAGATGCTGTCCGCGGTGCGTTTGTCCAGGTTGCCGGTCGGTTCGTCCGCCAGCACCAGCGCCGGATTATTGACCAGCGCGCGCGCGATCGCCACGCGCTGACGCTCGCCGCCGGAAAGCTCGGACGGGCGGTGCTTGCTGCGTTTTTCCAGCCCGACCGCCGCCAGCATCTCCCGCGCCTTCTCCTGCGCCTGCGCCGGTTTGGCGCCGCCGATCAGCAGCGGCATGGCGGCGTTTTCCAGCGCGGTGAAGTCCGGCAGCAGATGGTGAAACTGATAGATGAAGCCGAGCTGGCGGTTGCGCAGCTCAGCCTTGGCCGCCGAAGACATGGCGTTCAGCGATGCGCCCTTGAAGATCACCTCGCCGGAGGTCGGCGAGTCCAGTCCACCCAGCAGGTGCAACAGGGTGCTCTTGCCGGAACCCGAGCTGCCGACAATCGCCATCATCTCGCCCTGCTGCATGGCAAAGCTGACGTTGCGCAGCACGTCGGTGTGCAGATTGCCTTCCTGATAGGTCTTGCACAGGTTGTCACACTGCAGCAAAAGATGGTTACTCATAACGTAAAGCCTCAGCGGGTTGTACGGCGGCAGCGCGCCATGAAGGATAAAGCGTGGACAACAGGGAAACCGCCATCGCCACCACGGCGATGATCGTCACCTGCAGCGGATCGACCGCCACCGGCAGCGAAGCGCCGTCGATCAGGGCGCCGAGGATCGGCATTAGGTTATTCAGGTTGGTGGCCAGCAACACGCCGAGCAGCGTGCCGAGCAGCGAGCCGATGATGCCGGCGCTGGCGCCCTGCACCATAAACACCGACATGATCTGGCGGCGGGTCAGCCCCTGGGTCTGCAGAATGGCGACCTCGCCCTGCTTCTCCATCACCAGCAGGCCGAGCGAGGTAATGATGTTAAACGCCGCCACCGCCACGATCAGGCTGAGCAGCAGCCCCATCATGTTCTTCTCCATGCGCACCGCCTGGAACAGCTCGCCCTTGCGATCGCGCCAGTCTTTCCAGACCGTGCCCGCCGGCAACGGCTGTTGGCTGAGGGTATCGACCGTCAGAGACTGTTGCAGGAACAGGCGCCAGCCGGTGATGTTGCCGGCCGGGTAGCGCATCAGGCGCGAAGCGTCCTGTTGGTTGACCAGCAGCTGATAGCCGTCCACCTCGCTGTTGGCGTGGAAGGTGCCGATAAGGGTGAACAGGCGCTGGCTGGGAATGCGGCCCATCGGCGTGAACTGGCTGGCGCTCGGCACCATCACGCGCAGCGAATCGCCGCGTTTGACGCCGAGTTGCCCCGCCAGCTGTTCGCCGATGATGATGTTGTATTGGCCCGGCTGCAGCTGCTGCTGCTTGACGTTGACCAGATACGGGGTCAGCGGATCGGCCTCGTCGGGATTGACGCCGAGCATCACCCCGACCGCCACGCTGCGGGCGCTTTGCAGCACCACGTCACCGGTGGTCAGCGGCGCAACGCGCGTGACGCCCTGCAGCTTCTGCACCTCGGAGGCCGGCAGCTGCTGCGGGTTGACCGATCCTTGCGGGCTGGTGATCAACGCCTGCGGCATCAGGCCGAGGATGTTGTTCTCCAGATCCTTTTCGAATCCGTTCATCACCGACAGCACGGTGACCAACGCCATCACCCCCAGCGTAATGCCGATGGTGGAAAGCCAGGAAACAAACCGCCCGAAGCGGTCTGAGGCTCGCCCGCGCATGTAGCGCAGGCCAATGAATAACGCGACAGGTTGATACATGAAATCCGTTTGATAGCCGTGGCTTAAGCAAAGTGATCATGGATGATAAAGGCTCTCCCTCGTTTAGGGAACACCCGACGGCCTTTTATTGCGTGGCGCAGAGGAAAACGGCGGCGGCAGATGAGCGCAATATTGACCCGTCGCCGCAAAAAGTCGATGGCGTCAACCGGTTAAATAATCGGCAAAAAAGCGATGAGCAGCGCTTTTTGCTGTGTCAGTTTGCCGGCCGCTGGGCTACTATAAACAGCATAAAGGCGCTGGGTTATCCGTGCCGGAACGCCCTCTAACACATTGATTAAAGATACCTGAATGAGCACTTCCGATAGCCGTAACCGTTCCTCATCCCCTCGTTATTCTCTGCCCGATCGCGCAGGCGATCTGCGCCAGCTGGGGCAATTGACCGGCGCGGCCTGCGCCGTGGAGTGCGCCGAGATCGTCGAACGCCACCCTGGCCCGGTGATGCTGATCGCGCCGGACATGCAAAACGCCCTGCGGCTGCGCGACGAGATCCAGCAGTTCACCGACCAGATGGTGACCACGCTGTCCGACTGGGAAACCCTGCCGTATGACAGCTTCTCGCCGCATCAGGAAATCATCTCGGATCGTTTGTCGAGCCTGTATCATCTGCCGACCATGGCGCGCGGCGTGATCATTTTGCCGGTCAATACCCTGATGCAGCGCGTCTGCCCGCACGAGTTCCTGCACGGCCACGCGCTGGTGATGAAGAAAGGTCAGCGCCTGTCGCGCGACAAGCTGCGCGCGCAGCTGGAACAGGCCGGCTATCGCAGCGTCGATCAGGTGATGGAACACGGCGAATTCGCCACCCGCGGCGCGCTGCTCGATCTTTACCCGATGGGCAGCGATGAGCCTTACCGCATCGACTTTTTCGATGACGAAATCGACAGCCTGCGCATCTTCGACGTCGATACCCAGCGCACGCTGAGCGAAGTCGAGGCCATCAATCTGTTGCCGGCCCACGAGTTCCCCACCGACAAGAACGCCATCGAGCTGTTCCGCAGCCAGTGGCGCGAGCAGTTCGAGGTGCGCCGCGACGCCGAACACATCTATCAGCAGGTCAGCAAAAGCGCCTGGCCGGCCGGCATCGAATACTGGCAGCCGCTGTTCTTCAGCCAGCCGCTGCCGTCGCTGTTCAGCTACCTGCCGGCCAACACGCTGATCGTCAATACCGGCGATCTGGAGGGTGCCGCCGAGCGCTTCTGGCAAGACGTCAACCAGCGTTACGAAAGCCGCCGCGTCGATCCGATGCGCCCGCTGCTGGCGCCGGATACGCTGTGGCTGCGCGTCGACGCGCTGTTCGGCGAGCTGAAGGCCTGGCCGCGCATCGCGCTGAAAACCGATGAGCTGCCGGCCAAGGCCGGCAATACCAATCTGGACTACCACGCCCTGCCCGATCTGGCGGTGCAGGCGCAGCATAAATCCCCGCTGGATAACCTGCGGCGCTTTATCGAAGGCTTCGACGGCAGCGTGATTTTCTCCGTCGAGAGCGAGGGGCGGCGTGAAACGCTGCAGGATCTGCTCGGCCGCATCAAGCTGGCGCCGGCGCTGATTCAACGCCTCGATCAGACGGAAACGGCGGGCCGTTACATGATGGTCGGCGCCGCCGAACACGGCTTCCTCGACGGCCTGCGCCGGCGGGCGCTGATCTGCGAAAGCGATCTGCTCGGCGAGCGCGTCAGCCGCCGCCGGCAGGACAACCGGCGCACCATCAACACCGATACCCTGATCCGCAACCTGGCGGAGCTGCATCCCGGCCAGCCGGTGGTGCACCTGGAGCACGGCGTCGGCCGCTACGTCGGCCTGACCACGCTGGAGGCCGGCGGCATCAAGGCCGAATACCTGATCCTCTCCTACGCCGGTGAGGACAAGCTGTACGTGCCGGTTTCTTCGCTGCATCTGATCAGCCGCTACGCCGGCGGCGCGGACGAAAACGCGCCGCTGCACAAACTGGGCGGCGACGCCTGGACGCGCGCGCGGCAGAAAGCGGCCGAGCGGGTGCGCGACGTGGCGGCGGAGCTGCTGGATATCTACGCCCAGCGCGCCGCCAAGGCCGGTTTCGCCTTCAAACACAACCGCGAACAGTATCAGCTGTTCTGCCAGAGCTTCCCGTTCGAAACCACGCCGGATCAGGAACAGGCGATCAACGCGGTGCTAAGCGACATGTGTCAGCCTTTGGCGATGGACCGCCTGGTGTGCGGCGACGTCGGCTTCGGCAAAACCGAAGTGGCGATGCGCGCCGCCTTCCTGGCGGTGGAAAACGGCAAGCAGGTGGCGGTGCTGGTGCCGACCACCCTGCTGGCGCAGCAGCACTTCGACAACTTCCGCGATCGCTTCGCCACCTGGCCGATCCGCATCGAGATGATGTCGCGCTTCCGCAGCGCCAAAGAGCAGCAGCAGGTGCTAGACGACGCGGCAGAAGGCAAGGTGGACATCATCATCGGCACCCACAAGCTGTTGCAGAGCGATCTGCGCTGGAAAGACCTGGGGCTGCTGATCGTCGATGAGGAGCACCGCTTCGGCGTGCGCCACAAGGAGCGCATCAAGGCGATGCGTGCCGACGTCGATATCCTGACGCTGACCGCCACGCCGATCCCGCGTACCCTGAACATGGCGATGAGCGGCATGCGCGATCTGTCGATCATCGCCACCCCGCCGGCGCGCCGCTTGGCGGTGAAGACCTTCGTGCGCGAATACGACAGCCTGGTGGTGCGCGAGGCGATCCTGCGCGAAGTGCTGCGCGGCGGCCAGGTTTACTACCTCTACAACGACGTCGAAAACATCGAGAAAGCGGCGCAGCGCCTGGCGGAGCTGGTGCCGGAAGCGCGCATCGCCATCGGCCACGGCCAGATGCGCGAGCGCGATCTGGAACGGGTGATGAACGATTTCCACCACCAGCGCTTCAACGTGCTGGTGTGCACCACCATCATCGAAACCGGCATCGATATTCCCAGCGCCAACACCATCATCATCGAGCGCGCCGATCGCTTCGGCCTGGCGCAGCTGCACCAGCTGCGCGGCCGCGTCGGGCGCTCGCACCACCAGGCTTACGCCTATCTGCTGACGCCAAACCCGAAAGCCATGGGCGCCGACGCCCATAAACGGCTCGAGGCCATCGCGTCGCTGGAAGATCTCGGCGCCGGTTTCGCGCTGGCGACCCACGATCTGGAGATCCGCGGCGCCGGCGAACTGCTGGGCGAAGACCAGAGTGGCCAGATGACCACCGTCGGCTTCTCGCTCTACATGGAGCTGCTGGAAAGCGCCGTCGATGCGTTGAAAAATGGCCGCGAACCGTCGCTGGAAGATCTCACCAGCAGCCAGACCGAGGTGGAACTGCGCATGCCGACGCTGCTGCCGGAAGATTTCATTCCCGACGTCAATACCCGCCTGTCGCTGTACAAGCGCATCGCCAGCGCGAAGAGCGACGGCGAGCTGGATGAGCTGAAAGTCGAGCTGATCGACCGCTTCGGTCAGTTGCCGGACGCGGCGCGCAACCTGTTGCAGTGCGCGGCGCTGCGCCTGCATGCGCAGAAGCTGGGCATCAAACGCATCGAGAGCAACGAGCGCGGCGGCTTTATCGAGTTCGGCGACAACAACCGCGTCGATCCCGGTTATCTGATCGGCCTGTTGCAGGGCAATCCGCAGGTTTACCGCCTGGACGGCCCGAGCAAGCTGAAGTTCACGCTCGATCTGGCCGATCGCCAAAAACGCCTGGCGTTCACCGAAGAGCTGCTGGACGCCTTCCGCGAACACACGCTGGCGGCCTGAGGCCACGCGCCCCGCTCGCCGGGGCGCACACTCCCATCCCCGGCTGCGGCCGGGCGGTTCTATCTTATCGCCAAGCCTTCTATCCCTCCCCAGACGCTTCAGGCTACTCTGTGCCCTGTGTTATTGGGGGAGAACCGCATGAATATCGACGATGAACTGCAGGCGCTCAGCGAACAGGAAGCGACGCTGGCCTTTACCCATTTTGACGCCGCCACCGCCTGGGAACTGGGCGCGGCGCTGAAAACCGCCGCCGAGCGGCGCGGCCTGAGCATCGCCATCGAGATCCAACTGGCCGGGCAAACGCTGTTTTATTACGCCATGCCGGGCGCCACGCCGGACATTGCCGACTGGGTGCGGCGCAAGCGTAATCTGGTGAACCATTTTCACAAAAGCTCTTACGCCATCGGCCTGCGCCTGCAGCAGCGGCAAACGTCGCTGGAAGAGCGCTACGGGCTGAGCGTGCGCGACTATTCGGTGCACGGCGGCGCCTTCCCGCTCACCCTGACCGGCCTCGGCTGCGTCGGCAGCATCAGCATTTCCGGCGCGCCGCAGAAAGAAGACCATCAGCTGCTGGTGAGCACTTTAGCGAACTTTCTCGGCTTATCTCTTCCCGCCCTACACTAACCGTTAAAACCTCGATTATTCCTTTGCTTTTCAGCCGCAGAATCTGCGGCTGACTTATCTGTTATCGGCATTTAGCCCCAAACAAAAGGGCGACTCTCCGATTTCCTGCACCAAATTGATACAGGTCTGGTAATCCGCTGAGCAAAAGGCGTATGGTATCTGTCACGTGACAAGACGGACCTCATCGGGCCCGCCATTCCTTTCACTTTTGAAGATTTGGTACGCACCGTAGATGAAAACGCATGAAATAAACAAAATTCGTCCCTTCAGCGCGCTGATAGACGCCTGCTGGCGGGAACCTTATAGCCTGGCGCGGTTGCTGAAAGACGCTATCGCCGGGGTGACGGTCGGTATTATCGCCATCCCGCTGGCGATGGCGCTGGCGATCGCCAGCGGCGTGCCACCGCAATACGGCCTGTATACCGCCGCCATCGCCGGCATCGTCATCGCCGTCAGCGGCGGTTCGCGCTACAGCGTCTCCGGCCCCACCGCCGCCTTCGTGGTGATCCTGTATCCGGTTTCGCAGCAGTTCGGATTGGCCGGCCTGCTGGTCGCCACGCTGATCTCCGGAGTATTTCTGCTGCTGATGGGGCTGGCGCGCCTGGGCCGGCTGATCGAGTACATTCCGCTGCCGGTGACGCTCGGCTTTACCTCCGGCATCGCCATCACCATCGCCACCATGCAGATCAAGGACTTCTTCGGCCTGCAGCTGGCGCACACGCCGGAAAATTACGTCGGCAAGCTGTACGCCCTGCTGCAGGCGCTGCCGACGCTGGATTTCGGCGATACCCTGATCGGCGCGGTGACGCTCTTGATCCTGATCTTCTGGCCCAAGCTCGGCCTGCGGGTGCCTGGCCACCTGCCGGCGCTGCTGGCGGGCACTGCGCTGATGGGGCTGCTGGCGCTTTTTGATCACCCGGTGGCGACCATCGGCTCGCGCTTCAGCTACCTGCTGGCCGACGGCAGCAGCGGACAGGGCATCCCGCCGATCCTGCCGCAGTTGTTGCTGCCCTGGGATCTGCCGGGCGGCGGCGGGCAGCCGTTCACCCTGAGCTGGCAAACCGTTTCCGCCCTATTGCCGGCGGCGTTTTCGATGGCGATGCTCGGCGCGATCGAATCGCTGCTGTGCGCGGTGGTGCTCGACGGCATGACCGGCAAGAAGCACAACTCGAACAGCGAACTGATCGGCCAGGGCGCGGGCAACATCATCGCGCCGTTCTTCGGCGGCATTACCGCCACCGCCGCGATTGCCCGTTCGGCGGCCAACGTGCGCGCCGGTGCCACCTCGCCGGTGTCCGCCATCATCCACGCGCTGCTGGTGCTGCTGGCGCTGCTGGTATTGGCGCCGTGGCTCTCTTACCTGCCGTTGGCGGCGATGGCGGCGCTGCTGCTGATGGTCGCCTGGAACATGAGCGAGGCGCACAAGGTGGTTTACCTGCTGCGCCGGGCGCCGAAGGACGACATTCTGGTGCTGCTGCTGTGCATGTCGCTGACGGTGCTGTTCGACATGGTGATCGCCATTACCGTGGGCATCGTGCTGGCGTCGCTGCTGTTTATGCGCCGTATCGCCCGTATGACAAAGCTGAGTGAGCTGAGCGCCGACGGCGGCCGCCTGGTGCTGCGGGTGAATGGCCCGCTGTTCTTCGCCGCCGCCGAGCGCATCTTTACCGAACTGCTGGCGCGCAGCGAAGGTTACCGCACGATCGTGCTGCAGTGGGATGCGGTGCCGGTGCTCGACGCCGGCGGCCTGAGCGCCCTGCGGCGCTTTATCGACGAGCTGCCGGCGGACAAAAAGCTGGTGATCACCGACGTGCCGTTCCAGCCGCTGAAAACCCTGGCGCGCGCGCGGGTGCAACCGATAGAGGGCCGCCTGCAGTTCTACCCGACGCTGCCGGAAGCGCTGGCGGCCACCGGCGCCTAAACGTCAAAAAGCCCGACGAGTCGGGCTTTTTTTATGGCGACGAGCGCTTAGTTGCTGGTATCCAGCTCCGGGAAGCTCTTCACCAGGTCGTCGATGGCTTTCATCTGCGCCAGGAACGGCTCCAGCTTGTCCAGCGGCAGCGCGGACGGGCCGTCGCACTTGGCGTTGTTCGGATCCGGGTGCGCTTCGAGGAACAGACCGGCCAGGCCGACCGCCATGCCGGCGCGCGCCAGCTCGGCCACCTGAGCGCGACGGCCACCGGACGCGGCGCCGAACGGATCGCGGGTCTGCAGCGCGTGGGTCACGTCGAAGATCACCGGATGGCCGCCGGTCACGTTTTTCATCACGTTGATGCCCAGCATGTCGACCACCAGGTTGTCATAGCCAAAGTTGCTGCCGCGATCGCACAGGATCACCTGGTCGTTGCCGCCCTCTTTGAACTTGTCGACGATATTGCCCATCTGCCCCGGGCTGACGAACTGCGGCTTCTTGACGTTGATCACCGCGCCGGTTTTCGCCATCGCTTCCACCAGATCGGTCTGGCGCGCCAGGAAGGCCGGCAGCTGGATCACGTCAACCACTTCGGAAACCGGCTGCGCCTGCGCCGCTTCATGCACGTCGGTGATGATTTTCACGCCGAAGGTTTTTTTCAGCTCTTCGAAGATCTTCATCCCTTCTTCCAGGCCCGGACCGCGGTACGAGTGGATGGAAGAGCGGTTGGCCTTGTCGAAAGAGGCCTTGAATACGTAAGGAATGCCCAGTTTTTGCGTCACGGTGACGTAGTGCTCGCAGATGCTCATCGCCAGATCGCGCGATTCCAGCACGTTCATACCGCCAAACAGCACAAACGGCAGATCGTTTGCTACGTCGATATCGCCAATGCTAACCACTTTCTGTTTCATGCTTTCGCCTTTGTTAAGGTTGTAACCGTCGCCTTGCACACTGCGCGGAGTCATTGAATTAATGCAGCGTCACCTGTTTCGGCTCAATCGAATGGATCTGCACTTTGATCACTTCGCTGACCGGGTCTTCAGGACACTGCTCGACAAAATAGTTGAGATCGGAAATCGCGATATGGTTGCACTCCAGCTGGGCGTAAATCAGCCCGCGGTCGCGGATCTCGTACGGATCTTCCGGATCGAAGCACAGCACCGTTTCGCTGGTGCGCAGCGCCATTTCCAGCTGTTTTTCTTCCATCAGAGCGGCCTTCAGCGTATCGAGCATCTTGCGCACCACCATGATGTTCTCCGACTCGTCGAGGTCGTCGTCTTCCAGCTCGGCGCCCAGCCCCAGGTTGCCCTTGATCCACACTTCCAGCTGGTGTTCGCTCAGGGTTTCGCCGTTAAGCGGGTTGATCAGCCACAGCTCTTCGTCCAGCCAGTCGGCGCGCAGGATCAGCTGAGTGGGGAAAATCACCGGCAGCAGCGGCAGATCCAGCGCGTTGGCGATGTGCAGGAAAATGGTGCCCAGCGAGACCGGCGTGCCCTGCCGCCCTTCCAGCACCTTGTCCAGCCAGATGGCGTCCGACAGGCGGTACACGCCACTGGCGCCGCCGAAGCCCCAGGTCTTGTAAAACAGCTCGATGAGCGCATCCAGTTGCTGCTCCTGAGTGATATCGGCCGGCACCGCCGCGCGCGCTTCGTCCACCAGCTGTTGCAGCTTGCGCTCCACGTCGGCAGCCGGGAAATCGCGCCGCACCGACTGCGACACCAGGATCACCCCTTCGCTCAGCGGCGAGGCGTTAAATTCAAAATCAGCAATGCTACTCATAGGTATCCCATCAGAAACGGTATTTTCGTCGTGGCAAGTTTAATTATCAGGTACAGGCAGCCCAACGCCAGCACGAACGCCACGGTTCGCAGCCGCTGACTTTTGGTCTTCTTGCCCAATGCGACGTAGCCAAGCAGGATATAGATAATAACGCCAAACAGCTTCTCGGTCAGCCATGAGTCCATACCCAGCAGCGGATAAAACCCGAACGTCACCACCAGCGCGATGCCGCTGACGAACAGCAGCGTGTCGTTCAGGTGCGGCGCTACCTTGACCCAGCGGCGGCCCATGATCGGCGAGCGGCGCCACTGCCAAAAGAAACGCAGCACAAACAAGGTAATACTGATGGCGACCGTCAGCAAATGGAAATGTTTCAACGCGGTGTATGCAGTCATGATGCTCCCTTAAATGGCCCGGGCGTCGTTATTATCAGTGGCGATTATCCCGGCCATTGGCCGAGCGTCACGCGGTCGTTGTCGCCGTAATCGCGGTGGGTGGCGACAGCGGAAAATCCGGCGGCCTGCAGCAGCGCGCGCACGCTCTCGCCCTGCTGCCAGCCATGTTCCAACAGCAGCCAACCCTGCGGCTGTAAATGGTGCGGCGCCTGGCCCACGATGGCGGCCAGATCCGCCAGCCCATGATCGGCGGCGACCAGCGCGCTGCCCGGCTCGAAGCGCACGTCGCCCTGCGACAAATGCGGATCGGCGGCGTCGATATAGGGCGGATTGCTGGCGATCAGCGCGAAGCGTTGCCCCGCCACCGGCGCAAACCAGCTGCCCTGTAGAAATCGGACGTTGTCGATCTTCAGCTTGCGCGCATTATGCTGCGCCAGCGCGACCGCCTCCGGCTGCACATCGACGCCGATTGCCGAACAATCCGGGCGCTCGCTGGCCAGCGCCAGCGCGATGGCGCCGGTGCCGGTGCCGAGATCGAGGAAATGGCAGGGTTGCGGCGGCAGGCGCGCCAGCGCCAGTTCCACCAGGCATTCGGTATCCGGGCGTGGGATCAGCGTTGCGGGCGAAACCGACAGCGGCAGCGACCAAAACTCGCGCTCGCCTACCAGATAGGCCACCGGCTCACCGCGTTCGCGGCGCGCCAGCAGCGTCTCCAGTTGCTGTTGCTGCGGCGGCGTCAGCAGGGTTTCCCCGAACGCCATCAGGAAAGTTCTGGCCTTGCCGGTTACGAAACCCAACAGGATTTCCGCGTCGCGCCGGGCGCTGTCACTGTGGGTCAAACGTGCGGCGGCGGCTTTCAGCCAGTGTTGATAGTCCATCACTCTTGCTCGGCGGACAGCGCAGCCAGCTGGTCGGCCTGATACTCCTGCACGATCGGCTGGATCAGCATGTCCAGTTTGCCTTCCATCACCTCGTCCAGACGGTAGAGCGTCAGGTTGATGCGGTGGTCGGTCACCCGCCCCTGCGGGAAGTTGTAGGTGCGATTGCGGTCGGAACGATCGCCGCTGCCCAGCAGGTTGCGGCGAGTGGACGCCTCGGCCTGCTGGCGCTTGGCCATCTCGGCGGCGCGAATGCGCGCGCCCAGCACCGACATCGCCTTGGCTTTGTTTTTGTGCTGTGAACGTTCGTCCTGGCACTCCACCACGATGCCGGTCGGCAGGTGGGTGATGCGGATCGCCGAGTCGGTGGTGTTAACGTGCTGGCCGCCGGCGCCGGAGGAGCGGAAGGTGTCGATTTTCAGATCGCCCGGGTTGATGTCCGGCAGCTCGGCTTCCGGCACTTCCGGCATCACCGCCACGGTGCAGGCGGAGGTGTGGATGCGCCCCTGGGATTCGGTTTCCGGCACGCGCTGCACGCGGTGGCCGCCGGATTCAAACTTCAGCTGGCCGTACACGCCATCGCCGGAGACTTTGGCGATCACTTCCTTGAAGCCGCCGTGTTCGCCTTCGTTGGCGCTCATCACCTCGACGCGCCAGCGGCGGCCTTCGGCGTAACGACTGTACATGCGGAACAGATCGCCGGCGAAGATCGCCGCCTCATCGCCGCCGGTGCCGGCGCGCACTTCGAGGAAGCAGCTGCGCTCATCGTCCGGATCTTTCGGCAGCAGCAACACCTGCAGCTGCTGCTCCAGCTCTTCGCTGGCCACCCGCGCCTGTTTCAGCTCTTCCTGCGCCATCTCGCGCATCTCCGGATCGTCCAGCATCATTTCCGCCGTCTCCAGATCCTCCTGCACCTGACGCCATTCCAGGAAGCAGCGGCTGACGTCGGTCAGCTGCGCGTATTCTCGCGACAGCGCGCGGAACCGGTCTTGGTCGGCGATAACGCCGGCATCGCCGAGCAGCGCCTGCACTTCTTCATGGCGCTCTTGTAACGCTTCCAGTTTGGCAACAATAGAAGGCTTCATGCGTGGTAATAAACCCTGTTAATAGAGGAAACTAATGCTGATCCAGCCCGAGGCTGTCGCGTAATAACTGCAACCGCTCCACGTCGCCGTCGCCGGCGGCCTGCTGGAGGGATTTGGTGGGGGCATGAATAAGACGGTTGGTCAGTTTATGGGCCAGCTCGTGTATCACCTGCTCCACGTTGGCGCCCTGCGCGATGGCGGCCAGCGCTTTGGCCTCCATCTCTGCGCGAATTTGGTCGGCCTGCGAACGGTAGTCGCGGATGGTTTCCACCGCGCCCTGCGAGCGCAGCCAGGCCATGAAGTTGGTGCTTTCCTGCTGCACGATCGATTCCGCCTGCACCGCCGCCGCTTTGCGCTGCGCCAGATTGCTTTGAATGATGGCGTGCAGATCGTCCACGCTGTACAGATAGGCGTTGGCCAGTTTGCCGACCTCCGGCTCGATGTCGCGCGGTACGGCGATATCCACCAGCAGCATCGGCTGGTTGCGGCGCGCCTTCAGCGCGCGCTCCACCATGCCCTTGCCGATGATCGGCAGCGGGCTGGCGGTGGAACTGATGATGATGTCGGCGTCCGCCAGGCGTTCGTCGATCTCAGGCAGGGTGATCACCTCCGCGCCGACCTCGTCCGCCAGCAGCTGCGCGCGCTCGCGGGTGCGGTTGGCAATGATCATGTGCCGCACTTTATGCTCACGCAGGTGGCGCGCCACCAGCTCGATGGTTTCGCCGGCGCCCACCAGCAATACGTTGAGATCGGCCAGCGATTCGAAGATCTGCCGCGCCAGCGTACAGGCGGCGAACGCCACGGAAACCGCGCTGGCGCCGATGTCGGTTTCGGTGCGCACGCGCTTGGCGACGGAGAAGGATTTCTGGAACAGACGCTCCAGCTCGCCGGAGAGCGACTGGCCGCGTTGCGACTCGGCGAAGGCCTTTTTCACCTGGCCGAGGATCTGCGGTTCGCCCAGTACCAATGAGTCCAACCCGCTGGCCACCCGCATCAGATGGCTGACCGCGTCGTTGCCCTGATGCCAGTACAGGCTTTTCTTCACCTCTTCCGGACGCAGGTTGTGGTAGGCGCACAGCCAGGCGACCAGTTGCTCGTGCATGTGTTCCTGCTGCTCTACGCTGAGGTACAGCTCGGTGCGGTTGCAGGTGGACAACACGACGCCGCCCTGCACCAACGGTTGTTGGAGCAAGCTGGTCAGCGCCTCATCGATGGACTCTGGCGAGAAGGTCACCCTTTCACGCAGAGAAACCGGAGCGGTTTTGTGATTTATACCTAACGCCAGCAGGGTCATTGCTTCGAGTAATACTTATCTTGGTACGGGTTCTCGTTGAACGGCATTCTACTTGATGCGCGGGATCAATAAAAGTAACAACCGCATCTTCCGTTCAATCGCTGTCATAGATGACATCAATTAATGAATAAGCAATAAATACAGCAGGATAAATAGTCATGAGGTAGGTCGATTGCTTAAATTTTAGCGCAGTTTGCGATAACGCGCACGCTATTCGGCGTACACAACGGCGGCGTTTGCGCAACGAAGGCACCGCTTATCGGGCGCGCCTCCCCCGCCTTCAGGCGATTGTGTTACGCTTAATGGCGACCCCGACGCGCGTGCCGGGTTGGCATTGCGCCGGTAAAAGCGGCAAGATTCAACGCGATGCAGCAAAAAATTGACGCGCCGCCGCCGCCCCGTTAGCGTGAGCGCTGAATCCGGGTTTCGTCGCGCATGCCCGCAAGGACAAAAGGACAAGAGAAAGTTATGCCAATACGCAAAGTTAGTTTGCTCCGTCTGATCCCGCTGGCCAGCCTGGTGCTGGCCGCCTGTACCACCACCAAGCCGACCGGCCCGGCCACCAGCCCGACCTCACCGCAGTGGCGCGCCCATGAGCAGGCGGTGCAGCAGCTCAACACCTATCAGACCCGCGGCTCCTTCGCCTACTTGTCTGATCAGAAAAAAGTCTACGCCCGCTTCTTCTGGCAGCAGTTCTCGCCGGAGCGCTACCGTCTGCTGTTGACCAACCCGCTGGGCAGCACGGAAATGGATCTCAACGTGCAGAAAAACGTGGTGCAGTTGACCGACAACCAGGGCAAACGCTACGTCAGCGACAACCCGGAAGAGATGATCCGCAAGCTGACCGGCATGGCGATCCCGCTGAACAACCTGCGCCAGTGGATGCTCGGCCTGCCGGGCGAAGCCGGCGATTTTGCGCTGGATGACCAATATCGCCTGAGCAAGCTGACCTACCAGCAAGGCGGCCAGACCTGGAAAGTGGATTACCAGGGCTACAGCAACGAGGTGCAGCCGACGCTGCCGAACCGCCTGGAGCTGCAGCAGGGCGACCAGCGCATCAAGCTGAAAATGGACAACTGGACGCTCAAATGATCCGCCAGTGGCCCTCCCCCGCGAAACTCAACCTGTTTCTGTACATCACCGGCCGTCGTGAAGACGGCTATCACCTGCTGCAGACGCTGTTCCAGTTTTTGGACTACGGCGACACCCTGACCATTGACCCGCGCCAGGACGATCGCATTAACCTGCTGACGCCGGTCGACGGCGTGCCGGACGAGCAGAACCTGATCGTGCGCGCCGCCCGCCTGCTGCAGCGCTATTGCGATGAACGCGGCCTGCAGACCGCACCGCGCGGCGCCGACATCAGCATCGACAAACGCCTGCCGATGGGCGGCGGTTTGGGCGGCGGCTCCTCCAACGCCGCCACCGTGCTGGTGGCGCTGAACGAACTGTGGCGCTGCGGTCTTGGCGACGACCAACTGGCCGAGCTGGGGCTCAGCCTCGGCGCCGACGTGCCGGTGTTCGTGCGCGGCCACGCCGCCTTCGCCGAAGGCATCGGCGAGCGCCTGCAGCCGGCCGAGCCGCAGGAAAAGTGGTATCTGGTGGCGCATCCCGGCGTCGGCATCCCGACGCCGGTTATCTTCGGCGACCCCGAATTGAAAAGAGACACCCCGGTTCGCTCCTTAAGTGAGCTGTTGCAGGCACCGTACGCAAATGATTGCGAACCGATCGCAAGAAAACGTTTTCGCGAGGTTGAACAGCTTCTTTCATGGCTGTTAGAATACGCCCCGTCACGCCTGACTGGCACAGGTGCTTGTGTGTTTGCTGAATTCGACACAGAAATCGCCGCCCGTCAGGTGTTAAATCAAGCCCCGGAGTGGTTGTGTGGTTTTGTAGCGCGCGGCGTTAACGTCTCCCCACTACATCGCATTCGTTCCGGGCGGTTTGAGTCGTAGCTCAACGTTTCGCTGCGCAGGGTCATGCACACCTGGCCCTGTTATCCCTGCGCTGCCTGCGGTCTCAATTTTAGTTTTACATACCCGTATGTATATTGCGCCGGCGTCGCCGACTGCCCCTTGGCGATGTCGTATGACAATATCTTCTCTGGACGCAAGCCTGAGGTTCTTCTCGTGCCTGATATGAAGCTTTTTGCTGGTAACGCCACCCCGGAACTAGCACAACGTATTGCCAACCGTTTGTACACCAGCCTTGGTGACGCCGCTGTAGGTCGTTTTAGCGACGGCGAAGTGAGCGTGCAAATCAACGAAAATGTACGCGGCGGTGATATTTTCATCATCCAGTCCACCTGTGCCCCGACCAACGACAACCTGATGGAACTGGTTGTGATGGTCGACGCCCTGCGTCGCGCCTCCGCAGGTCGTATTACCGCCGTTATCCCTTACTTCGGCTATGCCCGCCAGGATCGCCGCGTGCGTTCCGCGCGTGTGCCGATCACCGCCAAGGTGGTTGCCGATTTCCTCTCCAGCGTAGGGGTTGACCGCGTTCTGACGGTGGATCTGCATGCTGAGCAGATTCAAGGCTTCTTCGACGTTCCGGTAGACAACGTGTTCGGCAGCCCGATCCTGCTGGAAGACATGCTGCAGCAGAACCTGGAAAACCCGATCGTGGTTTCCCCGGACATCGGCGGCGTAGTGCGTGCCCGCGCCATCGCCAAACTGCTGAACGACACCGACATGGCCATCATCGACAAACGCCGCCCGCGCGCGAACGTTTCTCAGGTGATGCACATCATCGGTGACGTGGCAGGCCGCGACTGCGTGCTGGTCGACGACATGATCGACACCGGCGGTACCTTGTGTAAAGCGGCTGAAGCGTTGAAAGAACGCGGTGCCAAGCGCGTATTCGCCTACGCGACGCACCCGATCTTCTCCGGCAACGCCGTGGACAACATCAAGAACTCGGTGATTGATGAAGTGATCGTCTGCGACACCATTCCGCTGTCGCCGGAAATCAAGGCACTGAAAAACGTTCGCACTCTGACCCTGTCCGGCATGCTGGCTGAAGCCATTCGCCGCATCAGCAACGAAGAGTCGATCTCTGCAATGTTCGAGCATTGATGCGTCGTCTTTCCGGTGCGGCGCCCACCGCGCCGGAAAGATAGCGTGCCCGACAGCAGAAAAAGAAAAACCCGTTGGTGCGTAAGCAACAACGGGTTTTCTACTCGTAGTCCAACATGACCTCAAACCTTAATGCACGGCAGATTTTCCCTTGCCCTGCTCTCGCTTCCCTTCTGATTTTTTAATCAATGCGACGAACGATGTTGGTCGTTACGGCACCGTTTATCAAAGTGTTTTACCCACCAGTAGCGATCCGCCACCTGCTCGCGGCCGCCGATACGCGCGCCCACCAGCCACAACAGCGCGCCGACGAAGATACTCATGATGGCGCCGTGGGCGAAAAATTGCGGTAAATTGAACTGGGATACTTCAGCAATAATGGAGTATCCGACACCGCCGATCATCACGACCAGCCCCAGCCCCATAAAAAAGTTGCCCATTCTGTCCGCGCTTCTACGTTTCATATGCCACCTCCATGATTGCCATGTGCCAACCGGGATAACGCTGCAACTTGTTAACCCACTTTGATAAGTTAAGTATAGTCCTTGTTGCGGCAAGGGGATTGCGGAGGCGATCACAAATGGTAAAGAATTATTGACACTTCTTAACGCGCCGCTGAAAATTAGCGGACAAATTGAATTATTCAGCTAATGAATCATTCGTCTTTCTTACCTAAGACGACGGCGGGGATCGGATTTTGTCATTCGCCGCCCCGGCAGGTAGACTAAGGCCCTTTCCATTACCCTGATCATAGTGAATCTCCCAGTGAGCAGTATTAAATTGATAGTTGGCCTGGCCAACCCGGGCGCGGAATATGCCCAAACGCGCCACAACGCCGGCGCCTGGTACGTCGATCTGCTGGCCCAGCGCCACAATCAGCAGTTGAAAGAAGAGAGCAAGTTCTTCGGCTATACCGCTCGTTTGAACCTGGCGGGCAACGACGTGCGCCTGCTGGTGCCGACCACCTTCATGAACCTGAGCGGCAAAGCGGTGCTGGCGATGGCCAACTTCTACCGCATCGAACCGAACGAGATCCTGGTGGCGCACGACGAGCTGGATCTGCCGCCCGGCGTCGCCAAAATCAAGCTCGGCGGCGGCAACGGCGGCCACAACGGCCTGAAGGACATCCAAAACAAGTTCGGCAACAACCCGAACTTCTATCGCCTGCGCATCGGCATCGGCCATCCGGGCGACAAGAACAAGGTGGTGGGCTTCGTGCTCGGCAAGCCGCCGGCCAGCGAGCAGAAGATGATCGACGAAGCGATCGACGAGTCGCTGCGCTGCACCGAGATGCTGATGAAGGACGGGCTGGAAAAAACCGTTCAGCGCCTGCACAGCTTCAAGGCGCAGGCCTGAACCTTGCCGCAGCGGGCGCCCTGCCCGCTGCCTGCTTCTAGCCGCGCGGGTTGAAGGTCTCCTCGCTCACGCGGCGGTCATCGGCGGTGAAGCCCTCTTCCGCCACGTAATACTGCGGATCGTCCAGCTCATGGCTGCAAAACGGCCCGGCGCGCTTAAGTAAACGCACGCAGTCGCCGCTCAGGTGGCGCAGCCGAATGCTTTTCCCCGCCGCCAGGTAACGCGCCGTCAGCTTATCGATCGCCTCTACGCCGCTGGAATCCATCACCCGGGTGCCGGCAAAATCCAGCACCACGTTCTGCGGATCGCTTTGCGGCTCGAACAGCTCGGCGAAAGCGGCGGCAGAGCCGAAGAACAGCGGGCCATCGAGCTGATACACCGCCACGTCGCCCGTTACCTGCCGCTGGCGCACGCGAATGCGCGCCTGCTGCCAGGCGAACACCAGCGCCGAGATAATCACCCCGCTGATCACCGCCACCGCCAGATCGGTAAAGATGGTGATCAGCGTGACGGCGAGCATCACCAGCGCGTCCGCCTTCGGCATACGGCGCAAACGGCGCAGCGAACTCCACTCGAAGGTGTTGTAACACACCACCAGCATCACCCCGGCCAGCGCCGCCACCGGCAGCAGGCCGATATAGCGCGACAGGCTGACCACGAACAGAATCAGCAGGATGGCGCCCACCGTGCCGGAGAGGCGCCCGCGCCCGCCCGAGGTGAAGTTGATGATCGACTGGCCGATCATCGCGCAGCCGGCGAAGCAGCCGAACAGGCCGCACACCGCGTTACCGGCGCCCTGCGCGATGCTTTCGCGATTGCCGTTGCCCTTCTTGCCGCCCATTTCATCCAGCACCGTCATGGTCAGCAGCGATTCAATCAAACCGACCAGGGCAATCACCACCGCATAGGGCAGCACCACCCGCACCATTTCCAGGGTGAACGGCGCCGTCGGCAGGCTGAAGTGCGGCAGCGCGCCGGAAATATCCGCCAGATCGCCCACCCGCAGCGTGTGCAGATTGAGGCCGATCGCCAACGCCGAAACCACCAGCAGCGCCGCCAGCGAAGACGGAATGGCTTTGGTCAGGCGCGGGAACAGCACCACCACCGCAATCGCCAGCGCCACCAGGCCGTACATCAGCGGCCCCTGCCCGGCGATCATCTTCAGCTGCGCCAGCATGATGACGATCGCCAGACCGTTGACGAAGCCGTGGATCGCCGGCAGCGGCACCAGACGAATGAACTTGCCCAGCCGGAAGGCGCCGATCAGGATTTGAATGCCCCCGGCAAACAGCGTGGCCCACAGCACGTAGCCCATGCCGTACTGCGCCGCCAGGCTCATCAGCACCACCACAATGGAGCCGGCGGCGCCGGAAACCATGCCCGGCTTGCCGCCGAACAGCGCCGTGACCAGGCCGATAATAAACGCGGTATGCAAACCGACGATCGGCGAAAGACCGGCGACCAGCGAAAAGCCGACCGCCTCGGGGATCATCGAAACCGCCACCACAAAGCCCGCCAGGACTTCATTTTTAACGTCCGCGATCCTGACGTTACTCAGGTTAAACATGCATTATTCACTTATGACAGATGACATCATCTCCCCGCGTAGCGGGTATGGGGTACCGCAAGGTGCGGCAGACTGCAGGCGGGCACAGCTCAGGGTGGCGTAGGCAAGAAATACATCCGGCGCGTTTCCTGTCGGTTAATCGGAACGGCCAGTATGGGTAAATGTGATCCAAATCTCAATCAAAAACCGGCCGCGGGCGCTGGGCTCGCCCCGGCCAAACAAGTCTGATCGAGATAAACGCCCATTACGTGTATAATGGCGGCATTATTTTGCCCTTTATGCAGCCGATTAAATCTAACCGGCTGATAGTTAAGATATTTAAGGTGATTACAACATGGGATTCAAATGCGGTATCGTCGGCCTGCCTAACGTAGGCAAATCCACCCTGTTCAACGCGTTGACCAAAGCGGGCATTGAAGCAGCCAACTTCCCGTTCTGCACCATTGAACCGAACACCGGTGTGGTGCCGATGCCCGATCCGCGTCTGGATAAGCTGGCCGAGATCGTCAAGCCGCAGCGCATTCTGCCGACCACCATGGAATTCGTCGACATCGCCGGCCTGGTGAAAGGCGCGTCCAAGGGTGAAGGCCTGGGCAACCAGTTCCTGACCAACATCCGCGAAACCGAAGCCATCGGCCACGTGGTGCGCTGCTTCGAGAACGACAACATCATTCACGTCAACAACAAGGTCGATCCGGCCGAAGACATCGATGTGATCAACACCGAGCTGGCGCTGTCTGACCTCGACACCTGCGAGCGCGCCATCCACCGCGTGCAGAAGAAAGCCAAAGGCGGCGACAAAGACGCCAAAGCCGAGCTGGCGGCGCTGGAGAAATGCCTGCCGCACCTGGAAAACGCCGGCATGCTGCGCGCGCTGGATCTGAGCGACGAAGACAAAGCGGCGATCAAATACCTGAGCTTCCTGACGCTGAAGCCGACCATGTACATCGCCAACGTCAACGAAGACGGCTTCGAGAACAACCCGTACCTGGACACCGTGCGTAAAATCGCCGACGCCGAAGGCTCCGTGGTGGTTGCCGTGTGCGCCGCCGTGGAATCCGACATCGCCGAGCTGGAAGACGAAGAGCGCGACGAGTTCATGGCCGAGCTGGGCCTGGAAGAGCCGGGCTTGAACCGCGTGATCCGCGCCGGTTACGAGCTGCTGAACCTGCAGACCTACTTCACCGCCGGCGTGAAAGAAGTGCGCGCCTGGACCATCCCGGTCGGCGCCACCGCTCCGCAGGCGGCCGGCAAGATCCACACCGACTTCGAAAAAGGCTTTATCCGCGCGCAAACCATCTCTTATGACGACTTCATCACCTACAAGGGTGAGCAAGGCGCCAAAGAAGCCGGCAAAATGCGCTCCGAAGGTAAAGACTACATCGTCAAAGACGGCGACGTGATGAACTTCCTGTTCAACGTCTAAGCCCTTCCCCGCAGCATTGCTCTCGGCTGCCGGAAACGGAAAAATCCACGCTTCGGCGTGGATTTTTGTTTTTATCTCCCCAGACTCAGACTCCCCCATTTCCCCCTTCCACGCCGAGGGCCGGTTTGCCGCCGAGTGACCGGCGAATCGCTGCCGCCGCAAAACCCGTTAACGGCGCGCTACAGCAGCGCAATCATCTTCAGCAGTTCCACCCGATTGCGGGTGCCGAACTTCTTCCCGGCATTGTTGAGGTGCGAATAAACGGTTTTCGGGTGCAGGTTCAACCGCCGCGCGGTCAGGCGAATATCTTCCGTGCGCGCGGTTTCACACAGCACCGCCGCCTCGCCAGGCGTGATTGCCGCCGCCTGCTGCCGGTTCATCACGCGCCGCTCTCCTTCCTCCTCACGGCAGACCAGCGCCGCGCAGGTTTCCCGCACCATCTGCAGCGTTTCTCGTTTGTGCAAAATCGCATCCGGCTGCGCCGCGGCGATAAACGCCAGGATCAGCGGCGAAGTCTTATCGATAAAGAACAGTAACCGGACATCTTTATATTCACCACGTGAATATTTAATGAAATTTAAATACGCCTCGAACCGGTAAATCTCCTGAGGAAACTCCGTAATAATTAAATCAGGCGCCGGAATTATATTTTTAATAATATTCATATTGGGTGAGGATAAGGTTATCACGCCGCCGCCCAGTAATGTTTTCATACCCAGCCGGCACAGCGGTGAACCGTCGATATAAATCACTCTCACTTTAATTCTCCTTATCAGCATGAAAGCATGCTTCCACACCTCAGGCGGCTTGTCGTTGCTCTTTTTTGGGGTAATTCGCCTGCAAAGCACACCGATACAAAACATCTTGATAACATGTTTTTCAAATAATCACGCAACCGTCAGCATGTTGATTAATACGCAAAAAAGGCATGAATGTTTCAAATTATTTCCACAGAAAAAACTGGCGATCCAATAAAAACGCAACGCAATGATATAGATCTATTTTCTATTTTGTATGATATAAGCGGAAATGAAAAAAAATGTAACAACGGGCACCATAACCTTATTGCCTTATTCAAAACATCTATAGGGAAAATTCTTAGTTTGTTAGGATGAAAATCCATGTTTGCCGACGCGTTTAAAAAACAATTGCGCAACATGATTAATCAACAACCGCACGTCAGTAATTTATTACTGTCAGGAAAGCTTTTATCTAAAGTAAATTAAAGGGCATTTCACATGAATGTTAAATTAGTCGCATTATCCATGCTGGCTCTCTCCGGCGCCTGTGCGGCCGCTTCGTCCAATACGGTGCAATTTAAAGGCGAAGTCAGCACGCAAACCTGCTCGGTGAATATTAACGGTAACCAATCCAACCCGGTCGTTCTGCTGCCGACCGTCGCCGCCAGCAAACTCGCCACCAAAGGCGCCACCGCCGGCGACACCACCTTCACCGTCAACGTGACCGGCTGCGCGGCGGCAACCAGCGATACGGCGATCAAAACCGTGCTGGCTGGCAACAACCCGACCACCAACGGCAACCTGGGCAACGCGGGCGATGCGGCCAAGGTGTCCATTCAACTGCTGGACAGCGACGCCACTACGCCGCTGTCGTTCGCCAGCGGTTCGACCGTCACCACGTCGGCGATGACGCTGGCGAAAGACGCCACCTCCACCTCGCAGAACCTGGTGGCTCGCTACTACGCGGAAGACACCGGCGTGGCGGCCGGTTCGGTGATCGCCACCGCACAGTTCGCCATTAGCTACAAATAAGCCGGCGTCAGGCGCCATACCTGTTGATGCCAGCGCCGCCCTTCGCCGGGCGGCGCTGAATGACTCGCTCCCTATATCGGTTCACGTTTATGCCGCAGATAATCCGCTCCGCCCGCCGATGGGCCGCCCTGTCGCTTTGCCTGATGAGTTTTGCCGCTACCCACGCCTCGGCCAGCGTGACGCTGCTCGGCAACCGCGTGATCTACCCCGCCGAGGCGCGGGAAAAAACGCTGCAGTTCACCAACGACGACGGCACCCCGGCGCTGATGCAGATCTGGCTCGACATCAATAACCCCAAATCCACGCCGGAAAACGCCGATGCGCCTTTCGTCGCCTCGCCGCAGATCTTCCGCATGAATCCGCACAGCGGGCAGATGGTGCGGCTGTCGTTCGTCGGCCAGCCGCTGCCGCGCGATCGCGAATCGCTGTTCTATCTCAACTTCCTGCAGGTGCCCGCCGTGCGCCAGACGGACAGCGACAAGAACAAACTGCTGCTGGTGGTCACCAATCGGCTGAAGGTGTTCTATCGCCCCGCCGGGCTGGCCGGCGACGCCAACCACGTCATCGATCGGCTCAGCCTGCGCCAGGCCGGCAACGCGCTGCGCGTCGACAACCCGACCGGCTACTACGCCAACGTCAGCCAGGCCGCGATCCTGAGCGGCGCGAAGCGCATCGCCATCCCGCAGGCGGATCTGATCCCGCCGTTTTCACAGGCCAGTTGGCCGGTGAATGGGGAGGTGCGGCAGGTCGCACTGCGCGTCATCAATGACTATGGGGTGGAAATCTCACGCACCCTGAACGTCGCGCGCTGAAACCAGACAGGGAGGTATTCATGTTCGATGCTCGCAAGGCGACGCCGCTGCCCACACGCTGGTGTTGCGCGCTGCTGGCGCTGCCGCTGGGCTGCGCCGCCGCCGACGGCTATACCTTCGATCCCGCGCTGCTGCGCGGCAGCGTGCTGAGCAACAGCGCCCTGAGCCAGTTCAACCAACAGGACGCCGTCGCTCCCGGCAGCTATCAGATCGATCTGTACCTCAATGGCCAGTTTCTCGAACGCGATCAAATTCGCTTCGTACGCGCAGGCAAGCGGGTGCTACCCTGTTTTGATCGGCCGCAGCTGGCGCGCTTCGGGTTGAAAAATCCGCCGACGGCCGCCGAAGCGGAATGCCTGCTGCCCGGCCGGGATCTGAAGGACATCACGGTGAACGCCGATATCTCGCAGCTGCGGCTGGATCTGAGCATTCCGCAGGCGCTGTTGAACGGCCGGCCGCGCGGCAGCGTCAATCCCGCCAGCCTGGACAGCGGCGAATCGATGGCCTTCGTCAATTACAACCTCAACCAGTACCACGTCAGTTACCGACAGGGGCAAACCCGCGATCTCGACTCGACCTACGCCAACCTGAACGGCGGCTTCAACCTCGGGCTATGGCGCTACCGCCAGCAGTCCAGCTACCGCTACGATCGGGAGTTCGGCGGCCATCTGGACACCAGCCGCCGCTACGTGCAGCGCGCGATCTTGCCCTGGCGCAGCGAAATGCTGTTGGGCGAAGGCTTTACCGACGGGCACTTCTTCTCCGGCCTGGGCTTTCGCGGCATTCAGCTCAGTTCGGACGACCGCATGCTGCCGGATTCGCAGCGCGGCTATGCGCCGGTGGTACGCGGCGTGGCGAAAAGCAACGCGCGCGTGACGGTGCTGCAGGGCAAAAGCACGCTGTATGAAACCACCGTCGCGCCGGGGCCGTTCGCCATCAACGATCTGTACGCCACCAACTACGCCGGCGATCTCACCGTGGTGGTCACGGAAGCCGACGGCAGCGTCAGCACCTTCACCGTGCCGTTCGCCGCGGTGCCGGAATCCATCCGCCCCGGCCAGTCGCGCTACTCGGCGATCGTCGGCCGTTCCCGCTACGTCGGCGACAACGATCTGTTCAGCGAAGTGACCTGGCAGCACGGCCTGACCAACGCCCTGACCTTCAACCTCGGCAACCAGCTGGCGGACGGCTATCAGGCGATGATGCTGGGCGGCGTGTACAGCAGCTGGCTGGGCGCCTTCGGCATGGATACCACCTATTCCCACGCCAGCCTGCCGGACGGCGGCGCCGCCGGCTGGATGCTGCACCTCTCCTACAGCCGAACCTTCAGCCCGACGGACACCACCTTGTCCATCGCCGGCTACCGCTACTCCACCGAAGGCTTTCGCGATCTCAGCGACGTGCTCGGCGTGCGCCGCGCCGCCACCACCGGCCAAAACTGGCAGTCCGACTCCTACCGCCAGCGGTCGCGTTTCGAGGTCGCTGTCAATCAGGGAATGGGCGCGTTCGGCAGCCTGACGATGTCCGGCTCGACTCAGGACTACCGCGATCAGCGCGGCCGCGACAATCAGCTCCAGCTGGGCTGGGGAAAAACCTTCGGCAACGGCGTGGCGCTTAACCTCTCCGTCACCCGCACCCGCAGCCTGGGCTACAGCAACGGCGACTACCGCGGCTACGGGCCGCTGGATAACGTCTACAGCGCGCCGCTGGCGCAGAGCGCGCAGACCGTCACCGCCCTGTCGCTGAGCTTCCCGCTCGGGCGTTCGTCATCCGCCCCCAGCGTCTCGCTGTTGGCCAACCACAGCCAGGGCCAGGGCGGCAACTATCAGGCCGCGCTGTCGGGCAGCGTCGGCGACGAACAGCCGGTCAGCTACGGCCTGAACTTCACCACCGACGACGATCGCCAACAAAGCATCTGGGGCGGCAACCTGCAAACCCGTCTGCCTTACGCCAACGTCACCGGCTCGTTCTCCACCGCGCGCCAGTACCGACAAGGCTCCCTGTCGCTGCAGGGGGCAGTGGTGGCGCACCGCGGCGGCGTGACATTAGGGCCGTATGTCGGCGACACCTTCGCCCTGATCGAGGCGCCCGGCGCCAGCGGCGCACGGGTGATGGACGGCCAGGGGGCGCGCGTCGATCGCTTTGGCTACGCGCTGGCGCCGTCGCTGGTGCCCTATCACTACAACACCGTCGCACTGAACCCCGAGGGCATGAACGACAAAGCGGAGCTGGAAGACGGCCAGCGGCGCGTCGCCCCGTACGCCGGCGCCACGGTGCGCCTGCGCTTCAACACCGTGCGCGGCCAGGCGCTATTGATCACCGCGCAGCGGCCCGATAACGCGCCGATCCCGATGGGCGCCAACGTCCTCGACGCAACGGGCAACAGCGTGGGCATGGTCGGCCAGGCCAATCAGGTGTATCTGCGCAGCGACCGGAATGCCGGCGCGCTGACGCTGAACTGGGGCGACGCGCCCGGCCAACAGTGCACGCTGCATTACCGCCTGCCCGCCGGGGAAGACGGCCCGATTCAACGGCTCAGCGCCCCGTGCCGCTAGCCCGTTCACACTGATTCTCAGGAGAGACGATGAAACGCATTTCTTACCCGATCGCCGCCCTTGCTCTGCTCGCCCTGTCGCTGTACGGCGCGCCCGCCGCGCTGGCGCAATGCACCCGGGTCGCCCCCTGGATCGATTCCGGTTGCGATCCCTGCGGGGTGGGCACGGCGCTGGGCCGGGTTAACCTGACCAGCACTTACCTGCAGCCCGTCGGCACGCCGCTGGGCACCAGCGTGTTCGATCTCACCTCCGGCACGCGCTATCCCGATCCCAACAAAGTGTTGTATGAGTGCGACGCTGGCGATGCGGGGCAAATCTATGAAGTCTTCGCCACCAACGGCGACGATCGCGTCGGCGGCTATTACGATCTGGGTGCCCAGGACGGTAACCCCAACTACTACGCCACCTACTTCCCCTACGTCGGCATCCGCCTGACCCATCTGGATTCCGGCAAGGTTTTTACCCGCTACTGGCAGTCGGCGCCGATTACCCGCTACGCCACCGTCGGCAGCAAAATTCAGATCCGGGTGAAAGACTTCAGCGCCATCCGCGCCGATCTGATCCGCATCAGCTCGCTGCCGGGCGCGGGCGCCAGCAACTACTGCGGCTACAGCGCCAGCAACCCGCTGGTGGGCATGGCCTCGACCACCGGCAATTCGAACTATACCTGCACGCAGCCAAACGGCTATGTCACCTTTCAGGGGCCCGGCATCGCCTCGGATCCTATCGGCAGCGATTCCGCCACCAACTACGCCACCTGGGGCACCGGGCGCTGGAACGCGATGGGCATGGGCACCGCACCAATCTCCTCCTTGACCTATACCGCCACCTGCGTGGCGCGCAACGTCACGCCGCTGGTGATCCTGCCGACCATATCCGTCAGCCAGTTGACCGCCGGGCAAACCTCACAGGCGCAGTTCACCATCAATATCGAATGCGACAATGCCGCCGTGTCCGGCGTCAGCAGCAACAATACCGCCCTCGGCCTGCAAGTGCCGTATGAAAGCTACGTTGCGGCGCAGCAGCTGGGGCTGGTCAGCGCCAACGGCGGCGTGAGCTACCTGCTCTCCAGCGGCTACGGCACCGACAGCAGCGTCGCCACCGGCGTGGGCATCGCGCTCGCCAACGCCGGCAACGGCGCGCCGATGAACTTCGTCGGCTGGGCGCGCTGCAGCGCCGGGCAATGCCCGCAGGGCAACGACGCCGGCTGGTATCCGGTGCTCAACGGCGCCAGCGGCGGCGGCAGCACCGCGGCAGGGTTTACCCACTACACCACCCAGCTCACCGCCACGCTCGCCCGGCTGCCCGGGCAAACGGTCACCGCCGGCAAAGTGGACGCCAGGGCCTACGTCTGGGTTAAGGTGCAATGATGAGAAAGAAATATCTGACGATGGGATGCGCCCTGCTGCTGGCGCTGGCGGCCATGGGCGCGCAGGCGGGCATCATCGCCTCCGCCACCCGGGTGATTTTCCGCGAGGGCGACACGGAAAAAACCCTGATGTTGCTCAACACCAACGGCTATCCGATCGTGGCGCAAACCTGGGTCGATAACGGCGACGTCAACGCCGCCCCCGAACTGTCGCGCGCGCCGTTTGTCACCCTGCCCAGCGTATTCGCCCTGCCGCCTTCGGCGCTGAAAGGGCTGCGGATCCTGTTTGCCGGCGCGAACCTGCCCACCGACCGGGAGTCGGTGTTCTGGCTTAATCTGTATGAGATCCCGCCCAGCCAGCCGACCAGGCCACCGCTGACGTCGCGCGTGACGCTGGCGATGAACACGCAGATGAAAATCTTCTACCGCCCCAAAGCGCTAAAGGGAAACGCCGAAAACGCGGCCGAGGCCGTCTCGTTCTCGCTGCAAAAATCGCCGGGCGGCTATCTGCTGCGCTGTCACAACCGGTCGGCGTTTTATCTCTCCTTCGCCCGCATCGCCGTGCAAACCGGCAGGCGCGATTACCCGGTGCGGCAAGAAAGCGACATGATGACCGCACCGTTCAGCATGCAGGATTATCACCTCGACGGCGTTGCGGCGCCGACGCTCCCTTCTCAGATCACCGTTCAGGCCACCTTCATCAACGACCAGGGCCAGCAGATCGTCAAGTCATACACAGCAACCCCATAACGATAAAAAGCAGTACATTTTTTTAAGTACAGGAAATAGGGAAAAATGAGTCTAAGCAGATTCCAGCTACAGTTTCACCTGGAGAAACAGGCCAACAACATCAGGCAGTCACCGGCATTTCATACCGCCATCGTCAAACACGGGGAATTATTGAAGGAGACCTACAAGAAGCATCCGCTGTTTTACAAAATCATCTTCAGGAACAGCCGGTTCATCATTTGTTCCACCATCCTGTCCATTTACTACCACCAGCCCGCCGCCGGGCTGAAAGACATCAAAGCCTTTTTTAAAGGGAAGAACATCATCAGCGAGAACTCCCTGGACTCCTTTCTGTTCTTTTTGCGGGTCGGCCGCCGGCTGGAGGTCAAACCCTGTGAATATGACAAGCGCCAGCTGCGCTATAAGCCTACGCCGCACGCGCTGGCGGAAACCCAGGCGCTGATCGCCTCCATGGCATTGCCCTATCAGGCGCTGGCGCCACAGATGCCCATCGCGCCGCTGCTGGCGGCGCCCGACTTTCTGCCCACCTTTTTCGCCGCCTACGGGCAGCTGATGCTCAAGGAGATTTACCTGATCGATCTGGTGCCGCAATCCGGGCTGTTTATCAGCAAGGACGCCGGCCACATGGTGCTGCTGATGCTGCATATCGAAAGCATCCGGCAGGATTCCCCCTTTCTGCTGCTCTCCTCGGCGAAAATCGCCAAGTCGTGCTCCGTCTCACGCGCGCACGTGAATCGCATTCTGCAGGCGGCGGAAAAATCCGGCCTGCTGACCACCACCAATAACGTGGTGATCGAACTCAACAGTTCGTTCTTTATCATGGCGGAGCGCTATTTCAGCCTCTATTTCGCGATGGTCGAATTCGGGCTTGAACGGGTTTGGCACACGCCGCAGGCCACCGAGCCCCGCTGAGCCGTTTACCTTTCCCGCAGCACCCGATCGATCAACCCCCAGGCCGCCGCTTCGTCGGCGGTCATAAAGCGATCGCGATCCAACACCCGCTCCACCTCTTCGTAGCTGAGGCCGCAATGTTTGGCGTACAGCCGGATCACCGTGTCTTTGGTGCGTTTCATCTCTTCGGCATGAATCAAGATGTCGGAGGCCTGCCCCTGAAAGCCGCCCAGCGGCTGGTGCACGTGCAGGCTGGCGTTGGGCAGCGCCATGCGGTGGCCCGGCTCTCCGGCCATCAGCAGGAACGAGCCCATCGAGCGCGCGGTGCCCATGCACAGCGTATGCACCGGCGCGCGGATATACTGCATGGTGTCGTAAATCGCCAGCCCGCTGGTGATCACCCCACCCGGCGAGTTGATGTACAGGTGGATCGGTTTCTCCGGGTTTTCCGCTTCCAGAAACAGCAGTTGGGCGCACAGCATTTCGGCCACGTCGTCGTTGACTTCGCCATTGAGGAAAACGATCCGGTCGCGCAGCAGGCGCGAATAAATATCAAAGGAACGTTCTCCCCGGCTGGTCTGTTCCACCACCATCGGGACGAGCATCATCTTCTCACGCATCGGTGAACTCCTGGGTTGGCAAAAGGGAAATGAATTTAACGCGTCAGGCGGCGAGCATCATCGTCACCGAACCGTCATTGGCGGCGTCGAGCTGGTGGATAATCCGCAGCAGGCTGCCGCCAGCGGCGTCCGGCACTATCTGCAGCGTCACCACGCTTTCAAGGAACGGCGGCCGGTCGTCACGCAGACGGTAGCTCACCGCTTCGCCCGGCGTGGCGGCCAGCGGTTCGGCCTGCGCCAAATCCCCCGGAGGCAGCCACTGCTCGCGCAGCTCGGGAATGCTGAGCGCTCGCCACACTTTTTCCGGCGGCGCATCGAGCGAATACTCCAATATCAGCCGATCGCGCGGCGGCTGCTCAGCCTGTTTGTTCATTGATCCATATCCTTCAGCAAGGTTTGCAACGCGTCGATGCGCGCCGGCCACCAGGCGCGGTACTTCGCCAGCCAATCGGCGATCTGCGCCAGCCCTTCCGGGTCGACCTGGTAATTGACGAAGCGCCCCTGCTTCGTCTCGCGCACCAGCCCGGCATTGCGCAGCACCGCCAGGTGTTGCGACATCGCGGACTGGCTGATGGGCAGCCCTTCGCGCAGCGCGCTGGCGTTCATGCTGCCGACGGCGAGCTTGTCGAAGATGGTGCGGCGAGTCGGATCGGCCAGCGCCTTGAAGATGTCATTTTCGTTCATACAAATACATTAGTATTCACTTATGTATTATGCAAGCGCCAGGGCAGGATTTTTGCGCAAAGCGAGACTCCGCGCCGGGGCACGGAGCCGATAGAGGAGAAATTACAGCGGTTTATTGCAAACGGGCGTGGTCAGCGCGGATTGCCCGGCCTGCGCCCCTTCCTGCGCTTCGAGCGCGAGGCGCGCCAACGGCATGTCTTCGTGGTAGCGCGCCTCGGCGCTCAGGCTTTTCGCGTAGCGGTTGTACTTCCACCAGGCGTAGCCGAGGAACACCACCAGCCCGCCGACGTTATAGAACACGATGGTCATGATGCTGGCGCCGGTCGGGAACGTCGAGGCGAAGAAGCCGACGGTGAAGATGGCGATCAGCACGCTGACGATGGCGATGCCCTGCAGGCGCGAGCCCATTTTGAAATCGCGCGCCACCCGGTCGTACTTCAGGCGCAGATTCAGGTAGGCCAACATGATGAACAGCGGCGGCAGCATCGAGGCCGCGGCGGTCATGTTGATCAGCGTGTTCATCAAATCCTGCACGCTGCTGGAACCCAGCGTCGGGATCAGCATCAGCGGGATGACGATGAAGAACTGGATCCAGGCGGCGCGAGTCGGCACGCCGTGCCGGTTCAGACGAATGGTTTTCTCGCCGAAAATGCCCTTCGGGATCTCGGTGAAGAAAATCTTCACCGGCGCCGCCGTCCACATCAGCAGCGAGCCGAACATGGCGGTGAAGGAGACGATGCCGACAAAGCGGTTCATCAGCGCCGTCGGCAGGCCGAAGTGCGCCGACAGGCCTTCGAACACCTGCACCGTGCCGCCGGTGAAATGCAGGTCAGCGCGGTGGACGAACACGTTGATCAGCAGCGAAGACACCGAATACAGCACGCCGATGAACAGCCCGGAAACGATGATCACCTTCACGAAGGCGCGGCTGCCGCCTTTCACATCGTTCACGTACACCGCCACGGACTCCGCCCCGCCCGCCGCCTGGAAGATCCAGGCGGTAATGCCGAGGAACGCCCAGTTGAAGTTCGGCGTCATCGCCTGCACGTTGATCGGGTCGGCCGGTTCGATGCCGCCCAGCACCGCCGCGCCCGCCAGAACGATGTAGGAAAACGTCAGCAGCAGCATCAGCGACGAGGTCACCGAGGTCATCGGCCCCAGCAGTTTTGCGCCGCTGTTGGAAATGCAGGTCGAGAAGGCGAACAGGAAGATGCTGATGATCGCCGTGGTCAGCGGGGTAAACACGTAGTCATAGCCCAGGAACGCGTAAGAAGCGTAGGCGATGACGCGCGGCAGCAGCGCGGTGAAGAAGAACAGGTTCACGAACCAATAGGTGTAGGCGGTGATAAACGCCCAGCGCCCGCCGAGCGCGCTTTTCACCCAGGCATAAACGCCGGCCTCGGAGTTGCGGTTGAGCGAGACGAACTCGGCGATGATCAGGCAAAAGGGAATGAAGTAAATGATGGTCGCCACCAGGAACACCGGCGACGAGGCGACCCCGAGCTGAATATTGTTGTTAATCACGTTGTTGAAACTGAACACTGCCGCAAACGTCATCGACAGCAGGCCAAACTTGCCGATGGTGTTTCTGTTCGACGCAGCCATAGAGATTCTCCGAATGGTGTAGGGGACTTCGGTTTGTTGTTATCGATCGGCGAGTGCGCTATTTGTTAACAAAATAGCTGTCTTCCACCGTCACTTTTAAAATGACTTTTTTTACCTTGCCGCTTTCTGTGAAGCGGTGAGCCTGGTGGTTTTCGAAGATCGCCACGTTGCCTTTGCCGACCCGGCGCCTCTCGCCTTCGCCGCTGAAAAACTCGCGGTCGGTTTCGTCCTGATAGGGCGCCACCGTCGTCAGCGCCCGTTTGTCGGCAACCTCGACGGTCTCTTCCCCCTCGAGGTAATAGTGCACGTCGAAGTAGCGGCGGTTGCCCTCCAGCCAACCGTGCTGGCGGCCGGCGCCGACGCTCAGCCGATACGTCAGCGAGTCGCCGATCGAATGGCACACGTTCGGGTTGATACGATCGACATTGGCGATCGCCTCCATGCAGCGCAGCCACTTCTTGCCGCTGTGATAAATGCGCTGAAACTCCGCCAGGGATTCGAGAATGATCATGCGTTTTCCTCCGCAGACTGCGGGTGGTGGTGAGCGGGCGCGAAGTCATAACCGGCGAGCGCGGCGCCCTGCGTTTGCCGCCCGTCGAACGGCACCAGCGTGAAACCGTAGCTGAACGGCGCCAGATAGACCCGGTGGGTATCCAGCACTTCGGAGCCCCAGGAGTTGGAGCCGAGGCCGAGGATCTGGTCGTCCAGGTTCAGCGTCAGGCAGTCGCTAGGTTCCAGCTCGTTGATGTGCTGGGCCTGGTGCAGCATCTCGGCGCTGTAGGGCCACAGGCTGAAGTTGATCGGCCGCCGCGGCTGGATGAAGATCCCCTTGCCCGCCGCGTCCTGCAAACTCAGCCAGCGCACGTCCTGCCGATTGCCGTTGTCCTGCGGGAACGGATAGTGTTCGAACAGCGCGTCGGCGCGCTGCCGGTAGTGGCCGATCAGGTTGGCCCGGCAGCTGTCACGGTAGTTCTCGCCCGGCCCGCGGCCGTAGTATTCGACCTGCTCGAAGCGGCGGCTGATGCCGAAATCGAGGCCGATTTTCGGGATAATCTGGCGAAAATCGCCGTAAGGCTCACCGGCCAGATCCAGGCTGACGTAGCCCTGCGGGGAGATGCGCCAGCGGTAGGTGCAGCGCATGCCGAAGTCGAACACCGGCGGCGCGATCAGGCTATGTACCTCGATCAGCAGATCCTCGTCCTGCCATTGCCGATTGAGGCGGCGGAAGTGCTGCTGCATGATGGGGAAGTGATGCGGCAGCCAAATCCCCTCATATTCCTGTTTATGGTTATCGATCACCGGTTTGAAGAAGGTGATGCGCGGCGCGCGCCCCACCACTTCTTCATCGTCTACCCGCCACGACAGCAGTTCGCCCCTCAGCAGCGAGAACGCCAGCTGGAACCGGCCGCCGCTGACGATCAGCCGATGATTTTCCTCGCGGCATTGCAGCACCGGCGCATCGGCCGGTGGTGGAGCCGGTCGCCGCGTCGCCGCCCGGCGCAGATGCTGATAATGTCCCAGCCGCTGGCCGCTCTCGCTGTAGCGGGTGGCGCTGTCCTTATGCACCGCCACGTCGATCAGCGTTTCCCCCTGCCCCAGCGCCAACACCGGCAGGTGCATGTCTTCGCTCTCGCCCGGCTGCAGGTGCGGCAGCTTGAATTCGTAACTCGCCACCTGGCGGCCGTCGGTCTTGACGCTGACCTTCAGCGTGATGTCCGCCAGCGAGCTGAACCAATAGCGGTTTTTCACCCGCAGCACGTCGCCTGCGCCTTCCTCCGCCGTCACCTCCACCGGGCACAGCACCTGCTGGTATTCACGCAGGCCGGGGCCGGGGCGCTGGTCCGGGTAGATCAGGCCGTCCATGCAGAAGTTGTAGTTGTTCGGGTAGTCGCCGTAATCGCCGCCGTACTGGTAGCGCTCGCGCCCCTGTTCGTCGTGGCTCAGCAGACCGTGATCGCACCACTCCCAGATGTAGTGCCCCTGCAAACTGGCGTGGCGGTTGAACACCGACTGGTATTCGAACAGCCCGCCGGGGCCGTTGCCCATCGCGTGGGCGTATTCGCACAGGATGCGCGGTTTGGGGTGCGGGTATTCGCCGAAGGCGTTCATCATCGCCACGCGGGAATACATGGTGCTGATCACGTCGGTCACTTCGGCGTCGCGATCTTCTTCATAGTGGATCAGACGGGTCGGATCGAGCGCCTTGCAGCGCCGGGCCATGGCGCGAATGTTGCAGCCGTAGCCGGACTCGTTGCCCAGCGACCAGATAATGATCGACGGGTGATTTTTCTGCGCCGCCACGTGGCGTTCGATGCGCTCGACGTAGGCCTGCTCCCAGCGCGGATCGTCGGTGATGCGGCTCAGATCGCCGACGTTGGCGAAGCCGTGGCTCTCCAAATCGGTTTCCGCCATCACAAACAGGCCATAGAGATCGCACAGCTCGTAAAAGCGCGGATCGTTGGGGTAATGGGCGGTGCGCACCGAGTTGATGTTGTGCTGCTTCATCAGCACGATATCGCGCTCCACCCGCGCCATATCGACGGCGCGCCCTTTGCGGTGATCGTGATCGTGCCGGTTGACGCCGTGCAGCTTGAGATAGCGGCCGTTGACGTACATCAGCCCGTCGCGCACCGCAATCTCGCGGAACCCCACCCGCTGCGGCACCACGCCCAGCAGGTTGCCGGCGCCGTCATACAGGCTGAGCAACAGCTGATACAGATAGGGATTTTCCGCATTCCACTGCTGCGGGCAGCTGACCGGCAATTCGAAACGGCAGTTCAGCGCCCGCTCGACGCGCAGATCGTCGTGCCACTGCTCCGCCACGCAGCGATCGCCGTCGAACAGCTGCGCCTGCAGGCGGCAGCCCTCGGCGGCCTGCACACCGAGATGGCGCAGCTCGGCATCGATCGCCAACTGCGCGTCGCAATAGCGCTCATCGAAGGTGGTGACCAGCGTCAGATCGTGAAGGTGGGTAGCGCTCTGGCCGATCAGATAGACGTCGCGGAAAATGCCGGCCATCCACCACATGTCCTGATCTTCGATGTAGGTGGAGTCGGCCCACTGCATCACCCGCACCGACAGCAGATTCTCGCCCTGCCGCACATAGGGGCTGATGTCGAACTCGGCGCACAGTCGGCTGCCCTTGCTGAAGCCGACATAGTCGCCGTTGACGTACACCTCGAAGTAGGTTTCCACGCCGTCGAATTTGATCAGCACTTGCTGATTCTGCCAGCCGGCGTCGAGCGTAAAGTGGCGTTGATAGGCGCCAGTGGGGTTATTGGTCGGCACGTAAGGCACGTCGATCGGGAACGGGAAGCCCTCATCGGTGTACTGCAGGTGGCCGTGCCCTTCCAGCTGCCACATGCCCGGCACCGCCATATCGCCCCAGTCGTTCATCGGCTCTCGGTAAAATGCCGCGGGCACCTGCGCCGGGTGCTCGAAGAAGCGAAAGCGCCAGCGGCCGCTCAGCAGTTGGAAACGCCGGCTGGCGTTGCGATCGAAGCTCAGCGCCTGCCCGGCGTCCGCGTAGCTGAAGAAGCTCGCGCGCGGCGCCAACCGGTGCTCCGACTGTTTTTCAATGTTTTCCCAATTATTCACGTCACGTCTCCCGACACCTGTGCAATGCGGAAACGATAGTAAATATTTAGTAAAACCTACAGTTGATATTTACCAAATGACGACAGGATCACAATAAATCTCAAAGGCCTTTTTTTATCATGACGTTAATTTTGAGCGCCAACGCCCCCGCCGAGGCGGGGGCCGGTCAGGCGACGGTGGTGTCGCGCAGCTGCAGCGAGCTGGGAACGAAGATCGACAGCGGGACGGCGCGCTCATCGCGCAGCCGCTCCGTCAGCAGGTTGACGGCCTGTGCGCCCATGGTTTCCGAAGGGATGCGCACCGTGGACAAGGCGGGGAAAATAAAGCGGGCGGTGGGAATATCGTTGACGCTGATCAGCGCGATCTGCCCCGGCACCTGAATGCCGTGTTCGTGCAGCGCGCGCAGCACGCCGATCGCGATCGAATCGGTCGCCACCAGCAGCGCCGGCGGATAGCCATTCTGGCTCTGCAACATCGCTTTCGCGCACTGGTAGCCCGACTGGCTGCTGAAATCGCCGTGGTAAATGTCCTGCGCTCGCACCACATTTTGCTGCCGGCCATACTCGACGAACGCCTGCTCGCGCTGGTCGATGCCGGCCGGATGGTCGCGCCCGCCGATAAAGCCGATGCGCTGATAGCCGCGGCCGATGAAGTAGTCGATCACCTTACGGCTGATCTTGTACAGGTCGACATTGACGCAGTCGAACCGCTCATCCTCCACCACGCCGTCGATGAACACCACCGGCGTTTCCTGCTGCCTGAGCTGCTCATACAACGCGGGCTGTGGCCGGCCGATCACCAGCAGGCCGTCGGCCGCCGGCAGCGCCTTGTCGCCGTTGAAGTCGTAACCGGCGCTCAGCGCCACGCCCAGCTTTTCGCACTGCGTCTCGATGCCGTAGCGCATCGCCAGGTAATAGGGATCGTTGATCTCCACGCCCTGCGTATAGGTGAACAGCGCGGCGAAATGCAGGCGTTGCCCGCTTTGCCGTTTGGAAGGCGCGATCTTGTATTCGAGGCGTTCCGCCGCTTCCAGGATCTTCTGGCGGGTTTGCGCCTTCACGCTCAGGGTGGGGTCGTCATTCAACACGCGCGAAACGGTGGCGACGGACACATTAGCGGCTTCAGCAATTTCCTTCAGTGTGGCCATAGAGTCCCAATGCACAGACGAAAAACGGTAGCTTAATCGGATAGCGATGCGGCGTACAGCGCCGCCCGCCTCCTCTCCTTCCCAGACCGGGCCAGAACACGCTCATGCCAGCCGTTGCCGGGCGCCTGCAGCGAAAGATACCCATTTCGCCCGCTGTGATCAAGTTAACGATTTACTGATTAAAGCATATTTTTTACTAAAAATTTTACTAATATACCTGCCGTTTACCGCCCCGTGAAGGCGGACTTTTTCTCTTCTCCCAGGGAGCCGGGAGCGACCTCGCGTGAGCCGCCGCTCGGCTGACGTTCCGATCCATCCAACATCAGGCCTATGCCCCATGAAACCACTAAGCCATCACGCCCTGTTGCCCTTGTTGCTGCTCGTTAACGCGCCCGCCTGGGCGGCGCAGGAACCGGTGACCCCGGCGGAGCGCAATCAGCTCCCACCGCCGCCGCTACCCGATAGCGCCGCGACCGCCCTGCGTTTTTACGGCGAGCTCGGCATCGGCGGCAGCGTCTATTTGAACGGCGAACATCAACATAAATACAGCGACGGCACCTATATCGAAGGCGGCCTGGAGATCAAACGGGGCCACTGGTTCGGCCTGATTTACGGCGAAGGCTGGACCGTGCAGGCGGACAGCCAGGGCCACGCCTGGACGCCGGGCCATGGCTGGGGCGGCTTCGAGGGCGGGTTGAACCGCTTTTACGGCGGTTACCGCACCGACGACGGCACCGAGATGATGCTCAGCGTGCGCAACGACTCGTCGCTCGACGACCTGCAATGGTGGGGCGACTTCACGCCGGAATACGGCTACGTGATCCCCAACACCCGCGATCTCAGCTACGCCGCCAAGCTGCAAAACCTGACCGGGCGCTTTCGCTACAGCGTGACGGCGGCGCCGGAAAGCCGCATTGACGAGAGCAAGGCGCTGCTGCACTTCGGCAAATACGATCGCTATTCCGACAAGTACACCTATCGGGCGATGATCAACGGCTACACCCAGTACGACCTGCAGGACAATCTGACGCTGCTGAACGGCCTGGAAGTGACCGACGGCCTGGGGCAGCTGTTTTTGCTGGGGCTGCGCGGCCAACACCTGGCCGGCCGCGTCTGGCACCACACCGGCAAAGGCGACAGCGGCGGCCATCCCGGCAGCGAGTCGGGCCTGATGCTCAGCGCGATGACGGAAACTGCCAAAGGGCTGTATCTCTCCACCGCCTACAGCTACGCCCGCCACCGGTTTGATAATGCGGCAGATACCGCCACCTCATACGCCCAGTTCGGCGTCTGGTATGAATACGCCGGCGGCAAGCTGGCCACCGCGCTGGACAGCAAATTCTTCATGCGCAACGACAGCACCGGCGCCAGCAACTCGGTGTTCCTGATGCAATATTTCTATTGGTAACCGTTGAGGCTCCTACGATGAACATGACTCCCCTGACCCCGCTGGCCGCTGCCCTCACCCTCGCGCTGACGCTGACGGGCTGCGCGCCGAAAACGCCCGACGCCGACGCCCCGTTGGCCGAGCGCTATAAAAACGTCATCGACCGCCGCGGCGCGCCGCACTTTATGCTCGATTATGATTTCGACGATCACCAGCGCTTCAATCCGTTCTTCGATCTCGGCGCCTGGCACGGCCACCTGTTGCCGAGCGGGCCGGAAGGCATGGGCGGTTTCCCCGGCCCGGCGCTGCTGACCGAAGAGTACATCAACTTTATGGCCAACAATTTCGATCGGCTCAGCGTCTATCGAGACGGTAAGCCGGTGCATTTCACCATGACGGCCTACAGCCTGCCCGGCGCGCTGGTGCAGCGGCTCAGCGCGCCGGGCGTAACCGTCAACCTGACGCTGCGCTTCGCTGGCGCGCGCACCTCGCTGCTGGAAACCCAAATCCTGACCGACACGCCGCTGGAGCTGGTGTGGGACGGTGAATTGCTGGAACGCTACGCGGCCAAAGAGCAGAAGCCGCAGCCGCCGGCGACCCTCGCGCAGGCATTTCCTGACTACACGCGCCGCATTGTGCCAACGGCTGACGGCCTGCGCGTCACCTTCGGCAAAGTGCGCGCGCCGTCGCAGCTGATGACCTCCGGCCAGTCCGAGTATCAGATCCACAAATCGCTGCCGCAGCGCACCACGGTCGACGGCCATCGCTTCCGCGCCACGGCGCGCATCGCCGGCTCCACCACCCTGTACACCACCTACTCGCACCTGCTTACCGCCGAAGAAGCGCGGCGCGAACAACGCGCCATCGCCGACATCCTCGCTCACCCGCAGCGCTATATGGCCGCGTCGGCCCAGCGTTGGGAACGCTATCTCGCCACAGGGCTCAGCAACCCGCACGCCACGGCGGAACAAACCCGCGTGGCGGTCAAAGCGATGGAAACGCTGAACGGCAACTGGCGCGGTGCCGCCGGGGCGATGAAGTTCGACTCGGTCACCCCCTCGGTGACCGGACGCTGGTTCTCCGGCAACCAGACCTGGCCGTGGGACACCTGGAAACAGGCCTACGCCATGGCGCACTTCAACCCGGACGTGGCCAAGGACAACATCCGCGCGGTGTTCGCCTTCCAGATCCGGCCGGGTGATGCCCTGCGCCCGTGGGACGCCGGTTTCCTGCCAGATCTTATCGCCTACAACCCAAGCCCGGAGCGCGGCGGCGACGGCGGTAACTGGAACGAGCGCAACACCAAGCCGAGCCTGGCGGCCTGGGCGGTGATGGAGGTGTATCGCGTCACCGGCGATAAGGGCTGGCTGGCGGAGATGTACCCGAAGCTGGTGGCCTACCATGACTGGTGGCTGCGCAACCGTGACCACAACGGCAACGGCGTGCCGGAGTACGGCGCCACCCGCGACAAAGCGCACAATACCCCCGACGGACGCATGTTGTTCACCGTCAAGCGCGGGCAGCGCGAGCAAACGCTGGCCGGCCTCGACAATTACGATCGCATCGTGCGCGAGGGGCAGTACGACAGCATCGAGATCCCGGCGCAGACCGCCGCCTCCTGGGAGTCGGGCCGCGACGACGCGGCGGTATTCGGCTTTATCGATCCGGATCAATTGGCGCGCTACCTGGCGCAGGGCGGCAAACGCGAAGACTGGCAGGTGAAATTCGCCGAAAACCGCGCGCCGGACGGCACGCTACTCGGCTACTCGCTGCTGCAGGAATCGGTGGATCAGGCCAGCTACATGTACAGCGACAACCGCTATCTGGCGGAGATGGCCGATATTCTCGGCCACGGCGCCGAGGCCGCCGCCTTCCGCGCCAAAGCCGACCGGCTGGCGGCCTACATCAACACCTGCATGTTCGACAAGCACAGCGGTTTCTTCTATGACATCCGCATCGAAAAGCGGCCACTGGCCAACGGCTGCGCCGGCAAACCGATCGTCGAACGCGGCAAAGGGCCGGAAGGCTGGTCGCCGCTGTTCAACGGCGCCGCCAGCCAGCCGCACGCCGATGCGGTGGTCAGGGTGATGAAGGATCCGCGCGAGTTCAATACCTACGTGCCGCTCGGTACCGCGGCGCTGACCAATCCGGCGTTCGGCGCGGACATCTACTGGCGCGGCCGCGTGTGGGTCGATCAGTTGTATTTCGGCCTCAAAGGCATGGAACGCTACGGCTATCGCGACGATGCGGTGGAGATGGCGCAGGCTTTCTTCCGCCACGCCGACGGCCTGGTCGCCGACGGGCCGATCCGCGAGAACTACAACCCGCTCACCGGCAAGCAACAAGGCGCGCCGAACTTCTCCTGGAGCGCGGCGCACCTGTACATGCTGTATAACGACTTCTTCACGCAATAAGCCGCAGCGGCCACCGCCATCGTTGCCCGGCGGTGGCCCGCGTTTATGAGCGGATCGGGATCACCAGCACGTCGATATTCAGCTGGTTGATGGCGTTGCGGGTGGAAGAAAACAGGTTGCTCCACAAATCGTGGTGGTGGCCAAACACCAGCAGATCGATATTCTTGTCCACCACTGCCGTGCGCAGTTCGTCAACAAAGCCGCCGCGCCCGATAATCACCTCCGCGATCGGGTAATTGACGTTTTGCGTGGTGGGTTCCAGCTCTTTGCGGATCTTCTCTTCGAACGACGAGCCCTCATAGCTATGCTCCGAAAAGCCGATCGCCGCATGGTAAGTGTCGTAGTGGACGTCCACATAGATCAGCGAGAGTTTGGCCTTCAGCGCCTCCGCTAACAGCGCCCCCTTTTCGACCAATCGTTTGCCGTCATCGCTCAGATCGGTGGCGATGACAATATGGTGGTAACACATAGCGCCTCCTGTCATGGACTCGGTAGAGCCGAGGCTTCGATATCACGTCAGAGTCATATCGTTATGGTTAATTTTAGTTCAGAAACGGCGCGCGCGGCGGGAGAGATAACGGCGGGGAAGCCCCGTTGCCGGGGCGGAAGGGAGAGATTACTTTTCGCGCTGCGCCTCAAACCAGACGTTGCACAGCGACAGGATCAGCGTGTTGGCGTCTTTCACCAGCACGTTATCGCCGGGCACCCCATCGGTGCCCTGATCGGTGATGCCTTTGATGACGGTATCCGCGTGCTGAATGGCCACGCGCTCGACCGACGGCGTGCTGATGCCCAGCATCGGGAAATCGATGTAGGAACTGCTGCCGGAATTGTCCTCGACGAACTCCTGCGCTTCTACGGTGCTGACGGTGGCACCTTCGCTTTTCAGCGCCGTGCCGTTCCAGCTGAACGCATCCGCCTTATAGCTGATTTTACCGCCGATCAGGCTCTGCGCCTGCTGTTGATCCCAGCAGCCGGTGGTCTGAGTCGGCACAATTTTACTGACGCGCCAGTTGCCCAGCAGCTGTTTGGGGATCGGCCCGGTATCGCTCTCCGCCGCCCGAACCTGAGTCGCCGAGACGCAGGCCAACACCACCAGCGGCAGCAGCGCCTTGCTCCAAGTGTTCAATCGCATTGTTTTTTCCTTCGTTTCAGTACCCAGTCTGCCCTCGCGGGCCAACGGCTATCATAATAAGCCCGCCGATTCGCCGTCAAAACAATCCGCACCGCGCCAGGCGGCGGCCGCTCATAGCTAATCGCTATGAGTCATAGTGAATCAGTATTTTGTTTTATCCCAGCGATTACCTACAGTCACTGCCACTATTCTGCCAGCCAAAATTAGCAGGCAATGTTGACAAGGACCCTGGGAAAATGACATTTACGCTGAAAAACCTCACCCTGGCGCTGGCCGCCGCCGGCACGCTGCTGCTGACCGCCTGTGGCCCAACCGCACAGGACGATCACCACATCAAGGTCGGCATCAGCGCCGGCATCGATCAGTCGCTGTGGGCGGTGGTGCAAAAGGTCGCCAAGCAGAAATACGATCTGGACGTGGAGGTGGTGACCTTCAACGACTACGTGCTGCCAAACGAAGCGCTGAATAACGGCGATCTGGACGTCAACGCCTTCCAGCACAAGCCGTATCTCGACAAGCAGATGCAGGAACGCGGCTACAAGCTGGCGGCTGTGGGCAACACCTTCGTCTACCCGATCGCCGGCTATTCGAAGAAGATAACCGCACTCAGCCAGCTGCCGGACGGCGCGCAGGTGGCGGTGCCGAACGATCCGACCAATCTGGGCCGCTCGCTGCTGCTGTTGCAAAAACAGGGGCTGATCACTCTGAAAGACGGCGTCGGCCTGCTGCCGACCGCGCTGGACATCGTCGGCAACCCGAAAAAGCTGAAGATCGTCGAGATTGAAGCGCCGCAGCTGCCGCGCGCGCTGGACGATCAGAAAGTGACGCTGGCGATCATCAACACCAACTATTCCAGCCAGATAGGCCTGTCGCCGGCCAAGGACGGGCTGTTTGTCGAAGACAAAAACTCCCCGTACGTCAACATTTTCGCCAGCCGCATCGACAACAAAGACAGCGAGAAAGTGAAGGATCTGGTCAAGGCCTATCAGACCGACGAAGTGGCGGCCAGCGCCGCCGACATCTACAAGGGCGACGCCGTCAAAGGCTGGTAACCCTCCCCCGCATGCCCGTGGCGCCCGCCACGGGTTTTTCATTTCCGCCCTCCGCCGCGCCGTTCAATTTTCGCCCACTCAGATCACAAATCAAGCACGGCGCTTTAGGTGAATAAAGCTGCCATGTTGTATACAAGTTTGCGTAAATGTTTTCTATTTGTTTCAAAAAACCGCTGGGGAAAATAATGAAAAATAGAAAAATCAAAGCGTTGCTTGTTACCTGCGCCGTGGTCGGCGCCGCGTTGCTGGCCATCGCCGGTAAAGCGGAAAACGCCGATAAAACCTTCCTCTCCGTCGCCACCGCCTCCACCGGCGGCACCTACTACCCGATGGGCGTCGGGTTGGCCAACGTCTGGAGCAACCGGCTGAAACGCCAGGGGATACAGGTCACCGGCCAATCCTCCGCCGGTTCGATCGAGAATATCGATCTGCTGCAAAAAGACGAGGCGCAGCTGGCGATTTTGCAGAGCCTGATCGCCGTCGAAGCCTATCAGGGCGTGCGCAACTTCGACGGCCGCGCCTACGGCGATCTGCGCTCCATCTCCATGCTGTGGCCCAACGTCGAACACTTCGTAATGCTGGAAAGCCGGGTCAAAGACGGCACGCTGAACGATATCGCCGGCACGCGCTTTTCCGTCGGGCCGCAGGCCAGCGGCACCGAACAGTCGACGATGATCATCCTACAGGGCGTCAACCTGACCAAGAAGTCGCTGTCGGCGGAATACCTCGGCTACGGCGACACGGTTTCCGCGATGCGCGACGGGCGCCTGGACGGCGGCGCCCTGCCCGCCGGGGTGCCGGCCGCCGCCGTCACCGACATGTATGCCAGCGGCGTGCCGGCACGCATCCTGGAAGTCACCGACGAACAGCTGGCCAGCATCAACGCCATCGCCAACTCCTGGTTCCGCTTCGACATCAAGGCGGAGACCTACCCGCGCCAGCCCAAAGCGGTCGCCACCATCGCGCAGCCCAATATTCTGGTGGCCCTCAGCCGGCTCGATGAAAAGCTGGTGTACGACCTGACCAAAACGATGTTCGAGAACCTGCCGGAAGTGCACCAGGTGCACAGCTCGGCCAAATACATCTCGCTGGAGAATGCGCTGAAAGGCGTTTCCGTGCCGCTGCACCTCGGCGCCTATCGCTACTACCGCGAAGCCGGCGTCGAGATACCCGATTATCTGATCCCGCCGGAAGCCGCCGCGCTGGCCGCCAACCCCTAACCCAGGAGGACGTATGAGCACTCACCCTTCTTCACCGCAGCCCGCCGTCGATCTGGACAAGGAAGCCGGCGCCGGCAACCGGCCGCTGAGCGGCATCTATTTGCAGCTGGCAACCGTCCTGGCGATCGCCATTTCCGCCTATGCCATCTACGCCAACGCGCTGTCCAACACGCAGGAGTTCTACCGCAACACCACGTTCCTGAGCGGCATTCTGATCCTGGGCTTTATCCTGTTCCCCTTCTCGGCCCGGCACGCCACCCGCAGTTTCAACCGCTGGGACTATCTGTTCATCATCCTGACGCTGGTCAGCTACGGCTATTTCTACGTTAACTACGTCGATCTGCACGTGGTGCGCAAGAGCATCCCCAACGCCACCGATTATGTGATGGCGGCGATCGGTATCGGCGTGCTGTTCGAAGCCGCGCGGCGCACCACCGGCTATTTCATCCCCGGCCTGGCGACTTTCGCCATCCTCTATGCGCTGTTCGGGCAGTACTTCATGGGCATTTTCGGCCACGGGGGCTTCTCGGTGGAACGCCTGCTGTATCGGCTGTTCATGACCAGCGAGGGGATTTTCGGCATCACCCTGTCCACCGCCTCCACCGCCATCGTGGTGTTTATTCTGTTCGGCGCCTTTCTCAGCGTCAGCGGCGCAACCGCGCTGTTCAACGATCTGGCGCTGGCCGCCGCCGGACGCCGCCGCGGCGGCCCGGCCCAGGTGGCGGTGATCTCGTCGGCACTGACCGGCTCATTGAGCGGCAGCGCGGTGGCCAACGTCGCCACCACCGGCACCTTCACCATTCCGCTGATGAAAAGCATCGGTCTGTCGTCCCGCTTCGCCGGCGCCGTGGAAGCCACCGCCTCCACCGGCGGCATGATCATGCCCCCCATCATGGGCGCGGCGGCGTTTATCATGGCCGGCTTCCTCGGCATCTCATACACCACCATCGTCATCGCCGCCATCGTGCCGGCGCTGCTCTATTACGCCGCGCTGATCATGGCTATCGACCTGGAGGCCAAGAAACAGGGCCTGAAGGGCATCAACAAGGAGAACATCCCTCAGGTTCGCGCGGTGCTGAAGGCGCGCGGGCTGCTGCTGCTGCCGCTCGTCATCGTCATCGGCACGCTGCTGCTGGGCAAAACGCCGATCTATGCCGGCTTCCTCGGCATCATTTCTATCATCGTCGCCAGCTGGCTCACCCCCGACAGTTCGGTGCGCATGACGCCGAAAAAAATCGCGCTGGCCTTGAACGACGCGGCGCGCGGCTCGATCCAGGTCACCATCGCCTGCGCCGCCATCGGCGTGATCATCTGCGTGGTGACCATGACCGGCATCGGCTCCACGCTGGCGTTCAACATCGTCGCCATGACCGACAACACCCTGTGGATGATCCTGCTGGTGGTGATGCTGGTGTGCATCGTGCTCAGCATGGGGCTACCCTCCACCGCGCTCTACATCGTGGTGGCTGTGACCGTGTCGCCGATCCTGATCAAAGCCGGCGTGCTGCCGCTGGCGGCGCATTTCTTCGTGTTCTGGTTCGGCGCGTTGTCCAACATCACGCCGCCGGTGGCGCTGGCCAGCTACACCGCCGCCAGCATCGCCCGAGCCGATCCGATGCAAACCTCGTGGGACGCGGTGCGCCTGGCGCTGCCGGGCTTTATCATCCCGTTCATTCTGGTCTACAACCCGATGCTGTTGATGCAGGGCGACGATCTCAACCCGCTGTCGGTGCTGCATATGGTGATCAGCGCGCTGGTGGGGATCTACGCCCTGTCGATCGCCAGCGCCAATTTCTGGCTGATGAAGACCCACTGGCTGGAGCGGGTGCTGTTTACCGCGGCGGCGATTTTACTGATCAAACCGGGCCTGATGACCGATCTGGGCGGCGCGGCCCTGATCGCCGCCGCCGCCGCCATGCACCTGCTGCGCTATAAACAGCGCGCCGCGCTGCCGGGAGGCGCGTCATGATCCGCAAGGTCACGCGCCAGAAAGCCTCTCATCAGGTGCTGGCGCAGTTGAAAGCCGGCATCAACGACGGCACCTTTCCGGTCGGCGAGAAGCTGCCGTCGGAAAACGTGTTGGCGGACGCGTTCGGCGTCAGCCGGGTGCCGGTGCGCGAGGCGCTCGGCGTGCTGGAGGTCAGCGGCATCATCTCCTCACGCCAGGGCGGCGGCCACCGGGTGGAACAGCATTCGCTGCTGAGCAAATACGAACCGCTGGTGATGGAGGTAGCCGATCGCCGCGAGGTGGAAGCGCTGCTGGAAATGCGCGAAGTCATGGAACAGCAGGCGGCGCGCATGGCCGCCGAGCGCCGCACCGAACAGGAGTTGCAGGCGATCGAACAGGCGCACCTCGCCTTTCGTGACTGTACGCTGAACGACGGCCAGATCGGCTATCGGCAGGACTACCTGTTCCACCGCGCCATCATGCAGGCTTCGCATAACCCGTTTTTCGTGCAGATCCTCGATAACATGCACGAGCTGTATCTGGGGGTGCTGGTGTACTCGCTCAGCAAAAACCTAGGGCGGCAGGCCGAGCGCCAGCGGGTGATCGACGAACATGAGCGGGTATTTATCGCCATTCGCGACGGCGATGCGGCGGCGGCCACCGCCGCCATGCAAAGCCATCTGAACAACGTACGCGGCAAATTACGCCGCCTGGAAAACGAGGAGCAAGAGCCGTGATGTACGACGCGATCGTTATCGGTGCCGGCCTGGTGGGGCTCGGCGTGGTGAATGCGCTGCAGGAAGCGGATCCGCAGCGGCGCATTCTGATCCTGGAAAAAGAGCGCGGCCCGGCGGCGCACCAAAGCGGCCACAACAGTAACGTGGTGCATTCCGGCATCTACTACGCGCCCGGCAGCCTGAAAGCGCAGTTGGCAAAACAGGGCAACCGCAGCATGTTCGCCTTCTGCCGCGAACACGACCTGTATCACGACCAATGCGGCAAGGTGATTGTCGCCACCCAGCTAAACGAACTGGATCGGCTGGAGAACATCTATCAGCGCGGCCTGCAAAACGGCCTGCAGGTCACCCGGCTGTCGCAGGCGCAGCTGCGGGAGCGCGAACCGCACGTCAATGGCCTTGAAGCGCTGCTGGTGCCCGACGCCGGTATCGTCAACTACGCGGAGGTGGCCGCCAAGCTGGCGGAGATCATCGTGCGGCGCGGCGGCGAGATCGCCTACGGCCATCAGGTTGAGGCCATCCGCGAACACGCCGGCGGCGTCACCGTCACCGCCGCCGGCGACACCTTCGAGGGAAAACTGCTGATCAACTGCGCGGGGCTGTTCAGCGATCGCATCGCCAAACTGGCCGGTTACGAAACCGGCATGAAGATCGTGCCGTTCCGCGGTGAATACTATGTGCTGGACGACACGAAAAACCACCTGGTCAACCATCTGATCTACCCGGTTCCCAACCCGGACTTCCCTTTCCTCGGCGTGCATTTTACCCGTATGTATAACGGCAAGCGCGACGTCGGCCCCAATGCGGTGCTGGCCTTCAAACGCGAAGGCTACCGCAAATGCGACTTCAGCCTGCGCGATCTGAGCGAGGTGCTCGGCTATCGCGGCTTTTGGAAAATCGCCGGCAACTACCTCGGCGAAGGGCTGGCGGAAATGCGCCGTTCGCTGTCGCGCCGCCGCTTTGCCGAGAACGCCCGTCGGCTGATCCCGGCGCTGCAGGAGCAGGATATTCGCCCCGGCCCGGCCGGCGTGCGCGCCCAGGCGCTGACCGCCGACGGCAAGCTGGTGGACGACTTCCATTTCGTGCAGGGTAAACGCTCGCTGCACGTATGCAATGCCCCTTCTCCGGCGGCGACTGCCTCGCTGGAGATCGGCCGCGAGATCGTGAGCCGCCACCTGTCCGCTTTCTGACGCCCACTGAGGCCACGGCGCCCGTGGCCTCAGCCGCGCTGGATGGACACCCCGCCGTCCACCAGCATCGCGGTGCCGGTGACAAATGAAGAAGCGTCAGACGCCAGATACAGCGCCGCCTGCGCGATCTCCTCCGGCATCGCCAGCCGCTTCAGCGCGTGCAGTTCGGCCACCTGCGCCAACGCCTCCGGGGTATGGCTCATCTGCCGGCCCATCGCCGTATCGGTGCCGCCCGGCAGCAGCGCGTTCACCCGAATGCCGCGCCCGCCGAACTCCACCGCCAGCGCCTGCGTCAGGCCGATCAGCCCCGACTTGCCGGCCGCATAGGCCGCCGTACCGGGAAACGCCGCGGTGTGGCCGACGAAGGTGGAGGTGAAAATCACCGAGCCCGCGCCGCGCGCCAGCATGGCGGGGATTTGATATTTGGCGCCGTAGTAGGCGCTGGACAGGTTGGTTTCCAACACCTCGCGCCACTCTGAGGCACTCAACGCCAGCGACGGCCCCAGCGGCCCCAAGGTGCCGGCGTTGTTGAAGGCGATATCCAGCCCGCCGAATTCGTCGACCGCCGTCGCCGTCAGCCGTTCGGCGAAGGCTTCGTCACGCACGTCGCCCGCCACCGCAAGCGCCCGGCCGCCCTCGCGCCGAATGTCCTCCACCAGCTCCGCCAACAGCGGCTCGCGCCGCGCGCCCAACACCAGCGCAGCCCCCTGGCGGGCGAACAGCAGCGCCGCCGCTTTGCCGATCCCCGAACTGGCGCCGCCGATCACCGCCACCTTGCCGTTTAATGCATTCATCGCTCATCCTCACACGGTTTAAAGATCCTCAGTGTGAAGCAAGATCCGGCGCCGCGCTGGCCGCAAGCGGACATGTAACTGACGCCCATAAAAAAGGCGCTGCAAGCAGCGCCCCGGCAACGCGAATCTGACGGTTAACTCACGGCCTGGCCGCATACTTCTGCATCGTGGCCGGCGTCACCAGCTCGAACGGGATCCAGTAATACGGTTCGAGCTTTTCACCGTTGATCATGCGCTGCGCCACATCGACCGAGGCTTTGCCCTGGCCGACCGCGTCCTGGAACACCGTGACCTGCATCTTGCCGGAGGCCAGCGCCTTGAGGCCGTCCGGCGTGGCGTCGATGCCGCCGATCAGCACTTTCCTGTCCGCCTTGCCCGCCTGCTGCAGCGCCATGATTGCGCCGATCGCCATCTCGTCGTTGTTGGCGGCGACGATGTCGATCGCTTCGCCGTTGGTCAGCCAGTTCATCATCAGATCCATGCCTTCACTGCGTGAATAGTTGGCGCTCTGCTTCTGCACCACCTTCATTTTCGGGTACTTGCTCACCACCTGCTCCACGTCTTTGGTGCGCTGCAGCGCGCCGGCGTCGGTCAGGTTGCCGATCATCACCGCCACGTTGCCCTGATAGCCGGCCAGCCGCGCCAGCTCTTCCATCTGCAGCGTGCCGGATTCCCGCTCGTCGGAGCCGACGAACACCACGCCCTGCGGCAGTTTGGCATCGCCCGGCGTGCGGTTCACGTACACCAGCGGCACGCCGGCGGCCTGCACCATTTTGGTCATCACCGGCGTGCTGGCCGAGTTGACCGGATCGACGATAATCGCGTCCACCCCGGCGCTGATAAAGCTCTGCACCTGATCGGTCTGGCGGCCGACGTCGCCGCGCGCGTCCTCGAACTGCACGGTGATGCCGCGCGCCTTGGCCTCCTTGTCGATCGCCTGGCGGATGATGGTGAGGAAGTTCTGGTCGAAATAGGCCATCGACACGCCGATGGTTTGCGCCCATGCCGGGGTAGACGCGCACAGCGCCACCGCCAGCCACAGCCCTTTCAGGTAGTTCATGATGTGCCCCCCAGGTAAAAAAAAGCCGCCGGCCAACCCTGGCGCCGGCGGCAATTCACGGCAATCAGTGTTTTTTGCGGTTGCGCCGCATGTCGATCGACACGGCGGCGACGATAATCACGCCCTTGATGATGTCCTGAATGTAAGAGTCGACGCCGATAAAGGTGAAGCCGCTTTTGATAAGGCCCAGGATCACCGCGCCGATCAGCGTGCCGGTGATGCGCCCGACGCCGCCCATCAGGCTGCTGCCGCCGATCACCGCCGCGGCGATGGCGTCCAGCTCATACGACATCCCCATGCTCGACTGGCCGCTGCTGACGCGCGCCGCCAGCACCACGCCCGCCAACCCCGCCAGGCCGCCGGCGATGGTGTAAACCGTCACCAGGTACTTGTTGACGTTGATGCCGGAGACCCGCGCCGAGGTCATGTTGCCGCCGATGGCGTAGATGTATTTGCCGTAGCGGGTGTGCTTGAGCGCGATATGGAAGATCACCGCAATCACCAGGAAGATGATCACCGGCATTGCGCCCTGGCCGATCGATGTGAAGCCGTCCGACAGGAAGCTGACCGGGTTACCCTTGGTGTAGTACTGCGCCAAGCCCCGCGCCGACACCATCATCCCCAGCGTGGCGATGAACGGCGGAATGCCGGTGCGGGTGATCAGGAAGCCGTTGATAAAGCCGCAGACGATGCCCACCCCGATCCCCGCGCCGATCGGGATCGCCGCCGGCAGATCGAGCAGCCCCGGATACATCGGCGAGATGCTGTCCGAGGTCTGCGCCAGGCTGGCCGCCACCACCGCGGTCAGCGCAATCAGCGAGCCGGAGGAGAGATCGATGCCGGTGGTGATGATCACCTGGGTGACGCCCACCGCAATGATGCCGATGATCGCCACCTGCAGCACGATCAGCAGCAGGCGGTTCGGGTTCAGCAGGAACGACTGATCGCGCATGTACCAGCCGAGGATTTCGAAGATCAGCGCGATGCCGATCATCACGATGAAGATGCCGGTATCCTTCGGCATTTTGCCGCTCAGCCCGGAGAACAGCGTTCCCTTGCCCGTTGAATCGGCGGAGAGCGGCTTCTCAATCTTTACGTTACTCATGGTGTTCACCCTTCGTTATTCTGAGGCCAGCGCCAGGATCTTCTCCTGGTCCGCATCGTCTTTGTCCAAAATGCCGGTGATGCGGCCGCCGTGCATCACCATTACCCGGTCGCTCATGCCGAGGATCTCCGGCAGCTCGGAGGAAACCAGAATGATGGCGACGCCGCGGTTGGCCAGCTCGCTGATCAGGCGGTAGATTTCCGCTTTCGCCCCCACGTCGATGCCGCGCGTCGGTTCGTCGAGGATCAGGATTTTCGGCTGCGCCAGCAGCCAGCGCGCGATCAGTACCTTCTGCTGGTTGCCGCCGCTGAGGTTATTGATGATCTGATCCATGGTCGGCGTTTTGATGTTGAGCTTTTTAATCTGCTCCATGCAGTCTTTGGCCATCTGCACGTGGCTGACGAAACCGTTCTTGCCGATGTATTCCGACAGGTTGACGATGCTCATGTTCTCGACCACCGACAGCACCAGAAACAGGCCGGATTTCTTGCGGTCTTCGGTGAGGAACGCCAGCCCGCTCTCGATCGCCTTCGCCGGGGAATCCACCTTCACCGCCTGGCCTTCGATAAAAATCTCGCCGCCGTCCGCCGGGTGCATGCCGAACAGGCTTTCCATCACTTCGCTGCGCCCGGCGCCCACCAGCCCGGCGACGCCGAGGATCTCGCCGCGCTTGACGCTGAACGACACGTCATGGAACCAGCCGCTGCGGCGCAGCCCCGCCACCCGCAGCACTTCCTCGCCGATATTGTTGTTGAATTTGGGGAACATCTGCGTCAGTTCGCGCCCCACCATCATGGTGATCAGCGACTGTTTGGTCAGGTTTTCGGTTTTGTCGCAGGCGATGAAGGTACCGTCGCGGAAAATGCTCACTTCGTCGGTGATGGCGAAGATCTCGTCCATCTTGTGGCTGATATAGATGATGCCTTTGCCCTGCTCGCGCAGCTCGCGGATGATGGCGAACAGGTGCACCACTTCGCCTTCGGTCAGCGCCGAGGTTGGTTCGTCCATGATCAGCACGTCGGCGTTATAGGACACCGCCTTGGCGATCTCCACCATCTGCTGATTGGCGATGCTCAGCTCGCCCACCAGCGTGTCCGGCTGCAGTTTGATGTTCAGCCGCGCCAGCAGCTCGCGGGTTTGTTCGTTCAGCTGTTCGTGGTTGACGAACCCCAGCCGCGCCGGCTCGCGCCCCAGCCAGATGTTTTCCGCCACCGTCATGTAAGGCACCAGGTTCAGCTCCTGGTGGATCATGGAAATGCCCGAATGCAGCGCCTGCAGCGTGTCGCTGAAGGTGACCGGCCGGCCTTTGATTTTGATCGAGCCTTCGTCCGGGTGGTAGATGCCGATCAGGCATTTCATCAGCGTCGATTTGCCCGCGCCGTTTTCCCCCATCAGCGCGTGCACGCTGCCGGGTTTGATTTTAATCGAGACCTTATCCAGCGCTTTGACGCCGGGGAACTGCTTGCTGATGCCTTCGGCCTCAAGAACATAAGGGTACATACCGCTTACCTCCGCACTGACCCACGTTTTCCGCCGCGCTCGCCCCACACCGGCGCCCGCGGCGGGCTTCAAGGCTTATTTCTTGTTTTTATCGGCGAATTGCTGGTAATTGGCCTGGGTGATCAGTTGGTAAGGGATCAGCACGTTGCTCTCCACTTTCTCGCCTTTCACCAGTTGAACGGCGGTCTGCACCGCGCCTTCGCCCTGGCCTTTGGCGTCCTGGAACACGCTCAGCGCCAGATCGCCCTTCTTGATGAACTCCAGCGCGTCCGGCGTGCCGTCAACGCCGGCCACCAGCACGCCGGATTTCTTGGCTTGCTTCAGCGCCAAAATAGCGCCGATGGCCATTTCGTCGTTGTTGGAGGCGATGGCGTCGATCTGCTGGCCGGACAAAATCCAGTCGGTGGTGACGTCTACCGCCTCTTTGCGGAAGAATTTGGCGGTTTGCTTATCGATAATCTTGATGCCGGGGTAGTTGGCCGCCACCTCTTCCACGCCGCGGGTGCGGTCGCGCGTGGCTTCGCTCGACAGCTCGCCCATCAGGATCATCACGTTGCCCTTGCCGTTCATCAGCTTGGCCAGTTCCTCCATCTGCAGCTTGCCGGCCAGCTTGGAGTCGGAGCCGACGTAGGCCATGCCGGCCGGCAGCGCCACTTCCGGCTTGCGGTTGACGAACACCAGCGGGATCTTGGCCTTCTCGGCCAGCTTGATCATCGGCTTGACGCCCTGGGTATCCACCGGGTTGAGGATGATGGCGTCGACGCCCTGGCTGACGAAGTTTTCGATTTGTTGAATTTGCTGCGCGATGTCGCCCTTGGCGTCTTCGAACTGGCCGCTGACGTTGCCGTCGGCCTTCATTTTGTTTTGCATCGACTGGCGCAGAATGGTGAGGAAGTTGTCATCGAAGTAAGCCATGGAAACGCCGATCTTGATGTCTTTCGCCAGCACGCTGGCCGGCAGCATGCACATCAGTACCGAGGCGGCGATCAGTTTCTTCAGCTTCATGTTCGTTACCCTTTAATCGTTAGAATGAAGAGGTCTGTTGGTTGACAGCTAATGAAAAATATTTTTTACATTCAAACAACAATACGGTCGGTGTTATCCCTTTGATACGGCGAATTTACCGCGTTATCGCCGTATCAAGGCCGTTGTAAAAATGGTGATCGATGTCTCAAAACAGATTAAAAACAACCAATTGAAATAAACCCCTGGCACAACAAACGGCGTCTTTACCGCTTTTTTAAATGTTTATTTCATAATTGAGGTTATTGAAACTTTTTAACCCAAACAAGCGAAACATGCATTTTGGAATGGCTTATTAACAAAAACATGACACGGATCTAACAAATGAAGTGCAAGCCGCTGGCGAGCGTTCCCCTTTCGTGCGCCGGCAAAAACTGCGAGCGGCCGCGCAGTTTGCGGTTTCCGCGTTTCCCGACCATCCTTACTCGGCAATAATGGACATATCCCTATCTCAGGAGGACCTGACATGCAGCTCAGCAGCAAGGTGCGGATGAACCGCCTGTTCAACAACGGCAAGTGCCTGGACGTGGCGATCGATCACGGCATCGCCAACGAACCGGATTTCTTGATCGGCCTGGAAGATATCGAACGGGTGATGGGCAACCTGATCGCCGCGCGCCCCGACGCCATTCAGGTCAACTACGGCCAGGCGGATCTGCTGCAGCGCGCGCCGCAGCGCGAAAAACCGGCGCTGGTGATGCGCACCGACGTCGGCAACGCCTATAACGCCGCCCGCCACCGCGAGATGTGGGCAGTGCTGCACAATCCGGAGGCGCCAATCCTGGCGGCGCTGCAAATGGACGCCGCCGCGGTGGTGGTCAATCTGTATATGATCCCGGATGAGCCCGGCATTTTCCGCCAGTGCGTGGAGAACATCGGCCGCCTGCGCCACGCCTGCGATCGCTACGCCATGCCGCTGATGATCGAACCGCTGGTGATGGCGCCGGCCGGCCAGGGCGCCGCCTACGGCTCGCTCGGCAACGTGGAGAAGATCGTGCCGCTGGTGCGGCTGGCGCGCGAGCTGGGCGCCGACATCATCAAAGCCGACCCGACCGATCGGGTGGAAGACTTCCACCGCGTGGTGGAAGCGGCGCGCTGCCCGACGCTGGTGCGCGGCGGTGGCAAGGGGGAGCTGGGGCCGGTGCTGGAGAAATCCGCCGCGCTGATGGCCCAGGGCGCCTCCGGCATGGTTTACGGCCGCAACGTCTATCAACACAGCAATCCGTCGCAGGTGGTGCGCGCGTTGATGGCAATCATCCATCAGGGCGCCAGCGGCCAACAGGCGCTGGAGATCTACCACCAGCAGTGACCCGCTTTTGTAACTAAAATAAGCCCCCCGCACCCCGGCAGCATGCTATAACCTGCTGCCGGTAACTGCAGCTTGCCTCATTCCTCGCTAGAATACGCCGTGATATCGCCATTCGGAGAACCGCCATGCCAAAACAACGGGTGCCGCTCAAGCTGAGCACCTCCATCACGCTGATGGTGTCCGCCATCATCGCTTCGGTGCTGCTGGTGGTGTTCGCGCTGTTTTTCGTGCAGATGAGCCGCGAGGGGCAAGATCAGCTGCAGCAGAAAGCCATCGCCGTCGCCAATACGCTGGCGCTCTCCAGCACCGTGGTCGACGGCCTGCAGCAGCGTGACCAAAGCGGCGCCATTCAGCGCTTCGCCGAGCAGGTGCGCCATCAAAACGAGCTGCTGTTCGTGGTGGTGGTGGATATGCAGGGCATCCGCTATTCGCACCCCAAACCCTGGCTGATCGGCAAGCATTTTATCGGCGACGATCTGGCGCCCGCGCTGCAAGGCCACGTCAACAGCGCCATCAACCGCGGCACGCTGGCCCCGGCGCTGCGGGTGTTCGTGCCGGTGTATGACGCGCAGAAACAGCAAATCGGCGTGGTGGCGCTCGGCATCGCGCTGGACACCGTGCAGCGGGTGGTGGCGGAGAGCCGCTGGATCATCTATTGGACCATCGCCTTCGCCGCCCTGGTCGGCAGCCTGGGCACCTTCTTCCTGGTCTCCGCGCTCAAGCGCATCATGCTGGGTTTCGAGCCTTACGAAATCTCCAACCTGTTCGAACAGCGCAACGCCATGCTGCAGTCGATTAAAGAAGGCGTGATCGCGGTCGATAACGAATCCCGCATCACCATCGTCAACGACGAAGCCAAGCGCCTGCTGCGCCAGAGCGGCCCGGTGGAAAACCTGCTGCTGGAAGCCGCCAGCAAGCACTGGCCGGCGCAGCTGCATCTGGCGGAGGTGCTGGCCAGCGGCCAACCGCTGCGCGATCGGCAGATCGGCTTCAACGGCAGCGAACTGCTGACCAATACCGTGCCGGTGATCGTCAACGGCCAGGTGACCGGCGCCATCGCCACCTTCCGCGACAAGACCGAGGTCAGCCGCCTGCTGCAGCGGCTGAGCGGCATGGCGCACTACGCCGATGCGCTGCGGGTGCAGTCGCACGAATTTATGAACAAGCTGCATGTGATACTCGGCATGCTGCACATGAAGGCCTATCAGCAGTTGGAAAACTACATCATCAATACCGCCAGCAACTATCAGGAAGAGATCGGCGCGCTGCTGCGCAAGATCCACTCGCCGGAAGTGGCGGGCTTCTTCATCGGCAAGATCAGCCGCGCCCACGAAGCCGGTGTTGAACTGACCATCGAGGAAACCAGCCTGCTGCCGGAAACCGACGATGCGGAAACCACGCATGTGCTGATCAGCGTGCTCGGCAACCTGATCGAAAACGCCATCGACGCCATCGACGGCGTTGAGGGCCACGAGATCGGCCTGAGCTTCCATCATCACGACGATCAATTACACTGTATCGTCAGCGACGATGGCCCCGGCATCGATCCGGCGATCGGCGCGCGCATCTTCGAACACGGATTTTCCACCAAGGGAACGGGACGCGGCATCGGCCTGGCGCTGATCCGCAGCCATCTGGAGAAACTGGGCGGCAGCATCGATTTCGAGTCCGAACCGGGCGAGCTGACCCAATTTTTCGTGCACCTTCCCTATCAGGCCAAGAGCAGAACTCATGATTAACGTACTGATTGTCGACGACGACCCGATGGTGGCGGAGCTGAACAAATACTACCTGAGCCAGGTCGGCGGTTTTCACTGCCAGGCGACGGTCGCCACTCTGAGCCAGGCGCGCGCGCTACTGGCCGATGCCGGCGTCAGCATCGATTTGGTGCTGTTGGATATCTACATGCAGCAGGAGAACGGGCTGGATCTGCTGCCCGGCCTGCGCGAGCTCGGCGAGAAGACCGACGTGATCATCATCTCCTCCGCCAGCGACGTGAACACGGTGCAAAAAGCGCTGCACTACGGGGTGGTGGATTATCTGATCAAACCGTTCCAGTTCAGCCGCTTCAAGGAGGCGCTGAGCCACTACCGGCAGCAGTCGCAGCTGTTGGCGCAGCGCGAGTTTTCGCAGGCCGACGTCGACAGCCTGCTGCGCCGCCAGCCCGGCGGCCAGGAGAACAAAAAGCTGCCGAAGGGGCTGACCAGCATCACCCTGAGCACGGTGTGCGAGTGGATCGAACAGCAGCACGATAACGAGTTTTCCACCGACAATCTGGCCAACGCCATCGGCATTTCGCGGGTCTCCTGCCGCAAGTACCTCATCTATCTGGCGGAGAGCGGCATTCTCGGCACCCGTATTCTGTACGGCGCCACCGGCCGCCCGGTCTATCTGTATCAGCTGAAACCGGACGCGATCGCCATGCTGAAGGAGCATTGCCGCCCGGCCTAAACGACGCCGGGCGCTGATGGCGCCCGGACGATTAATGTTAGAAGCTGTGCGTGTAACACTTCGCCTCGCGGTGAGGATCTTTCGAGCGTCTCCGCAGGCAGCGCTGCTTTTTCTGTTGCTGCTCCAGGTTCCGCTGCTGCCGCTCGGCGGTCTCTGCCGCCTCGCGCTGCTGTTCGCGCGCAATCGCCTGCTCGTTGGCCAGCGTCAGGTTATCGACATTCCACACCTTGTGGCGCAATGCGTCGCGCTTTTTCTGGTACTCCTCGGTGACCTTACTGTCCTTCGGCGGCGCCGCATGGTATTCCAAATCCACCCGCGCCTGCGCGAAGCAGCAGCTACACAAGGCCACGCCGGCCAACACAATCCTTTTCATCAATGACTCCTTTTACATCGCTTGACTCTGCGCGCACGCCGGCTCAACACCCGTTTGGCGATGCCGGCGGTTTTTCCTCGGAATGCGGCGCTCGCTGCCCACCGGTGACGGGCGCTTTGCCGGGCTCGATACCGCACTCCGCCAAGCGCGCCAGCTCCTCCGCATCGCGCTCTGTCGGCGTCGCTTCCTCACTCATTTCCTGCCGCAAATCCTGCGCCAATGCTTTCAGGCGCTTTTGAAACAGCACCGGCGACACGCCTTCGCACGGCCTGTCGTAACGCGCCGCGCCGGCGCTTTGGCTTAACGGCAGCAACAGCAAGAGAAAGATCGCGGCCATCTCCTTCGCCATGGGCAACTCCTTTGATTACGCCGAAATAAACCGGCGGTTCCCTATAAGGAAAACGAATTGTCTGTTAACGCAATGAATGGTTGGGCCACGGCAGAATAACGCAGGAAAGGTAAACCCTCCGACAATATCGGCAGAATGCGCGCATTAATTTGGCTGAATATATTTAGCGGCTTAACGATCGAATATTTTCGCCCCATCAAAGGTGCCGCCAATGCCGACGTTTCCTTCATGTAATACCGAGGAGGCGGACTCACCCGCCATGATGCGTTGCCGCTGCTCCCGCGTGGCAGGCTGCGGCTGAGACCAGTCTGGGGACGTCGACGTCGGCTGAATCGCGCTACAGCCGCTCAACAAAAACAACGATACCGTGGCACAATAACGCCATGTCATAATTTCCTCCTTAAAGGAAATAAAATACCCGCAGCCGGCGGCAAGGGTAAATAAAAAAATGACTTTCTTTAGTTTAATAACCGCCGTTATTTCACCATCCGACTGCCGATGTTAATCACCCGGTTCGTCTGTTAACCCAAAATAAACATTTTCGCTTAGCCACCCGATAATTCGCAGGCAATAAAAAAGGCCGGGCTAACCCGACCTTGTTTGACCGCTCGACGCGCTTAGACCAGCTCGATCACGTCGAAATTGGCTTCGCCGCTCAGATCGGCGTCGTAGTCAACGCCCTGCAGGCCAAAGCCGAACAGGCGCAGGAACTCCGCCTTGTAGCCCTGATAATCGGTCAGTTCGTTGATGTTGTTGTCGTTCAACTGCTGCCAGATGGCACGGCAGGTTTCCTGCACTTCGTCGCGCAGTTCCCAGTCATCCAGACGCAGGCGGTGTTTCTCGTCGGTGTCCGGCGCCGCGCCGCTGTACAGCTTGGTGGCGAACAGACGCTGGATCTGCTCGATGCAGCCTTCGTGAATGCCCTGCTCCTTCATGATTTTGAACACGATGGAGATATACAGCGGCATCACCGGAATGGCAGAGGAAGCCTGAGTCACCACCGACTTGAGCACCGCAACGTAAGCCGCGCCGCCTTTGGCCTGCAGCTTCTGGTTGATGGCGTGCGCCGCGCGATCCAGATCTTCTTTCGCCTTGCCCAGCGTGCCGTGCCAGTAGATTGGCCAGGTCAGATCGGTGCCGATGTAGGAGTAAGCGACAGACTGCGCGTTATCCGCCAGCACGCCCGCTTCGTCCAGCGCGTCCATCCACAGCTGCCAGTCCTGGCCGCCCATCACCTTCACGGTGTCGGCGATTTCTTGCTCGTTGGCCGGCTCGACCACGGCTTCAACCAGCACGTCTTTGTTGGTGTCCAGCGCAACGGATTTGTACGGTTCGCCGATCGGCTTCAGTGCGGAACGCACCACTTCGCCGGTTTCCGGCATCTTACGCACCGGCGAAGCCAGCGAGTAAACCACCAGGTCAACCTGACCCAGGTCTTTTTTGATCAGATCGATCACGGTCTGACGGCACTCGTTGGAGAATGCGTCGCCGTTGATGCTTTTCGCGTACAGGCCTTCTTCTTTAGCTGCCTTGTCGAAACCGGCGGAGTTGTACCAACCGGCGGAACCGGTTTTGCCTTCGCTGCCAGGCTTCTCGAAAAATACGCCGATGGTGGCCGCACCGCTGCCGAAAGCGGCATTGATGCGCGAGGCCAGACCGTAACCGGTGGATGCACCAATGACCAGCACCTTTTTAGGCCCGTTTTTCAGTTCGCCGCGCGACTTAACGTAGGCGATTTGCTCACGGACGTTGGCTTCACAGCCTGCCGGGTGAGCGGTGGTGCAGATAAAACCACGAATTTTAGGTTTGATAATCATAGTAATTTTTTCTTGGTAGCTAAAAACCGAAGGACAATATACCTGATTTTCTCAATATACTTAAGAAAGTGCGAAAACAAGCGCAGTGAACAGACCAGTCGGCAAGCCCACCGCCGAGGCATGTCATGATGGTAAAGGGATAATCATGGCAGGCCGGATTGCGATTACCCGGCCTGTCGAGGGTCACGCCTTGTTCTTTTCCAACTGCTCAATCAGCGTGTAACGCAGCGATGAGGCATCGGCCGGCACGTTCTCTACCGGAGTAACGCGCACTTTCAGCCGATACTGATAGCCCGGTTCGAAGGTGAAACCTTCGATGCCGGTATAGAACAACTCCCACGGCTGCTGCGCGGAGCGGCGCACCTGCATGCACTTCATCGGGGCGACGCCCACGCAGTCCACCAGCGCACTGTTCACCAGCAACACTTCCGTTTGGCCGCCTTTCTCGTTTGCGGGCTGATTCATCGAGGTTCCCTCCTGGCTGCAGCCGGCCAGTGCGGCCAACGCAACAAATAACAACGCTTTAATTTTCAATGTACTGCACCAATAGTCATGTAGGTCGGGCGATCCTAACAAATTGGCTGGGTGAATTGAACCTTGCTGCGCGCCGGTGGCGGCGCCATTCATCGTAAAGAACGTCTTGTTAAGCGAAATGACTCACGCAGGAATATCAATCTCCGGCACGCTTATCAGCCTGGTAAATACCTGCAAATAAATCCCCTGTTCTTATCCGAACCAGTAATTATCCCCGCCGTTTTTTCTGTTAAAAACAGCTGGCTTGCGCAAGCTATACGCCATTTAACCGAATCGATAAAGAGGGAGTTTTATGCAAGAGATCGAGGCTAAATATTTTCACCTGATCGCCGGCGCAGGTAACTTTGCCAACAACCGCGGCAGCAATGGACGCGTCAACAACAACGGTGGCAACAAGAACAACAGCAGCAGCACAGCAATAAAGGCGGCAATACCTGCTCACGCTCAGCTGTTTTAACTAATCAGAGCTCCGGCTGAGTCTTTCCGTTCAGTCGGCGCTTTCAGCATTTCGGTGATAACAATGTTTAAACTGTTCCGTACCTTGTGCCTGCTACTCGGCTTTTGGATCGCCACCCTGCTGCTCAGCGGCGCCGGGGTTTCTTTTACTCACGGCTACGCCGCGCCGAAAAACCTGTCGCATTTCGTCGTCTCGCTGGTGGTGGTCGGCGCAATGCTGCTGTGGACCCATAAATTGCTGCGGTTCTTTTTTGCCGAGAAATTTGAGAAGAAGCCGCGTTAAGCCGTGTTCTCATTTTGGCTGTCGCCCGCAATGGTAAAACCGGCATCGCGAATTGCCGCCTTCACCTGCCTGGCGTCCATCACCGCCGTTTTCACATAGCCAAAGAAGGCTACCCGTGCGCCGGGCAAACGGATTGGCGTCGCCAGTTGGGCACTGAGCTCACGATTGCGCTGCGCCATCAGCTCGGCGCGCGCCTGCCAAAACGCGGCGGGATCGGTTGGGGTTTCAGTCGCGGTTTCGAACAGCGACGCCAATTCGCTCAGCGCCTCCCACTCCGCCAACAGGGCGGCAACCACTTCAGGATTAGCCACCTGCCCCCAGTCAGAGGGTAAAGCGCCCTCACGCCACGCCTCAAGATAGGCGGGCAACACCCTCTTCAACTGGCTCAACCGATCGTTCAACACAGGTTTCCTTTTATAACGCTTAATGCCTTGATATTCCCCATAATGCCATTCTCATTTAACCGGTGATGGGAGCAATGACCGGAGCTTATCAGCGCCATAAATGACGTAATGACTTTTGGTGCGGCTAAATTAGCGATATGTGCGGGTGAGGAGTGCGGAGCTGAGGTGTTACGACTGGAAAGAGAAACCAAAGTTTTATTGGCGCTTTAAGTGGAATTCCCTTATAAATCAATCACACAAAAAAAGACCGAATACGATTCCTATATTCGGTCTAGGGAAATGGCTCTTGGGAGAGAGCCGTGCGCTAAAAGTTGGCATTTAATGCAGGGCTTGTTCAGCCGTGCACTTTAAGAGTAGCCTACCGCGCCAGTTTTGCCAGCCGCCCGGCGGCCGCGTGATAGTTTCGTGACGAAATAACTATGCGGCAAATGCGCATCAATCCGCGCGCGCTGGGCAAGGCGTTGGCAAACAAGCGGTTAGTCAGCGCACAGCTTCTCGGCGCGTTCGATAAACGGCGCCAGGCTCATTTTTTTCCCCGGTTCGGCAGGGTCGTCCAGCAGGAGCACCTCCAGCGGCTGCGCGCGCTGATGGCCCTTCTTCACCTGCTGCTCCGCTGCGTCGTTGAGCGGGTATTGCATCAGGGTGCTGTTATTCAGCACGAACAGCGCGCCGCCGCTGCGGCACTGCAGCGTCACTTCTTCCTTGGTGAACGCCCACTGTTTGCCGTATTCCAGTTTGGTGATGTTCACCAGTTTGTCTGCCGCCAGCGCGCCGGTCGCGGTTGCCAGCAGCGTAATGCCGAGTAATACCGATTTCATGTGTTGGCCTTAAGGTTGCTATTCACGTCGATTTTCCCGCAGCTTGCCCGGTTGCGGCAAGCCGAAATGTCAAACCGGCGCATAGGTTGCAAATAAACTGACCAGCAGCAGCACCGCCACCCCCAGCCCGACTTCGAGCCAGCAGGCCAGCACCACGCCGCGCTGCGCCAGCGCCGGCACGCGGCTCATCGCCGGCACGATGGCGTAGCGATTGGCCAGCGCCACCATCACCATCAGCGCCACCAGCGCGGTTTTAATCAGCAGCAGGCGCTGATAAGGCGAACCGAGGTTGAGCGGCCAACCGCCGAGAATGATCAGGCTGTTGACGATACCGGTGACGATCACCGCCGCCACCGCCAGGTGCCCCCAGCGCGAAAAACGGATCAGCGTGGTGATGGCGTCGCTGCGCCACTGCGGCGGCTGCAGGTAGCGCAGGCAAACCAGCAGCGGCGCCAGGCAGCCGAACCAGTAGCCGGCGGCCAGCAGGTGCACTGCGTGGTTGGCGCGGTGCAGCGCGCCCAGCGCGCCTTCGTGCATCGCCGCGTGGCCGATAAACGCCAGGCTCACCAGCAGCAGTACCGAACACAGCGCCAACGCCTGCGCACGCGGCCGTTCCGGCAGCAGCAGGCTCAGGATCGCCAGCAGCGACAGGCCCAGATGCCAGCGCCACACTTCGCCGAAGGTGGTGCCGAGCACCGCCCACCAGACCTCAAGCCGCCAGGCGTCTTCCCAACCGTCGCCCATTTGCCCAGCCTGAATGGCCAGCAGCGCCACGGCGGAAAGCCCGGCAATCCAGGTGCCGGCAAGCAGCAGCGGGCGCACATCGCGGGAGAGGATCGGGGAGAGGCGCTGCGGTGACAGTAAGGCGGTGAACAGACTGATGCCGAACATCAGCATCACCGCCGCAAAGTGCACCAAGCGACACAGAACGAACAGGGTCGCCAGACTCACGATCAGTTTACGGTGAAGCTGTACTGGCCTTTGGTTTTATGCCCGTCGACCGAAACCACATGCCAGCTGACGTTGTATTTGCCCGCGCTCAACTCACCTTCGATCGGCACATTGACCTGGGTGTTGTTGTTCGGATCGAGCTGCAGTTTGCCGGTTTTCACCACGGCGTTGTCCGGGCCGGTGATTTTCACGCCGCTGAAGTTCGGTTCGATGCCTTCGGAGAAGCTGAGGGTCAGCGCCTTCGGCGCCGGGCTGACGCTGGCGTCGGCCTTCGGCGTTTCCACTTTCAGGTGGGCGTGCGCCAGCGCTTGCTGCGAAGACAGGCCGACGAACAGGACGAAAACGGTGGAAAGCAGGCGACAAGAGGAACGAATTTTACCGATCACAGTGGTATCCCTTAACAGTAAAAGAGGGTCATAAGGGTTAAGGCCACAGCCAAGGCGATGTATCAGCGGCCCCAACCCACCGCAAATGATTGCGCCACGGGTAAACAGAAAAACGGGTTGTATCGGCTAACCCGCTGTTTTGACTCTACCATCCCTGTAGCGTATCGCGGTAAATCATAACGACCGCGCTGCGGCAAGTCGAGCGCATCACTGGCATTTTGCGATCCGGCAGCACGTATCGCCGCATAACCGCGATAAACGCAGGGAAAAAAAAACCGCGCGTCAGGCTCGCCCGCGCGCGGTTTTTCGATATTCTGGTGCGAATTAAGCCTAGCCGTTGCCGCCCTGGCCCATCGCGCCCATTTTCTTCAGATCTTTGTCGATGAAGAACAGGCCTTTGCCGCTGGTGCCCACCAGCGCCAGCTTATCCAGCACGGATTTGAACAGTTTCTCTTCTTCGTGCTGCTCCGCCACGTACCACTGCAGGAAGTTGAAGGTGGAATAATCGTGTGCGGTCATGGCGGCGTGCGCCAGTTCGTTGATCTGACGGGTGATCAGCTGTTCGTGTTCGTAGGTCTGCTGGAACACGTCCGCCAGCGATTCGAACGCCACCGGCGGCGCGGCGATGCTGCCCAGCAGCGGCAAAGAGCCGGTGTCGCTCAGGTAGTCGAACAGGCGTTGCATATGCTGCATCTCTTCCTGAGAGTGCTCTTTAAGAAATGCGGCGGCGCCTTCAAAGCCTTTATCGCTGCACCATGCGCTCATTTGCAGGTACAGGTTGGCGGAGTAGAACTCCAGATTCAGTTGCTCATTCAGCTTTTGAGTCATTTCTTGCGTCAGCATAATGATTCCTTTTATTTTGCAGGTCATGAATTTAATTTCCGCGCATTATGCCCTGCTGCCGTAAAAATAAAAACACCTTATTTACACCCGATCAATATTAATTATTTATTTAATTAAAATCAAACACATAAAATCATATAGAAATTCACGCTAATTATTATGATAATTATTCCCATCTTTTATTTTAATCAAAAAGCGAATCATTCTTATTTAAAAGAATAAATAGATTGCATTACTCTTTGGAAAATATCGCCCGCCGCGGCGGCGCTACGGGCTTGCCAAGCGTCGCCGGGTGGATTACCTTCTGCGCAGGTTCAATGCGGCAAAGTAAGTAAGGAGCATAGCGTGGGTTACAATCTGGCCGAGCTGTCCAAAGAAGAGATGGACAGGGTGAACGTGGATCTCGCCGCCTCAGGCGTGGCGTACAAAGAGCGCTACAACATGCCGGTGATCCCGGAAGTGGTGGAGCGCGAGCAGCCGGAACCGCTGCGCGACTATTTTCGCGAGCGTGTGGCGCACTACCGCGCGGAATCCCACAAGTTTTCGCGCCTGCCGTACGAGCCGAAGGCCAAATAACAAAACCCGCCGTTACGGCGGGTTTTTTGCGTCACTTGCCGGCGAACCGGTCGGTGGCGATCATCAGCTGGTGCAAGATGCCCGGCTCGTCATACGAATGCCCCGCCCCTTCCACGATCTGCAATTCCGCTTCCGGCCAGGCCTTGGCCAGATCCCAGGCGTTCTGCACCTGGCAGGCCATATCATAGCGGCCGTGGACGATCACCGCCGGGATATGGCGGATCAGCGGCACGTTGCGCAGCAGCTGGTCATCGCTCTCCAGGAAGCCCAGATGGGTGAAATAGTGGTTTTCAATCCGGGCGAACGCCAGCGCGAAATCATCCTCGCCGAACGAAGCGGATTCGCGGCTCGGCAACAGCGTGACCGTCTCCCCTTCCCACACGCTCCACAACTTGGCCGCTTCAAGTTGCACCTGCGGATCGGCCGAGGTCAGCCGCTGCCGGTAGGCGGCGATCACATCTTTACGCTCTTCATCCGACAGAATGGACAGCACGCGCTCCCATTTTTCCGGGAAGAAGCGTGACGCACCGTCCTGGTAATACCAATGCAGCTCCTGCTTGCGCAGGGTGAAAATGCCGCGCAGCACCATTTCACTGACGCGCTCCGGGTGGGTCTGCGCATAGGCGAGCGCCAGCGTCGACCCCCAGGAACCACCAAACACCAGCCATTGATCGACGCCGGCCATTTCGCGCAGCCGCTCGATATCGGCAACCAAATGCCAGGTGGTGTTGTTGTCCAGGCTGGCGTGCGGACGGGAGCGGCCACAGCCGCGCTGATCGAACAGCAGCACCTTGTAGCGTTCGGGATCGAACAACTGGCGATGATGCGGGGAGATGCCGCCGCCCGGCCCGCCGTGAATGAAGACCGCCGGCTTACCGTTCGGGTTGCCGCTCAGCTCCCAGTAGATCCGGTGGCCATCCCCAGTGTCCAGCCAACCGCTGTCGTATGCCGCTAACGGCGGGTACAAACCTCGTAATTGTTCCATGGCGCTTTCCGTCTCTCTGTGAGTCATGCTTTCATCAAAGCGGAACCCGCCCGGCAGGTCAACGGTAAAACCCGAAAACTAGAACGCGCGCCGAGAACTCAGCGCGCGTTTGCTCAAAATCGCAACGACCTGCCTGCAAAATGCCCACAGGCCCTATCGGTTGAGGGGCGCATTCGCCCCCCCGGGAACTCAGTTAGCCACCTTTGCGCATATGCGGCTCGCGCATCTCCTGCGCGGTTTTCGCCTCGATGCTCAGTTCCGCCGTCGGGCGCAGCAGCAGGCGCGCCAGCCCGATAGGTTCGCCGGTTTCCCGGCAGTAGCCGTACTCGCCGTTCTGCAACCTTGCCAGCGCCGCATCGATTTTCGGCAGCAGGCGGCTTTCGCGATCCAACTGGCGGAACAGCAGGCGCAGATCCTCTTCGCGCGCCGCCTTGTCGGCTTCATCGCCCGTCGCTTCGCCGCCGTCGATCTCTTTTTTCAGCTCATCGATGTGCAGCAGCAGCTTTTGCCGCTCATCTTGCAGCAGCTGGCGGAAAAACGCCCGTTGAACCGAGTTCATATAATCAGAATCCGGCATGGCCAGCAGTTGCTGCGCATCCGGTAACGTCATGACTGTCATTGCGCTCTCCCAACACCAAAAGTGTAACATTATAACATAATATTTATTTTTAGCACCCGGTCATCCAAAAACAAAATTTCACGCACAAACAGCCGGTTAAACACAATTCGCACTTTGTCGCTTGCATCCTGCCGGCTTTAGGCGGTTAATGGCTGAGCAAGCCACCCAATCATAGGTAACGAGAGGCCATCATGAGTAAGGGAATGGATAGCAAAAAGAATGCGAAGAAGAAGCCGTTGAAAACCCCAGCCGAGAAACGTGCGGAGAAACGCGCCAAAAAAGCGCATCCGTCTGGTGAGTAAGCGCCCTTCCATCCGTCATTAAACCCGCCAAGGCGGGTTTTTTATTGCCTACAACCTGGGGCGGTTGGCACGGCCGCCTGCGCCGGTTAAGCTGAGGCCTGACGGCAACGCAGAGGAAAACATGACGTTACGCGTAATAGATACCGAGACCTGTGGGCTGGACGGCGGCGTGGTGGAAGTGGCCTCCCTCGATCTGCTCGACGGCCAATTGACCAACCCGATGAGCGATCTGGTCAGCCCGGATCGCCCCATCAGCCTCGACGCGATGGCGATTCATCACATCACCGAACAGATGGTGGAAGGCAAACCGCGCATTGCGGTGGCGATCGGCCGCTATCAGGGCTGCCCCTACTATGTGGCGCACAACGCCGCTTTCGATCGCGGCGTGCTGCCGGAGATGAACGGCGCCTGGATCTGCACGCTCAAGCTGGCGCGCACGCTGTATCCGGACATCAAGTACGGCAACCAGTATTTGCGCTACGCGCTGAACCTGGACGTGCAGCTGCCGGCAGACGCCACGCTGTACCCGCACCGCGCGCTGTACGACTGCTACGTCACCGCCGCGCTGCTGCAACGCATCATCAAGGATTCGGGCTGGACGCCGGAGCAAATGGTGCAGATCACCGAACAACCGGTGCTGCTGAAGAAGTTCAAATTCGGCAAGTATCGCGGACAGGAGATCGATCGCATCGCCCAGGAAGATCCCGGCTATCTGCGCTGGATGCTGAAATCCATCGACGATCTGAGCCCGGACATGAAACACACGCTGAAATACTATCTGATTGGCTAACATGGCGGGCGGCGCAGGCCGCCCGCCGAATGTCGTTACTCCGCCAGCGCCAGAATGAAGGCGTACTCCAGCGCAATATCCTCATAGGCCTTGAAGCGCCCGGACTTGCCGCCGTGGCCGGCATCCATGTCGGTATACAGCAGCAGCTGCCGATCGTCGGTTTTCAGCTCACGCAGCTTGGCCACCCACTTGGCCGGCTCCCAATACTGCACCTGCGAATCGTGCAGGCCGGTGGTCACCAGCAGATGCGGGTATGCCTGCGCCTTCACCTGATCGTACGGGCTGTACTGCTTGATGTAGTCGTAATAGGCCTGCTCGTTCGGGTTTCCCCACTCGTCATATTCGCCGGTGGTCAGCGGGATAGACTCGTCCAGCATGGTGGTTACCACGTCGACGAACGGCACCTGCGCCACCACGCCGTGGAACAGCTGAGGCGCCTGGTTGATCACCGCGCCCATCAGCAGGCCGCCGGCGCTGCCGCCCATGGCGAACACCCGCTTGCCGTCGCCGTAACCCTGGGCGATCAGCGTTTCGGTTACGTCGATAAAATCGTTGAAGGTGTTCTGCTTGTTGAACAGCTTGCCGTCTTCATACCACAGCTGCCCCAGCTCGCCGCCGCCGCGAATGTGCGCCAGCGCGAACACGAAACCGCGATCCAGCAGGCTCAGGCGGCTGGCGCTGAACGCCGGATCCATGCTGCTGCCGTAGGAGCCGTAGCCGTATACCATCAGCGGGTTGGCGCCGCGCTGGAAGCTGTCCTGGCGATACACCAGCGAGACCGGCACCTCGACGCCGTCGCGCGCCTTCACCCAGACTCGCTCGCTGCGGTAGTTTTCCGGCGTGAAGTTCTTCACTTCCTGCTGTTTGAGCATCGTCCGCTCGCCGCTGTCCATATTCAGCTCATACAGCGTGGTCGGGGTGGTCATCGACGAATAGCCGTAGCGCAGCAGCGCGGTTTCCGGATCCGGGTTGTACGCCAGCCAGGTGGTGTAAGTCGGATCGTCGAAGGCGATGCGCTTCTCTTCGCCAGTCTGCCAGTGGATCTGGCGCAGCAGCGTCAGGCCGGCGCTGCGCTCCTCCACCACCAGCCAGTCGCGGAACAGGCTGAAGCCCTCCAGCATCACGTCGGCGCGCGGGGCGATCAGCGTCTGCCACTGCGCTTCGTCCGCCTGTTCGCTCTGGTACAGGCCGAAGTTCTTGCCGTCCTTGTTGGAGCGGATGTAGAAATGCTGGTGATAGTGATCGATGGCGTATTCGTGATCCTTGCGACGCGGCACGAACAGCTGCGGCTTGGCGTCCGCACGGTCGGCGTCCAGCAGCAGGATCTCCGAGGTGGTGGTGCTGCTCAGGTGGATCAGGATAAAGCGCTCGGAGGTGGTCTTCTCCAGCCCGACGTAAAAGGTATCGTCCAGCTCTTCGTAAATCAGCTCGTCCTGCTGCGGATCGCTGCCCACCACGTGACGATAAACCTGATACGGCAACAGCGTCTTGGCGTGCTTGCGCACGTAGTACACCGTCGAGGAGTCGTTGGCCCACTCGAAGCTGCCGGAAGTGTTCTCCAGCACTTCGTCCGCCCAACTGCCGTCGGCCAGGTTCTTGAAGCGAATGTCATACTGGCGGCGCGACAGGAAATCCTCCGCCACCCCCAGCCGCTGGTTGTCGGGGCTGACGTCCAGCCCGCCCAGGGTGTAAAACTCGTGATTCTCGGCGCGCTGGTTGCCGTCGATAAGCACCTCCCAGCGCTCGCTCTCGGCCTGCGGCTGGCGCACGGAAATCGCGTATTCATTGCCCGGCTCATAGCGCGTCTGATAGCGATAGCCGTGGCGCACGTAAGGCACCGAATGTTCCTGCTGCGGAATGCGCGCCACCATCTCTTCGTACAGGGTTTCGCGCAGCGCCTGCTGCGGTTTCAGCATCGCATCGGTGTAGGCGTTTTCCGCCTGCAGGTAGTCCAGCACCTGGCGGTCTGCGCGCTCGTCGTCGCGCAGCCAGTAATAGTCATCCACGCGCGTGTCGCCGTGGATGGTAATGGGATAAGGGCGTTTTTCCGCTTTCGGTGGGGTCATCATTGCTAAATCATCCGCTTACATAGATTGCGGCAAGAGTGACATGATTCCCCCCGGCTTGCCAAGCGGCGCTACGCCAGCTCGCGCTTTTTCTCGTTGACGTCGCTCTCGATGCCCTGCTTGACGTCCGCCGGGATCTTCAGCGCCTGCGCCAGCGCGTCGAGGTAGCCGCGCTCCATAAAGTGATCGACGTCGATCACCAGGCAGCTCAGATAGTAAACCTCCAGCGCCTCGTCTTCGTTTTGCACGCTGCGGGCGATCAATTCCGGGTTGAGCGGCTGCTCGATCGCTTCCTGCACCCAGCCCTGCGCCTCTTCCCCCACCTGCAGCTGCGCCAGGCTGTGATCGATGGCGCGCTGCTCGTCGGCATCGATATGGCCGTCGCTCTTGGCGGCGAACACCAGCGCCTGCACCAGGCGTTTGGCGCGCAGATCCACCGGCGTGGTTTGCAGGCCGAACTGCGGTTCGTCCTGATGGGTCTCTTTCACCCGCTGCTTATACTTGTTCCACAGCACCGCGCCCACCGCCGCGCTGCCGCCGATGATCAGCGCATTCTTGCCGAACTTGCCCACCAGCTTGCGCGAGGACTTGTTGGCCAACAGCACGCCGACCAGGCCGCCCAGCGCCGTGGGCGCCAGCAGCTTGCCGATGCCTTCCGCCCCGCCCATCGCGCCGGCCTTCTGCCCGATCAACGTTTGAATCTGCTGCATCCAGTTACTTTTCATCATCTGCCCCTTGCGTGAAAAAGCGCGGCGCGCAGGCGCGGCCGAGCCGACGGTAAACCGCCAGATTAAGGGATCTTTTGTCAATTTACGTCTGGGGGATGCAAACCTGTGTTTAGCGGGCCGGACGGCCCGCCTGGGTAAGCTGCGGCGTTACGCTTCTTCGTCGCCCGCTTCGTCGTCCTGCTCGTACTCCGCCAGCTCGTCGCGCATCGCCTGGATAGCGTCGCGGGTCATCAGCGCCAGCGTGCGGTAAAAACCGGTGGTGGCGTGTGCTTCCACTTTGCCGAGGAAGCGGCCGCACCACGGCAGCAGGAACTCGTCGAACAGGGCGATCTGCGCCTGCGCTTCATCTTCCTGCGATTGATCTTCCAGCCAGGACGCTGCCAGCAGCAGCTGGCCGAAATGATCGGCCGGCGCCTCCGCCAGCGGCATGCCGCGCTGCTGCAGGAAGGTGCGCACGTCCGCTTCGCTGGCGCCTTCGACGTAGTCGGAGCGGAACGGCGACACGCTGCACTCGCTGCCGACGAACATCGCGTTGAAATCGGTCGCCAGCTGGTTGACGTCGCAGCCCTGCTGCAGGCGTTTCAGCAGGTCATCCTGCTCCAGCGGCCAGTGCTGCTGCAGCTTGCCCTCTTTGATCAGCGCGAACAGCGGCACCAACAGCGGATCCTGCGGCTGACGGTAGAACAGCGTACCCAGCACGCGGCAGACAATGGAAAACTCATTCATGATAATGCCTTATACAATACGGAAAATTTTGCCGGGACGATGTCACAAATCGGCCAATTCCGCAATCGCCGGCTTGCCGCGCCGCTCGAGAAAGTCCAGCAACCGGCGCGGGCTGACGTTGAGAATACGCTCCTGCGGGAAGCCCACCTCTTCGATAATGCGCTCGCAGTGCTCAAAGTTACCCAGCGAAAAGGCGACGTGCGAATCCGAGCCCAGCGCCAGCCAGCCGCCGGCATCGCACACCGCGGCGGCGATCGCCCGGCAGTTGGCCTCGCTGCCCTTGCGGGAGTGGGTGAACGACGAGTTGTTCAGCTCCAGCGCCACCTCGTATTTTGCCGCCGCCGCCGCGACGGCGGGAATGTCGATCGGGTAGCGCGGGTTACCGGGGTGGCTGATGATATGCACGTCCCCCTGCGCCATCGCGGCGATCATCGCTTCAGTATTGGACGCTTTATCCTGCGGCGCAAACACCGGCTCATGGAAACCGGCGATGATGATGTCGGTGGCGGTCAACATCGGGCCGGTGCAGTCGATGTCGCCCTGCAGGTTTTTGATGTTGGCTTCGATGCCGCGCAAAATGCCCACGCCGTTCACCAGGCGCGGCCACACGTGCATGTTCATAAAGTGCCAGTAGTGCGGCGCATCGGCCATGTCCGGGCCGTGATCGGTGATGGCGAACAGCTTGATGCCCTTCTGCTGGGCTTCGGCGATGTAATCGTGCAGCGTGCTGTAAGCGTGGGTGCTGGCGACGGTGTGCATATGCAAATCAACGGGGTACATTGTTTCTCCTTCCAGAGGGCCGCCCGCAAAGGCACGGGCAGGCGCGATGACGATAACAGCTTATCAGCTACCGAACGGCGGCAGAAGGATCAGTACCCCCGTTGCCTGTCGACCACGCCGGCCGGGGCATGCCCCGCCTCCAGCGCGCGGATGTTGGCGGCGATCTGATCCATCGCCTGCTGCGGCAACGTGATGGCAGCAATATGCGGGGTAATGGTGACACGCGGATGACGCCAGAACGGGTGATCCTGCGGCAGCGGCTCGCGGGCGAACACGTCCAGCGTGGCGGCGGCCAGTTGCCCCTGCTCCAGCGCCGCCAGCAGATCGGCTTCCACCAGGTGCGCGCCGCGCGCGATGTTGATGAGATAGGCACCCGAACTCAGCTGCGCGAACAGCTCGCGGTTGAGAATACCGACGGTCTCCGGCGTATTGGGCAGCAGGTTGATCAGCAATTTGACGCCGTCGAGGAAGGCAGCGCGCTGCGCCTCTCCGGCGAAGCTTTGCACGCCATCGATCTGTTTGGCGCTGCGGCTCCAGCAGCGCACGCTGAAGCCAAACTCGGTCAGCTTGCGCGCCACGCTCTGCCCCAGCACGCCGGCGCCGAGGATGCCGATGGTGAAATCATCCAGCGAGTGCGGATCGAGCGGCTGCCACTCCTGCCGCTGCTGCAGCGCCTGATACTCGTCGAAACGGCGGAAATAGCGCAGCACATAGCTCAGCGCGTATTCCTGCATCTGCTGCGCCATGCCGGTATCCTCCAGCCGCAGCAGCGGCACGCCGGCAGGCAGCGTGCCGGGGTGTTTGCGCTCCTGATCGAGGATCGCGTCAACGCCGGCGCCGAGGGCGAACACCGCTTTCAGATCGCGGCGGTTGGCCAGCATCTCGTGCGGCGGGCGCCACACCAGCGCGTAATCGGCCGGCCGTTCGTCGCCGCGCTGCCACTCGCGGACCTCGGCCTGCGGCAGGCGTTGCTTGATGCCGGCCAGCCATTCCTGGGCGTTAAACAAGGGGTGGTAATAAATGATGTTCATACTGCGGGCTCCCGTTTGTTTTTATTGGTTTACCTCCAGCCTTCCGCGATTCGCCGCCGGATGCAAGCGTTAAAGCCCAAAATAAAAACAGCCCCGACCAGTGGGGCTGTTGTGCATGTTAGCCAATCAGGCGGCAGACGGGCCGTCGCGCCGGATAAGGCGCCGCAGCAGCGGAATGAGAATCAGCATCGCCACGCCGACGCCCGTCGCCCCCCAGCCCAGCGCGCTGAAGATTTCGCTGTAGCCGGGGTTGGTCTGCAGCGGCGTGCTGCCGCTGTTTTCCGGCATCAGGCCGGAGACGTAGCCCGCCAGCACCGAGGCGACGCCGGTCACCATCATCCAGCAGCCCATCATCACGCCCTGATAGCGCGGCGGCGCCAACTTGCCGATCATGGCGTAACCGATCGGCGAGATCATCAATTCACCGACGCTTTGCAGCACATAGCTGATGACGATCCATTTAAACGCCACCAGCCCATCGCCGCCCGCCATGCTGATGCCCAGCGGCAGCACCAGCATGCCGAGCCCGATACAGAACAGCGATCCGGAGAACTGCAGCGGAATGTCGATGTTGCAACCGCGAGCGCGCAAGCGGTTGAACCACCAGGCCAGCAGCGGGCCGCCCACCACGATCACCAGCGTGTTGATGTTCTGGATCCACTGCGGCGCCACCTGAATGCCGTAAACGTTCAGGTTGATGTTGTGCTCGGAGAACAGCATCAGCCCCATCGGCGCCAGTTGGTACAACGCCCAGAACACCAGCGAGCCCAGCGCCAGGATCAGATAGGCCGCCATTCTGCGGCGCTCATCGCGCGGATGGTGGCGCAGCGTCACCACGCACAGCATCAGGAAGATCAGCGCGCCGAGCACGATCACGAAGTGGCCGCTGAACTCGGCGTGGGTCAGCATCACGCGGATGATCGGCACCAGCGCCACCAGCACCGCCAGCCCGACCAGCATGCGCCAACGGTATTGGCTGCGGCTGGCGTCGCGCAGCGGCGTATTGAGATCCGCCAGAATGCGCCAGCGGCAGACGGCGACGACGATCGCCGCCGCGTTGCCCAGCGTGGCGAACAGGAACAGCGCGCGGTAGTTTTCCGTCAGTTGGAAATACCCGGCGACGGTAAAGCCGACGAAGAACCCGAGGTTCATACCGGCGTAGTTCCACAGGAACGCCGATTCGCGCCGATCATCGTCCGGCTTGAAACGCTGGGTGAGCATCATATTGATGCAGGTAACGTTGAGGCCGCTGCCGGTCAGGAACATCGCCAGCCCCCAGTACAGCCCCCACACGCCCGCGACGGCAATCAGCGCGCAGCCGATCACCTGCAGCACCATGCCGAGCACGAACAGATTGCGGTTACTGAGGAATCGGCCGCCGAGGTAACCGCCGAACATGTGCAGGCCATAGTTGAAGGCGCCGAACACGCCCATCATGGCGTTGGCGCTGCTTTCGTTGAAACCCAATCGCTTGGTGGCGTACAGCACCAGCGTGGAGTAGAGCACGGCGAAGCCCAGCGTGGCGAAGATTTGGATGAAGAACAGCGCCCCCGCACCGGGGGGAATGGCATGGCGCGCTTGCGGCGCCGGTATGGCATCTGAAGGAGTCACAACGAACCTCTACTGCATTATTATGTAATGAGTCTGTCCCTGTCTGCGATATCGCCGGCCTGTCACCCGGCAATCTGCGCGGCGACGTGATGTTCCTTGCCAAAAACGCCGCGCCGACATGATTCCATTTAGCGACACATCTGACTAATAATCCAGTATTAATGCATATAACAGCAAACAACCCAACCTCAATGGCGATATATTGAGCTATCTGCACAGAAAAAGGTCAAGCGATCGTCTTTCATGGATTCTTACCGCTGCCAGCCCTGCCCGCTGGCGGCCGCGAGTGGGAATATCGTTCGGTAAATCAGCAAATTGCTGCAAGTTTGGCTAAACAGTCATGAGAATGAAATAAGAGGGTTGACGCTGAGATCAGATTCTCCTACATTAGCGCCCGTCGACAGCGCAAAGCGTTTTCGACAACAAAACGGTGAGGTGTCTGAGTGGCTGAAGGAGCACGCCTGGAAAGTGTGTATACGCGAAAGTGTATCGAGGGTTCGAACCCCTCTCTCACCGCCAAATTCAAAGAGAAAGCCTGGATTCGCGTCCAGGCTTTTTTATTTGCATGGCGCACCGCCGAGAGGGGCGAGAAGCCTCGACAGGGTTCGACAAAACGCCTGCGTTTTGGACCGCCAACGGCGGCCCGCAGGGTGAGCGCAGCGAATCAAGCCCTCTCTCACCGCCAAATTCAAAGAGAAAGCCTGGATTCGCGTCCAGGCTTTTTTATTTGCATGGCGCACCGCCGAGAGGGGGGCACTGCGCATCTCCCCCCGCTCTGTGACCGCGATTCTCATTTCCGCCGGTTATCCACGAACCTTACCGCTGATTTTCTCGCCTATTCATGACATCTGCCCTGCCGTTCGCCGCAGTTTTCAGCAAAGTGCGCACGGCTTGAGCGGACGAACAAAAACACTGAAATTATTCTTGACCGGATCGGCCCCACTCCCTATAGTAGCGCCCCGTTGCAGCGATGATTTCGCAACAAAAAAATATGGTGAGGTGTCCGAGTGGCTGAAGGAGCACGCCTGGAAAGTGTGTATACGCGAAAGTGTATCGAGGGTTCGAATCCCTCCCTCACCGCCATATTCTAACGAGAAAGCCTGAACTCACGTTCAGGCTTTTTTGTATGCATAGCGCACCGGCCGGGAGGGTGAGAACCCTCGACTGGGTTCGACAAAACGCCTGCGTTTTGGACCGCCAACGGCGGCCCGCAGGGTGAGCGCAGCGAATCTATCCCTCCTTCCACATAGACAAAAAAGCCCGAACGCAAATTCAGGCTTTTTTATCCCCACTGCCCAACCGCTCAGTGATGCGTGCGCCCCATAGACGCCGGCTGCGCCAACGCGCGGCGCCAGTCGCCCGGCGTTTGGCCGAACTGGCGTTTGAAGCTGCGGTTGAACGACTGCTGTGAGTCGAAGCCGAGCGAAATCGCCACGCTGACGATAGGCTCGCCGCTGTTGGCCAGGCGCTCCGCCGAGACTTTCAGTTTTTGCATGCGGATATACTCCCCCAGCGCGTAGCCGGTCTGGCGTTTGAACATGCGCTGCAGGTGCCATTTGGAATAGCCCGCGCGATCCGCCACGGTGTTGATATCCAGTTTCTCTTCCAGATTGTTGTCGATCCACGCCTTCAAATCGGTAATAAAGCCCGTAGTGTTCATGCTGATGCTCCCATCATTTGGCAGGGTTCCCCTCTGCCCGATGCACATACGTTGCAACAGTTTCGCTTTAAATGCAATTTTTATTATTGCACTTACCAGAAAGCCGCCACTATACTCCACCCAATTAATGTAACCGATATTGATACATTAATGTGACACCAATGTGTTTCAAAACCTAACGTTGCGCCGCTGCATGGCGCAGCCGCCCCCTCACCGCACGCCGGCGCGGGGCGAATCCCGGAGAACAGGGCCGGGTATGGGGCCTGACCGCACTTACTCATCGGAATAAAAATAATGGCAAATCAACCAAACTCATCGTTCAACGCCAGCGGCCGCACACGCGCCGTCGCTCTGGGCCAGCGGCTCTCCGGGGTGGCGCTGCTGGCCGCCCTGCTCGCCGGGTGCGACAACAGCGTCGCGCACAACGCCCCGCCACCGCCGCCGGTGGTCAGCGCCGCCAGCGTGGTGGTCAAACCGATCAGCCAGTGGGATGCCTTCAACGGCCGGGTCGAAGCGGTGCAGAGCGTGCAGCTGCGCCCACGGGTCTCCGGCTACATCGAACGGGTCAACTACACCGAAGGCGACGAGGTGAAAAAAGGCCAGGTGCTGTTCACCATCGACGATCGTACCTACCGTGCCGCGCGCGAACAGGCGCAGGCCGAGCTGGTGCGGGCTCGCAACCAGGCCGCCCTGGCGCGCAGCGAATCCTCGCGCACCGAGAAACTGATCGGCACTCAGGCCATCTCTCAGGAAGTCTGGGAACAGCGCCGGTCATCCGCCGCGCAGGCGCAAAGCAACGTGCTGGCGGCGCAGGCCCAGCTCGATATGGCGCAGCTGAACCTCGACTTTACCCGCGTTACCGCGCCGATTGACGGGCGCGCCAGCCGCGCGATGATCACCGCCGGCAACCTGGTCACCGCCGGCGACAGCGCCAGCGTGCTGACGACGCTGGTGTCGCTCGACAAGGTCTACGTCTATTTCGATGTGGATGAAGCCACCTTCCTGCGCTATCAGCAGCAGGGCCGCCACGACGCGCGCCTGCCGGTGAAGGTCGGCCTGGTAGGCGAAGACGGCACCCCGCATCAGGGGCTGGTGGATTTTACCGATAACCAGCTGAACGCCGGAACCGGCACCATCCGCATGCGCGCCCTGCTCGACAACCGCGATCGCCGCTTCACGCCGGGGCTGTTCGCCCGGGTACAGATGCCCGGCAGCGCCGAGTTCAACGCCATGCTGATCGACGATAAAGCGGTGATGACCGACCAGAACCGCAAGTTCGTTTACATCGTCGATAAAGACGGCAAGGCGCAGCGCCGCGACATCGACGTGGGCCGCATGGCCGAAGGATTGCGCATCGTGCAGAAAGGGTTGGCAAACGGCGATCGGGTGATCGTCGACGGCATGCAGAAAGTATTTATGCCGGGCATGCCGGTCGACGCGAAAACCGTCGCCATGAACCCTATCGCCTCCGCACTTAACTAAGCTCCCAGCAGAGACTTCTGACCCATGGACTTTTCCCGCTTTTTCATCGACCGACCGATCTTTGCCGCGGTGCTGTCGATACTGATTTTTGTCGCCGGGGTGATAGCCATCCCGCTGCTGCCGATCAGCGAGTACCCGGACGTGGTGCCGCCCAGCGTGCAGGTGCGCGCAGAATACCCGGGCGCCAACCCGAAAGAGATCGCTGAAACAGTGGCCACGCCGCTGGAAGAAGCGATCAACGGCGTCGAAAACATGATGTACATGAAATCGGTCGCCGGTTCCGACGGCGTGCTGGTGACCACCGTCACCTTCCGCCCGGGCACCGATCCCGATCAGGCCCAGGTGCAGGTGCAAAACCGCGTGGCGCAGGCCGAAGCGCGCCTGCCGGAAGACGTGCGCCGCCAGGGCATCACCACTCAGAAACAGTCCCCAGCGCTGACGCTGGTGGTGCATCTGGTCTCGCCTTCCGGCAAGTACGATTCGCTGTACCTGCGCAACTACGCCACCCTGAAGGTCAAGGATGAGCTGGCCCGCCTGCCGGGCGTCGGCCAGGTGCAGATCTTCGGCGCCGGTGAGTATGCGATGCGCATCTGGCTCGATCCGAACAAGGTCGCCGCGCGTGGGCTGACCGCCTCCGACGTGGTGAGCGCCATGCAGGAGCAAAACGTGCAGGTCTCCGCCGGCCAGCTCGGCGCGGAGCCGATGCCGACGCGCAGCGACTATCTGCTGTCGATCAATGCCCAGGGTCGCCTGCAAACCGAAGAAGAGTTCGGCAACATCATCCTCAAGAGCGGCGACAACGGCGAGATCGTGCGGCTGCGCGACGTGGCACGCATCGAAATGGGCTCCGGCAGCTACGCGCTGCGCGCCCAGCTCAATAACAAGGATGCGGTCGGTATCGGTATCTTCCAGTCGCCGGGCGCCAACGCCATCGAGCTGTCGGACGCGGTGCGCGGCAAGATGGCCGAGCTGGCGACCCGCTTCCCGGACGGCATGAGCTGGAAATCGCCTTACGATCCGACGGTGTTCGTGCGCGATTCGATCCGCGCGGTGGTGGATACGCTGCTGGAAGCGGTGATCCTGGTGGTGCTGGTGGTCATACTGTTCCTGCAGACCTGGCGCGCCTCGATCATCCCGCTGCTGGCGGTTCCGATCTCCGTGGTCGGCACTTTCGCCGCGCTGTATCTGCTGGGCTTCTCGCTCAATACCCTCAGCCTGTTCGGGCTGGTGCTGGCGATCGGCATCGTGGTGGATGACGCCATCGTGGTGGTGGAAAACGTCGAGCGTAATATCGAAGAGGGGCTGTCGCCGCTGGCGGCGGCGCACCAGGCGATGCGCGAGGTCTCCGGCCCGATCATCGCCATCGCAGTGGTGCTGTGTGCGGTGTTCGTGCCGATGGCGTTCCTCTCCGGCGTTACCGGGCAGTTCTATAAGCAGTTCGCCGTCACCATCGCCATCTCGACGGTGATCTCCGCCATCAACTCGCTGACCCTGTCGCCGGCGCTGGCGGCGCGGCTGCTGAAACCGCACGGCGCGCCGAAAGACCTGCCGTCGCGCCTGATCGACCGGCTGTTCGGCTGGCTGTTCCGGCCGTTCAACCGCTTCTTCGCCAGCAGTTCGCAACGCTACCAGCGCGGCGTCTCCCGCGTGCTGGGCCGGCGCGGCGCGGTGTTTGTCGTCTACCTGCTGCTGCTGGCCGCCGCCGGGGTGATGTTCAAGACCGTGCCTGGCGGCTTTATCCCGACGCAGGACAAGCTGTACCTGATCGGCGGCGTGAAAATGCCGGAAGGCGCCTCGCTGGAACGCACCGATGCGGTGATCCGCAAGATGAGCGCCATCGGCCTGAGCGTGGACGGCGTCACCGATGCGGTGGCCTTCCCCGGCCTGAACGCGCTGCAGTTCACCAATACGCCGAATACCGGCACGGTGTTCTTCGCGCTGGAGTCGTTGAGCACCCGTACCCGCACCGCGGCGCAGATCAACGCCGAGATCAACGCGCGCATTTCACAGATCCAGGAAGGCTTCGCCTTCTCAATCATGCCGCCGCCGATCCTCGGTATCGGCCAGGGCTCCGGCTATTCGCTGTACGTGCAGGATCGTGCCGGGCTGGGCTACGGCGCGTTGCAAACGGCGATCAACACCATGTCCGGTGCCATTATGCAAACGCCGGGGATGGGGTTCCCGATCTCCTCATATCAGGCCAACGTGCCGCAGCTGGACGCCAAAATCGATCGCGACAAGGCCAAGGCGCAGGGGGTGCCGCTCAATGCGCTGTTCAGCACGCTGCAGACCTACCTCGGTTCGTCTTACATCAACGACTTCAACCGCTATGGCCGCACCTGGAAGGTGATGGCGCAGGCAGACGGCCAGTTCCGCGACAGCGTGGAAGACATCGCCAACCTGCGCACCCGCAACGACAAGGGTGAAATGGTGCCGATCGGCAGCATGGTCAACATCGGCACTACCTACGGCCCGGATCCGGTGATCCGCTATAACGGCTTCCCGGCGGCGGATCTGATCGGCGACGCCGATCCGCGCGTGCTTTCCTCTACCCAGGCGATGGGCGCGCTGACGCAGATGGCCGGCAAGGTGCTGCCGAACGGCATGAACATTCAGTGGACCGATCTGAGCTATCAGCAATCGACCCAGGGCAACGCCGCGCTGGTGGTGTTCCCGGTGGCGGTGCTGCTGGCGTTCCTCGCGCTGGCGGCGCTGTACGAAAGCTGGACGCTGCCGCTGGCGGTGATCCTGATCGTGCCGATGACCATGCTGTCGGCGCTGTTCGGCGTGTGGCTTACCGGCGGCGACAACAACGTGTTCGTGCAGGTCGGGCTGGTCGTTCTGATGGGGCTGGCCTGCAAGAACGCCATTCTGATCGTCGAGTTCGCCCGTGAGCTGGAAATGCAGGGCAAAGGCATCGTCGAGGCGGCGCTGGAGGCCTGTCGCCTGCGGTTGCGGCCGATCGTGATGACCTCCATCGCCTTCATCGCCGGCACCATCCCGCTGATCCTCGGCCACGGCGCCGGCGCCGAGGTGCGCGGCGTCACCGGCATCACGGTGTTCTCCGGCATGTTGGGGGTCACCCTGTTCGGGCTGTTCCTGACGCCGGTGTTCTACGTCACGCTGCGGCGCCTGGTGGCGCGCAAAGCGCAGCCGCAGACCGTCTGAACGCAGCGTTAAAATGCAAAAAGGTCGGGCATTGCCCGACCTTTTTTTATGCATGCGAACCGCGATTATTTGTCGGCGGTTTCAGCCTCTTGCGCGGCGGCGTACTCCGCGCAGGCACGCTTGTCGCCCCGCTCCAGTTCGGCCAGCGAATCGGCCACGGTATGGCGCGCCAGCACCGCAAGCGAAGCCTGTTCGGCTTCGTTCACCACCGATTTGAAATACCAGCAGGCGTTGGCGCTCACCAGGCAACGGGCCGGCACTTCAGGACGGGAAGCCCAGATGCGCTTGTCGTCGATCACCGCCAGATAGATGTCCCGCAGGGTGATCTCTTCCGCCGGGCGGCCGAGGTGGATAGAGCCGTTGCGGCCCAGGGTGGAAACGATGATGCCGTCTTTGGTCAGCGGCACCATCAGTTTGCGGATAAAGCTGGGGTTGGCTTCCAGAGCGGCGGCAAGGGTGGCGCTCGTCGAACGCATGCCCTGCTTCTCAGCTACGGCGACGCTAAGGACCATTTGCAACGCTGTCGGAAAGCGAAAATCTAACATGTCGTTATCTCTGCGAGACGAAATACTCGGGTTTGGCCGGTGTGGCGATTGGCGCCGATAACACCGCTTAATTGCACAATAATATAACAAACGCGGGGGCTTTTTTGAAGTTTTGCCCAGTGATATCGCACGCAGACATTAGAACGATCGCAAATTGTTGGGCGGGCAGAAAACAGAAACCCGCGTCAATGTTAACGCCGCTCGCTTAACCGGGTTAAACGATCAGAACTAACACTGCCCGCGGGCTTAATTCGAATGTGGAGATCAGGCTCTGTTCAGCACCAGTTGGCCGTTTTTATCCAAAGGGATTTGCGTGCCCGGATCGTGATCCATGCGGATCTTGCCCTGCTGATTGCCGATCTTGTAGGTCACGTCATAGCCCAGCATTTTCTGAGACTTGTCATAGACCGTTTTGCAACGCTGCTGCACGCTGGTGGTGACGTCATTATTCTGCATCGCCCCTTGCACCTGGTTACCGGCATAGCCGCCGCCCAGCGCGCCGACCACGGTCGCCACGTCGCGCCCGCGGCCGCCGCCGAACTGGTGGCCGATCACGCCGCCCGCCACTGCGCCCAGCACAGAACCGGCGATGCGGTTTTCATCCTGCACCGGCGCACGGTGCGTAACGGTGACGTTGCGGCATTCCTGACGCGGCGTTTTGATGGTTTCTTTAATCGGCGTTGCGGCGAGCACCTGCGCATATTGCGGACCGGCAGAAAAGACGTCCAGGCTGGCTACCGCGGCAATCCCCAGAGCGGCAGCGATACCAATCCCAACACCGGCTAACATTGACTTGTTCACAGGAAACCTCCTGAAAGTGTTACCACGCATTTTTTCCGGGGTCTGTTACCGGCATGGCACCGCGCTTATTATTTTGCGCGTGGGCGGCTTGCGGTATCCCGGTTTACGGCGTGCGCGACGCGCCGTCTGTAAACGAGGTAAAGTCTGCACAATGATCTGAAGCCCCGCAATAAGACAAGGGGACCAAAAATGCGGGAAAACGGCCGTTTTTCCGCTGTTTAGGAGGAATCTTAAGAATTTTACCCATACCGACGACAGCTTATGCTGAAGAATCAAGCAACCGCCGCCATAAAAAAACCCGCGCGGGCGAACCGGCGCGGGTTGGTCGACAAAGGCGGGATCAGTGCATTTTCAGACGTGGGCGGATCACCCGGTTGATGCCGCCCACCAGCATCATCAGGCCGGTTTTGATGTAACCGTGCAACGCCACCTGGTGCATGCGGTACAGCGAGATGTAGACGAAGCGCGCGATGCGCCCTTCCACCATCATCGAGCCGCGCATCAGGTTGCCCATCAGGCTGCCGACGGTGCTGAAGCGCGACAGCGACACCAGCGAGCCGTGGTCTTTATACACGTATGGCTTCAGCGTCTGGCCGTTCATCAGCGCCAGGATATTGGTGGCGCAGCGCGAGGCCATCTGGTGCGCCGACTGGGCGCGCGGCGGCACGAAACCGCCGCCCTCTTTCGGGCAGGAGGCGCAGTCGCCGATGGCGAAGATGTTCGGATCGCGCGTGGTCTGCAGCGTCGGCTCCACCACCAGCTGATTGATGCGGTTGGTTTCCAGGCCGCCGATATCCTTCATGAAGTCCGGCGCCTTGATGCCGGCCGCCCACACCATCAGATCGGCGTCGATGAACTCGCCGCCCTTGGTGTTCAGGCCTTTGGTGTCCGCGCTGGTCACCATGGTGTTGGTCAGCACGCGCACGCCCAGTTTGATCAGCTCCTGGTGCGCCGCAGCGGAAATGCGCGGCGGCAGCGCCGGCAGAATGCGCTCGCCGGCTTCTACCAGCGTCACGTTGAGCGCGCTGTTGTCCAGGCCTTCGAAACCGTAGCTGTGCAGCTGCTTCACCGCGTTGTGCAGTTCGGCGGACAGCTCAACGCCGGTGGCACCGCCGCCGACGATGGCGATGTTGACCCGCTCTTTTTGCCCCGGCTGCGCCGAGAACTTCAGGAACAGGTTGAGCATTTCGTTGTGGAAGCGGCGCGCCTGATGCGGGTTATCCAGGAAGATGCAGTGCTCTTTCACGCCCGGCGTACCGAAATCGTTCGAGGTGCTGCCCAGCGCCATCACCAGGATGTCGTACGGCAATTCGCGCGCCGGCACCAGCTCGCCGCCCTGCTCGTCGCAGATCTGCGCCAGTTGCAGCGTTTGCGTTTCGCGGTTGATGTTGGTCAACGACCCCAGTTGGAAGCTGAAATGGTGGTTGCGCGCGTGCGCCAGGTAGCTGAGCGCATCCACGCCGTCATCGAGGGAACCGGTCGCCACTTCGTGCAACAGCGGTTTCCACAAATGGCTGTGGTTGCGATCCACCAGCGTGATCTCCGCTTTGTTCTTGCGGCCAAGTTTATGGCCCAGGCTGGTCGCCAGCTCCAAGCCACCGGCGCCGCCGCCAACAATAACGATTTTCTTCTTTGGCGTTGTCAAAATAACCCCCTAAATGTGAACCATTTGTTATTCCAGGGTAAATAAATAATATCCTTAGAATACATAGGGTTCGCTTAAAATAAATCGGCTCTCTGAGGCCAGAATAACATGTGAGGTTATTTGGTCATACCAAAATTGATGTACATCAAATTTTTTTGGTTAAAGGCTGGACGCGGGGATTTTTTGGCGATTGTGATTCAAATAGTTAGCGCTGAGTCACAGTTTTAAATTTTGCCGATTGCCACGCAAGATCTTGCCTGGGCGCACAAAAAAGCCGCACTTTCCGCCGGTGAAAAACGGGAAGCGCGGCTCACGGCAGCGTTATGAAACTGTTAACCCAGCGCCTTGAACGCCTTGAGCCGCTGCAGATGGGGGGAGATGTTTTTGAACTTGTGCGTCTGCTGTTCATCCCACACGATCTCGTAGTAGTGATGCAGCAATTCGGCGCTGCGCCGGTTATCCAGCACCTCGTCGTGCCGCGACAGCACCACCAGACAGCGATCGCGGTTCTTCTCGCGGAAATCCTCCACGCACTTGGTGGCGATATCGCGATACTCTTCCGGCCGGTCTATCTTGCCGTGCATGTGCTCTTCTGGATACAGGTTCGGGTTGAACATCGCCTGGCGAATGCCGCACAGGAAGCCGATGCGCTCCGCCCAGAAGCCGCCGAGGCCGACCCCGCAGATCAATGGGTGCGCGTCGCCGCCCTGCTGCACCGCCTTGTCCACCTCTTTCAACAGATGCTGCATGTCATGACGCGGATGCAGCGTGCTGTAGCTGATGAAGCGCACGTCCGGATCGATAAACTGCAGCTGTAACACCTTTTCATGATTGCCGGGACTGGTGGAATCGAAGCCGTGCAAATAGATAATCATGTAGATCCTCGCAACAAGCCAAGGGCCGCGGGCGCGGCCCTCATCATTTCCGCTCTGCGCCGCGATGCGGCGCCTGGATTCACCCCTGCGAACGCTGCTTGTGCTCCTCCCAGCGTTCGCTCAGCGCGCTAAGCGCCTTGTGCACCTGCTGCCAGCGCTCGGAGTCGCGCAGTTCCTGACGGGTGAACTGACCGCGATGATATAACCGCTTCACCTTCTCTGCTTTGACCGGGGACAGGTTATCCAACACGCTGACCGCACCTTCGCGGTGGTTGCACACCAGGATCATGTCGCAACCGGCATCCAGCGCCGCCTGGCCGCGCTCGGCGTAGCTGCCCATGATGGCGGCGCCTTCCATCGACAGATCGTCGGAGAAAATCACGCCGTCGAAGCCCAGCTCCTGACGCAGGATCTGCTGCAGCCAGTAAGGCGAGCCGCTGGCCGGGCGCGGGTCCGCTTCAGTATAGATGACGTGGGCCGGCATGACGGCGTCCAGCAGCTGGCGGTTGATCAGCTCGCGGAAGATCGCCATGTCATGCTCGCGGATCTGCGCCAGCGGCCGCGGATCGCGCGGGGTTTCCTTGTGCGAATCGGCGCTGACGGCGCCGTGCCCAGGGAAGTGTTTGCCGGTGGTTTTCATGCCGGCGCTGTGCATGCCGAGGATAAAGCGTTCGGCCATCGCCAGCGCCTGCTGCGGATCGCTGTGGAACGAACGCTCGCCGATCGCCGCGCTGCCGTGGCCGATGTCCAGCACCGGTGCGAAGCTGATGTCGATATCCTGCGCGATCATCTCCGCCGCCATCAGCCAGCCGGCCTCCTGCGCCAGCCGGCCGCCTTCCTGTGCATCGTGCAACGCGGCGAACGACTGCGCTGCCGGCAGGCGGGTGAAGCCCTCGCGGAAGCGCTGCACGCGCCCGCCCTCCTGGTCTACCGCCACCACCAGCCGATCGTGCGAGGCGGCGCGGATCTGGCGCACCAGCTCACGCAGCTGCTCCGCATCGTGGAAGTTGCGGGTAAACAGGATCAATCCGCCAACCAGCGGGTGTTTCAGAATCTCGCGTTCTTCTGCATCCAGCTCGTAGCCGGCGACATCTAGCATTACTGGGCCCACGGGCACCTCACTTCATTATTGTTCGTTCAGAATTCGGATGATGATAAACAGAATCGCCGGCGCACCGCAGCGCCCCAGCGTAAAAATTCGGCGTCGCCGCTCTGCTGCCAGCGCACTTCAAACCACAGCAGCATCAGATAATCCACCCACGGCAGCCAGCCCCGCACCTGAGCCTGCAGCCGGGCGGCGTCGTGATAGCCCTGGCGCGCGTAGTGCTGCAAAAAGCGCTGCTGCTGCCCGGCCGACCAACCATTGCCGCGAAACAGCGCGGCGATATCCAGCGCCACGTCGCCGTCGGCGGCATACTCCCAGTCGATCAATCGCAGCCCCTCGCCGGTGGCGAGCAAATTGCCCGGGTGGATGTCCATGTGCAGCGGCGCCAGGCGCAGTGGCCGTGGCGGCACACTTAGCAAAAAATGGCGCTGCAGGCGCAGCCAGGCGGGGGTTACACGCCGCGTATCCAGCTGCGGCCAGTAGCGGAGGAACTGCCGCCGCAGATCCAGCCGGTAACCGCTGAGCGGCCGCCGATGCAGTTCCGCCGCCATCGCCGCCAGCTCGCCGCGCTCATTCAGCGCCGCAAACTCGGCATCTGTGACGATGTCACCTTCGAGCCATTCGAGGATAAGCCACTGATTATTCTGTGCGAAAACCCGCGGCCCCAGCCCCGGCGCGCAGCGGCGCAAGACCCGCGCTTCCCGCCGTCGGCTCACGCCCAGCGCGCGTTTTTCCGCACTGTGCTGGCGCGCCAACAGCGTGATGCCCGCGCCGTCGATGCGCCAGCTCTCGCCGGTCAGCCCCTGCACCGGGCTGAAATGACAACCGGCGGTATTCACCGCCGGCAGTCTGGTTTCCATCAATCGTCGCAGCGCGGCCTCAGCGTTTAACGGCGCCATTGCCCGACCAGACGATCTCGCCGGTTTGCACCAGCATCAGCTGCATATCCAACGCCGGCGACTTCACGTCGCCGCTGACGTCGCTGTACAGCACGTACTGCGCGCCGACGATGCGCGCCAGGCCAATCGCCTTGCTGCGCGAACCGAAGCTGTCATCCGCCGACAGGCCCAGCGTTTGTCTGGCGCTGGTCAGCTTCGCTTCCGGCACCACGCTGAAGGTGGAATTCGACGCCAGCGCCTTGTACAGCGCCGCGGTAGCTTTGCCCATCTGCAGCGAACCATTGGTGTTGTTCTTGACGCTGTCCAGCAGCAGTACGCTGCCGGCCGTGACGCCATCGGCCTTCAGCATCTGCCCCACCAGCGGCTGGACGCTGCCCAGCCAGTCGAGCTGCTGAATTTTCGGCGGCTGCGGCACCGGCTCGGTGGTTGGCGGCTGCGGCTGCTCGACCGGCGGCGTCGGCTGTTCCGGTTCGACGGTGACCGGCGGCAACGGTTGTTCCGGCTCAGGCGGGCGCGACAGACAGCCGCTGAGGGTTAATGCGGCCAGCGCCACTAAGACGTACTTTTTCATGCTTTTTCTCCAAACCTGGCAAGCGCTTACAGGTACAGATACAGACGCGCGCTTTTAGCGTCCAGATTGCCGTTAATCGAGTAAATTTTGGCGTCCGAGTCGGGCGCCACCACGATCTCGCGCGGTTTCTCGAAGGGGCGAATATCCAGCCCCTGCGCGTCGTACCAATAGAAGCGGTAATGTACGGTGACCGGCGTCATTTGGCTGTTGTTGAGCACCGAGGTCGCCATCACCCGCCCGGAGGCGTTCGAAATCGAGGGCGTATCGGCCAAAATGCCGGCGGTCAGCACCGAAGGATCCATCACCACCGTCTGCCCTTGGTTGACCGCGATGCCGGGCGATGAACTGCATCCCATCAGCAACGCGGCGGGCAGCGCCAACGCCATCAGACCACGGAGAGTTTTTTTACCGCGCATGATTTCCTCGCTTAACGTGACAGCAGCGGCCCCAGCGAGCGGCCACCGACCAGGTGCATGTGAATATGATAGACCTCCTGACCGGCGTGGCGGTTGCAGTTGACGATCAGGCGATAGCCGTCCTCGGCGATGCCTTCCTGTTCGGCGATCTTCGCCGCGGCGGTGATCATGCGGCCCAACGCGGCTTCATGCTCCACGGTCACGTCGTTGACGGTTGGGATCAGCACGTTGGGAACGATCAGCACATGGGTGGGTGCCTGGGGAGAGATGTCACGGAAAGCGGTGACCAGTTCGTCCTGATAAACCACATCAGCAGGGATTTCGCGGCGGATAATTTTACTGAAAATCGTTTCTTCGGCCATCTGGCGTTCCTTGTTTTACACAATTAGCTGTACGCAGTATGAGTGACAAATTCTACTGCTTTCAACCTGATTGCGCACTTTCCACGTCGAGTGCTGCAGATTCGCGCAGCCCGGCGCCGCGCTTGTGCATCTTTTCACTTTGGTTATTCACTATTGTTGCTTTACTTGCCCCGCGCCGCCGCCAATAGTAACCCCATGATTAACAAAGGATAGAGGGTGCTATGCCACTGAGGATTTCGGCGCTGTGCGCGCTGTTGCTGAGCGCCGCCGTGCAGGCGGCCACGGCGGGCGGTATCGATCTGCAGGCTAACCGAGAGCCGATACGCGCGGAGAAAAACCCGGCCGCTATCGCACTGATTCCGGCAAACTTTCACTTCGCGGTGCCCGGCAAGCTGACGGTGGCGGTGGCGTTCGAGAACTCTCCGCCGCTGGCGCTGTTCGCCGAGGACAATAAAACGCTGATCGGCAGCGATCCGGACATCGCCCGCCTGGTGGCCGACAGCCTTGGGCTGGCGCTGAATCTGGTGCCTACCTCGTGGGAAGATTGGCCGCTGGGCATCAGCACCGGCAAATACGACGCGGCGATCATCAACATCGCCGTCACCAAACTGCGCAAGACCAAATTCGACTTCGCCACTTATCGGGTGGACACGCTGGGCTTTTACGTCAAATCCACCAGCCACATCACCTCGATCAACCGGCCGCAGGACGTCGCCGGGCTGCGGGTCATCGTCGGATCCGGCACCAATCAGGAAAACATACTGTTGGGATGGGATAAGCAAAACCGCGCCGCCGGGTTGCCGCCGGTGCAGCCGATCTACGTGACCGACGACGCCGCCACCAACCTGAGCATTCAGTCCGGGCGCGCCGATGCGTTCTTCGGCCCCCACTCCACCGGCGCCTACAAGGCGGCGCTGACCGGCAAGACCAAAATGGTCGGCATCGGCCCCAACGTGGCCTACGTCGCGGTCACCACCAAAAAAGGCAACGGTTTGGTGAACGCCGTCAACGCCGCCATCAACGGCGTCATCGTCAGCGGCGAATACGCGCAGGTGCTGGAACGCTGGGGCGAAGGCGACGAAAAGGTCGAGCGCTCCGCCATCAACCCGCCGGGCATCGGCGACTAGCCGCCGATCAGCTGCGGCGCGTGCCGACGCATCCACTCGGCCAGCGAGTCCAGCGTCGGCCGCAGCGATTTACCGAGCGCGGTGACCTGATACTCCACCCGCGGCGGCACTTCGGGAAACATCTGCCGCGTCACCAGGCCACGCTGCTCGAACAGCCGCAGCTGACGCGTCAGCTCTTTTTGCGCAATGGGCGCCACCGCCCGCTGCAGCTCGCTGAATCGCACCGGGCCGTCGATCATTATCAGCCGGTACAGGATCGGTATCGCCCACTTGCCCGACACCAGATTGACGAAGTCCACCATCGGGCAGGGTTCGCCCGCCGGCGGCAACGCCGCCAAATTATTTTCCGCCGCTAATGGCGCTTGCGCCGTCATTTCATCCCACCTCGTCCTTTAGTATCCAAAAGGTGCCTACTATGCAAAAGGAACTATAGTGTAAATAATGCCGCAACGGACGCTAAAGAGGAATCGGTTATGGCACGACTGCAAGGCAAATACGCATTGATTACCGGCGGCACCAGTGGCATCGGGTTGGAAACCGCCCGCCAGTTCATCGCCGAGGGCGCAACGGTGGCGATCACCGGGCGCAGCCAAAGCGCCTTGGACGCGGCGGGCCAGGCATTGGGTGGCAAGGCGCTGTTGCTGCTGAGCGACGCCGGCGATATTCCGCAGCAGCGCGAACTGGCGCAGCGGCTGGGGCAACGGTGGCCGCGGCTGGACGTGCTGTACATCAACGCCGGCGACGTTACGCATCGCCCGCTGCAGGAGTGGGATGAGCAGAGCTATCAGCGGCTGATGGACATCAATCTGAAGGGACCGTTTTTTCTGATCCAGGCGCTGCTGCCGCTGCTGGCCAACCCTTCTTCGGTGATCCTGTGCGGTTCGGTCAGCGCCCATATCGGCCTGCCGCAGAGCAGCGCCTACGCCGCCAGCAAAGCCGGCTTGCTGTCGCTGGCCAGAACGCTGTCCGGTGAGCTGCACGCGCGCGGCATTCGCTTTAACGGCCTCAGCCCCGGCCCGACCGAAACCCCGGCGTTGGGTAAGCTGGGGTTGGCGGAAGCGGATGAGCAGGCATTGCGCGACGATATCCGCGCGCTGGTACCGATCGGCCGCATGGGCAGCGCGCTGGAGCTGGCCAAAGCGGCGGTGTTTCTGGCGGCGGACGAGTCGGCCTTTATGGTCGGCGCCGAGCTGCAGATGGACGGTGGTGTGGGAAATTTATAATTTAGCGACGCGGCCGCGCCCCGCGCGGCCCGCAAGATCACCCCAAACCGGGAATATCGACGCCGAAGGTCTGCAACAACAGCACCACGTTGAGCAGCACGATCACCACCGTGCCGACCACCGCCGCCAGACTGGTCCAGCGGCCATTGGCGAACTCGCCCATGATGTCGCGGCGGCGGGTGAACATCACCAGCGCAATCATCGGCGCCGGCAGCGCCAGGCTCAGTACCACCTGGCTATAGACCAGCGCGTCGGTGGCGTTGACGCCCATCGCCACCACGATAAACGCCGGCACCATGGTGACCAGGCGGCGCACCCACACCGGGATGCGGAAGCCAACGAAGCCCTGCATGATCATTTGCCCGGCCATGGTGCCCACCACCGAGCTGGAAATGCCGGAGGCGATCAACGAAGCGAGGAAGATGCCGGCGGCCGCCGCGCCGAACAGCGGCGTCAACGTATGGTAGGCGGTGCCAATTTCGGCCACGTCGCTATTACCGGCGTGGAAGGCGCTCGAGGCCATGATGACCATCGCAATATTCACCAGCCCGGCCAGCGCCAGCGCGATCACCACTTCAATATTGGAAAAACGCAGCAGCTTGCGCCGCTCGCCGTTGTCGCTGGCCGGGCTGCGGTGCTGGGTCAGCCCCGAGTGCAGGAAAATGGCGTGCGGCATCACGGTGGCGCCGATAATGCCGACGGCGATGGTCAGCGCCTGCGCGTCCGGCAACTGCGGCGTCACCATGCCGATCCCGGCCGCCTGCCAGTCTACCGGTACGATGAACATCTCCACCAGGTAGCACAGCGCGATGATGCCCACCAGGCCGCCGATCATCAGCTCGACCGGGCGGAAACCTTTCTTTTCCACCATCAACAGCGCATAGGTGATCACCGCCGTCACCCCCATCCCCGCCAGCAGCGGCATATGGAACAGCAGCGCCAGCGCGATCGCCCCGCCGAGAAATTCCGCCAGATCGGTGGCCATCGCCGCCACTTCGCTGAGCAGCCACATGCCGATCACTACCGGCCGTGAAAACTGGTCGCGGCACATCTCCGCCAGATTGCGGTTGGTGACGATGCCGAGCTTGGCCGACAGCGCCTGGAACAGCATGGCGATCAGGTTGGCCATCACCACCACCCACAGCAGGCTGTAGCCGTATTTCGCCCCGGCCTGAATGTTGGTGGCGAAGTTACCGGGATCCATATAGGCAATAGAGGCAATCACCGCCGGGCCGGCGAACAGCAACGGCGTAAAGGCGCCGCGCTTGCGTCCGGCAAGGGCGGCGCCAATCGCAATGTTGGTCCGTTCGGTTAACGATGGAGTGGTTGCCGCGTCACGCATGAATTACCCTCAATATTTCACTGGTTATTTTTCCACCTATCATGCTGACAATGTAGCATCGGCTACACTTTATGCAACAGGCGAAATTCATTGGCTTTGTGTAGAGATATTTCTAACTACCACAATGCGTGGCATCGAATTGATAATGTGTGCTATTTGGACTAACTTAGGGCAACCCTCCCCGCACTGCCGGGAGATGCCATTTTTATGCTTACAGGACGCCCCACGCTATGGTTACCCGCGCGCCAGATAACGCCGACCGCCACGCCCAGACCGACATGCCGGACGAGGCCGAGCACGCCCTGCGTTTTAGCCGCGCCCGCGAAGCGCAGTCCAATGCGCTGATCGAAGATTACGTTGAGCTGATCGCCGATTTGCTGCAAAGCACCCGCGAAGCCAGAACCACCGACATCGCGCGCCGCTTCGGCGTGTCTCACCCGACGGCGATCAAAAATATCGCGCGGCTGAAAAGCGCCGGGCTGGTGGAATCGCGCCCTTATCGCGGGGTGTTTTTAACCGAGGAAGGCGAGCTGCTGGCGCAGAAGGTGCGCCGCCGTCACCGCATCGTGGTCGATCTGCTGATGTGCGTCGGGGTGCCTAGCGAAACCGCCGAGCTGGACAGCGAAGGGATTGAGCACCATATCTCGGACGAAACGCTGGCGGTGTTCGAGCATTACCTGCAAAAGCACGCCAAGCCCTGACTCCCGGAGCGCCGATGAGCTACGCCGTGCAGCAAATCCACGATCTGCGCCTGGTGGTGTTCGCCGAAGCCGGGCCGCCATTGAAAGACGAAAACGACGTCAGCCTGTTTATCGCGCCCGCCTTTGAACACGATGCCGGGATGATTGCCCTCCCCGTCAACCGCCTCGACGCCGCCTTTTTCCAGCTCAGAAGCGGCGTGGCCGGCGCCGTATTGCAGAAATTCATCAACTACCGCCTGCGCGTTGCGCTGCTGGGCGATATCTCCCCCTGGCTGGCGCAAAGCAACGCGCTGCAAGATTTCGTGCGTGAGGCCAACCGCGGCGAACAGGTCTGGTTCCTCCCTTCTCTCGCCGAACTCGAACAGCGCCTGGGCGCCTGACGGCAGGCAATAAAAAAGGGAGGCTTTCGCCTCCCTTGATAACTCCCCTGCCTGAATCAGTGATTACGGATGTATTCGTCCATATCGGTTTTCAGGTTGTCGGACTTGGTGCCGAAGATGGCCTGCACACCGGAGCCAGCGACGACTACGCCGGCTGCGCCCAGTTTCTTCAGGCCCGCCTGGTCAACTTTGGACACGTCGGCCACGCTGACGCGCAGACGGGTGATACAAGCATCCAGGTTAGTGATATTTTCTTTACCGCCGAAGGCCTGAACCAGCGCCGCGGACATTTCGGAACCGCCCTGCGCAGTCTGCTCGGCAGCGGTGTCTTCACGGCCCGGAGTTTTCAGATCCAGCTTGGCGATCAGCACGCGGAAGATGGTGTAGTACACCAGACCGTAGACGATGCCGACGATTGGGAACAGCCAGATTTTGCTGCTGTTGCCGCTCAGTACGATAAAGTCGATCAGGCCGTGCGAGAAGCTGGTGCCATCGCGCATGCCCAACAGGATGCAGATTGGGAACGCCAGGCCAGCCAGGATAGCGTGGATCACGTACAGGATCGGCGCGACGAACATGAAGGAGAACTCGATCGGCTCGGTGATACCGGTCAGGAACGAGGTCAGCGCGGCGGAGATCATGATGCCGCCGACTTTCGCGCGGTTTTCCGGCTTGGCCGAGTGCCAGATGGCGATGGCCGCAGCAGGCAGACCGTACATTTTGAACAGGAAGCCGCCGGACAGTTTGCCCGCGGTAGGGTCGCCCGCCATGTAGCGAGGGATGTCGCCGTGGAATACCTGGCCCGCCGCGTTGGTGAATTCACCGATTTGCATTTGGAACGGTACGTTCCAGATGTGGTGCAGACCGAACGGCACCAGAGCACGCTCAACCACGCCGTAAATGCCGAAGGCCACGACCGGGTTCTGATAAGCCGCCCACTGCGAGAAGGTCTGGATAGCCGTACCGATCGGCGGCCAGATGAAGGACAGCACTACGCCCAGAACGATCGCCGCCAAACCGGAAATGATCGGCACGAAACGCTTACCGGCAAAGAAGCCCAGGTATTCCGGCAGTTGAATGCGGAAGAAGCGGTTGAACATATAGGCCGCGATGGCGCCGGAGATAATCCCCCCGAGCACACCGGTATCCGCCAGGTGTTTGGCCGCAATCTCTTCAGCCGGCAGGTGCAGCACCAGCGGCGCAACCACCGCCATGGTTTTCACCATGATGCCGTAGGCCACCACCGCCGCCAGCGCGGAAACGCCGTCGTTGTTGGTGAAGCCCAAAGCGACGCCGATGGCGAAAATCAGCGGCATGTTGGCGAAGACCGAACCGCCCGCTTCCGCCATCACGTGGGAGACTACCGCAGGTAGCCAGCTAAAGTTGGCGGAGCCGACGCCCAGCAGGATACCTGCGATAGGCAACACGGACACCGGCAGCATGAGCGATTTACCTACTTTTTGCAGGTTTGCAAATGCGTTCTTGAACATAGTTGAGTGTGCTCCTGAGTAATAATGCTTTGCTACTTCTTGTCGCGATGATTCGCGCTGCAAGGGGGGGAGAAAAACCCCTGCAATTCAGGGTGTCTGAGCACCCCTTGAATTTATTACGCAGAGTAAAATAAATAGCCTGCGCAATGTTTGATGACAATCACGTTTCGATGATCGAGCCGCGGTAACTTTGCATAAACCGGCTGTTTTTTGGCGAAACAGACCAAAAAACACGCATCAATCACCTTGAAACGGGAGGGAACCTTACCCGTTTCAGTGATTAATTACGAGCTTAAAAAAAATTACGCAGACAATGACCTACAGCTATAGCCTAGGTCAAAGATCACAGTTCGAGGTGAAATAAACGTGAAAAGTTGGCGGTGGTGGCTTCGGCCAGTTGTTCCAGGCTGACGCCCTTCAATACCGCCATGTATTCAGCCACATCGCGCACATAGGCGGGTTGGTTTTCTTTGCCGCGATGCGGCACCGGCGCCAGATAAGGCGAGTCGGTTTCCACCAGAATGCGATCCAGCGGCACATAGCGCGCCACCTCGCGCAGCTGTTCGGCGTTGCGGAAGGTGACGATGCCCGAGAAGGAGATGTAGAAGCCCAGATCCAGCAGAGCTTCGGCCGTGGCCAGATCTTCAGTGAAGCAGTGGAGTACGCCGCCGCAGTCCTGTGCGTTCTCTTCACGCAGGATCGCCAGCGTGTCCGCGCGCGCATCGCGAGTGTGGACGATCACCGGCTTGTTCAGATCCCGGCCGATGCGGATATGTTCGCGGAAAGAGTCCTGCTGCAGCTCAAGGTTGTCTTTCTGGTAGAAGTAATCGAGCCCGGTCTCCCCCAGCGCCACCACCTGCTCCGCCGCCGCCAGGCGACGCAGTTCGGCGTAATCATACCCCTCTTCCAGATTGAGCGGATGCACCCCGCAGGAGAAGGCCACGTCGTTGCGCTCGCCGATCAGCTCGGTCATGGAACGGTAACCCGGCAGCGTGGTGGCAACCGCCAGCACATAGCCGACGTCGCGCGCCTTGGCTTTGGCCAGCGCATCGTCCACATTCTGGTGCAGCGTTTGATAATCCAGACTGTCAAGGTGGCAATGAGAATCGACTAACAACATAATTTTTAACTCTTTTACTTTACAGCGAATGAGGTTGGGAATAGCCGGCGGCGCCGAGCATCTGTTCCCAGCGAAGTAACTGTTCGGTCAGCAGCAGCTCACGATTGACGCCCACCACGCTGAGCAGCTGATGGCGGCAGTTCAGCCACTGCTGCACGATCTGCTGCAGCGAGGCGCTGCTCAGCAGGCTGGCCAGCTGATGCACCAGCGGCTGCTGATCCTGATTCAATACATAGTGATGCGCGCCCTGCTGCCACTTCATCGCGTCCACCAGCAACGCGCACAGCCAGTGCAGGCGCTCGGCGACGTCTTCATGGTTCAACACCGGCAGCAGCGACAGCATATCGCGCTGCGGCAGCGCGGCGCTCAACGTGGCGCACAGGGCGCTGCGCTGTTGCCACTGCTGCGGCTGCAACAGCTGTTCGGCGGCCAGCGGCGCGCCGTCGTGCAGGCGCAGCGCCGTGAGGCGGTCCGTCTGAGAGCCGGCCGCCTGTCGGCCCAGCCACTGCAGGCTGAGCTGCTCATCCGGGCTGGCCAAATGCCAATACAGGCAACGGCTGCGCAGCGTCGCCATCAGCCGCGACGGCTCACGGCAACCCAGCAGAAAATAAGTTTTCTCCGGTGGCTCTTCCAGCGTTTTAAGCAGCGCGTTGGCCGCCGCTTCGGTCAGCTGTTCCGCCTGCGGCAGCCAAATCACTTTAGCGCCGCCCTGCTGCGCGTGGGCGTACAGCGTTTCAATCACCTGGCGGATCGGCTCGATGCCCAGGCTGCTCTTGCCCTTTTCCGGCGCCAGCACGTGATAATCCGGGTGGTTTCCCGCCAGCATCAGCCGGCAGCTGTGGCACTCGCCGCAGCTTTTTTCACCGTTGCGCTGCTGGCAGATCAACCAGCGGCTCAGGCCGTAGGCCAGCGCATCGTCACCGTTGCCCGCCGCCGCGTGCAGCAGCAGAGCATGATGGCCTCGGCCGTCGGCGTACTGCCCAATCAGCTGGCGATAAGGGCCGTTCAGCCACGGGTACCAGTTCATTATGCGCCTTCCTGCTGCCGCAGCCAGTGGCCGACGCAGTCGCGGATCGCCGCGGTCACCTGCTCCAGCGGCTGGGCGGCGTCGACGGTGACGATGGTTTTATCCTGCGCCGCCAGCTCGAGATAGCGAGCGCGGGTGCGTTCGAAGAACGGCAGCGCCTCCTGTTCGATGCGATCCAGCTGACCGCGCGCCTGCGCGCGTTGCAGGCCGACCAGCGGCGGCAGATCGAGATACACCGTCAAGTCCGGGCGAAAATCCCCCAGCACGGTGTCGCGCAGCGAGCTCATCAGCTGCGGATCCACGCCGCGGCCGCCGCCCTGGTAAGCCTGTGAAGAGAGATCGTGGCGATCGCCCACCACCCAGGCGCCGCGCGCCAGGGCCGGTTTGATCACGGTTTCCACCAGCTGCACGCGCGCGGCGTACAGCATCAATACTTCGGCCTTGATGGTCGGCAATTCGCCGTCGATGCCGCGCTTGAACAGATCGCGCAGCTTCTCCGCCAGCGGCGTGCCGCCCGGCTCGCGGGTGAAGACGATGTCGCTGACGCCGTGTTCGCGCAGCACATTGACCACCGTATCGCGCGCGGTGGTTTTACCCGCGCCTTCCAGCCCTTCGATAACAACGAATTTACTTTTCATTCTTTTCCTTTAACGCCTGACGGTACACGCGCACCGCCTGGTTATGGCTCGCCAGATTGGTGGTGAAGGTATGCCCACCCTTGCCGTCGGCGACAAAATAGAGATAAGGCGTTTTGGCCGGATTGGCGGCCGCCTGCAACGAGGCCTCACCCGGCATGGCGATCGGCGTTGGCGGCAGGCCGGCGATCACATAGGTGTTGTACGGTGTCGGCGTCTCCAGATCCTTGCGCGTGATGTTGCCATTATAGCTTTCGCCCATGCCGTAGATCACCGTCGGATCGGTCTGCAGGCGCATGCCGATGCGCAAGCGGTTGACGAACACTGACGCCACCTTGCTGCGTTCTTCCGGCACCGCGGTCTCTTTCTCGACGATCGAGGCCATGGTCAGCAGCTCTTCCGGCGTTTTATACGGCAGGCTGGTGTCGCGGCCGGCCCAGGCGGCCTGCAGCGCTTTGTTCATGCGCACGTGTGCGCGTTTGAGCAGCGCGATGTCGCTCATGCCGGCGGTATACTGATAGGTATCCGGGTACAAATGCCCTTCCGGCGTTTCTCCCGCAGGAATGCCGAGCGCGGCGGCAATCTCCGCTTCGCTCTTGCCCGCCAGGGTGTGTTTCAGGTATTTGGACTGCTGCAGCACCTGCTGCCAGTCACGCAGGCGTGAGCCTTCGATAAAGCGTGCGGTGAACTGCGCCTCTTTGCCGCTGGCCAACAGTTTCAGCATCTGGCGCACCGTCATGCCCGGCGTGAACCGGTAGGTGCCGGCTTTAAACTCCGCCAGCTCCGGCTCCAGCTTCAGCAGCCACTGGAACCAGCGGCCGTTGCGCACCAGCTTATCGCGCACCAATAGCCCTTCCAGCGCTACCCGACCGGTGCCGGCCGGCAGTTTGAAGATGGTTTCTTGTTGGATAGCCAGTGGCGTATCGGCAAAGCGTTCGATCTTCTGGTAGCCCCAAAACAGCAGCGCCAATACCAGAACAACAATAATAGACAGGACCTTCAGCTTTCTTTTCTTCATCAATCAGCCATGGTTAACAGTGTGGACGCAAAAAATCATACAGCTGGCGCGAAGCATAGCGCCATGATTGCGCAGCGTTTACCGGCAGCAGCGGCATCAGCGCATTGCTCACCAGGACTTCGTCGGCATCGGCCAGCGTCTCCAGCGGTTCACTGACGCAGTGCAGACGGTATTCCGAGCCCGCCAGCAGCGCGATCACCCGCCGCCGCATCAGGCCCGCGACGCCTGCCTGGCTCAGATCCGGGGTAAATACCGCTTTTCCCTTACGCCAGAACAAATTAGCCGCACAGCATTCCACCAGCATACCGGCAGTGTCAAGCACCAGCGCCTCGTCGGCGGCCGTCTGGTCAAGATGCGCGCGGATCAGCACCTGCTCCAGGCGGTTCAAATGCTTCAACCCCGCCAGCAACGGATTGCGCGCCAGCGCCACCGGGCTGAGCGCAAGCGTGATGCCCTGCTCGCGCCACTGCAAATAGTGCGCAGGGTAGCTGCTGCGGGCCACGATACGCGTCGGGTTTTCGCACCCCGTCGGGCTGTAACCCCGCCCGCCGCTGCCGCGCGTCAGTATCGCTTTGACCACGCCGAGCGGAATTGATTCGGCCGCCAGCGCCATCTCCCGCTCGAAAGCCAGCCAATCGGTGGCGGGCAGCATCAGCCGCTGCGCCGCTTGCTGCAGCCGCTCCAGATGCCAGGGCAGCAGCTCGATTTTACCATCGATAACCCGGGCAGTAGTAAAGCAGCCATCGCCGAACTGCAGGCCGCGATCGCTCGGCGCCAGCGCATCGTGGCGTTGTCCGTTAATCCAGTACATGCTTCCTCCTGTTGCCGGGTGATTTCATTACGCTCGCAGAATAGCAGGCGACGAGGCGATACGCAGCCCTGTTGGTGTCCAGACGATAGGCGTAAAAAAGCCCGGTTAAAAAACCGGGCTTTTCATCAGCTATCCACAGCGCGAGTTACACTCGGCGGAAGATCAGCGAGCCATTGGTGCCGCCGAAGCCGAAGGAGTTACACAGGCTGAACTCCATATCGCTGACCTGGCGCGCTTCGTGAGGCACGAAGTCCAGATCGCAACCTTCATCCGGGTTATCCAGGTTGATGGTTGGCGGTACCGCCTGATCGCGCAGCGCCAGCACGGTGAAGATAGACTCGATCGCGCCTGCCGCACCCAACAGGTGGCCAGTCATCGATTTGGTCGAGCTCACCAGCACGCGTTCTGCATCGGCGCCGAAGACGGATTTCACCGCCTGCGCTTCCGCCTGGTCGCCCGCCGGCGTAGAGGTGCCGTGCGCGTTGATGTAGCCGATTTGTGACGGGGTCACACCGGCGTCAAGCAGGGCATTTTCCATCGCCAGCGCAGCGCCTGCGCCGTTTTCCGGTGGCGACGTCATGTGATAAGCATCGCTGCTCATCCCAAAGCCCACCACTTCGGCGTAGATTTTCGCGCCGCGCTTTTTCGCGTGCTCGTACTCTTCCAGCACCATCATGCCGGCGCCGTCGCCCAGCACAAAACCGTCGCGGTCTTTATCCCACGGACGGCTCGCCGCCTGCGGGTTGTCATTACGAGTGGACAGGGCGCGCGCTGCGCCAAAGCCGCCGACGCCCAATGGGGTGCTGGCTTTCTCTGCCCCACCGGCCAGCATCACGTCCGCGTCATTGTAGGCAATGATACGCGCCGCATGGCCGATGTTGTGCACACCTGAAGTACAGGCGGTGGCGATGGAAATGCTTGGGCCACGCATGCCGTACATGATTGTCAGGTGACCGGCAATCATATTCACGATGGTGGATGGCACGAAGAACGGACTGATTTTCCGTGGGCCACCGTTAACCAGTGAACTGTGGTTTTCTTCGATCAAACCCAGGCCGCCGATGCCGGAACCGATCGCGGCTCCAATGCGGCTGGCGTTAGCCTCGGTGATGTCCAGGCCTGCATCCTGCATGGCTTGCATGCCGGCAGCGATACCGTACTGGATAAAGGCGTCCATCTTGCGCGCATCTTTGCGCGAGATGAAATCCTCGGAATTAAAATTCTTTACCAGGCCAGCAAACTTGGTCGCATAGGCAGTGGTATCGAAATGGTCGATCAGGCTGATGCCACTCTGACCGGCAAGAAGAGCGTTCCACGTGGACTCTACCGTATTGCCGACAGGAGACAACATGCCCAGTCCGGTCACAACTACTCGACGCTTAGACACGTTTGTCCTCCAGGGAGGGAAAAATATGACACTAGGGATAGAAAAAACTTAGGCGGTCGAGCGACCGCCTAGATATGTTCTCTTACTGCTGGCTAGCGTTGATGAAATCAATAGCTGCCTGAACAGTAGTGATCTTCTCAGCTTCTTCGTCTGGAATCTCGGTGTCGAATTCTTCTTCCAGTGCCATTACCAGCTCAACGGTGTCAAGAGAATCAGCGCCCAGATCTTCAACGAAAGAAGCGTTGTTCAAAACTTCTTCCTGTTTAACACCCAGTTGCTCAACAATGATTTTCTTAACGCGTTCTTCGATAGTGCTCATACTCTTAAATTTCCTATCAAAACTCGCTTTCGCGATGGTTTTCGTAGTGTATAAAATGCTGAAAAAGATGCAACTAAATCCCGGCTGGTCAAACCACGATTTTACGCTATTTTGCGGTTTTTGCCTCAAATAACGCAAATGGTTTTCACATTTTTTAAATCATGTACATGCCGCCATTGACATGTAGCGTTTCACCGGTGATATAGCCGGCCTCATCAGAGGCCAAAAATGCAACAGCGCTGGCGATTTCTTTAGCATCGCCCAGCCGGTTGGCTGGAACTGATGACAAAATGCCTGCGCGTTGATCATCTGTCAACGCCCGTGTCATGTCCGTCTCAATAAAGCCAGGTGCCACGACGTTGACCGTAATGCCACGCGAAGCAACTTCACGTGCCAAAGATTTGCTAAAACCAATCAGACCGGCTTTAGCCGCCGCGTAGTTCGCCTGCCCTGCGTTCCCCATGGTGCCGACAACGGAACCGATGGTGATGATACGGCCAAACCGCTTTTTCATCATAGCGCGCATTACCGCTTTTGACAGGCGGAATACGGAAGTCAGGTTGGTGTCGAGGATATCCTCCCACTCATCATCCTTCATACGCATCAGCAGGTTATCACGCGTGATGCCGGCATTATTCACTAAAATGTCGATTTCGCCAAATTCGGCGCGAATCGATGCCAGCACGCTGTCGATAGATTGCGCATCAACAACGTTCAACATAAACCCTTTGCCGTTTGCGCCCAGGTAGCTGCTGATCGCTTCAGCGCCGCTCTCGCTGGTCGCGGTGCCGATCACTTTGGCGCCGCGTGCCACAAACGTTTCTGCAATAGCTCGGCCAATACCGCGGCTCGCGCCGGTGACCAGAACGATTTTACCTTCGAAGCTCATCATTTTCCTCTTTATTGTTCAAGCGCCGCCGACAGGCTGGCGGTGTCGTTCACCGCCGCAGCCGTCAGGGTGTCAACAATACGTTTAGTCAGACCGGTCAGCACTTTGCCCGGCCCCACTTCCAGCAGCGACGTCACTCCCTGTGCTGCGATAAATTCTACGCTCTCGGTCCAACGCACCGGGCTGTACAGCTGACGCACCAGCGCGCTGCGGATCGCTTCCGGATCGTTTTCGGTGCGCACGTCGACGTTGTTCACCACCGGCACCTGCGGCGCGTTGAAGGTGATGTCCTGCAGCGCCACGGCCAGCTTGTCGGCGGCCGGTTTCATCAGCGCACAGTGCGAAGGCACGCTCACCGGCAGCGGCAGCGCGCGCTTGGCGCCTGCGGCTTTGCAGGCGGCGCCTGCGCGCTCAACCGCTTCTTTGTTGCCGGCGATGACCACCTGGCCCGGCGAGTTGAAGTTGACCGGAGAAACCACCTGCCCCTGCGCAGACTCTTCACACGCCTTGGCGATCGCGTCGTTGTCCAGACCGATGATGGCGTACATCGCGCCGGTGCCTTCCGGCACCGCTTCCTGCATCAGCTTGCCGCGCAGCTCAACCAGACGGATCGCCGCCTTGAAGTCCAGCACGCCGGCGCAGACCAGCGCCGAGTATTCGCCCAGGCTGTGGCCCGCCATCAGCGCCGGCGCTTTACCGCCCTGCTGTTGCCAAACGCGGAAAATCGCCACCGAGGCGGCCAGCAGAGCCGGTTGGGTCTGCCAGGTTTTGTTCAGCTCTTCCGCCGGGCCTTGCTGCACCAGCTGCCACAGGTCGTAACCCAGGGCGGAAGACGCCTCGCCGAAGGTCTCCTCGACGATCGGGAACTGTGCGGCCAACTCGGCCAGCATGCCAACGGTCTGCGACCCCTGGCCCGGGAAAACAAAAGCAAATTGCGTCATTTTTTCTTCCTGTCCAAATCAGAAACGAACCAGCGCCGAGCCCCAGGTAAAGCCGCCGCCGAAGGCCTCCAGCAGCACCAGTTGGCCACGCTGAATTCGCCCGTCGCGCACCGCTTCGTCCAGTGCGGAAGGCACCGAGGCGGCAGAGGTGTTGCCGTGACGATCGAGCGTCACCACCACTTTGTCCATCCCCATGCCCAGTTTTTTCGCCGTTGCGCTGATGATGCGCAGGTTGGCCTGGTGCGGCACCAGCCAATCCAGCTCGCTGCGGTCCATGTTGTTGGCCTGCAGCGTCTCGTCGACGATGCGCGCCAGCTCGGTAACCGCAACCTTGAAGACTTCGTTGCCCGCCATGGTGACATAGGCCGGCTTGTCTTGATTCTGGCGATCCTTGTACGGCAGCGTCAGCAGGTTGCCGTAGCTGCCGTCGGCATGCAGATGGGTAGACAGAATGCCCGGCGCTTCAGAAGCCCCCAGCACCACCGCCCCTGCGCCATCGCCAAACAGAATGATGGTGCCGCGATCTTCAGGATCCAGCGTGCGCGACAAGACGTCCGCGCCGATAACCAGCGCATGTTTGACCGCGCCGTTCTTCACGTACTGATCGGCCACGCTGAGCGCGTAAGTAAAGCCGGCACAGGCCGCAGCCAGATCGAACGCCGCGCAGTCTTTGATGCCCAGCATTTGCTGCACCAGGCACGCCGCGCTCGGGAACGCGTGAGTGGTCGTGGTGGTCGCCACGACGATCAGCCCAATGTCTTCTTTAGCCACACCTGCCATTTCCAGCGCTTTCTCAGCGGCCTGGAAGCTCATCGTCGCGACGGTTTCATCCGCAGCGGCGATGCGACGTTCGCGGATACCGGTACGCGTGACGATCCATTCGTCAGATGTATCCACCATTTTTTCCAAATCAGCATTGGTGCGCACTTGTACGGGCAAATAACTCCCCGTACCGAGAATCTTTGTATACATGTACGATCAGTCACTCTTAGGTAATACAGCCTCAAGGCGCGCAGCAATCCTTTCCGGGACTTGCCGCTGCACCGCCTGCACAGCCTGTTCGATTGCGACTGCAAACGCGTGAGGGTTCGCAGCGCCGTGGCTCTTGACTACGGTGCTGCGCAATCCTAACAGACATGCGCCATTATACTGGTCGGGGTTCAGGTGGCCGAACCGCTTAACCACCCGTTTTTGCAACCAACGGCCCAACAATTTCAGCCACCACGCTCGCTTGTTGCCGTCGCCGGACGATTTCAGCAGCGATAAGAACACCCTGACCACCCCTTCCATGGTTTTCAGGGTGACGTTGCCCACGAAGCCATCGCACACCAACACGTCGGTCTTGCCGGTGAGCAGCTCGTTTCCTTCCAGGTAACCAATATAGTTGATTGCCGGAGTATTTTTTAGCACAGCGGCCGCTTCGCGGATATTATCCAGGCCTTTGGTCTCTTCTTCGCCAATATTCAGCAGCGCCACCCGCGGTTGCGCAATGCCGATCACCTCTTCCGCCATCACCGCGCCCATCACGGCAAACTGCACTAGCATGGTGCTGTCGCACTCGACGTTGGCGCCCAAATCCAGCACCACGGTTTTACTGCGTTGCTGATTCGGGATCGCCGTCATCAGCGCCGGGCGCTCGATGCCTTCCAGCGGCTTGACCAACAGCTTCGCCAATCCCATCAGCGCACCGGTATTGCCGGCGCTGACGCAGCCCTGCGCTTTACCGCTGCTGAGCTGCTCGAGCGCAATGCGCATCGACGTGCCGCGGCTGGCGCGTATCGCTTGTGAAGGTTTGGCGTCGCCGGCGATCACGGACTCGGCGGGCACGACTTGCAGACGCTCCAGAAGAACCGGATCGGCGTGGGCAAGCAAAGGGGAGATGACGTCGGGATTGCCGACCAGCAGGAGATGAAGCTGTAAATTAGAGGCCAGTGCCTGCAACGAAGCAGGCACTGTGACGCAGGGACCGAAGTCCCCGCCCATTGCATCTAACGCCAGGGTTAGACGAGTCAAGGTATCGCTACTTAGCCGATAACCTTGCGACCGCGGTAGAAACCGTCGGCAGTGATGTGGTGACGACGGTGAGTTTCACCGGATACTTTGTCTACAGACAGAGTAGTCGTGGTCAGAGCATCGTGAGAACGACGCATGCCACGCTTGGAACGGGTTGGTTTATTCTGTTGTACGGCCATGGACCTTACTCCTCAATTACTTACGCTTTAAACTGGCTAATACGGCAAACGGATTCGGTTTCTCCGCCTCGGGAGGCAGTTGGCCAAATACCATGTCCGCTTCGGACACTTCACAGTGTTCAGATTCATGTACCGGAACGACAGGCAGTGAAAGAATAATTTCGTCTTCAATCATCGCCAACAGATCGACTTCGCCAAACTCGTCAACTTCGATCGGTTCGTACGCTTCCGGTAATGCCTCAGCCTGCTCATCATTGACGACCGGGCTAAAACAATATGTTGTGTGAACCTGATGTTCGAACGGGACTCCACAGCGTTGGCACATCAACGTTACCGTGACGTCCGCATGCCCTGTTATCACCGCGAGGCGTTGATTGTCGATATTGAACGACAACGACACCTCGACATCACTGTCCACACTGACCACGGAGTCGGCAACACGAGTAACCTGCTCAGGCGCATAGACACCAGCATAGTCCAGGCGTTTCTGAGCGGTACGTACCGCATCAATGGTCAAGGGTAATTTTACCTTTTGCATAGGGCGCGCATATTAACTTTGTAACGACATAGAGTCAAAGAAAAAGGCCGTAAAACGGCTCCTTTCACCAATATTCGCTTCCACAGCGGCCGACAGTTTAAAATGCCATACCCATTTACGCTACGGTTTGCGAAAAAAATTATGCAGAGATTGCTTTTAGCCTCCACCTCACCCTATCGAAAAATGCTGCTGGAGAAGTTACGGCTGCCCTTCGACTGCGCCGCACCCGAGGTGGATGAAACCCCACTGCCGGGCGAAAGCGCCGAAGCGCTGGTGCTGCGCCTGGCGGCGGCGAAGGCTCAGGCGCTGGCCCTCGCCTATCCCGAGCATCTGATCATCGGCTCCGATCAGGTCTGCGTGATCGATGGCAACATCACCGGCAAGCCCCATACCGAGGAAAACGCCCGGGCGCAGCTGCGTCAGGCCAGCGGCCAGGCCGTGACCTTCTATACCGGCCTGGCGCTGTACAACGGCCGCAGCAAGCAGCTGCAGGCCCTGTGTGAGCCGTTCCACGTGCATTTTCGCGCGTTGAGCGAAGCGGAGATCGCCGCCTATATACGTCTGGAGCAACCGCTGAACTGCGCGGGCAGTTTCAAGAGCGAGGGATTGGGGATCGCGCTGTTCGACAGGTTGGAAGGCCGGGACCCGAACGCCCTGATCGGCCTGCCGTTGATCGCGCTGTTGGACATGTTGCGGGCTGAAGGCATCAACCCGCTGGTCTGACGCGGATTACTTGGCCACCTGCCGGCGCAGCACCTGCAGGCAGTGGCGCAGCTCTTGGTCCATCGGCGCTTCGATGCGCATCGTTTCGCCGGTGGCCGGATGCTCGAAGCGCAGCGCCGCGGCGTGCAGGAACAACCGCTTCAGGCCAGTACCCGCCAGCTGGCGATCGAACTCGCGGTCGCCATAGCGATCGTCAAAGGCGATCGGATGCCCGGCATGCAGCGTGTGCACGCGGATCTGGTGAGTGCGCCCGGTGATCGGGCTGGCCTTCACCAGGGTGGCGAATTCGTAACGCTCTTCCACCTTGAAGCGGGTTTCCGAAGGCTTGCCTTCGCTGCTGACGCGCACGATGCGCTCACCGCTTTGCAGAATGTTTTTCAGCAGCGGCGCCTGTACGGCCTTGCAGTGGGATTGCCACTGGCCGCGCACCAGCGCCAGATAATTCTTCTGCATGCCCTTCAGCCGCAGCTGTTCATGCAGCGAGCGCAGCGCGGAGCGCTTCTTGGCCACCAGCAGCACGCCGGAGGTATCGCGATCCAGACGGTGCACCAGCTCGAGGAAGCGGGCTTCCGGGCGCAGCGCGCGCAGCCCTTCGATCACGCCGAAGCTCAGGCCGCTGCCGCCGTGCACCGCGGTGCCGGAAGGCTTGTTGAGGATCAGCAGGTGGTCGTCTTCATACAGAATGCAATCGGCCAGCGCGGCTACCTTATCCAGCTTGGCCGACACCGGCGTCTCTTCGCGCTCGGCCACCCGCACCGGCGGCACGCGCACCACGTCGCCGGCCGCCAATTTGTATTCGACCTTGATGCGCCCTTTATTGACCCGCACCTCGCCTTTGCGCACGATGCGGTAAATCATGCTCTTCGGCACGCCTTTCAGGCGAGCGAGCAGAAAGTTGTCGATTCTCTGACCGGCTTCGTCGTCGGAAATCGTGATGAATTGTACTGCTGGATTGTTCGTTTTCATGGTGCGGGATTCTAAATAGAGCGCGTGAATAGCGCCACATCTTTTTCTGTGCTTAACTGTCTCTCTGACGGTGGGCGAAACCCCAGCGGACAATAAGGCAGCAAGCCGGTTTGAACGTTTGCGATTTCTTCCGCAGTTAAGGAAAAGTCACCTTGCTATAACGGCATCAGCAGTGGAATAATGCAGTCACTTTCCGCGTTGATTCTCGTTAAACAGGGAAAACGGTGGAATTATAAAATTTGTCTGATCGCGCAAAAACGCAGCAATGGCGTAAGACGTAATGCGAAATCAAACAATTAGCGGGCTGCGGGTTGCAGCTTGGCCGGCAAATGGAATCAGATCTGTCGACGTAAATCAGAGGCTATTCCCCTAGTAAAAGTGCTGTCTTTCACAAAGAAAAGCAGGCTTACCGAGATAATGCGCCCCTATGCAGGCGACAACCGTGAGGTTGACGGCTTTGCGAGAAGACACGGGGCTTTCGGTTTAACTCCGGCCATGAGGTTATTTTGCCCGCAGCTTTGTCGATAATGTAAAAATAACGAGTAAGTTAAGATGAAAAGAATGTTGATTAACGCAACTCAGCAGGAAGAGTTGCGTGTTGCCCTCGTAGATGGACAGCGGCTGTATGATTTGGATATCGAAAGTCCGGGTCATGAGCAGAAAAAAGCGAATATTTACAAAGGCAAAATCACCCGCATTGAACCAAGTCTTGAAGCAGCGTTCGTGGACTACGGCGCAGAACGACATGGTTTCCTCCCTCTTAAAGAAATCGCCCGCGAATACTTCCCTAGCAATTACTCCTCCCATGGCCGCCCGAACATCAAAGATGTGCTGCGCGAAGGCCAGGAAGTCATCGTTCAGGTAGACAAAGAAGAACGTGGCAACAAAGGCGCCGCCTTGACCACCTTCATCAGTCTCGCGGGCAGTTATCTGGTGCTGATGCCGAACAACCCGCGCGCCGGCGGTATTTCCCGCCGCATCGAGGGTGACGATCGCACCGAGCTGAAAGAAGCGCTCTCCTCGCTGCAACTGCCGGACGGCATGGGTCTGATCGTTCGCACCGCGGGCGTAGGCAAATCCGCCGACGCGCTGCAGTGGGATCTCTCCTTCCGCCTGAAGCACTGGGAAGCGATTAAAAAAGCCGCCGAAGGCCGCCCCGCGCCGTTCCTGATCCACCAGGAAAGCAACGTTATCGTGCGCGCCTTCCGCGATTACCTGCGCCCGGACATCGGCGAAATCCTGATCGACAACCCGAAAATTCTCGATCTGGCCAAAGAGCACATCGCTGCGCTGGGCCGCCCGGATTTCAGCAGCAAAATCAAACTGTACAGCGGTGAAATCCCTCTGTTCAGCCACTACCAGATCGAATCGCAGATCGAATCCGCCTTCCAGCGTGAAGTGCGCCTGCCGTCCGGCGGCTCGATCGTCATCGACAGCACCGAAGCGCTGACCGCCATCGACATCAACTCCGCCCGCGCCACCCGCGGCGGCGACATCGAAGAGACGGCGTTCAACACCAACCTGGAAGCGGCGGACGAGATCGCTCGCCAGCTGCGCCTGCGTGACCTTGGCGGCCTGATCGTCATCGACTTCATCGACATGACGCCGGTTCGCCACCAGCGCGAAGTGGAAAACCGCCTGCGCGATGCCGTGCGCCAAGACCGCGCGCGCATCCAGATCGGCCGCATTTCCCGTTTCGGCCTGCTGGAAATGTCCCGTCAGCGCCTCAGCCCGTCGCTGGGCGAATCCAGCCACCACGTGTGCCCACGCTGTAACGGCACCGGCACCATTCGCGACAACGAATCGCTGGCGCTGTCCATCCTGCGCCTGATCGAAGAAGAAGCGCTGAAGGAAAACACCAAAGAAGTTCACGCTATCGTGCCGGTTCAGGTTGCTTCGTACCTGCTGAACGAAAAGCGCGAATCCGTCAGCGCGATCGAAAAACGTCAGGGTGGCGTGAAAGCCGTCATCGTGCCTAACGATGAAATGCAAACCCCGCACTACTCGGTGCTGCGCGTGCGCAAGGGCGAGGAAACCTCTACCCTCAGCTACCTGCTGCCGAAGCTGCACGAAGAAGACATGGAGCGCCCGCTGGAAGACGCGCCGATGGAACGCAAGCGTCCGGAGCAACCGGCCCTGGCTTCCTTCTCCCTGTCCGCCGATGCGCCACCGCCGGCTGAAGAACCTGCCGCCGTGGCCAAGCCTGCCGCTGCCGCCGCCAAAGCTAAAGCCGCAGCGCCGGCCGCCGCCAAGCCGGGCTTCCTGGGCCGCCTGTTCGGTGGTCTGAAGAGCCTGTTCGCCGGTGAGGAACAACCTGCCGTCGAAGAAACCAAACCGGCCGAAACGCCGAAGGCGGAAGGCAACGGTGAAAACCGTCGTCAGGATCGTCGCGGTCAGCGTCGCCAAGGCACCGGCCGTAAAGAGCGCGGTGAGCGTGGCGACCGTCCGGAACGCGGCGAGCGTAAAGAGCGCGGTGAAGGCCGTGACAATCGCGAGCGCGACAACCGTGAGCCGCGTGAGAACCGCGAAGGCCGTGAATCGCGTGAATCCCGCGATGAACAGCGCCGTAACCGCCGCAACCAGCAGCAGAACGCGCCGGTAGCGGAGGAATCCGCTTCGGAAGAAAGCGCTAAAGCGCCGCGCGAAGATCAGCAGCAACGCCGTGAGCAGCGTGCTGAACGCCAGCGTCGTCGTCAGGAAGAAAAACGTCAGGCTCAGCAGGAAGTGAAAGCGCTGGAAAGCGTTGAAGCGGTCGAGAGCACCGACGAAAAGCAGGAAGAACGCCAGCAGCAGAACATGCAGCGCCGCCAGCGCCGCCCTCTGTCGCAGAAAGTGCGTATCCTGTCTGCGGAAGAAGAACTGCAGCGTGCAGCGGAAGAGCTGTTGGCGCCGAAAGCGCCGGTAGCGAAAGCCGAAGTCGCGCAGCCGACCGCCGACGACAGCGTCAAGCTGCTGCCGGAAACCGTTGCCGCTCAGCCGGAAGACGATGCCCAGGGCGAAAACCGTGGCAACGGCGAAGGCATGCCGCGCCGTTCCCGTCGTTCACCGCGTCACCTGCGCGTCAGCGGCCAGCGTCGCCGTCGTTACCGCGATGAGCGTTACCCGCTGCAGTCCCCAATGCCGCTGGCGGGCGCGTTCGCTTCGCCGGAAATGGCATCGGGCAAAGTCTGGGTAAGCTACCCGGTTGCTCAGGTTGAAGAAGCCGAAGTGCAGGCCGAAGCCGTAGAAGTAGAACAGGCAGCGGCACCGGTTGTCGCCGCAGCGGTTGAACAGCACAGCGTTGCCGTGGAAGAAACTCAGGCTGCGGCCAGCGTCAACGAGCCGGCACCAGAAGCCGCCGTTGAAACTGCGGCCGTTACCGTAACGGAAGAAGCTGCAGCCGTAGCGCCTGTCGTTGCCACCCCGGCCGAGGAAACCCCGGCGCCGGTGGAAGCCGCGCCGGCACCTGCCGCAGTTGAAGAACCGAAAGCGGAAGAGACTGCCCCGGCAGTGGAAGCCGAGCCGGTAGCTGAAACCGTTGCGGCAGAACCTGTGGTTGAAGCCAAGCCGGTGGAAGACGAGCCTGTGGTCGACGCTGCGCCGGCAGAAGCTGCGCAAGCGGAAGAAACGCCAGTGGCAGAAGCAGCGCCTTCGCCAGCCGCCGTGGAAGCCGCTCCGGTCGAAAAAGCCCCGGCACCAATCGCCGCAGAACCTGCGCCAGTGGTTGCTCAGCAGCCGGCACCGGTGAAAGCCGTGCAGGACGTACTGTACAAACACATCGCCACTGCGCCGATGACCAAAGCGCCTGCGCCGGCCTACGTGCCGGAAGAACGCAAGCACAGCGACTGGCAGCGCCCTTCCTTCAACTTTGAAGGCAAAGGCTCGGCAGGCGGCCATTCGGCGGTGAGCCAGGCCACCGCGCCGGCCACCAAGCCGCAGCCGGTTAACGAATAAGTTAATCTGCAGCTCTAAAAAAACCCGCCATCGGCGGGTTTTTTCTTGCCTGCAAAAAGGCTCAGGCTATCTTTTTCAGTTTTTTGATGTCTAAAACATCCAACTTGCCGTCAAGCCGGCTGACGAACTGCTGAAAATGCGCCGTCTCATTATGCTTATCCAGCGCTTCGCTGCTGGCCCAACGCTCAAAGAACACGAAAACGCCCGGCTTTTCCAGATCGCGATGCAAATCATATTGCAGGTTGCCCAACTCCTGGCGGCTCGGCTCGAGAATGTCGTGCACCGCTTCGCTGACGGCGTCTTCAAATCCCGCTTTCGCTTGCAGGGTGGCGATAACGCGTACTTCCATTGCTTTCTCTCTTTCCACTTGATGAAGGTCGACGGTATTGGCGTCGGCATCGTTGAAATCCCTGTTACTATGCGCCCGCCGCGCTATTGATTTCAACTTGTCGCCAACAAACAGATGCATCTCAGGCGCTTTCCGCTTATCCTTACACCCCGGCGTGAATAAACCCATTATTCGCTTTTCATTAGACGTATTTGACCGCCGGAGCCTAGCTAGATGACCGCACAACCTCAAGTTCTGAAAATCCGCCGCCCAGACGACTGGCATATCCACCTGCGTGACGACGAGATGCTGAAAACGGTGGTGCCCTATACCAGCCAGGTATTTGGCCGGGCGATCGTGATGCCGAACCTGGTTCCGCCCGTAACGACCGTGGCCGCCGCGCGCGCCTACCGCGATCGCATTCTGGCGGCGGTCCCGCAGGGTCACAACTTCACTCCGCTGATGACCTGCTATCTGACCAACTCCCTGGCGGCCAGTGAACTGGTCAACGGCTTTGAGCAAGGGGTGTTTACTGCCGCCAAGCTGTATCCGGCCAACGCCACCACCAACTCCAGCCACGGCGTCAGCGACGTGACCGGCATTTACCCGCTGTTCGAACAGATGCAAAAAATCGGCATGCCTTTGCTGATCCACGGCGAAGTGACCGACCCTGCCGTCGATATCTTCGACCGCGAGGCGCGCTTTATCGAGCAGGTGATGGAACCGATCCGCCAGCAGTTCCCGGAGCTGAAGATCGTCTTCGAGCACATCACCACCAAAGAAGCGGCGCAATATGTGCAGGCAGGCAATCGTTTCCTCGGCGCCACCATCACGCCGCAGCACCTGATGTTCAACCGCAACCACATGCTGGTCGGCGGCATTCGCCCACACCTGTTCTGCCTGCCGATCCTCAAGCGCAATGTCCATCAGGAAGCGCTGCGTCAGGCGGTCGCCAGCGGCTCGGATCGTTTCTTCCTCGGTACCGACTCCGCGCCGCACCTCAAGCATCGCAAAGAGTCCAGCTGCGGCTGCGCCGGCTGTTTCAACGCGCCGAATGCCATCCCGGCTTACGCCGCGGTGTTCGAACAGCTCGGCGCGCTGGAGCACTTTGAGGCCTTCTGCTCGCTCAACGGCCCGCGTTTCTATGGCCTGCCGCTCAACGAAGACTTCATCGAGCTGCAGCGCGTGTCGACCACCCAGCCGGAAGAGATCGCCCTGGGCAATGAATCCGTGATCCCCTTCCTGGCCGGTGAAACCCTGAACTGGTCGCTGAAAGACTGATATTTTTTCTTCGCCCTCTTGCTCCCGCACTCGGTTAACTGTATAAATAAACAGTAAATCGCTTCGGGGGCAATTATGCGTGTTGAAGTCACTATAGATAAAACCCGGCCGCTGCCGTCGGGCGCCATTGAGGCGCTGACCGGTGAACTGGGCAAACGGGTCAATCGCCAGTTTCCAGACGCCGTCGTGCACGTACGTTATGCCGGCGCCAACGGGCTCTCCGTGCTGGGGGGCGCCAAAACCGACCGGGATCTGATCGAGGAAATCCTTCAGGAAACCTGGGAAAGCGCGGACGAGTGGTTCAGCGCAGAATAACACTGCAATGCTGTTTTTGCCGGGGGTCGCTCTCCGGCTTTTTTGTTTCTGGCGCCCAGCCCATTCATCGCTTACCCTTACTCTGGAACAAAATCCGCCTCAGCGCTGTATTTAACGCAAAGGAGTAAGCATGGCCCCGGACAAGGTGAAATCCGAAGACGCAATGACGTTTGGCGAACTGCTGGCGTTGATTGCCGATCAGAAAAGGCGCTTGAACGTACTGGAAGTGGCTTTCTCTTATCTGGCCTTCAGCCTGGATGACAAAGCCAACCAGCGGCTGATCCACAGCCTGAAGCTGGAATCGCACAGCCAGAATCGCGACGCCGAAACGCAAAAGCATTTCGCCCATTTGGCCGAAGAGCTGGAAAAATGTCTGTATGGTGCATCGCCACCTGCCGACGCGGAATAACGCGCCGCGCTGTACTCACCCACTGCAACACATACAAATTTGTAGAATAATTGCTCAAATAAATATTTATTTTGCAAATTTTGGTGACAACCCCCTCCACCGATGAAAGCGGATGCGTATACTGTAATTGCTCTCATGATGATGAGCCGCATTGATCCTCGTTAGTCACTCACGGTAGTTACTACTCAATAAGGGGTCTTTATGGACAGAAATGATGAAGTAATTCAGACGCACCCGCTTGTCGGTTGGGATATCAGTACTGTCGACGTTTACGACGCCATGATGATACGCCTTCATTACCTGTCTTCACTAGACCAAACGCCCGAAGAAGCCCAAGTAGACAGAACGCTTTGGCTGACCACAGATGTCGCCCGTCAATTAATCAATATCTTAGAGGCCGGCATCGCCAAGATTGAAGCTACGGATTATCAGGATCTTGATCGCAGAAAACATTGATTCATCGTCCCCTAACCCCTAAGGCGCCGCGCCCCATTCCCGGCGCCTTTTTCTTTGCCTTTCGCCGTTCAATCAGTGCATTGCGCCCGCCAACCTTTTATCATGGTGCGATAAGAAATCGCTATCAGAGAGGGTGGGCACGTGGAATATGATTTGATTGTGGTGGGCAGCGGTTCAGTCGGCGCAGCGGCAGGGTATTACGCAACCCGCGCCGGCTTGAAAGTGCTGATGATCGACAGCGCCATTCCCCCGCACCGCAACGGCAGCCATCACGGCGATACCCGCATCATCCGTCACGCTTACGGCGAAGGTGAAAAGTACGTGCCGCTGGTGCTGCGCGCGCAGGCGTTGTGGAATGCGCTGATTCAGCAATCCGGCGAGGAACTGTTCCAGTCGTGCGGCGTACTCAACCTGGGGCCGCAGCACTCCGAATTCATTCGCAATGCGCAGCTCAGCGCGCAAAAATTCCGCCTGAACGCACAAACCCTCAGCGCCGAACAGATTGCTCAACGCTGGCCGGAATTCCGCACGCCGGAAGGTTACGTCGGCGTTTTCGAGCCGGACGCCGGCTTCCTGCGTTCCGAACTGGCGGTGGCCAGCCTGATCAAGCTGGCGAAAGAGGCCGGCTGCAGCCAGTTGTTCAACTGCCCGGTCAGCGCGGTGGAACCTATCGATGGCGGCGTTGAAGTCGTCACCGGCGAAGGGCGTTTCACGGCGCGAAAAGCGGTGGTCACCGCCGGCACCTGGGTGAAAGCGCTGGTGCCGCAGCTGCCGGTTGCGCCATTGCGCAAGGTATTCTCCTGGCATCAGGCGGATGGCCGCTACAGCGTGAACAATCGCTTCCCGGCCTTTACCGTTGAAGCGCAAGACGGCACGCACTATTACGGCTTCCCGGCGGATAACGACGGCCTGAAAGTGGGCAAACACGACGGTGGCCAGCCGATGGATGCCCCCGAGCAGCGTAAACCTTTCGGCAGCCACGCCAGCGACGGCACCGAAGTCTTCACCTTCCTGCGGCAGTTTTTGCCGGGTGTAGGCGTATGTTTACACGGCGAAGCCTGCAGCTATGACATGAGCCCCGACGAAGACTTTATTATCGATACCCTGCCGGAGTGCGATCGCCTGATGGTCATCAGCGGATTGAGCGGCCACGGCTTCAAGTTCGCCAGCGCACTGGGCGAGATTGCCGCGCTGTTCGCGCAGGACAAAGCGCCGCCGGTCGACGTCTCCAGCTTTGGTCTGAAACGATTTAGCTAAGCGAAGGCTGTCGCTGTCCTGGTTCCCGTCGAGCCCTGGACAGCGAAATCTGACGGTTACAATTTCTTAACCTGCTAACTCTTTTAAATACCAAGTAAAAATTCTTATAACGGAAATTTCTTGCATTCAGCAGTTGAATTTCCGAATTGAACACTTGCAGTGTAAGTCCTATTTTACAGAAGATATGCTCCATCGGCTTTCAACAAGGACGTCACCATGAAACTACTTGTCGTGGACGAATGCTGCTTCACCCGGGTCGGTATAGCCAGCTACTTTGCTGATAGTGGGATTACGACGATCAAGTGCTGCCACAGCATTGAGTACGCTACGCCGCTGTTGGCCAGCTTTCAGCCGAGCCACATTCTGGTGAACCTCAGCAATCAGTGCCGCTATAACGAAGCGGACGCACAGCTGCTGGCGTTTATGGAAGCCAGCCAGTCTGCCCTGCTTTTTATCTATCTCGATACGCCTTACCCCTACAGCGAAACGCCAATGCGCATCGCCGATAACGCGTTTCTGTTCAATAAAAGCATTCTGCCGCTCACCTTACGCACGCTGCGCGAAAATCCGCTGGCGCTGGCCGATGACGGCGAAGAGCGTTCCCTGTTCAGCCCGCAGGAACTGACGGTAATGAAGTATTGGATGGCGGAAATGCCCAACTACCGCATCGCGAAAAAGCTGCAGATCAGCTCACATACGGTATACGTGCACAAGCGCCACATCACGGAGAAGATCAACGCGCGCAACCGGCTGGAGTTCTACTCGCTGTATAACGTGCTGCGTTATTTCTACCCGCCGAACACGCCAACGAACTCGACGCCGTTGGCGCTGCTGGCGGTATGACATCAAGCCTGCGATAACGCAGGCTTTTTTATCGCCATTCTTCCAGCACTCATGCGCGGCGCGCTATAAAAGACGCCGAGAAAAGGACTATAATCAAAGGTCTCTTTCTTCTGGCGGCTGAAATGTTAAACCGAATACTGGCGGCTATCGTCAACAACGTGCGTGAGCACCTGGTGCTGTATCTTTGCCTGTGGCTGGTGCTGCTGGCGCTGGATGTCTACTTTTTCTTCGTACTGTAACCCATGCCGTCGTCATTTCCCCGATTGAGCTTCAACCGCTTCGGCGATCCCGCCCAGGTGCTGACGCTGCAGCAGGTGAACAGGCCGCCGCTGCGCCCCGGCCGGCTGCTGCTGCAGATGCGCTATGCCCCGATCAATCCTTCCGACCTGATCCCGATTCACGGCCAATACGCGCACCGTATCGCCCTGCCGCAGGTGCCGGGCTATGAAGGCGCAGGCGTCATCGTCGATCCGCAGAGCGGGCGCTCGACCGGCCGACGCGCGCTGGCGGTAGCGGGTGACGGCAGCTGGCAAACCTTCGTCACGCTGCCTGAGGATCGGGTGGTGTGGGTGCCGGACGACATCGACGACAACGACGCGGCGCAGATTTACATCAACCCGCTCACCTGCTGGGTGTTGCTGACGCAATGGCTGCCGCTCAACGCCGGCGACGTGCTGTTGCTCAACGGCGGCGGCTCCGCCGTTAGCCTGCTGTTGGCGCAGCTGACGGCGCTGCGTGGTATTCGTCTGGCGGTGGTGGTGCGCAACGCCGCCCATCGCCAGGCGCTGCTGGCCGCCGGCGCCTGGCGCGTTATCGAAGCGCCGCAGTTGGCGCAAATGACCCATTTTGGCGCCCGCGCCGCCATCGACTGCATCGGCGGAGAAGACGGATTGCAGCTGGCGCGAGCGGTTCGCTCCGGCGGCGATTTCGTGGCGCTGGGTCTTTTAGGCGGGCGCCAGGTGGACTGGCGGCGCGTAGTGGACGAGTTAAAGCTGCGCGCTTCGCTGTTCCACCTGCGTAAATGGAATGCGCAGGCGGCGCCGGCGCAGTGGCAAACGGCGTTTTATCAGCTATTCCAGCTGCTGCGCCGCGGCCAGTTGGCGCTGCGCCCGCCCGCAGCGATTTACCCTCTGCATCAGTACGCAGCGGCGCTGCAACACGCCGCGCAGCCCGGCGTCAGCGGAAAAATCTTCTTCACTCCGGCGCCGCCGGAGGCTGGCGCGGCGGGCGGCCGTCCCCCAGGATAACCGCCAGCCGATAGCCGCCCTCGGTGGTCTCCAGCGCGATGCGCGCCACGATCGTCAGCGGCACCGACAGCAACATGCCCACCGGGCCGAGCAGCCAACCCCAAAAGATCAGCGACAGGAACACCACCAGCGTCGACAACCCCAGCCCGCGCCCCATCACCCGCGGTTCGAGGATATTGCCGATCACCATGTTGACAGCGATAAAGCCGCCCGCCACCACCAGCGCATCGCCCAATCCGTTGAACAGCAGCGCCTGAATCAACGGTGGAATGGCGGCCAATACCGAGCCGATATTGGGGATATAGTTGAGCAGAAACGCCAGCAGCCCCCAGATAAAGGCGAAGCGCACCCCGACCGCCGCCAGGAAGATCCAGACGATCACGCCGGTGGCCAGGCTGATGATGGTTTTAATCACCAGATAGCGCGTCACGCCGTCCAGCGCCCGCCGCATCGCGGCGAGGCCTTCGTTCGGCTTATCCAACGCCTGCTGCAGCTTATAAGGCAGCAGCTGCACTTCAAACAGCATAAACACCACGGTCATCAGCAGCAGGAAGACGTTGGTCATGGCGCCAGACAGGTGCCCCAGCATGCGGGTAACCAGATTCATCGCCGCGCTGGGATCGACATACTGCAGCATCGCTTCGCTGGAGAGGCTGATATTGAAGCGATCGGCGTAATGCTGCAGCTCGCGCAGTTTCTCGATCATCATGCCGCGGTACTGCGGCAGCGAGCGGGCGAACTCGTTCAGCGAAGCGCCCAGCATGCCGATAAACAGCATCACGACCACGATCACCGCCGTCACCAGCAGCGTCACCCCAAGGATGCGCGGCACCCGGCGGCGTTCCAGCATCGTCACCAGCGGGTTCAGCACCATGGCGAGGAATACCGCCAGTAGAAACGGCACCACGATGTCGGCGGCGGCTTTCACCCCGGCCAAAATGATCACCAACATCGCCAACAGGACGGCCAAACGCAGGCTGCTGTCGGTTACTCGGGTTCGGCCCATGACGTTTCCTTGTTATTTCACTGGGTTAACCGGCCACAAAGAGCCGACTCTTGGCGCTAATGGTAGCAAAGTCGGCCGTCACGCCGCAGAGGATTTAGCGTAACCGTTCGAATAATTTAATCTTTCCGCCCTGCTCTTCGCCGCAAGAAATAGGCATAACCTTTGCCAACCAATAATCCCGCCCAGCAATCCATGAACGGTTTACGTAAAATGACAAAAGCTGACATTAATAGATAATAAGCCTAATTTTCAACAACTAGCATAATCGCCACGTGAAAGAAATCATATCATCTTCAACGATTTATCTGATGAACCCCGAACATCTCAAACAAATTCACTGACTAATATTTCTAAGAAGTAACATAGTTAAATTTATTATTGATTTTATGTTTCCTAAAGTTTAATTATTGCAGCCAGCCAATCGGTAATCGAAGGAAACAGGATGCTCTGGAAAAATACCGCCGATCGTTTCGGCCATGTGTCAGTGTTGATCCACTGGCTGGTGGCGCTGACGGTGTACGGCATGTTCGCCCTCGGCCTGTGGATGGTCACGCTGGGCTATTACGACGTCTGGTACCACCAGGCGCCGGAGATCCACAAAAGCATCGGCACGCTGCTGTTCATCGTGATGGTGATCCGCGTGATCTGGCGCTTTGTCTCGCCGCCGCCCAAGCCTCTGGCCAGCTATGGCCGCCTCACTCGCGTCAGCGCCATTCTCGCGCATCTGGCGCTGTATGCCGTGCTGTTCGGCATTCTGATCAGCGGCTATCTGATCTCGACCGCCGACGGCCAACCGATCAGCGTATTCGGCTGGTTCGACGTACCCGCCACCGTGACCGGCATGGCGGAGCAAGCCGACACCGCCGGCGCCATACACCTTTACCTGGCCTGGGCCGTGGTAGTGCTCTCGGTACTGCACGGGCTGGCCGCGCTTAAACATCACTTTATCGATCGTGATGTCACTTTGAAACGGATGCTGGGTAGCAGCGCCGATTAACCTTTGGATTTATGGAGATTGCTATGTTGAAAAAGACCGTATTGGGCCTGACCGCAGGCGCCCTGCTGCTGAGCGCCGGTTCCGCACTGGCGGCGGACTACAAGATCGACAAACAGGGCCAGCACGCCTTTATCGAGTTCCGCATCCAGCACCTGGGTTACAGCTGGCTGTACGGCAGCTTTAAAGACTTCGACGGCGGCTTCACCTTCGACGAAAAAGATCCGTCCAAGGACAAAGTCAACGTGACCATCAATACCGCCAGCGTCGACACCAACCACGCCGAGCGCGACAAGCACCTGCGCAGCGCCGAGTTCCTCAACGTGGAGAAGAACAAGCAGGCCAAGTTTGAATCCACCGAAGTGAAGAAAAGCGGCGACGGTTATGCGGTGGTCGGTAACCTGACGCTGAACGGCGTGACCAAACCGGTTACGCTGGACGCCAAACTGATTGGCCAGGGCAACGATCCGTGGGGCGGCTACCGCGCCGGCTTTGAAGCCAACGGCAAGATCAAGCTGAAAGATTTCGGCATCACCACCGATCTGGGCCCGGCGTCGCAAGACGTTGAGCTGATCATCTCCGTAGAAGGCGTGCGCGAGAAATAAGTAAAAAAGCCCGGCTTGGCGGCCGGGCTTCTCATTTCCTCAGGCTCAGCGGGCTGGGCCTTCTTCTTCCGGTGCCGGAATGTGCATCGTAGTCTGCAACAGGCCTTTCGACTTATTGAAGATCTTGACGCCGTTTTCACGGCCGGCACGGCGCGCGCGCTGCTCTTCGCGCGGCAGCTTCAGCTCTTCGCGGCAAATCTCGCTGCAGCACCCTTCAAACTTGGCGGCGCAGCTCGGGCACTGAATGAACAGCAGGTGGCAGCCGTCGTTTTTGCAGTTGGTGTGGGTATCGCACGGCGCCCCGCACTGGTGGCAGTTAGCGATCACATCCTCGGAAATGCGCTCGCCCATGCGCTCATCGAACACGAAGTTTTTGCCGATAAACTTCAGCGGCAGCCCCTGCTCTTTCGCTTTGCGGGCGTACTCGATGATCCCGCCTTCCACGTGGTAGATGTTTTTAAAGCCGTTGTGCAGCATATAGGCGCTGGCTTTTTCACAGCGAATGCCGCCGGTGCAGTACATGACGATGTTTTTGTCTTTGCTGTCCTGCAGCATCTCCACCGCCATCGGCAGCTGATCGCGGAAGGTATCCGACGGCACCTCGATGGCGTTTTCGAAGTGACCGACTTCGTACTCATAGTGGTTGCGCATGTCGACGAACACCGTATTCGGATCGTCGATCATCTGATTGACGCGATCGGCCTGCAGATATTCGCCGACGTTGCTTGGGTCAAAGCTCTCGTCATCGATGCCGTCGGCCACGATGCGCTCGCGCACCTTGAGGCGCAGCACCCAGAAGGATTTGCCGTCGTCTTCGAGCGCGATATTCAGGCGAACCTGATCCAGCGCCGGGTGCGAGGCGAACAGCGCGGCTTTGAACGCGTCGAAGTTATGCTGCGGCACGCTGATCTGCGCGTTGATGCCCTCTTTCGCCACGTAGATGCGGCCGAACACCTTCAATTTTTCGAACTGAACGTACAGGCTGTCGCGAAACGCTTTGGGATCGTCGGTGGAGAAATATTTGTAAAAAGAAACTGTGGTGCGCGGCTCGGTTTCCGCCAGCATGCGCGCCTTCAGTTCCTCATTAGAAATTCGGTTATGTAACACTGGCATGGTGTACTTTCCTGTCTTTCGGGAGGTGACTGATCATCGCGCGCAGCCTGCCGGCCCGCGCGCGGCGCACATCATACCCGAAAAACCGCCGCCGCGCAGCCCTGGCGCAAACGCCCCGTTCAGCGTCCGCCGCCTTCGGTAAACGCGGAAGCCAGTATACCGAGCGCCATCATCACGCCGGCGAGCGCCAATATCGCGTTCACCTGCAGATGCGCGCCGACGCTGCCGACCGCCGCGCCCAAAACCAGCAGCCCCGCACTGATCCATGGTGCCAACATATTTACCCTCTGAATAATTACCAGCAATAATATCGCCATTATCTTTGGCAGGAAAGATTGTGGAAAAATTCGGCATTCGATGCATATTTAACGCCCAAAAAGGGATTTTAATGCGTTGTGTTTTCCCGGATCGCCAGAAAAATGCCACAATAGTCGCAAACAAACGGCAGAAACGAACCTTGCCGCCGAGCTCACCCGGCTGCCAGACCATGCTATGACTCTGTCATTACACTTAAACAACCGTATTCAAACAGAGAACCCATGACTCAAGTTCCTACTTTCAATCGTTCCTTATTGCACCCGCGCTACTGGCTGACCTGGGTCGGCATCGGCTTGCTGTATCTGCTGGTGTTGCTGCCTTATCCCGTCATCTACTGGCTCGGCACCTCGATTGGGCGATTTTCCATGCGCTTTCTCAAGCGACGCGTTGCTATCGCCCAGCGTAACCTCGAGCTCTGTTTTCCCGACATGCCGCAGGCCGAACGCGATGCGCTGGTGATAAAGAATTTCGAATCGGTCGGCATGGGGCTGTTTGAAACCGGCATGGCGTGGTTCTGGCCCAACTGGCGCATCGAGCGCTGGTTCAAGGTCAGCGGCCTGGAGCACATCCAAAAGGCGCGCGACAACCAGCAGGGCGTGTTGCTGATTGGCCTGCACTTTTTGACGCTGGAGCTGGGCGCGCGCATCTTCGGCATTCACAACCCGGGCATCGGCGTTTACCGCCCGCACGACAACAAGCTGATGGACTGGCTGCAAACCTGGGGCCGCATGCGTTCCAACAAATCGATGCTGGATCGCAAAGACATCAAAGGCATGATCCGCGCCCTGAAACAGGGCGATATCATCTGGTATGCGCCGGATCACGACTACGGCCCGCGCAGCAGCGTATTCGTGCCGCTGTTCGCGGTAGACAAAGCCGCCACCACCACCGGCAGTTACGTGCTGGTGCGGATGGGCAAACCGGCGATCATTCCGTTCACCCCGCGCCGCCTGCCGGACGGCAAAGGCTATGAGCTGATCATGCAGCCGGCGGTGGAAAACTTCCCGCTGGATAACGAACTCGATGCCGCCGCCTTTATGAATAAAGTGGTGGAAAAAGAGATCCTGATGGCGCCGGATCAATACATGTGGCTGCATCGCCGCTTCAAGACCCGCCCGGAAGGCGAGCCTTCGCTCTACTGATAAAGCAAACCCGCCGCCGGCGGGTTTTTTATTGCGCGCCTCTTGAGAATCGACGGCGAGGGTGGGATGGTAAAGCCTTTGCCGCCAACCCCGGAGCCGCCATGTACATTGTCAGCCTGACCTACCATCGCCCGATCGCCGACGTCGACAGCCACCTTGACGGGCACATCGCCTGGCTTAAGAAATATTTTCAGGACGGCACCTTCATCGCCTCCGGCCGCAAGAATCCCCGCACAGGCGGCGTGATCCTGGCCAAGGGCATTGAGCGTGCGCGGCTGGACGCCATCCTGGCCGAAGATCCGTTTAACGCCGTGGCCCACTACGAGATCACTGACTTTAGCGCCACCACCACCGCCGCCGGTTTCGAGGCGCTGGCCGGCCTATAAAACGCTGAAAATTCCGCGCGCCAAGCGCGGAATAAGGTTTAAGCGTCATTTTTAAAACTTTATTTCATTTTTCGCCCTATTTCCGTCCTCTGGTTTGCCGTAGCCGCGCCGGCGGCGCATACTTATCAGGCTAACTTTCACGTTTTGCCCCTCATCTTTTTGCCGCCGGCAAAACGCGTCACCTTTCGGCAATGGACATTTATGGCTTCGGCAGCAGAACCCGTTAACTGGAAACGCAACCTTTTCGTCGCCTGGGTAGGGTGCTTTCTCACCGGCGCCGCCTTCAGCCTGGTGATGCCGTTTCTGCCGCTGTACGTCGAGACCCTGGGCGTAACCGGCCATCAGGCGCTCAACATGTGGTCCGGTCTGCTGTTCAGCATTACCTTCCTGTTTTCCGCTATCGCCGCGCCTTTCTGGGGCGCCCTGGCCGACCGACGCGGCCGTAAACTGATGTTGCTGCGCTCGGCGTTGGGCATGGCGATCGTCATGGTGCTGATGGGCATGGCGCAAACAGTCTGGCAGTTTCTCGCGCTGCGGGCGGTGCTGGGGTTGCTTGGCGGGTTCATACCCAACGCCAACGCGCTGATCGCCACCCAGGTGCCGCGCAACCGCAGCGGCTGGGCGCTCGGCACCCTGTCTACCGGTGGCGTCGGCGGTGCGCTGGTCGGCCCGCTGATCGGCGGCCTGCTGGCCGATCTGTACGGCCTGCGTCCGGTGTTTTATATCACCGCCGCGGTGCTGTTCGTCTGCTTCGTGCTGACGCTGCTGTATGTTAAAGAGCAATTCACCCCGGTGCAAAAGCGCGACATGTTGCACGCACGGCAGGTGTTCGCCTCGCTGAAGAACCCGAAGCTGGTGCTCAGCCTGTTCGTCACCACCATGATCATCCAGATCGCCACCGGCTCAATTGCCCCGATCCTGACGCTGTATGTGCGCGATCTGGCCGGCGCGACCCATAATCTGGCGTTTATCAGCGGGCTGATCGCCTCGGTGCCCGGCGTCGCGGCATTGATAAGCGCCCCACGGCTGGGCAAGCTGGGCGATCGCATCGGCCCGGAACGCATTCTGGTCTTTATGCTGATCGTCTCGGTGCTGCTGCTGATCCCGATGGCGTTCGTGCAAACGCCGTGGCAGCTCGGCGTACTGCGCTTTCTGCTGGGGGCGGCCGACGGCGCGCTGCTGCCGGCGGTACAGACCCTGTTGATTTATAACTGCACCAATCAGGTCGCCGGCCGAATTTTCAGCTACAACCAGTCGTTCCGCGACGTCGGCAACGTCAGCGGCCCGCTGCTCGGCGCCGCGGTCTCCGCCGGCTACGGTTTTCGCGCGGTCTTCGCCGTCACCGCTTTGGTGGTACTGTTCAACGCCGGTTATTCCTGGTGGTGTCTGCGGCGGCGGCCGGGCTATATGCGGGAAGACACGCTGCAGGAAGAGTAATAGCTGCATTTATCGCCAATTTCCGCGATTGGCCGGATCAACCTCGCGTTTCCCCTACTTTTAATAATGCTTCCTGCGGGCCGGCGAATTTTCGCCCCAATCGGAATATTCTTACTACAACATCTTGTTTATCAACAATTAATTAACCTTCAGCGCATAAAACCCGCTGTCAATCATATTCCTGCCACAACCAACAGAAAAACCAGAAAAGGAGATGCTTGTCGACTTTTCGTCTAAAAAATGGGATACAGGTACTAGACAAAACCAACGACCAGTTATCAAATGGTTAAATAATATCATGCCAGATGTGAACCATCGGCCAAGTGAAGAAAAGGTCAGCACGCTTTCCACGGTTTATCAGCGTTGCAGCCGCGGTTTTGTCGGGTAATCCGCATTGGGCGGATCGCCTTCATTAAATACACATACAACCACAGTACGGGCTGCAGCCATGCAGCGCCTTTTTATTGGGAAATCGTTATGCAATCCTCTGTCAATAAGTCAGAAAGCCGGACCTTCTTCGGCCATCCCTATCCGCTGGGTTCTCTGTTCTTCACCGAAATGTGGGAGCGCTTTTCGTTCTACGGCATCCGTCCGCTGCTGATCCTGTTTATGGCCGCCACCGTATACGACGGCGGTCTGGGTCTGGCGCGCGAGAACGCGTCGGCGATCGTCGGCATCTTCGCCGGCAGCATGTACCTGGCGGCGCTGCCGGGCGGCTGGCTGGCGGACAACTGGCTCGGCCAACGCAAGGCCGTTTGGTACGGTTCGATTCTGATCGCCCTCGGCCACCTGTCGATCGCCCTGTCCGCGGTGATGGGCACCAACCTGTTCTTCATCGGCCTGATGTTCATCGTGCTCGGTTCCGGCCTGTTCAAGACCTGTATCTCGGTGATGGTCGGCACGCTGTACAAGAAAGGCGATGCGCGCCGCGACGGCGGTTTCTCGCTGTTCTACATGGGCATCAACATCGGTTCGTTCATCGCCCCGTTGATCTCCGGCTGGCTGATCAAGTCACACGGCTGGCACTGGGGCTTCGGCATCGGCGGTATCGGGATGCTGGTGGCGCTGGTGATCTTCCGCGTGTTCGCCGTCCCGGCGATGAAACGCTATGACCGCGAAGTGGGCCTGGATTCCACCTGGAACAGCCCGGTGGCGAAGAAAAAAGGCGTCGGCGCCTGGCTGCTGGCATTGGCGGTAGGCCTGGCTGCGGTCATCGTGCTGATCGCTCAGGGCACCATCGTCATCAACCCGGTCGAAGTAGCCAGCGTGCTGGTGTACGTGATCGCCGCGTCGGTCACCCTGTATTTCATCTATCTGTTCGCCTTTGCCGGCCTGAGCCGCAAAGAGCGCGCTCGCCTGCTGGTGTGCTTTATCCTGCTGATCTCCGCCGCGTTCTTCTGGTCGGCGTTTGAACAGAAACCGACCTCGTTCAACCTGTTCGCCAACGATTACACCAATCGCATGGTCGGCGGCTTCGAGATCCCGGCGGTGTGGTTCCAGTCGATCAACGCCCTGTTCATCATCCTGCTGGCGCCGGTGTTCAGCTGGGCCTGGCCTGCACTGGCGCGCAATAACGTGCGCCCGAGCAGCATTACCAAGTTCGTGATCGGTATCCTGTGCGCCGCCGGCGGTTTCGGCCTGATGATGCTGGCCGCGCAGAATGTGCTGAGCAACGGCGGCGCCGGCGTATCGCCGATGTGGCTGGTGGGCAGTATCCTGATGCTGACGCTGGGTGAGCTGTGCCTGAGCCCGATCGGCCTGGCCACCATGACGCTGCTGGCGCCGGAGAGAATGCGCGGGCAAATGATGGGGCTGTGGTTCTGCGCCAGCGCGCTGGGCAACCTGGCGGCCGGTCTGATCGGCGGTCACGTCAAGGCCGACCAACTGGATATGCTGCCGGATCTGTTCGCTCGCTGCTCAGTCGCGCTGCTGATCTGCGCCGCCGTGCTTATCGTGCTGATCGTGCCGATTCGCCGCATGCTGGAAAATACCCAGACCAAGAGCGCGCAGAAACCGGCGACCAGCGCCTGACGGATACCCCTTTTTTATCTCGCAAACCGGCGCTCAAGGCGCCGGTTTTTTTTATCCTTGCCAGGCCTGATGTTGCAGGACCACCCGGTAGCCGTCAGGATCTTCAAAGGTTTGCCCCGCCCTATCCCAATAGGGGTTATAGGCGGTGACCGCCAGGAATCCTGCCGCCCGCATCCGCTCGCACGCGGCTCGCCATGCGTTCTCATCAGGCAGATAAAACACCAGCAGATGATCCTGCGTCGGCGCCTGCCCGACCCGCACCCCGCGATGCTGCGTGAACTCCAGATGATAGGCATGCTGCGGATGGCCGATCATCATGCCGTCAAAGCCCTGATGATCGACAAACTCGCCCAGCTTTTCGAACCCCAGCCCGCGACAATACAGCGCGGCAATCTCTTGCAACCGATCGGTCGGGCGCGCGATGCGCAACACCGCCTTGGCTATCGACATGTACGCCTCCGCCTCATGATAATCTCATACAGCGCCATGCCCGCCAGCATCGCCAGCAGGAACGGCCATACCCGCTGTATCTCCGCCCCCGCCAACACCCAGGCGGGGCCAGGGCAAATGCCCGCGATGCCCCAACCGACGCCGAACAGCGCGCTGCCCGCCAGCAAACGGCGCTCCACACGCCCGGCGGCCGGGATCTGCAGCGGTTCGCCCAACAGGCTCCGCTCGCGTCGCCGCGCCCACAAGAAGGCCGGCGCCGCCACCGCGATCGCCCCAACCATCACCAGCGCCAGCGAAGGATCCCACTGGCCGGTAACGTCGAGAAACGCCAACACTTTGGCCGGATTGGCCATGCCGGCGACGATCAGCCCCAGACCGAAAATCACGCCGCTCAGCAGCGCCAACAGGGATTTAAACATCTCACCCTCCCAGCAGGTGGCGCATCAGCCACACGGTCGTAAAGCCCAGCAGCATAAACACCGCCGTGGCGGCCAGCGAACGCGGCGCCAGCCGCGCGACGCCGCACACGCCGTGCCCGCTGGTGCAACCGCTGCCCAATCGTGTCCCCACCCCCACCAATAGCCCCGCAACCGCCAGCCCGCCGCTGCCGGCCGCGATCTCAGCAGACGGCAAAGCCGCTGCGGCAGCATACAGCCAGGGGGAAATCAGCAACCCGCCAAGAAATGTGGCGCGCCAGCCCCGCTCGCGGCCACCCGCGCTCAATAAACCGCCGGTAATGCCGCTGATGCCGGCGATCCGGCCGTTGAACAGCAGCAGCAGCGCCACCGCTGCGCCGATAATGGCTCCGCCCGCCAGCGCGGAATACGGCGTGAAGTGTTGCCAGTCAATGGTCATCGCGGTTCTCCGGCTGTGGGCAATAGAGTTGATACAGGGTATGGAGCAGCGCCAGCGCTTTGGCGTCGGCCACCGCATAGTAAATCTGCTTACCGGCGCGTCGGGTGGAGACCAATCCCTCCTCGCGCAGCACGCCAAGCTGCTGGGACAGCGTCGGCTGGCGGATATCCAGCGCCTGCGCCAGCTCGCTCACCGCCATCTCGCCCTGGCTGAGCCGGCACAGCAGCAGCAGCCGATCTTCGTTGCCCAAGGTGCGCAGCATCGCGCCAGCCTGCGCCGCCGCCTTGCGCATCGCGTCAATATCCATTGCTCCTCCATCAATTTATAAAATTATATAATATTATTTTATAAACCATTTCGCCGTACCGCGCCACAGACTGGTGTGAAACAGCGCCGCATGGCATGCTGTCTTCCCCCTTTTGCCGCGCGGAGCCTGCTTACCATGCTGTTGTTTCACGACGTTCTGCCGCCCGACCAGCCTGTCCGGCCGTTGGCCAAGGATTATCGCCACGGCGACAGCGAGCCGGATCACTACCATCACTGCGCGCAACTGATTCACAGCCTGAGCGGCGTGGTGCAGGTCACGACCCGGCTCGGCAGTTGGGTGGTGCCGCCCGGCCGCGGCGTCTGGGTGCCGGCTAAGGTGGTGCATAGTCTGCGCATTACCGGCCAGGTGGCGGCCAGGACGCTGTTCGTCGATCCGCTGGCGCGCGCCGATCTGCCGGCCCAATGCCAGGTGGTGCAGGTTTCTCCGCTGCTGCGCGAGTTGATTATCTGTGCGATGGAGATTGCGCCCGATTACCCGAGCGGCGGACGCGATGAGCGCGTCATGGAACTGATTCTGGATGAGTTGCGGATGCTGCCGATCCTGCCGCTGCACCTGCCTGAACCGCGTGAGGCATCGCTGCTCGCCCTGTGCCGCCATATCCAGGCTACGCTGGCGCAGCCCTGGACGCTGGAACAGGCGGCCGCTCATCTCAGCGTCAGCGGACGCACCCTGTCGCGGCGCTTCCAGCGCGAAACCGGGCTGCATTTTAGCGATTGGGTGCGACGCGCCCGTTTGCTGGCGGCGCTGAACGCGCTGGCGACCGGCCGCTCGGTGTTGGAAGTGGCGCTGGATCTCGGCTATGACAGCCCCAGCGCGTTCAGCGCCATGTTTCGCCGGGTGCTGGGGGTCGCGCCCAGCGACTATTTCAGCCCGGCCGCGCCGACGTTGACGCCAGATAGCGCCCGGCGACGTTGAGCAGCGCCTGCAGCGAGGCGCTGGCGGAGTCGACGTCGATGCCAACGCCGTAGGTCGCCTCACCCTGCGGCAACGAGCAGCGAATATAGGCCACCGCCCGGCTGTCGCTCTGGTGCCCCAGCGTATGCTCGTGGTAATCCTCGATCGCCAGCGGCAAGCCGAAGCGCTGGCGCAGCGCATCCACCGCGCTGGAAAGCAGGCCATTGCCGGCGCCCTGCAGCCGCAGCGGCTCTCCCTCACAGGCAACCCGCGCATTGAAGCTGTAGGCCTCTACGCCGTGGCTTTCCGTCTGGTAGCTCAGCAGCTGCAAGCGCGGTTGCTCCACCAGCCCATAGGTGTCGCGGAATAAGCGCCACAGCTGCGCGCCGCTCATTTCCTTGCCGCTGCCGTCGGTCGCGCGCTGCACCACCTGGCTGAAATCAATCTGCAAACCGCGCGGCAACGCCAGCCCGTGATTTTGTTCCAACAGCCAGGCGGCCCCGCTTTTGCCGGACTGGCTGTTGACCCGGATCACCGCCTCATAGCTGCAGCCGACATCGGCGGGATCGAGCGGCAGGTAAGGCACCTGCCACCAGCCATCCTGGCGCTGGCGCTGGGCGGCGAAGCCTTTTTTAATCGCATCCTGATGCGAACCGGAGAAGGCGGTAAACACCAACTCGCCGGCATAAGGATGGCGAGGGTGCACCGGCAGCTGATTGCACAGCTCCACCACCTCCACCACCTGCTTCAGGCGGCTGAAGTCCAGGCCCGGCGCCACGCCCTGGGTATAGAGATTCAACGCCAGCGTAACCAGATCGACATTGCCGGTGCGCTCTCCGTTGCCGAACAGGCAGCCTTCGACCCGATCGGCGCCGGCCAACAGCGCCAGCTCCGCGCAGGCCACGCCGGTGCCGCGATCGTTATGCGGATGCACGCTGATCGTTACATCGGCGCGGCGGCTGAAGTGGCGACAGAACCATTCAATCTGATCGGCATACACGTTGGGCGTGCTCACTTCCACCGTCGCCGGCAGATTGATGATCATCGGCCGCTGCGGCCCCGGTTGCCACACCGCCGCCACCGCTTCGCAGATCTCCAGCGCGAACGCCAATTCAGTAAAACAGAAGGTTTCCGGCGAATACTCGAAGCACCAGGCGGTATCGGGCTGTGCCTCGCACTGCCGGCGAATGCGCCGCGCGCCGTTCACCGCCAGCGCCACGGTGGCGGCCTTATCCTGGCGGAACACGATGTCGCGAAACATCGGTGCCGTGGCGTTGTACAGATGCACGATAGCCCGTGGCGCCCCCTGCAGCGCCTCGAAGGTGCGGTCGATCAGATCGTCGCGCGACTGCGTCAGCACCTGAATCGTGACGTCGTCCGGGATCAGCTGCTCGTCAATCAGCGTGCGCACAAAATCGAAATCCGTTTGCGACGCCGAAGGAAAAGCCACTTCAATTTCTTTAAAACCACACTGCAACAGCAATTGATAGAACTCGCGCTTGCGCGCGTTATCCATCGGTTCCGCCAGCGCCTGGTTGCCGTCGCGCAGATCGCTGGAGCACCAGCGCGGCGCCTGCCGCAGCGTACGCGCAGGCCATTGGCGGTCCGGCAAAGCCACCGGCGGGAACGGTCGATATTTGCTTGAAGGGTCGATTAACATGGGCTTCTCCTGACGCCTGAATGAACGATGACGCCATTATTTCCCGCCCTCGCCGCCTCTTCTCCCGCTTTGCGGACAACCATCGTCGCAATGCGGACAACAAAAAAATTTGCATCCTGCGCCAGTGAGACAACAATTAGGTTTGACGTTTCCCCCACCGCACCGGCAGTGCCGCCGGGCGCTCTACTCTCATTGTCAACGGAGGCGAACATGAGCCTGTATGCAACCCTGGAAGAAGCCATCGAGGCCGCACGCGAAGAGTTTATCGACACCGCCGAAGGCGGCGGCGATGACGAACCGCCGGTGCCGCAGCAGTTCAATCTGCAAAAGTACGTGATGCAGGATGGCGACACGATGTGGCAGGCCGAGTTCTTCGAGGAAGAAGGCGAAGCGGTGGAATGCCTGCCGCTGCGCAGCGGTGCGGCGGCGCAGGCGATCTTCGACGGTGACTACGACGAGGTGGAGATCACCGCCGAGTGGATAGATGAAAACACCCTGTACGAATGGGAAGAAGGCGACTTCCAGCTCGAGCCGCCGCTGGATACCGAAGAAGGCCAGGCCGCGGCCGATGAATGGGATGAACGTTAACCCGCACTACGCACTCATCGCCAAGGAGGCAGCATGAATATTCGCCGGGCTCGCCCCACCGACTACCCCGCCATTTTGCAGCTGCAGGGGGAAAACGTGCCGGAAGCGCTCGACGAGCGCCAAAAACGGCAGGGATTTATCGTATCGCGCATGAATGAGGTGCAGCTGGCGGCGATCAACCGCGGCATCGGCATACTAGTGGCTGAACAGGAAAACCAACTGGCGGGCTTTGTTTGCCTGATGCCCGCCGACGTGCAACCACGCCCGCCGGTGGTGGACGCGATGCTGGCGACGCTCGCCACGCAATCCTTCGCCGGACGCGCGCTGAATGAACTGCGGGTGTTTCTCTACGGCCCGGTCTGCCTCGCCGCCGCCTGGCGCGGCAAAGGCGTGCTGAAGCGCCTTTACGCCGCGGTCAAAGCGCACACCAGCCATGACTACGACGTGGGCGCGCTGTTTATCGACGACGACAATCCGCATTCGTTGGCCGCTCACGTGCAAGGGCTTGGCATGACGGCGCTGGCGCCTTTCCATTGCGGGCAGAAAGGCTATCAGCTGGTGGTGTTCGCCACCCGCTGAGCGGGTTTATTCATAGGGGCCGTGCTGCGCATCGAACGGCAGCATAAAGGTGTCCACCACCATCGACAGCGGCACGTCTATCACCGTGACGTAGCGCCAGGGCGTATCGCGCAGATCCCACTGCACGCCGGGATAGTACTGGTGGCCATGCCCCGCGCCGGGCACGGTGCGGCTGATAATGCTGCCGCAGCCGGTCAGGGCCATCACGCCGGCCGCCACGCAGGCCAGCCGAAGATAGGAAGAGAGATTCACAACATTGACTCTGAGCAAGGGGGTTGTTTCGCGAGTGAACAACGCATCGGCCGCAGTCTACCACAGTTCCCTTTCTCCGCCGGCACCGGCGCACGTAAGCAAAAGGTAAAAAAACGGGGAATGCGCCATGCACATTCCCCGTCTGGGCGTTGCCGTTCAGCGATTAACGCCGGCCCGTTGGGTGCGCCAGCGGGTTGTGCGGCAACTGCTGATAGTGCTCACGCCAGGCGGCGCCTTCCGGCAACAGCCAGACGCGCTGGTGCAAACGAGCCAGCGTGACCGGATCGCTCAGCAGCTCCAGACGTTTGCCCTTCGCCAGCTTCTCCGGCCCCAGCTGCAGCGCTTCGTTCACCCGCTCCTCGCGGTTGCGATCGAGCGTCGCGCGCAGATGGTGACGCGCCGTCGCCAACGCCGTCGCCAGCGCGTTGAAGGACGGGTTGACCACCGCATGCATAAAGCCGTTGGTCAGCGCGCGATTGCGGTTGAGATGCAGGTATTCTTCCGTCGCCAACAGCTCACGCGGCGGGTTGTACTCTTCCGGGATCAGGAACAGCTTGGCGCGTTTGCTCTTCATGCCCAGCGTCGCGCGGCTCGACAGCACCGACACGAACGGCGACAGGATCAGCGAGAACACGATCGGCGCCAACCACCACAGGAAGCGCAGATCCAACCACGCCATGCCGCCGGCCCACACCAGGCCCAGCAACATCTGCGAGCCATGGCGGCGGAAGGCTTCGCCCCACGGCGTATCGTCGTCGTCACGCTGCGGCGAATTCCACACCACTTCCCAACCGAGGAAGGCGCTCACCACGAACACGGTATGGAACAGCATGCGCACCGGTGCCAGCAGCACCGAGAACAGCATTTCCATCAGCATCGAAATGAACAGCCGGAACGCCCCGCCGTACTCTTTCGCGCCCTTGGCCCAGATCAGCACGATGCTGAGCAGCTTCGGCAGGAACAACAGCACCAGCGTGGTGGAGAACAGCGCTATCGCCAGCTCGGGCCGCCACTGCGGCCAGACCGGGAACAGCTGCCGCGGCTGCAGGAAGTATTGCGGTTCCATCAGGGTGTGCACCACCTGCAACGCGGTGGAGAGCGCCAGGAACATGAACCACAGCGGCGCCGACAGGTAGGACATCACGCCGGTGAGGAACACCGCGCGGTGCACCGGGTGCATGCCCTTCACCAGGAACAGGCGGAAGTTCATCAGGTTGCCGTGGCACCAGCGACGGTCGCGTTTCAGCTCGTCCAGCAGGTTTGGCGGCAGCTCTTCGTAACTGCCCGGCAGATCGTAAGCGATCCACACGCCCCAGCCGGCGCGGCGCATCAGTGCCGCTTCAACGAAGTCATGCGACAAGATTGAACCGGCGAAGGAGCCCTCGCCCGGCAGCGGCGCCAGCGCACAGTGCTCGATAAACGGCTTCACGCGGATGATGGCGTTATGGCCCCAGTAGTGCGACTCGCCCAACTGCCAGAAATGCAGGCCGGCGGTAAACAGCGGCCCGTAAACGCGGGTAGCGAACTGCTGCACGCGCGCATACAGGGTATCCATGCCGGACGCCTTCGGCGCGGACTGGATGATGCCGGCGTTCGGGTTGGCTTCCATCAGACGCACCAGCCCGGTGAGGCATTCGCCGCTCATCACGCTGTCGGCATCCAGGATCACCATGTAGCTGTACTCACCGCCCCAACGACGGCAGAAGTCGTCGATGTTGCCGCTCTTGCGTTTGACGCGGCGGCGGCGACGGCGATAGAAGATGCGGCCGTGGCCGTCGACATCGCGGCACAGCTCCATCCACGCCTTTTGCTCCGCCACGCAGATGTCCGGATCGTAGCTGTCGCTCAAGACGTAGATATCGAAGTGTTCCAGCTGACCGGTCGCGGCGACGGACTCATAGGTCGCACGCAGGCCGGCGAAAACGCGTTCGACGTCTTCGTTGCAGATCGGCATGATCAGCGCGGTGCGGTGCGCCGGATTGATCGGCTCATCGCCCTTGATGGTGGAGGAAATGCTGTATTTGTCCTTGCCGATCAGCAGCTGCAGGAAGCCCATCAGCGCGGTCCAGAAACCGGCCGAGACCCAGCAGAACAGTATGGCGAACAGGATCAGAATGCCGGTTTGCAGCACATATGGCAGCAGTTGCAGCACCGACTGCATCAGATCCTGATCCAGCATGGCGATAGGATCGATCAGCGCCCAGCCCTGATAAGGCAAGATGGTTTTCATGTACCAGGTGGCGATGCCGGTTTGCACCAGCATCAGCACCAGCAGCACATAACGGCGCATGGAGCCGACGGTACGCCAGCGGTTCTCGGCCTCGGCCTCCTCTTTGGTGGCGTGCCGGTTGTGCGGCGAACGCCCCAGCAGAGAATCCCAGAAGCGCGCCACCGGGTTGGTGCGCCAGGCTTCCGGGAACATGGTGGTTCGTTTGATCGGCGGCGTCGCCTTCAGAATGGCGCGCCCTTCGGCGTCGGTATCGAAGTCGTCATCGCTGACCGCATCCGGCCAGGCGTTTTCGATACGCGGTTTGACCGAGGCCAGCGCCACGTCATCCGCCGACAGGCTATTGACGTTGGCGTCGGCGGCGCCCATCTGCCGATGGAGCGCCTCCAGTGCCTGAGCGTCATCCGCCGTTTGAGGGTTGAGCGCCTCCGACCGCTCGGCGGTCAGAGGCAGCGCCGCAAGATAATCCTGGGCGGGTTGAGTAGGCTTATTCATTGGCAGGTAGCTGATAGCTCCAGGTTTCCGACAGAGTCTTATCGCCATTGACCAGCGCCGCGCGCATTTCTACCGGCTTCTTGTCGTCTTTCACTTTCAGACGCACCGTCAGGCGCCAGCCTTTGGTCACTGGGTTATAGCGGACGTTGTTTTCCACCATTTCACCGTTGTCGCCGATGCTGATCTGAGAGGCGACCGGGGTATTGGCGTCCAGCCCTTTCAGCACCGGGCCGACGAAGTCGACCAAGAAGGCCACGCTGCCGTCTGGCTCGCGAATCAGGTTGGACTGTTTCACGTCACCGGTCGAACGCATGGTGCGGGCCACATAGGCGATGTCCTGCGAATGCAGTTTGTCTTCATCGCGGGTGAAGTTCAGGCGGTAGCTCAGCGTCAGCGGCTTTTTGGCTTCCGGCAGCGTATCCGGTGTCCAGAACGCGACGATGTTGTCGTTGGTTTCATCCGCCGTCGGGATCTCCACCAGCTCAACCTTGCCTTTGCCCCAGTCGCCCTTCGGTTCAATCCAGGCGCTCGGACGCAGATCGTAACGATCGTCCAGATCTTCATATTCTTTGAAGTTGCGGCCGCGCTGCAGCAGACCGAAGCCTTTCGGATTCTCGACGGTATAGGTGCTGACGGACAGGTGTTTAGGATTGTTCAGCGGGCGCCAGATCCACTCGCCGTTGCCGGCATGGATAGACAGGCCGTTGGAGTCGTGCAACGCCGGACGATAGTTCAACGTCGGCGACGGCTGGTTCGGCCCGAACAGGAACATGCTGGTCAGCGGCGCCAGGCCCAGTTTGCCCACCTTGTCGCGCAGGAACACTTTGGACTCGACGTCCACCGTGGTGTCGCGGCCCGGGATCACCGTGAAACGGTAAGCGCCGGTGGCGCGCGGGGAATCCAGCAGCGCATAGATCACCAGGTGCTTGTCGCCCTGCTTCGGACGCTCAACCCAGAATTCGCGGAAACGCGGGAACTCTTCGCCGGACGGCAAAGCGGTATCGATGGCCAGGCCGCGAGCGGAAAGCCCGTAAACCTGCCCTTTACCCACCACGCGGAAATAGCTCGCGCCAAGCAGGCTCATGATCTCATCGTTTTTGTCGGCGCTGTTGACCGGGTAGAGCACCTTAAAGCCGGCAAAACCGAGATTTTTCACCGATTCAGGATCGTGTTTGACCGAACCGAAGTTGAAGTAATCCGGGCTGTACTTGATCTGTTTTACGCTGGTGGAGGTGACTTCATTGATTTTCACCGGCGTGTCGAAATACATCCCCTGATGATAAAACTCAAGCTTGAAAGGGGTTTTCAGCTTGCTCCAATAGGCTTTATCGTGATTGAACTGAATCTGCTGATAGTCTGCGAACTTCATCTCGCGGAACTGAGAAGGAAGGTTGCTCTTCGGGGCTTCGAAACCTTTCGCCGCCAGATCCTGCGCCTGCTTGGCCACATCATCAATAGAAAAGGCCCATGCCGGCGAACTGAACAGCGTGAACAATACGGTAGCACCTAACCAACGAACGCTCGCGGCGCGTGGTTGTCCGGATAATATATTAACTAGCACATCCCCCCCTATTCGTGTGCTCAAATCATTTAAATCCATATTAATGGATTACTCAGCTTTCCGACAACATGATAAATGGATGGTTCATGTTTACGGCTCATTGTTTAAGCAGCTGATGGAACACCAGCGTAGCAAGCCGCGCAACAAGACGCTATGGAAAAATGCGGGGGGCTATAGTAGGGTTCCGGATAACAATTTAACGTTTGACGACTTATTAAGCGTGTTAATGAACACTCGATTAAATCACCAGCGGTAATCTATGACTAAAGGCAGCAAACAGCGCGAGTTTTTTCTCGACTCCATCAGAGCCTATTTGATGTTGCTCGGCATCCCGTTTCACCTCTCCCTGATCTATTCCAGCCACGCCTGGGCGGTGAACAGCCCGTCGCCCTCTTTCTCGCTCACGGTGCTGAACGACTTCATCCACGCCTTCCGCATGCAGGTGTTCTTCGTGATCTCCGGCTACTTCTCCTACATGCTTTACGAGCGCTACGAGCGCCACCAGTGGCTGAAGGTCAGGCTGGAGCGGGTGGCGATCCCGCTGTTGAGTTCCATCCCGCTAATCACGGTGCCGCAGTTTTTCATGCTGAAATATTTCACCGATAAATTAAACGGCTGGGATGAGTTTTCTCTCTATCAGAAAATAAATGTAACAGTTTGGGAATTGGTGTCTCATCTTTGGTTCTTATTGACCCTGTCATTGTTAACCTGCGCCTGCTTTTATGTGTTCCGCAACATCAAGCGTCAACCCCGTGAACATATTCCTGCATTAATAAACAGAATGCGTGGATTAGGAAACATCTCACTGTATTTCTTTATTTATGCGATATGCTATTCGGCCGCGCACCGCATTATTTTAATTTTTGCACCGCAGCTATTATCCAACGGCCTGTTCAATTTCGTGGTGATGGAGACGATGTTCTACCTGCCGTTCTTCATCCTCGGCGCTTATGCGTTTAAGTATGTGTGGCTTAAGGAGATTTTTCTGCGCCGCTCACCGCTGGCGCTGCTCGGTTCGCTGCTGCTGTTTATCGCATATATGCTGAACCAAAAGCTGCTGGCGCACAGCAGCTATATGTTCGAGCTGGAAGTGGTGATCAAAACCCTAATGGGGATCCTGATGACCAACGTGGCGTTCTCTTTCGGGCATAACCTGCTGAATTATCACTCGCCGCGCATCACCTATCTGGTCAACGCCTCGCTGTTTATATATCTGGTGCACCATCCGTTGACCCTGATATATGGCGCTTTCGTGACGCCTTATATCGGCAACAACCTGTTGGGATTCTTGCTGGGCCTGCTGTTTGTGTTCTCGCTGGCCTTCGCGTTATATGAACTGCACAAACGCGTTCCGCTGCTGCGCTTCCTGTTCTCCGGCAAGCCGCAATAACCTTGGCCCCTGTAACCCAGAACATTTGCAGGGGCTTTCTGTCATATTACCGCCGCGCAAAAAGCCTATACTGGTCGTTTGCATGCAGAGCACACATTGCTCAGCCTGACGTCGCCCGTTAGGGCAAAGTGATACGGCTGCATAGATAACCTAGCCGTTATAACTGCAATGCATAAGTAGAAATCCGGATCCCTGCCTTACGGTAGTGATTGGGCTCAACACCCCCGAAGGGCTGCGCGATCGTTTAATTCATTCGATGGCGTTAGCTGCATCTCCCTTCCGTCACGACAGAGAGGATTTTGAATGACCGACAAGAACACCCCGGCTCAGGAAGCCATAGCGGAAAACGCCACCCTGCTGAAGATCCTCGGCAGGTTGCTGTCCGCGCTGGACGCTTCGATCAGCGGCAAAGAACGCAGCATTCTGGTCGCTGAGCTCTCCAACTTCAATCTCGACGGCATTTCCGAAGCGGAAAGCAAGCTGGCCTCCGAGCTGATCAAACGGGCGCTGGAATCGCTCGATCATTAATCCTACCGCGCCTGCAAACCATTAAGCCTGCCTGCGCGGGCTTAATGGTTTTTCCCTCAGCCACGATCGAACATTGTTGCCGAAGCAGAAATACAGCAGCCTGATAATGTTGGATAAAAGGCAGGAATCTCCCTCTTCTCCTCACTTTCTTCGTTTAATCACACCAAAGGGCAATAATTGATCGGTTGTTTTCGCAATCAGCCTTGGCGTTTTACCCACTAAACACGTTATCATCGACACACTCGCAGTGCCCCCTATCCCCCAGCCTCAGGAGAGCGATATTTTGGATGCCAGCACCATTAACAGTTTGTTCGTCATCGGTGCCGTGCTGGTGGGGGCAAGCATTCTGCTCAGCTCATTTTCTTCCCGGCTCGGCATTCCGATCCTGGTGATCTTCCTGGCGATCGGCATGTTGGCCGGCGTCGATGGCCCCGGCGGCATCGTCTTCAGCAATTACCCCGTCGCTTATCTGGTCAGCAACCTCGCGTTGGCGGTGATCCTGCTCGACGGTGGCATGCGTACCCGGGTCAGCTCTTTCCGCGTCGCCCTATGGCCGGCGCTGTCTCTCGCCACCATCGGCGTGGTGATCACCGCCGGTCTGACCGGCATGGCCGCCGCCTGGCTGTTCAATCTCGATCTGCTGCAGGGGCTGCTGATCGGCGCCATTATCGGTTCCACCGACGCCGCCGCGGTATTCTCCCTCTTGGGGGGCAAAGGTTTGAACGAACGCGTCAGCGCAACGCTGGAGATCGAATCCGGCAGCAACGATCCGATGGCGGTGTTTCTCACCATCACGCTGATTGCGATGATCGCCGCCGGGGAAACCGCGCTGAGCTGGGCCTTCCCGCTGCATCTGATGCAGCAGTTCGGTATGGGCATCGTCTTCGGTCTGGGCGGCGGCTGGCTGCTGCTGACGCTGATCAACCACATCAAACTGGCGGACGGCCTCTATCCGCTGCTGGCGGTGAGCGGCGGCATTCTTATTTTTGCGCTGACCACCGCGCTGGACGGCAGCGGCATTCTGGCGGTGTATCTGTGCGGCCTGCTGCTGGGCAACCGGCCGATCCGCAACCGGCACGGCATCGTACAAACCTTCGACGGCCTGGCATGGCTCAGCCAGATCGGCATGTTCCTGGTGCTTGGCCTGCTGCTCAACCCGCACGAGCTGCTGCCGATCGCCATCCCTGCCCTGCTGCTGTCGCTGTGGATGATCCTGTTCGCCCGTCCGCTGTCGGTGTTTATCGGCCTGCTGCCGTTCCGCAGCTTTACCCTGCGCGAGCGCGGCTTTATTTCCTGGGTCGGCCTGCGCGGCGCGGTGCCGGTGATCCTGGCGGTGTTCCCGATGATGGCCGGGCTGCCCAACGCCCAGCTGTTTTTCAACGTGGCGTTCTTCGTGGTGCTGGTCTCCCTGCTGCTGCAAGGCACCACGCTGTCGTTTGCCGCCAAAAAAGCCAAGGTGATCGTGCCGCCGGCGCTGACGCCGATCTCCCGCGTTGGGCTGGACGTGCACCCGGAGAACCAGTGGGAACAGTTCGTGTATCAGCTTTCGGCGGAAAACTGGTGCGTCGGCGCGGCGTTGCGGGAGCTGAAGATGCCACCCAATACCCGCATCGCCGCCCTGTTCCGCGGCAAAGAACTGCTGCATCCAAGCGGCAGTACCCGCCTGCGGGAGAACGATATTCTGTGCGTTATCGGCCATGAGCACGACCTGCCCATCCTCGGCAAACTGTTCAGCCAGGCGCCGGCCGTGACGCTCGACGAGCGCTTCTTCGGCGACTTTATCCTGCAGTCCGATGCCCGTTTAAGCGACATCTCGCAGCTTTATGGCCTCAATCTGCAAGACGACGTGGACGAGCAGCAGACGCTGGGCCAGTTCGTCATTCAGCTGATCGGCGGCGAACCGGTGATCGGCGACCAGGTGGAATGGGACGGCCTGACCTGGACCATCGCCGAAATGGACGGCAATCAAGTCAGTAAGATAGGCGTGCGGATCGTAACCGACTGACGCTGCCGCACCGGCTGCGCTATCAGACGAGGGAACTTCTGGCCTTAAGAACGTTCTTAATCACTATCATGATGCATGAAATAGGGCGTCGCTGAATTATATCCCTTTGATATAAAAACTTAACAGCGGCGTCCACAGGGATTAAGGACGTGAACGGCAAGACTCGATTTCTTTCGGTAATGATGCTTATGGCGCTGGGCGTAGCGGCGCTCGATCTCAGCATCGCCGGTTTAGTCCATAGACTTTTAATTGGATAATTTCAACGTGACGCAGCAGGAACAAGAAAAAGACATTCTGGGGAAAATACTGGTGACGGTGTCCGCGCTTTGCCTGATTCTGGTGGCGACGTTGCTGATCTGGGGATTCGTGCTGGATTGACACCCCACGACGCTCAGACATAAAAAAAACCGCCGCGGCGGTTTTTTTTATGGGGCAGGCGATCAGATCTTGCAACCTTCGCAGTCCGCTTCGTCTTCGAGGAACTCAGGGACCTCTTTTACCTTCTGCGCCGCTTTTTCTTCGGCTTTCGCCAGTTCGGCATCGATATCAAAATCGAAAATATCATCACTCATCGCTTGATCCTCATTCTGCTTCGCGTTCAAACGCTGAGTATAATCGACAAGCCGCCGGCCGGAAACCTTTCAGTTTGCCGCCGCCAGCTGCGGCTGCTCATCCTGCGGCTTTTTTCCGTACGCCATGTCGTACACGTCGTAGAAGTCGATTTCGCCCTTGTTGCCGATGATCACGCGCATCTTCTGTTTCAGCGCGGCGCCGATGGACGGCTCCTCCAGCAGTTGCTGCACCGCATAGGGCGACAGCGCGCGGGTAAAGTACCACTCGCCGTTGTAGCAAACCCGCAGATCGAGCACCCCGATGTCCTCGAAGCGGTATACCGGCCGGATCTCGATCAGCAGCATGGCGAACATGAACAGCACAAAAGCGGTGAAGCCCAGGAAAGCATATATCCCCATGTACGGCACCTGGTACATCACGGCGATCACCGCGAAATAACCGGCGAACATGGCAAGGCACAGATAGCGGTGAGTGCGAGCGAATTCGCTGTTGAAGCGCGGCTTGCCGTCACGCCCTTCGCGCCGATTGATCTGTTCAATCTCTTTAACCAAGATGCTTTTAATCGCGTCCATCGTTACAACCTTATGCTGGAAACAGCATTGCCATCAAATCTCACCGCTAAAAGTACCACAAGTACAGTTTCGCCAGGTAGATCAGTTAGCCAACTTAATGGCTGCAACTGTTATAGTTCGGCTTCAGCGCGGTTGGGCGGCCTTGCCTTGCGCAAACATGAACATGCGCTGGGCCACATCGTCGGCCTGTTTGATTTTCTGCTTTTGCGGTTCGTTGCTGCGTTGAATGGCGCGGGCGTAGGCGATTTCATGGGCCTGATCGATCATCGCGATGATCCGATCGCGTTCGGTCTTTTCCATATTGCCCAACATGGTGGTGATAATCGCCTGATAAGCGTTGGACGCGGCGCTCAGCGCTTTCTCTCTCGCCTCGAGGGCGGCGACGCGTTGCAAGAGTTCCTGCAGTTGCTCGGAGTGAGACATATCGACCTCCTGTTGCCGGGCAGCAAGCCTGCCTGATTACAGTTTAGCAAAGGATCGAAAGAGAAAGAGGAAGGAAAGCCAGCGGTTACGGTAAAGCACACCCGAAAATCCCAACGAGGAGCCGATAGTGCAAATCAACCCGGGTGCGCTTTACGGTAAGCGCGGTGAGATGAAGGGAAGAAAGCTGGCGCGCTATGCAGGACTCGAACCCGCGTCTATCAATTTTCAAGCCAAAACAAGCCATTATAAAACCAATCACTCTGCCAACTGAGTTAATAGCGCGTTCCTTCGCTTCGGGGCGTCATTATCCATAACAACATTATGGACTCAAGCTATTTTAGCATAATGCGCTGAATTTACAGATAAGTCTTAGACTATCGACAGCGTTATGGCATTACGGCAGCTCAATAATCCGATAATTGCCGGCCATGAGCGGCTTGCACAAAATCTTGTAGCCATCGCTGTCAAAATGGCTGGCCGCACTCTGTAGCCGCTGCGCCTGCGCCAGGCTGCTGACCGAGCCCAGATAAAACCAATTGTGAATCACATGGTACTGACGCAGCGTCTCGCCCTGTTCTTCCAACGCCACGCGCCCGGCGAATGGCCAACAGGCGATGCGCAGCTGTTCAAGCACCGCGCTGAGCCGCCGCGCATGTTCCTGCGCCGACTCCACGCCGCAGCAGGCGCCGGCGCACTTGCGCAGGCTGTAGCGGAAGCAGGCTCGCCCCGCGGGCAGCTTGTCGATCCCCAGCTTGCCATAACATAAACGATGCTCGTCGGCGATGGCGCGCAGTTTTTCCAGCGCGGCATGGCGATTGGCAAACAGCCCGTAGAGGTGGGGCGTGACGGCGAAATCGATCTCTTTGGCGTGGGCAATCGTCACCGTGTCCGCCTGCAGACGCAGCGCACACAGCTGTTTCGAGCGCCGCAGGCGTTTGTTGAACAACGGTTGTTGCTGCTTGATCAACTGCGCCTCCAGCAGCAATGCGCCCAACTCGCCGGCGGTCTCGATAAAGCTGATGCGCCGGGTTTGGCGCAGCATTTTCGCCTCGTCCTGCGCGCGAAAATGCGCCATCACCCGGCTGCGTACGTTGACGCTTTTACCGATGTAAAGCGGCAGGCTTTCGCTCTCGCCGTGGAACAGATAGACGCCCGGCCCCTTGGGCAACGGCGCCAGACAGGCGCGCAGGTGCTCCGGGTATTGGTAAATGTCGAGTTCCGGCTCGAGGCGGTTTGGCATCATGGCGGCGGCGTTATCCTGCTGATGAATGAATACTGGTTTTTTACCCAGTATAACGCGCCACACAGCCGGTTGCACCCCGAAGGATAATAACTCGCCGTGATCTTTAGCGGGAAAGCCTTTACTATCTCCTTTCCAGCGGGAAAGCGCCTCACGTTTAGCGCCAGTTCAAGCTGGCGCTGCCATGATGGCAGACTGGAACCGCCGCTTTTATCGTTATGGAAAACCTGGGCATGACTTCACTGAAACTCACCCCCCGTCGTCTGGCGTTGATCGCCGTCATCATTTTCATCTGCGTCGCCATCGCGCTGGCCCTCTATTGGCAACGCCCGCCGCAGCAGGATTACGTTACCGCAACGGCCCGCCTGGGCGATATCGAGAACGCCGTGCTGGCCACCGGGCGACTGGATGCCGTCGAACGCGTTAACGTCGGTGCGCGGGTCTCCGGTGAAGTGAAATCGCTGAAGGTCAAACTGGGCGATCGCGTCACCAAAGGGCAACCGATCGCCGACATCGACGATCTGCAACAGCGCAACGATCTGCGCAACGCCGAGGCGGCGCTGAACGTCATCAAGGCCGAACTGCAGGCCAAACAGGCGCAGCTGAAACAGGCCGAGTCGCGTTTCAAACGCCAGCGCCGCATGCTGAACGACGAAGCCAGCTCGCGGGAGGACTTCGAAACCGCCGAAGCCACGCTCGCCACCACCCGCGCCGAGCAGCTTTCGCTCAATGCCCGCCTGGTGCAGGCGCAGATTGAAGTCGACAAGAAAAAAATCGATCTGGGCTATACCCGCGTGGTCGCGCCGATGGACGGCATCGTCATCGCCGTGGTTACGCAGCAGGGGCAAACGGTCAACTCCAGCCAAAGCGCGCCGACCATCGTCAAGCTGGCGCGGCTGGATATGATGACCATCAAGGCGCAGATCTCCGAAGCCGACATCACCCGCATTTCACCGGGGCAAAAGGCGTACTTCACTATTTTTTCCGATCCGGATAAACGCTACGACGCCACGCTGCGCACCATCGAACTGGCGCCGGAATCGGTAATGAAAGACGACTCGCTCGCCGGCACCAGCTCCGCCTCCGGTTCCGGCACCTCGAACGCGTCGGTCTATTACAACGCGCTGCTGGACGTGCCCAACCCGGAAAACCGCCTGCGCATCGCCATGACCGCGCAGGTGTCCTTGCTGCTCGGCGAAGCGAAGCACACCCTGCTGGTGCCGATCCAGGCAGTGCATAAAATCGATGGCAAAGAGCAGCAGGTGCAGGTGCTGACCCAAGACCAGCGGCTGGAAACGCGCCAAGTGACCACCGGCATCACCAACAACGTCGACATTCAGATCCTCAGCGGCCTGAAAGCCGGTGAAACCGTGGTGCTGTCGCAGCCCGCCGCCAAGCCGGCTGAGGATGGCATCTTCCTGTGAACGCGATCATCGAGCTAAAAGGCATCAGCCGAACCTACACCAACGGCGGCCAGGCGCTGACGGTGTTGAAAGACATCGATTTGACCATCGCCGCCGGCGAACTGGTGGCGATCATCGGCGCCTCCGGTTCCGGCAAATCGACGCTGATGAACATCATGGGCTGCCTCGACGTGCCGGATCGCGGTGACTACTACATCAGCGGTCAGAACGCCGCCCACCTGTCGCCGGACGAACTGGCCCGCCTGCGCCGCGAGCATATCGGCTTTATCTTCCAGCGTTACCACCTGATGCCCGATCTCAGCGCGCTGGGCAACGTTGAAATTCCGGCCATCTACGCCAACGCCCGGCGCGATCAGCGGCGGCAGCGAGCGGCGCAACTGCTGGCGCGGTTGGGCCTGGAGGGGCGCGAAGACCACAAGCCCGGCCAGCTTTCCGGCGGCCAGCAGCAGCGCGTCAGCATCGCGCGCTCGCTGATCAACGGCGGCGAAATTATCCTGGCGGACGAACCGACCGGCGCGCTGGACACCCAATCCGGCCAGGAAGTGCTGGCGATCCTCAGCGAGCTGAACCAACGCGGCCACACCGTGGTGATCGTCACCCACGATATGAAAGTGGCGCAACATGCGCAGCGCGTCATCGAACTGCAAGACGGCAAAATCATCGCTGACAGCGGCCGCCAATCGGCACCCGCCGTCGCGCTACCGCCGCCGAACCGCAGCCGGCAAAGCGGCTGGCAAAGTCTTATCGACCGCACCCGCGAGTCGCTGCACATGGCGCTGAAGGCGATGAACGCCCACCGCCTGCGCACCGCGTTGACCATGACCGGCATTATCTTCGGCATCGCCGCCGTGGTCACGGTGGTGGCGCTGGGCGAAGGCGCCAAACAGCGCACGCTGGAGAATATCAAGGGGCTCGGCACCAACGTGGTGAGCATCTATCCGGGGCGTGACTTCTTCGACGACGCCATCGACAGCATCCGCACCCTGGTGCCGGCCGATGCCGACGCGCTGGCGCAGCAAAGCTTCGTCGACAGCGTCAGCCCGGAAGTCAGCGCGTCCGACAGCATCCGTTTTCGCAGCAAATCCGCCACCGCGTCAATCACCGGCGTCGGCCGCGACTATTTCCGCGTCAACGGCATCACGCTGGTGCAAGGCGCCACCTTCCGCGACGATCGCAACGCGCTGCAGGAAGTGATCATCGACGACAATGCGCGCCAGGCGCTGTTCGGCGATTTCGGCGTCGAGCCGCTCGGCCAGATCGTGTTTCTCGGCTCGGTGCCGGCACGGGTGGTCGGCGTCGCCAAAAGCGAACACAGCTACGCGCCCAACCGCATCAGCGTTTGGATGCCCTACAGCACGGTGATGTACCGTATGGTCGGCAAAACCACGCTCAGCGGCATCACCGTGCGCTTGAAGGATGACGTCGCCAGCGAAGCCGCCGTCAGCGCCATCACGCAGTTGCTGACTCAGCGCCATGGCGTAAAAGATTTCATGACGTTCAACCGCGATCAGTTCCGTAAATCGATCGAGCGCACCTCGATGACGCTCAGTTTGCTGATCCTGATGGTGGCCTCGATCTCGCTGGTGATCGGCAGCCTGGGCGTGATGAACATCATGCTGGTCTCGGTGACCGAGCGCACCCATGAGATCGGCGTGCGCATGGCGGTCGGCGCAAGGCGCGGCGACATCATGCAACAGTTCATGATCGAGGCGGTGCTGGTCTGTTTGATCGGCGGCGCATTGGGCATCGCGCTGTCGTTCGCCGCCGGGTCGCTGTTCACCTCGCTGGCGGGCGGCATGTTCACCGCCATCTATTCCTGGCAAGCCGCCGCGACGGCGTTTTTCTGTTCAACCTTAATCGGCATGATCTTCGGTTATCTCCCCGCCCGCAAAGCGGCAAGGATGGATCCGGTCGTTTCATTGGCCAGCGAGTAACCCATGAAAATTTTATCTCCCCTGGCGTTAAGCCTCGCCGCCCTGCTCACCGCCGGCTGCGGCAATGCCCTGAAAAGCGACTACCGGGCGCCGCAGGTCAACTATCCGACGAGCTGGCAGCACGCCGCCGACAATGCCGCGCCGACGCCGTTCGACTGGCGCGATTTCCACGATCCCGAGCTCGATCGCTGGCTGCAACAGGTGATGGCCAGCAACAACGATCTGGCCGTCGCCGTGCTGCGCGTCTACCGTGCGCGGCTCGAGGCGGAACGCGTCGGCATCAGCACCGCCCCCGACGTCAACGCCTCGTTGAACAGCGGCATCAATCGCCCGCTGTCGGAGTCCTCCGCCTGGAATAAAACCAGCGGCGCGACGCTCTCTACGAGCTATGAAGTCGACCTTTGGGGCAAACTGGCGCGCCAGCGCGATGCCGCCGAGTGGGCCAGCCAGGCTTCCGCGCAGGATCTGCAGACGGCGCGCCTGACGCTGCTGGCCAACGCCGCCACGAATTACTGGCGCATCGGCTTCCTCAATCAGCAGATCGGCGTCAGCCAGGCGAGCATCGCCTACGCCAAACAGACGCTGCGGCTGGCCAACGCCCGCTACCGGGCCGGCAGCATCTCGGCGCTGGACGTGGTGAACGCGGAACAAAACGTGCTGACGCAGGAAAGCCGGCTGCTGGCGTTGCAACACGATCGTCAACAGGCGCTGAATGAACAGGCGGTGCTGCTGGGCGCGCCTACAGGCCAGGCCACCATCGCGCCCGCACGCCTGCCGACGACGGCGATGCCGCAGATCAACACCGGCATTCCCGCCAGCGTCTTGAGCCGGCGCCCGGATCTCAGCGCCAAAGAGCTGCGGTTGCGCGCCGCCCTGGCCAACGTCGACGAGAAACGTCTGCAGTACTATCCCGCGTTCAGCCTGACCGGTTCGCTGGGCGCCAGCAGCAGCGCGCTGCTGGAGTTCCTGCGCAACCCGACGGGCAGCCTCGGTGCCAGCCTGACGCTGCCGTTCCTGCAATGGCGGCAAATGGGGGTGGATATCAAGATCGCCCGTAACGACTACGAACAGCAGGTGCTGGAATTCAGGCAGGCGCTGTACAAGGCGATGGGCGATGTGAATAACGCCCTGTCGCTGCGCGCACAGCTGCGGGCGCAAGAGACGCAGCTGCAGGCCTCGCTGGCATTGGCGCGCAAATCGGAGCGGCTGAACGAGGTGCGTTACCGGCAGGGCGCCGTCACCATTACCGACTGGCTAAATGCTCAGGAGCAGCGCCGTCAGGCGGAACTGGCGGTGGACGAGAACCGCTTCGCGCAGTACCAGAACCTGGCGAAAATTTATCTGGAATTCGGCGGTTCGTCGGCACCCTAAACCAAACAGCCTGGCCATCCTCCGGCCAGGTGATTTTTTAGCGGTGAACACATCAATTTTTCCTGTTTTATCTCCCGTACTCTCTATACTTCAAACATTCCTAATCAGACGAAAAACCGTCAAATCGCACAATTATTAGACCATTCTCGCACCAAATCGGTGCAAACACTTAAGTTAAACTGCTGGATTTGATCGGCGCAAGATATAACGTTAAGCTATAGATGCAAAATAATTAGTCACCTAAATGACATAACCTTGGTATAAACGACGATATTTTGTGATCCACATCCCAACTTAAATGTGGATAATGAATCGTCTTGAACCGCGATTCGATTAGCCGATTTGATAACTCGAAAACAACAGTGAACGGAGATTACGCTTTCACGAACAACGAATAATTCATTAAGGGATGATTATATGAAGTTAAGAAAAAAACGACATAAACCGATGCACATTAACGACATCACCATCATCGATGACAGCAAACTCAAGAAGGCGATCACCGCGGCGGCCCTGGGCAACGCGATGGAGTGGTTCGACTTCGGCGTATACGGCTTTGTCGCCTATGCGCTTGGCCAGGTCTTCTTCCCAGGCGCCTCTCCCGGCGTGCAAATGATCGCCGCGCTGGCGACCTTCTCCGTGCCCTTCCTGGTGCGTCCGCTCGGCGGCCTGTTCTTCGGCGCCATGGGCGACAAGTTCGGTCGCCAGAAAGTGCTCTCGATCACCATTATCATTATGGCGGTCAGCACCTTCTGTATCGGCCTGATCCCGTCCTATGCGTCGATCGGCATCTGGGCGCCGATCCTGCTGCTGCTGGCCAAACTGGCGCAGGGCTTCTCCGTCGGCGGTGAATATTCCGGTGCGGCAATTTTCGTCGCCGAATACTCGCCGGATCGCAAACGCGGTTTTATGGGTAGCTGGTTAGACTTCGGCTCCATCGCCGGCTTTGTGATGGGTGCAGGCGTGGTGGTGCTGATCTCCAGCATCGTCGGCGAAGCCAACTTCCTCGACTGGGGCTGGCGTATCCCGTTCTTCATCGCCGCACCGCTGGGCCTGATCGGTCTCTATCTGCGCCATGCGCTGGAAGAAACCCCGGCGTTCCAGCAGCACGTGGACAAGATGGAAAAAGATGACCGCAACGCCATCGAAAATCCGCCGAAAACCTCGTTCAAAGAGATCGCGGCCAAACACTGGAAAAGTTTGCTGGTGTGCGTCGGTATCGTCATCTCCACCAACGTGACCTATTACATGCTGCTGACCTACATGCCGAGCTACCTGTCGCATAACCTGCACTACTCGGAAGATCACGGCGTTCTGATCATCATCGCCATCATGATCGGCATGCTGTTCGTACAGCCGGTGATCGGCCTGACCAGCGACCGCATCGGCCGTAAGCCGTTCATTATCGGCGGCAGCATCGGCCTGTTGGCGCTGGCGATCCCGTGCTTCATTCTGATCAACAGCAACGTGATTGGCCTGATCTTCGTCGGTCTGCTGGTGCTGGCGGTGCTGCTCAACTCCTTCACCGGGGTGATGGCCTCGATTCTGCCGGCGATGTTCCCGACGCACATCCGTTACAGCGCGCTGGCGATTTCGTTCAACATTTCGGTGCTGATCGCCGGTGCGACGCCGACCGCCGCCGCTTGGCTGGTCGAAGCGACCGGCAACCTGTACATGCCGGCCTACTACCTGATGGTGGTGGCGGTGATCGGTCTTATCACCGGTCTGTACATGAAAGAAACCGCCAACAAGCCGCTGCGCGGCGCGACGCCGGCCGCTTCGGATCGCTCAGAAGCGAAAGAGCTGCTGCAGGAGACCTACGACAACATCGAACAGAAAGTCGAGGACATCAACGCGCAGATCGCCGAATTGGAAAAGAAAAAGCAGATCCTGATCGACCAGCATCCCAAGCTGGATTGATCGGCGCGAAAACACAAAAGCCACCCGTTTGGGTGGCTTTTTTACTTTGATTTCAAAAGGAATAATGCGCAGCGCATTTTATGGCAAGCGGGATTGGTGGCACGCTTTGCCGCACACCTTTATTAATGAAGAACATAATCATGAGCACGATGGACCTTTCCATCATCATCGGCATCCTGGTTATGCTCGCCCTGTGGCTTGGCGCACTCTTCAACATCGGTGATATCACCTTGAGCATTTCACGTCTGTTCCACTGGATTGAAAGCCAACGCGGCTAACCCCATGCCGACGGCGGAAAACATCGGCTATGATTGAAAGACCTTACCGCCATTTTCCGAGACTGTCGCTCGCGATAAAGAGGACCGCATCATGACCGACTATGCGTTCTACAATCAGATCCTGACCCGGCTGGCCGCCAATCACCCCGGCACGCTGGATGAAAAAACCTATGAACTGTGGAAACAAGACGCCACCAGCCCGCACGCCTTCGCCGATCCCTTCTCTTATCTCAAAACCAAGGGCCTGATACAGGCCTATGTGATGAGTGACATCGACGAGAACAACTATGATATCGACCCGCATCAAACGCGGATCACCGCCGCCGGTCTCGAGTTCATTCGCAACGGCGGGTTCAAATAAGGGCGACACGCGCCAACAAAAAACCGCCAGACGGCGGTTTTTTTACTCTAAAAGCCGGCGAACCGGCTCAGGCGGGGAAAGGCCGGTAAAAAATGCGCAGCACTTCGTTGTCGCCCTGGCGTAAAAAACCGCCTTCCGGCTGCCAGCGCAGATCGCGCGCCAGATTGAGATTTTCCCAGCCGACCGCGCCCCCCACGCCGATGCAAAGATTTTTATTGCCGGCGGCAAAGCCTGCACCGGTGCCGATCATGGCATGCAGCAAGCGGGGCGCCGTCGCGTCACGCAGGGAAAATATGCCGATAAAACATCCCTGCGGCGCGCGCAACATATCCGCCATGGTGCGGATCTCGGTATCGTCCGGGCTGACGAAATGTTTGTATTGCTTATCGAATACCGTCTGCCACAGCTGCTTGTATTTCGCCTTGCTGAGCGCGCCTGAACGGTGGGCGCACAGCACCACCGCATCCCAGCACATCTCCCCGCTCAGCGAAAGATACTCTTCCGTATCGGCTTGCGGCTTGTCGGCGTAATGCCGCGCAAATTCAGCCGCATTCAAATGCGGCGGCACGGCCTGTTTGGCAACGTCACTCTTGTAGCGTTTGAAATTCAACCAATGCATGGGAAGTATCCTCTTCATCCGCTAGATTTATGAAGCTGAAGCCGTGAACGAGACGAGCCATCAAATCCAGGGCGTCGTCGGCGATGGCCGTTTCGTCGTCATTCAACCCCTGTTCCACCGACCGCTCAATCGCGTTCATCACCGCCGGAGCGCTGGTTTCCTCCCCCTGCGCCACCACGTCTAATACGGCTTTGCCGATCGCCAGACAAAGCTCATGATCAAACTCAACCTCTTTATACGGCTGCATAATCACTCCGATAAATTTTTACTCAAGAATACTAGACCACAATGGCGTATCGCGCCTGTCATCGTAGCGTAGCAATCTATGCAGCCGAAGAGAAATGCATCGGGCCCCGGGTTGATAGCCCGAAGCCCGATAACGAGCAGGTTATTGCGGTGCTTGTTCGGTGGGGCGAATGATAAAACAAGTGGCGGTTGCCGAAGCCAGCAGCTTCCCTCCTGCCGTTTTGAGCGTGCCTTCAGCGAAAGCGACGTTCTTCGCCGCATAGACCAGACGCCCCTCGGCGATCAGGTCACTCTCCTTCGGCACAGGGCGCAGCATTTTTACCTGCAGATCGACGGTGCCGTAACCTACGCCTGCGCCCAGCGTACTGTGCACCGCGCAACCGGTCACCGAGTCCAATACCGTGGCGGCAAAGCCGCCATGTACGCCACCCAGCGGATTCAGATGGCGCCCGTCTGCCCGCGCCACGATGCGGATATACCCTTCTTCCACCGCAACCGGCTTCATGGGCACGGTTTCAGCGATCGAGGCCGCTGGGATCTTGCCGGCCATTGCAGCCTGTAACAGCGCCAGCCCGGTCATTTTTGTCGGGTCCATGGTTTTCTCCTCGGATCAGTAAACCTTTCATATAGTAGAGGTCTGACCTGTTGGCTTGCTTTTTCGTGCTGGTGGCTTCTTCCCCCTTGATTCACTGAGTGTGAGCACCATCACTCTTTAGCGTTAATAACCACAATTTTTTAGCGCCTTTAGATTTAAAACAACTTTCTGTTGTAACCGCCGCCGGAAACTGAACGCAGTTAAGTTCAACATTATTAAGGCGCATCTATCATGGATTTCTTTCTGCAATTAGCGGTTATATTGGCATGCCTGCTGTATGGGGCGCGCAAGGGCGGCATTGCGCTGGGGTTACTGGGCGGTATCGGGTTGATGATCCTGGTGTTCGGCTTTCACCTGCAGCCCGGCAAACCACCGGTAGACGTAATGCTGGTGATCATCGCGGTGGTGGCGGCCTCCGCCACCCTGCAGGCCTCTGGCGGGCTGGACGTGATGCTGCAAATCGCCGAACGGATGCTGCGGCGCAACCCACGTTACGTCTCGATCATCGCACCGTTCGTGACCTGCATTCTCACTATTCTGTGCGGCACCGGGCACGTGGTGTACACCATCTTGCCGATCATTTATGACGTGGCGATCAAAAATAACATCCGCCCGGAACGGCCGATGGCGGCCAGTTCGATCGGCGCGCAGATGGGCATTATCGCCAGCCCGGTTTCGGTAGCGGTCGTTTCACTGGTGGCGATGCTCAGCAGCTATACCTTCAATGGCCGCCATCTGGAATTCCTCGATCTGCTGTCGATCACCATTCCTTCCACCCTGTGCGGCATTCTGGCGATCGGCATCTTCAGCTGGTTCCGCGGCAAAGACCTGGACAAAGATCCGGAGTTCCAGAAATTCATCTCGGTGCCGGAGAACCATCGCTACGTCTATGGCGATGCCGCCACCTTGCTGGACCGGGTGCTGCCACGCAGCAACTGGATCGCCATGTGGATTTTCCTCGCTACCATCGCCCTGGTGGCGGTGCTGGGGGCATTTTCCGAGCTGCGGCCCAGCTTCGGCGGCAAGCCGCTCTCCATGGTCCTGGTGATCCAGATGTGCATGTTGATGGCCGGGGCGCTGATCGTCATCATTACCCGCACCAACCCGGCGTCTATCTCTAAAAACGAAGTGTTCCGCTCCGGCATGATCGCCATTGTGGCGGTGTATGGCGTCGCCTGGATGGCGGAAACCATGTTCGGCGCGCACCTGGCGCAGATCGAAGCCACCCTGGGCGTGCTGGTGAAAGAGTACCCCTGGGCCTATGCGCTGATCCTGCTGCTGGTGTCGAAATTCGTCAACTCGCAGGCCGCCGCGCTGGCGGCACTGGTGCCGGTGGCGCTGGCGATCGGCGTCAACCCGGCCTATATCGTCGCTTCGGCGCCGGCCTGCTACGGCTATTACATTCTGCCAACCTATCCCAGCGATCTGGCAGCGATCCAGTTCGACCGCTCCGGCACCACCCGCATCGGCCGCTTCGTGATCAACCACAGCTTTATTCTGCCCGGCCTGATCGGCGTTAGCGTCTCCTGCGTCTTCGGCTGGATCCTCGCTGCGGCGTTCGGTTTCTTATGATTGGTACTGCGGAGCCCTGCGGGGCTCCCTGCAAGCAGGATGACAATCCATGGGCATGGGGTATGACAAAAAAGGGAAGAATACAGGTGTAACGCGAATTTCAGGCACAAAAAAACCGCCTCTCGGCGGTCTACGACATTACTATTTATTGCTTTGATTATTCGGTATTTTCGTTCCCTGGTACCCGGGGCGGGACTTGAACCCGCACAGCCATAAGCCGAGGGATTTTAAATCCCTTGTGTCTACCGATTTCACCACCCGGGCTCGGGAAAGTTGGAGGCGCGTTCCGGAGTCGAACCGGACTGGACGGATTTGCAATCCGCTACATAACCGCTTTGTTAACGCGCCTTTATTCTGTTTGCCTTTTCAGGCCAAAGCCGGTGATTCACCCACTTCGTTTTGTTCTTTTGATCGGCGATGTTGAAATCGCTTATCTTAATCATCTGATTCTTAAGTAATTTATTTCGTTACCGCCGAATCGATGGACTGCATTATGGACTAAACCCCCCACCTTGGCAACCCCCCGAAATAGCAAAAAGTTCTCTAACGCTTTCAACTGCTTATTTTGTGGGCGCACTGTTCACAATGCCAACGGAAAGGCAAGCGAAATGTTGATTTTATATGCATCGGTTCAGGGATTCACGGGCAAATCGGATCTTTTTTCTCGGCAGGAATCGCTTACCCGCGCCCTCTGCGGCTTTTCACTTGCTTATGGTGATGGGATATCAGGCATAACATTATCATGAATCTCCGGTGCCGCTGCCCCGAACGGCCAACGCAACTGCAAGGCTGGAGACTGACGTCAGATTGTACACCGTACGGCGCCCAATCAAATGTGCCTGATTGCACCATGCAACGGATGCATCCTGGGTATGAAAACGACAGCAGATATAGTGGCAATAATCGAGGTAGCAGGATGAAGAAGGGTTTCACCGGACGGCAAAGGAATAGAAAACGAAAAAGGGGCCGAAGCCCCTTTTCGCTTACCTGCCGAATCACGGGGATTCAACAGGATAATGTTTGGAGCGGGAAACGAGGCTCGAACTCGCGACCTCAACCTTGGCAAGGTTGCGCTCTACCAACTGAGCTATTCCCGCATTACCAGAACTGACTGATTTATTTGCTATCTTTCGGCAATTCATCGTTGTCGTCTGATGCGATGCATTCTACTTGCCTGACGTGATGAGTCAATAAAATTGTTGGCTCATCACGATCGTTTGCCGATTTTTGCAGCGTATCGATCACGGTTCCAGCAGATCGTTGCGCGCCGCTTTCAAATATTGGAACATCGACCAGAAAGTCAGCACCGCCGCGATATACAGCAAGCCAATCGCCACATACTCTACGGAGCGATCCGGCCGCCACAGCAAACCCACCAGCGACATCATCTGCGCCATGGTTTTCACTTTGCCGATCCAGGATACCGCCACGCTGCTGCGCTTGCCAATTTCCGCCATCCACTCGCGCAGCGACGAAATGATGATTTCACGGGCGATCATGGTGGCCGCCGGCAGCGTGATCCACCAGCTGTGGTAGTGCTCCGCCACCAGCACCAGTGCCACCGCCACCATCACTTTGTCCGCGACCGGATCCAAAAACGCCCCGAAGCGCGTCGTTTGTTTCCAGCGGCGTGCCAGAAAGCCGTCAAACCAGTCGGTGACGGCGGCGAACACAAAGATAACGGCGCAAACCATCGGAGCCCAGTTGAACGGCAGATAAAACGCCAGCACAAAGAATGGGATCAGAACTACGCGAAACAGGGTAAGCCAAGTCGGTATATTCAATTGCATAATGCTACGGTAACTATCTGGCTAGAGTGGAAATTAAGAGTATGTTGCTACATTGCCCTCAGTGTTTCAATGCATTGTAGATCTTTTCTGCCAATGCTTGTGAAATACCCGGCACTTTTGCAATTTCCTCCACGCTGGCGTTCAACAAAGGTTGCAGTCCGCCCATATACTTCAACAGCACCTGGCGCCGTTTCGGCCCAACGCCTTCAATCAGCTCCAATGCGCTGGTATTTCTGACTTTCGCCCTTCTCTGCCGGTGGCCGGTAATCGCATGATTGTGCGAATCGTCGCGGATGTGTTGGATCACATGCAGCGCCGGCGAATCCGGCGGCAGCGAAATCCCCTCGCCTTCCGGCACGAAGAACAACGTTTCCAATCCGGCCTTGCGATCAGCGCCTTTGGCGATGCCAATCAGCAGCGGCTTATTCTTGTCCCAGGTGACGTTCAGCGATTTGAAGACGTCGATCGCCATGCCGAGCTGCCCTTTACCGCCGTCGATAAAGATGACATCCGGGATCTTTTTCTCTTCCAGCGCCTTGCCGTAACGGCGCTTCAGCACCTGCGTCATCGCCGCGTAGTCATCGCCGGGAGTGATGCCGCTGATATTGTAGCGCCGATACTCCGCTCGCACCGGGCCGTTACCGTCGAACACCACGCACGAAGCCACGGTCTGTTCGCCCATAGTGTGGCTGATATCGAAGCACTCCATGCGGTTGATTTCAGTCAGGTTCAGCACCTTGGCCAATTCCGCCAGCCGCTGATGAATAGTCGACTGTTGCGAAAGCTTGGTGGTCAACGCCGTTGCCGCGTTGGTACGCGCCAGCTTCAGATAACGGGCGCGGTCGCCGCGCGGTTTGCTTTGAATTTGGATCTTGCGCCCCGCCAACTCGGAGAGCGACTCCGCAAGCAGGTCTTTTTCCGGCAGGCTGAAATCCAGCAGGATCTCACCGGGCAGCGTGCGCGCCTGGCTGCCCTGCAGATAGAACTGACCGACAAAGGTCTGCACCACTTCGCTCATATCCGTGCCGCCCGGCACTTTAGGGAAATAGCTGCGGCTGCCCAGCACCTTGCCCTGACGGATGAACAGCACGTGCAGGCACGCCATACCGGCATCGAACGCCACGCCGATCACGTCCAGATCGTCGCTGTCGCCCGACACGAACTGCCGCTCGGTGACGCGGCGCACGGCCTGAATTTGATCGCGAATGCGCGCCGCCTCTTCGAAATTAAGCAGTTTGCTGGCTTCTTCCATACGCGCAATCAGCTGGTGCAATACCTGCTGATCTTTGCCCGAAAGAAACAGCCGTACATAGTCCACCTGCTGCCGGTATTCTTCTTCGCTCACCAGGCCGGCAACACAAGGCCCCAGACAGCGGCCGATCTGATACTGCAGGCACGGGCGCGACCGGTTGCGATATACGCTGTTTTCGCACTGGCGGATCGGGAACAGCTTCTGCAGCAGCGCCAGCGTTTCGCGTACGGCGTAAGAGTTGGGAAAAGGCCCGAAATATTCGCCCTTGGCGTGTTTGGCGCCGCGATGCACCGCCAAACGGGGATGGGTATCCGCACTGAGAAAAATCAGCGGGTAAGATTTATCGTCTCGCAAAAGAACATTATATCGCGGTTGGTACAATTTAATGTAGTTATGTTCCAACAGCAGCGCTTCCGTTTCGGTGTGGGTAACCGTTACGTCTATTTGCGCGATATTTTTAACCAGCGTCTCGGTTTTACGGCTGCTGACCTGCTGCCGAAAATAGCTGGCGAGACGCTTTTTCAGGTCTTTGGCTTTACCGACGTAGATCACCGTACCCGTGGCGTCGTACATACGATAGACGCCGGGCTGGCTGGTGACGGTACTCAAGAAGGCTTTGGCATCAAAACGGTCATTCACTGCTTAACAACGTCTCCGCATTGAACAATCCATGTCGGATGGCCAGGTGAGTCAATTCGACGTCGCCGCTGATATTCAGTTTGCTGAACATGCGGTAACGGTAGCTGTTCACCGTTTTCGGGCTGAGACTCAGTTGCTCCGAGATCTCATTCACCTTTTTGCCTTTGGTGATCATCAACATGATCTGTAACTCGCGTTCAGACAGGCAGCTGAACGGCGTTTCAGCCTGCGGCTCCAGCTGACTCAGGGCCATCTGCTGGGCGATATCAGACGCGATATAGCGCTGCCCCGCATGCACGGAACGCAAGGCGTTAATCACTTCCTGCGGCGCGGCGCCCTTGCTCAGGTAACCGGCGGCACCCGCCTGCATCACCTTCGCGGGCAAAGGATTTTCAGTATGGATGGTCAACATGATGACTTTGACGTCGGGTGCATAACGCACAATCTTGCGCGTGGCTTCCAGCCCGCCAATGCCCGGCATATTCATGTCCATCAGCACGATATCGACAGCGTTGCCACGGCACCATTTTACGGCGTCTTCACCGCACTGAGCCTCACCGACAACTTTTATACCTTTGATATCTTCAAGAATGCGTCGTATCCCTGCGCGCACCAGTTCGTGGTCATCAACAAGAAGAACGCTAATCAAGGAAAAATCTCCAAAAAAAGGGAGTAACGCAATCGGCCTCTGTTTTCGCCAGAGATATTACTTGTTTTTCAGACAAGAATGAACACAGATTAATACATACTTTCGAATAACTTTGCGGAGCAGAGCTGATTTTTCAATTTTAGCCGTCTATGCCGCCGATAAATCGTCACGTTGGAAAAGATCGGACGACGAAAATAATTGCGCGGCGCTGCACCAAACACAGGATAGCGCGACAATCATGTTGCGCGTGAGAAATCTGTGTAAGCAATCGCGACATGCATAATATTAACACGGCCATTGGCTGTTTGTAATCATTTGATATTTAAAGGCGTAACGAAATCCGCCGCCAACGTGGGTTTGGCAACCCGCGTTCGAAACTATTATTCTCGGCAAACGCCGGTAAAATCGGTGTTCCCCGCCCAAATAATTATAATCCCCCCCATTGTTCAACAATAACGTGCCGGACAAATACTTGTTAACCACCTCGAAATAACTGGCCGACAGCGGATGATTCAGCATGGCAATGAGCGAACGTTGCCCGCCCGCATGACCGGAGCAAGCCCGGTGCAGATGACGGACGCATGCTATGCTATACTCCGCGCCCAGTTAAATTCGCCGCTGCGCGCGGGGCAACGTTTAGCCCGCGCGCGGTGCGCCAAAGCAGCTTGTATCAGGCTACGGCCTCAAAAAATCAGGAGAGAAAATGAGCAACGTTGATTTCACTACGTCTGCAAACCCGGAAATCTTGGCGACCGAGGTTGCCTGCCTCAAAGCTACGCTGACGCTGATCTTGAAGTCGATCGGCCAGGCCGACGCCGGGAAAGTCATCATCAACATGGAACGTTTCATCGCCCAGATTGAAGATCCTACCCAGGCGGAAATCTTCAAGAACAGCATTCAGCAAATCAAGCACGCTTACCGTCAGTAAGCGTTGCGTCCCAGACCCGCACTTCTTGTGGGTCTGCTTTTCACCGCGCTACGCCACACCCCATTGATCTTGCACGTGCTTTCGGGCAGTGTGTTGACTTTCCCCCACACCCGAGACCGTTATGGCCATCCTTGTCAAAGCGCTGATCGGCGCGCTGGTCGTGGTTCTGATCGGCCTGTTGGCCAAAACGCGCAACTATTATATCGCCGGTTTAGTCCCGCTCTTTCCCACTTTCGCCCTGATTGCGCATTACATTGTCGGCAACGAGCGTTCCATTGCGGCGCTGAAAACCACGCTGATTTTTGGCATGTGGGCGGTGCTGCCCTACCTGGTGTATTTGATCTCGCTGTATTTCCTGATCAACAGTTTGCGGCTGTCGTTGGCTCTGGGGGCGGCGGTATTGTGCTGGATTGCGGCAGCGTGGCTACTCATTACGCTGTGGGGATGGTGGCAAGGGCGTTAACGCCCTTGCCAGGGCAGATTACGGTCGCCCCGCCTGCAAAACAAAGCCACGCTGCCGATCGCCGGCGATACGCAGATAGCGGCTTTCACCGGCGCGTAGCGTCATCGGTATACTGCCGCCGGTCTCACGCCAAATACACAGGTGATTCTCGATCATATCTTGCCCGATACTGACCGAAACATTGCCTGGCGGCACGCGAAACTCTGCTTTTTCTTTCGCCTCCAGCGAAGCGGCAAACTCCCCATTCACATAGACGCCGGTGCGGCAGCTGCCCGCCAGCATTCCGCTGTCGCGCACCACCACCACCGTGGCGTAAGGCGTATCCGGGATATTCTGATAGAGCATCAGACGGCTTGGGGGGGGCAACTCAGCCTGTTGCGGCGGCACGGCTTGGGTCGCACATCCCGTCAACAGTGCAGAGGCAAATAACAACGCGGCGTAATGCTTCATCCTTGGCTCCTGAAGAAAATAATGCTTATCGTAACAAGAGAATAGCTGTCTCCAGTAGCATTCATACCGCAGAGACGAAAAAATCGGATAACTTCCCACTCCTCCCACGAACCTGCAGGGATAAGAAGATTCTGCATTAAAGCCATTGAAATGAAGGCGATTCTTGCAGATTTAAAACTTGATCATGCCACGTTGAATATCTGCAGCAAAAGCGCCACTGACGTAACTGAAACCATCCTGCGTGACGTAAACCCGGGTATGGCCGGTCTCTGATAACACCGCCACCATATATCCCAGGGCGATCATTTCATGAGACGGAACGTTCATCGGAGTTAGAAATCCGCGGCTACGGCACCACTGATAAAAGCGAGTTCGCCCATATCCCAACACGGAGCCAACATCGGAGAGGTGCTTAAAAGTATCATAATCCTCTGATGGTGCAGGTAAACCGTCATGACTTTCAGGCGTTTTCTTTATCCCTGACAAAATAAACTCCTTTTTTGTAGCTGTCGCGAACGGTTATCCTTCCTCTGAACTGAATTTAAAAAATCCAAAATTAAAATGCAAATGAATTCCCTGTAACTAAAAATTCTCTTCTGGATAAAATCCGAAAATAAAACCCCATTAAAAAAACAGAAATAAAAAAATAGGGTATTAATACCGAGAATTAAATCCTTGGCATGGGTAAATATCCTAAATAAAGATAATATTCAAACCAGCTAAGAACATGCTTAGCCTGCATATTATTTCTCTACTCATAACGATGCAATGATGCTCGGATCCTTGCGGCAAAAAGAGAATGAATAAAACCAGCGCCACATCGGCCTGCCCTCGCCATGAGGTCGCCGCTTCCTACAGACTTCACTCAATGCGCCACATCCTCTCTCAACGCGGCACTTCCTCAATCATACCTAAACAATAACCATTATCATTTCCAATTATTGCGCCAGTTTATTACACTGCCCTACCTCACCGGTTAGGAACATTCCTAGTCAGCGAGCCTCAGGATAGAGAAAGAGTTAGGGACACCATGAAGAATTGCCGTTGTTTGATTGCCTTACCGTTATTGATGTTGACCGCCTGCACCCAATGGGAAAGGCCCGGCGCGGTTGAGAGTACCCGAAATGCCGAATATGCCGAATGCCGCAGTCGCGGCTACGAACGTTTTCCGCCGGACGTGGTGCGGGACGTGGAGTTCAGCTACGAAAACAAATACATTCCTTGCGAGAAAAATAAGAAAGACTGTCCATCGGGATACCGCTATGACAAGGAACCGTCGATTAAAACAGTGCAAACCGATCGCAATCAGTCCGCACGAGACGCCACCATCGAAGCCTGCATGTACGGCAAAGGCTGGCGAGAGAAAACCTACTATTGGCCGCAATGGTGATATAGCGGCGTTTGCCGGGTGCGGAATGCCCGCTAACCCATTCAGCCGTCGTCGTCATCGCCAAGCAGCCCCAGCGCAACCAACGTTTCCGCTCTGACCGGCGTTAAAGGCACACGCGGCGGCGGCAAAGGCCAGCCAAAAAGCTGCCTCGCCGCCGTCGCACAGACTTTACCCTGACATGCCCCCATGCCACAGCGGCTGCCCAGCTTGGCCGTGTGCCAATCCGGCTGATGACGCACCTGTTCCAGCATGACGTCTTCACAGCGGCACAGCAGCGTTTGTGGTTTGGCCAGCGAATCCAAGCGCTCATCGAGAGCGAAGGCACTGGCCGCCGCCGTGGCGAAACGCTGCCATCGCCGCCGCTGCGCCGCCAGGCGATCCGCCTTTTCCCGTTGCCCGGTGGCAGCATAACCGGCAATGGCGCCCTCGGTGAGCGCCAATTCACTGCCGCCGATGCCGGTACATTCCCCAGCAGCAAAAATTTGCACCTGGCTGGTTTGCTGCCAATGATCCACCGCTACGGCGTCGTGTTCTATCCGACACCCCAGCAGCATCGCCAACTCAATGTTCGCCACCAGACCAAAACCGCAGGCCAACCTGTCGCAGGCGATCGTTCTTTCCCGCCCGCCGTTATTGACGCGCACCGCGGTTAAACGTTCTTGCCCCAACGCCGCCTGCACCCGGCTACCGGCACGGTAACGATGCGGCATCAGAGAAAACGCCTGACGCAGCTTGCCTGACCAACGCCACAGGCCGCCGGCGAACGCCGCCAACCGCCAAAGCGGCGCCTGCTCAGCCACCAGCACCACCTCGCCTCCGGCCTGTTTCACGCTGTTCGCCACCGCCAACAGCAGCGGCCCGCTGCCGGCTATCGCCACTCGTTCGCCGCGGATAGCCAGCCCCTGCTTGATTTGCGCCTGTAGACCACCAGCGCCGGTCACCCCCGGCAGCGTCCAGCCGGGGAACGGCAGCAGAAGTTCACGCGCGCCATTGCATAGAATCAGCTTTTGATAGCGAATCACGCCGCAGCCTTCGGCGTCTTCATATGCCAATCGGTTAGCGCCACACTGCGCCACCAGCTTGCAACCGTGCTGCAGCGCAATATTTTCCTTCGTCGCCACCGCCTGCCGATAGCGGTTCGCCGTTTCAGGCAAAACCACCTGTGGCCCATCGCGCCAAATTTGCCCGCCGGGATGCGGATTATCATCAATCATTCGCACTTGGCCACCGCTTTCCGCCGCGGCCAGCGCCGCCGCCATGCCGGCCGGCCCGGCACCGACGATCAGCACCTCACAGTCTAAGTTACTCATCATCGCTCCTCTCAATGCGCATGCCGGCTTGGCACAGCGTTTGGCACGCCAGGCGACGCAGACCGTTAATGGTCACACGGCATTCCTGACAAACGCCCATGCCGCAAAAGGGAGCGCGCGGTTGATGTGAAACAGACAACCGACAACGATCGTCGCCGCACAGGCTGAGCGCCGCAGCAACGCTGAGACCAACCGGCACCCGCCGGTGCTCGCCATCGATGCTCAACGTGATCGTGTTTTGTCTTTCATTCATACAGGCAGCTCCTCGGCGGCAAACGCCCGCGCCGCCAAATACGGGGAATCGTCAATCTCCGGCGTTTGCCGGCCGATCTGCGCAGCGATCAGCGCAGCGCTGCCGAGGGCGGTCGTGACGCCCAATCCCTCGTGCCCCAGTGCCAGCCACAGCCAGGAATACCGTGGATGCGCGCCCAACAGCGGCAGCCCGTCGGCGGAGGCGGCGCGCAGCCCGGTCCAGCAGCGAATGATGTTCATCTGCGCCAGTGCGGGCAAGAAATGCTGCGCACGCGCAAGCATCGCCGCCAACAGCGGCATGTCCAACGCCGAATCGACGGCGCCGAACTGGCGAGAAGAACCGATCAGCCATTGCCCGGTGGGCCGTGCCTGCACATTGAATGCCACCGACGTGCCGTCGCTGGCATGCGCGCTGGCTCCATACCCCAACTCCACCAGTTGATGCCGCACCCGCGGTGGGTAGCGATCGGTGATCGCCAGATGGCCCTTTTTGGCGTACAGCAAAGTCTGCGGCAATAGGCCATTGGCCCCAAGGCCGCAGGCCAGGAGCACCACCGGCGCGGCCAGGCGCCTGCCGTCCGCCAGCCGCACGGCTCCCTCTTCCAACGCTGCCGCTTCGCCGTGCACCACGTCGATTGCCGCACCACCGTCGGCCAACAGCCAGCGAGCCGCGAGCGGCGCATACAGAATGCCGTCGCCCGGCACCCGCAGCCCACCGGCCAGGCCGTGCCGCAGCATCGGCTCCATGGCGGCGATCTGTTCCGCCGTCAGCAGTTCCGCGGCCACACCCTGCTCCGCCAGCCGCACCCGCTTTTGCTCGGCGATGGCCATTTCATCCGCTTTATCCGCCAGCCATAGCGTTCCGCAGCCGCGCCAGGCACACGCTTGCGGCATGCGCCCCGTCACTTCACGCCATAACCGCAGCGAATAAGCGCTCAACGCCAGCTCGGCCGGATTATCGTCCATGCACACCAGATGCCCCATGCCGGCGGCGGTGGTGCCGGCGCGGCGATCGTCCACCACCGAGACGCGATAGCCTTCCCGCGCCAACCGCCAGGCGCAGGCGGCGCCGATGATGCCGGCGCCGACCACGATGACATCGGCTCCCCGCTCGGCGCCCATCAGCGTATTCCCCAGACGAAGGGATCGCGTTCGTCGAGCAGCAGCTGGCTATCGGCGCACACGTAGGCCTGCCCGCGAATAAAGGGGGCAATGCGATCGCCGTTCCAACGATAATAGGCCTGGAATTCGCTGCCGATCACGCTGGCCTGCCGCCACTGCGTGTCCGGCGGCAGTTTGCCGTCCGCCGCCAGACACGCCAGTTTGGCGCTGGTGCCGGTGCCGCACGGGGAACGATCATAGGCTTTACCGGGGCACAGCACGAAGCTGCGGCTGTCGGCCTGCGGATCGTCACCGAACAGTTCGATATGGTCTATCGCTCCGCCGTCTTCACCGTGAATGCCCGCCTGTTCCAACGTCTGCCGCACCGCCCAGGTGAACGCGGTCAACGCCTCCAGATTTTGTTTATCGATGGGCAACGGCGACTCGCCGATCAGGAAGAACCAGTTGCCGCCCCAGGCGATGTCACCGGTCACCGGCCCGTAACCCGCCACCTCAAGCCGCACCTGGCGGCGGTAACGATAAGCCGCCACGTTCTCTACCGTGACGCTGCCGTCCTCGTGCAGCGTGGCGTTTACCGGGCCGACCGGGGTCTCTATCAGGTGACGCCCGGCGTGGATGCGCCCCAGGTGCGCCAGCGAAGCGATCAGCCCGATAGTGCCGTGCCCGCACATGCCCAGATAGCCGCTGTTGTTAAAGAAGATCACCCCGGCGGTGGCCTGTGGCGAGCAGGGTCGGCACAGCAACGCCCCCACCAGCACGTCATTGCCGCGCGGTTCGAGCATCACCGCGCAGCGCCAATCATCATAATGTTGCGCGAAGCGCGCCCGCCGTTCCGCCATGCTGCCCGCGCCGAGATCGGGAAAACCTTCCACGATCAGGCGGGTCGGCTCTCCGCCGGTATGAGAATCGATCGCCCGCAAAGCGGTGATATGCGCAGAAAGTGCCATCGGCGTCTCCTGAGTTAATGAGATGTTACCAATAGCGTTAGCCTGAACGAATGTGGGCTTAACGGCTTGATGCGTTTCGGCGCGGCGAATGAAGAAATCAGCATAGTGACAAAAGTCAGGCCTGACGCGTTGCGGGCATGATATTAACGAATGCCATAACAATAACTTATTTATCATGGCGTTACTTTCATGCTAAATCTCCGCATGACGAGAAACGCCGCAGTTTTCAAGCAACCGCCACGCGCCGTCCGGCAAAAGTATGCGGCAATCCGCATATTTGGCAGGTGGCCGGAAATAGCGCTTGATTCGTTACAGAAAAGTTAATATTGATGCGAAGACATCAACCTGACCCGCCTGTTTTCCCGGCTAACGACCGAAAAGGGACTGCTATGAGATCCACTTCAGACTATCAGCCTCCGGTTTCTCTCTCGCCGCCTTCACTCGTGGGGCTGCCGGAGCAGGAGGACGTTTTTGCCGTCGAACATCTGTCACGCCTGTGCGACGGGCTGGCGCAGCAGCGCCCGAACAACCTGCGCGATCTGCTGAATACGCTGGCGCTGATCGCGCCGTTGCTGAACGCGATCCCCAACGTGGTGTTCTTTATCAAAGACGCCCAGGCCCGCTACCTGCTGGCCAACCTCACGCTGGCCAGGCGCTGCGGTTTCAAAACCGTCACGCCGCTGCTGGGCAAAACCTCCGCCGACGTTTTTCCCGCTCAGCTCGGATCCGGCTATACCGAACAGGATCTGCGGGTATTGCGCCACGGCGTGCTGATCCAGGATCAACTGGAAATGCACCTGTACAACGGCCGAGAAACCGGCTGGTGCCTGACGCAAAAGCTGGCGCTGTATGATGCGCAGGGAAAAATCATCGGTATGGCGGGTATTTCTCACGATCTGCAGGAGGCCAGGGCCAATCACCCGGCCTACCAACGGCTGGCGGCGATCGACGTACACATCCGCCGCCACTATGCCCGGCCGATCGCGCTTGAGGAGCTGACGGCGCTGACCGGGTTGTCGGTGGCGCAGATCGAACGCTACTGCAAACGTATCTTCCACCTCACCCCGCGCCAGATGATCCATAAAGTGCGGCTGGAAAAGGCCACGGAACTGCTGGCCGGCGATCTGCCGATCACCGACATCGCGCTGCAGTGCGGCTACACCGATCACAGCGCCTTCAGCCGTCAGTTCAAAGCGATAACCGGCTCCACGCCGCGCGATTTCCGCCTGACGCTTTCCGCTTAACGCGCTGATTTATCTGGTTACCCCCCTCTTTTCACGGTGCGCCGGCGCCCGGATTTTTCACGCCCGCGTTCCGCCGGCATTGTGCCAATTTCGTCGCGGCAATCGGCGAAAAGCGTCAAGCCTCCCTGCGCAATACCGGTCAATCTGTCGGTGAGCCTTACCAAAGATTCACTTTTCATTAACACTTACGGACGACAGGACAAAGACGATGAGCCATAAAGCCATAAGCTGGAGCGGCGTATTCCCGGCGGTGACGACCCAGTTCCGCAACGATTTCTCTCTGGATCTCGACGCCACCCATACAGTGATCAAAAACCTGGTGCGCGACGGCGTCTCCGGCCTGGTGGTGTGCGGCACCGTCGGTGAAAATACCTCAATGACGGTGCAGGAAAAGCTGGCGGTGATCGAAGTGGCGAGAGACGCCGCCGACGGTAAAGTGCCGGTGATCGCCGGCATCGCCGAGTTCACCACCGCCTTCGCGCAGAATATGGCGCGTGAAGCGCAAAAGGCCGGCGTCGACGGGATTATGGTGATGCCGGCGCTGGTCTACTCCGCCAAGCCGCACGAAACCGCCGCGCATTTCCGCAGCGTCGCCGGCGCGACCGACCTGCCGATCATGGTCTACAACAACCCTCCCATTTACAAAAATGACGTCACGCCCGACATCCTGACCTCGCTGGTCGACTGCGAGAACATCGTGTGCTTCAAAGACTCGTCGGGCGACACCCGCCGCTTTATCGATCTGCGCAACGAAGTCGGCGATCGCTTCGTGCTGTTCGCCGGGTTGGACGATGTGGTGCTGGAAAGCATCGCCGTCGGCGCGCAAGGTTGGATCTCCGGCATGTCCAATGCCTTCCCGCGCGAAGGGGAAACCCTGTTCCGGCTGGCGAAGGAAAAACGCTATGAGGAAGCATTGGCGCTGTACCGCTGGTTCATGCCGCTGCTGCACCTCGATGCCCGCCCTGACCTGGTGCAGTGCATCAAGCTTTGTGAGCAGCGAGTCGGCCGCGGCAGCGCCGTCACTCGTCCGCCGCGCCTGGCGCTGCAGGGGGAAACGCTCAGCGAGATCAACGCCATGATCGATAAAGCGCTGGCCACTCGCCCGGCGCTGCCGAACGTCGGCCTGTAACGCCTTCACCGCCCGGCCATGCCGGGCGTCATGCTTTCTCTACCGGGGGAACCGATGCCCAACGCTCGCTATGCCGCCATCAGCGGCCAACAATTTATCGGCGGCCAGCGCCGCGCCGAAGGGGAAGCGGCGCTGCTCAGCCTGCGCGCCGACGACGGTCAGCCGACCGGCTACCGCTTCCACCAGGCCACGGCGGCAGAAACCGCCGCCGCCGCCGAAGCCGCCGCCGCGGCTTTTGCGCCCTATTCGCAGCTCAGCGCGGAACTACGCGCTAACTTTCTCGACGCCATCGCCGAGGAGATAGACGCGTTGGATGATGTTTTCTTCGCCTTCGCCATGCAGGAAACGGCCTTGCCCCAGGCGCGGTTGAGCGGCGAACGTGCCAGAACCAGCGGCCAGATGCGGCTGTTCGCCACGCTGCTGCGGCGCGGCGACGTCGAGGGCGTGCGCATCGACTGCGCGCTGCCGCAGCGTTCCCCCCTGCCGCGCCCCGATCTGCGTCAATACCGCACGGCGCTCGGCCCGGTGGCGGTCTTCGGCGCCAGCAACTTCCCGCTGGCGTTTTCCACCGCGGGCGGCGACACCGCCGCCGCGCTCGCCGCCGGCTGCCCGATCGTGTTCAAGGCGCACAGCGGCCATATGATCACCGCGGAGCTGACCGCTCAGGCGATCGAGCGCGCACGGGAACGCACCGGGATGCCCGCCGGCGTCTTCAACATGATCTTCGGCAACCGCGTGGGGGCCGATTTGGTACAACATCCGGCGATTCAGGCGGTGGGATTCACCGGCTCGCTGCAAGGTGGCCGGGCGCTCTTCGATCTGGCGACGCAACGCCCTCAACCTATCCCGGTCTTCGCCGAAATGTCGAGCATCAACCCGGTAGTGATCCTGCCCAAGGCGCTGGCGCGGCGCGAGCAGCGCATCGCGCAGGAACTGGTCTCTTCCTTCACGCTCGGCTGCGGTCAGTTCTGCACCAAGCCCGGCGTGATAGTCGCGCTGCGCGGCGCCGCCTTCGATCGGCTGGCCGAAACGATGAGCGCCCTAGTCAACGCCGCCGAGCCGCAGCCGATGCTGAATGCCGGCACGCTGGAGCACTACCGTCACGGGCTGGCGGCCCTCGATGCCCACCCGGGTATGCGGCATCTGGCAGGCCGCAGCGAAACGCCCGCTCTTCGCGCGGCAGCGCAGCTTTATCAGGCGGAGGGGGCGCTGCTGCTGCAGGCCGACCCGCTGCTGCAACAAGAGGTCTTCGGCCCGGTCAGCATCCTGGTGGCGATGGATGACGAAGCGCAGCTGCATGCGGCGCTGGCGGCATTGCAAGGCCAGTTGACCGCCACGCTGCTGGCGGACGACGACGATCTCGCGATGGCCGCCGGGCTGACGTCCCTGTTGGCGCGCAAAGCCGGTCGGGTGCTGTTCAACGGGTATCCGACCGGGGTGGAGGTGTGCGACGCCATGGTGCACGGCGGCCCTTATCCGGCCACCAGCGACGCGCGCGGCACCTCGGTAGGCACGCTGGCCATCGAGCGTTTCCTGCGGCCGGTCTGTTTGCAAAACACCCCCGCAGCGCTGTTGCCGCCGGCGCTGCAGGACGCCAACCCGCTCAACCTGCTACGGCTGGTGAACGGCGTTTACACCCGAGATCCCCTGGTTTCACCTGCCCAAAATTAGCCCGGCCGCATCTGCCTGCCACTCAATAACAAAAGGGTAATACCATGACAACCCAAGGCAAATTCAAGAAGCAGCTTACGCTCACCGATCTGACGTTCATCGGTCTGGGCGCCATCTTCGGCTCCGGTTGGCTGTTCGCCGCCAGCCATGTCTCCTCCATCGCCGGCCCGGCCGGCATCTATTCCTGGCTGATCGGCGGCCTGGCGGTGCTGCTGCTCGGCATCGTCTACTGCGAGCTGGGCGCCGCCCTGCCGCGCGCCGGCGGCATCATTCGCTATCCGGTATTCTCACACGGCGAACTGATGGGTTATCTGCTGGGATTTATCACGCTGATCGCCTTCTCCAGCCTGATCGCCATCGAAGTCGTCGCCGCCCGGCAGTACGCCGCCGCCTGGTTCCCGTTCCTCAGTCAGCCGGGTTCCGGCGACCCGACCCCGGTCGGCTGGCTGGTGCAGTTGGCGCTGCTGTGCTTTTTCTTCGCGCTCAACTATTACAGCGTCAAAACCTTCGCCAAATCCAATAACCTGATTAGCGTGCTGAAGTTTCTGGTGCCGCTGCTGGTGATCGTGGTGTTGTTCAGCTTTTTCAAACCGGAAAACCTGCACAGCCAGGGCTTTGCCCCCTTCGGTTCCGCCGGCGTTGAGGCCGCCATTTCCGCCGGCGGCATCATCTTTGCCTACCTCGGCCTGACGCCGATCATTTCGGTCGCCAGCGAGGTGCAACGGCCGCAGCGCACCATTCCCATCGCGCTGATCCTGTCGGTGGTGCTGTCCACCATCATCTATGTGCTGCTGCAGATAGCGTTTCTCGGCAGTATCCCCAGCGAGATGCTGAGCGGCGGCTGGGCCGGCATCAGCCAACAGTTCTCCCTGCCGTTCCGCGACATCGCCATCACGCTCGGCATGGGATGGCTGGCGTTTCTGGTGGTCAGCGACGCGATCGTTTCGCCGAGCGGCACCGGCAACATCTATATGAACGCCACGCCTCGCGTGATCTACGGTTGGGCACGCGCCGGTACCTTCTTCAAACTGTTCACCCGGGTGGATGGCGACTCTGGCATCCCCCGCCCGGCGCTGTGGTTGACCTTCGCTCTTTCGGTATTCTGGACGCTACCGTTCCCGTCGTGGGAAAAGCTGATCGGCGTGGTGTCCGCCGCCCTGGTGCTGAGCTACGCCATCGCCCCGGTCACCGCCGCCGGGCTGCGGCGCAATGCGCCCGATATGCCGCGTCCGTTCCGGGTGCGCGGTTTCTGCGTGCTCGGCCCGCTGTCGTTTATCATTTCGGCGCTGATCGTCTTCTGGTCCGGCTGGGACACCGTCTCCTGGCTGCTCGGCTTGCAGATCCTGATGTTCTTCATCTACATCCTGTTCAAGAATCAGGTGCCGACCCATGCCGTTAGCCTCCGGCAGCAAATTTGGTCCTCGCTGTGGCTGATCGTCTTCTATGCGCTGGTGATCGGGCTTTCCTATCTCAGCAGCTTCGGCGGCATCGGCGCTATTGCCCACCCGTGGGATACCCTCACCATGGCGGTGATTGCGCTGGCGATTTACTACTGGGGCGCCTATACCTGTTTACCCCAGGCCAATTTTATCGGCGATGAAGAAGAATGAACTCGGGGAGGACATCGAAATGACATCCATGCACGTGCTGTCGCTGGAACAGGCTTATCAACTGGCGTTGCGTACGCTGCGCAGCAACGGTTTCAATCCGGCGCATGCCGAGGCGGTGGCGCAAAATGTCACCCAGGGCGAACGCGACGGCTGCGCTTCTCACGGGCTATACCGGCTGTTGGGCTGCGTGCGATCGCTGCGGGCAGGCAAGGTCTCTGCCGATGCGATGCCCAGGTTGTTCGACCAGGCGCCGGCCATCTTGCGCGCCGACGCCGGCGGCGCGTTTTCCCTGCTGGCCTACCGCACCGCTCTGCCGGTCTTTATCGAGAAGGTGCGCGCCAATGGCATCGCCGCGCTGGCGATCAACCGCTGCGTGCATTTCTCCGCGCTGTGGGCCGACATCGAACCGCTGACCGAACAGGGGTTGGTGGCCTTGGCCTGCACACCCAGCCACGCGTGGGTGACGCCGGCCGACGGTTCGCGACCGCTGTTCGGCACCAACCCCATCGCCTTTGGCTGGCCGCGTGCGGATCGGCCGCCGTTTTTGTTCGACATGGCCACCAGCGCGGCGGCGCGCGGCGAAATCGAACTGCATCGCCGCGCCGGCACCCCGCTGCCTGAAGGCTGGGGCATTGATAAGGCGGGCAATCCGTCCACCGATGCCGCCAGCGTGCTGGAGGGTGCAATGCTGACCTTCGGCGGGCATAAGGGCTCGGCGCTGGCGGCGATGGTTGAATTGTTGGCCGGGCCGCTGATCGGCGATATGACCAGCAAGGAATCGCTGGCCTATGACGACGGCACCGGTTCGTCGCCTTACGGCGGTGAGCTGATCATCGCGTTGGATCCCGAGCGTTTTCTCGGTGCGGATAAGGCGAAATATTTCGCCGGAGCAGAGGCGATGTTTGCCGATATGCAGGCGCAAGGCGCACGCATCCCCGGCGAACGCCGTTATCGGCAGCGGCGCCAGAGCGAGCAATACGGCGTGGAAATCCCCAGGACGTTGTACGACGAAATCGTGGCGCTGTGCGATTAGCGCCGGGTTAATGCCCCGCGCCGGCAACCCGGCGCGGGGAAAGGCTTATCCTGCCTGAGCCAGATCGCTGTGCAGGCGCTTGCGCCACACCGGTTTGGTATCCCAGCGGGCAAAGTGTTTCGCCTCTTTACCCGGCTGCACCTGATGCCACATATCTTCTTGCCACCGGATCGGTTCCTTTCCTCGCAACGTTGGGCGGGTCTGCTTAATCGTCCGTTGCAAGACGCCCGCTTCCTCAGCGGTAATGGGCGGCGCCTGTCTGGCGGCATCCAGCGCCCGGCTTCCCAACGGCGCCATCACCTGATACAACACGTTGACCTGCTGCAGCGTCGCCTGCTGATTAGTGCTCATTCCCTTACCCGACCAACCGTCGAAGTTTTCGCCGGGATCGTCCCCCTGCGCGCGATATTCGTTACCTGGCCCCTCGACGATATTCCATCCTTGCCAGGTCACCAGAGTGTGTAATCCATCGCGATCCTGCAGATTTTTATTCTTGATCTGTTTGAGCACCTCGGCGCGGTTTGGCACACCGATCAGGTTCATAAACTCGTCCAGCGCGTCCCAATGCTGCCCCGCCACCAGACCATTCCAGACATTACGCAAACAGTTCCAGGGAATGGTGTGATGCCAGGTCAGCGTAATAAGCGGCTTGGTTGACGCATGTTGCCAACGGCTCGGTTCACTGCCCCGATCGCCCCTGATAATCCCATCGACTTCTAATGGCATAGCTGCCCCTCTTCTGGCTGAGATGAAGAATATGCGCAAGGCCGGTGGCCCGGTTGGCATAAAAACGTCAGCTAAAATCGTAGCAGCTCAGGCTGAGATGGCAATAAAGCGCCAGGCACGCTCTGCTGCCGGCCGGCAACCGCAGAACGCGCCCGAAAACGGTGGGCTTAAGACGGATTATCTGACCACCATTACCGAAATATTGGCATGGCGAACGATAGCGGCGGCGTTAGACCCCAGCAGATAGGTTTTCACGCTCGGGCGACGCGAACCGATGATGATCAGATCGGCGTCGATCTCTTCCGCCAGTTCCAACACCTGATCGCGTGCAGAGCCGAAGCTGACGGTATAATTGAGGCGATCCAACGGCAGATCGATTTCCGACATGATTTTCTTCAGTTTATCCACCGCCTTCACTTCCGCCTGATTCTCAAACTCCTTGAGACCGAACGAATAGGCAGTAACAAAAGCCGAGGCATCCGGTAGCGCATGGAAGAAATGCACTTTAGCGCCGGACAGCTTCGCCAAATATTCCACATGCTTCAGCGCATGCTCAGTCAACAGATCCTCTTCAATATCGATCGGCACTAAAATAGTCTTGTACATATCACGTCCTTTCTATGTAAACCGGGTGCCTACAGAATACTGCCGCGCACGGCCGCGGTGAATCGCTTTATCACGCTTTTGTGATCGGGGGGTAAATACTGAATAAGGACAGTTCTTAATTTAACAAAATATAAACATCACGCCGATAACGGATAGGGACTTAATTATTTATTACTCAAGATTAAATCAGCTGCAAATAAACCGCTTTGGCGGTGGCGGCGGTCTTATTAGCGACAGAAAGTTTTTTAATCGAGTTGCCGATATGGAAATTGATCGTGCGCTCGCTCACCCCCATCAACAGCGCGATCTCTTCCGCCGTTTTCCCTTCGCTGCACCAGCGTAAGATGTCTTTTTCGCGCAGCGTCAGCACATCTTTTATCGCGTCGTCGTTCACCGAGATCAAGGCTTCACGCAGCGTTTTATGGGCGGTTTGCGCCAGCCAAAGGAAGAAGGTTTCATTTGCCGCCCGCGCTTGCGGCGTTTGCTCGGGTAGCGCTTTGCCGGCAAACGTCAGGATCCCCAGCCGGCCATAGCAATCCTTGACCGACTGCGACCAACCGGCGCACAGGCCGAACTGCGCCATATGCCGCCAAAGCAGCGGCCGCTCGTGATAAAAGCTTTCGTCCCACTGAAACTGCAGCGTGGAATGGTGAGCGCGCTCAATAACCGGATCCTGCAAATACACCCGCTGCCGCCGATAATCTTCGAGATAGTTCGCTGAAAAATTCCCTTCGATCAGCATTTTGGGGCGGCTGGCCGGATAACAGGAAAACACGATGTAAGAGAAATAATCAAACCCCAACGCCTCAGCGCAGGGCCCCAGTTGCGTCAGAAAACGTTCTCGATCGGCCAGGCTGCCAATCACCTCCGCCATGAGCCGTTGAATGCGGGTATCCATAACGCAGGTTCTCCAGATAGCGATGCCGATTTATCGATAGGTCAGACTCACTATAGAATATCGCCGTCCGGCGTCAGTAGCCGTTTCATATAATAAAAAATACCAACGCTATAACGAAAACAGCTATTCCCCTTAAAATAAGCCTTTTTATTGCGCCGCACAGGAAAACTACGCGAATAGCATAATATCCTCGGCGCGTAAACCTGTCATTTCTACCGTTAGACAGCCAAGGCACCGCCAATTACTTTCCAGACAGGCACCCGGTGCCGCCGTAAATCCAAAGAGATAATAAGCATTTGCGAATTTCGCATGGCATACAGTGACGGGGATTTTCTATGGCAGAAAGTAATGCGGCAATTCAATCGGCTGCGATTATCGGCGCGGGAACGATGGGCAGAGGCATCGCTTATCTTTTCGCGCAAAAAGGCATTCGCACGGTGCTTTATAATCGCAACGGCAATACCCTCAATCAGGCTCGCGAATATATCGTGCAAGACCTGAACAAGAAAGTCGAACAGGGCAAGATCGCGCTGCAGGATAAAGGCGCAGTGCTGGCCAATCTGGTGTTCACCTCGGTGTTTGAGACCATTGCCGACAGCGAGCTGGTGATAGAAACCATCGCCGAGCAAGAGCAAACCAAACTTGAGGTGCTGGCGGCCATCGCCGCGGCGGTCAAGCCCGACACGCTGATCGCCACCAATACCTCCTCACTGTCGCTTAACAAGCTGGCAACCGCGGTGACGCACAGCGAGCGGTTTATCGGTTTGCACTTTTTCAATCCCGCGCCGCTGATGAAACTGATTGAAATCATCCCGGCCTACTTTACCGCACGCGCCACCACCGAACGTTGCCGTCAGCTGGTAGCCGCGTTGGGGAAACGCGATGTCGTCTGCCAGGCCACGCCGGGGTTTATCGTCAACCGCATGGCCCGCCCCTACTACCTGGAAGGGTTCCGCCTGTTGGAAGAACACGTGGCGCGCGCCGCAGATCGACCGCGCCCTCAAGGCCGGCGGGCACTTTCGCATGGGGCCGCTCGAGCTGACCGATTTTATCGGCCAGGACATCAACTATCAGGTCAGCCGGCAAATCTGGCAGGACATGCAATACGATCCGCGCTATACCCCCGGCCATCTGCAGCGTTCGCTGGTCGATGCCGGTCTGTTGGGGAAAAAGAACGGCCGCTCCTATTTTGCCGCCGAAGAAAACGCCTTACCGGTAACGGCCGCCACCGATGCAGACGTCGAGACGCTGCGCGTTTACGGCGAACACCCTTTTTTTACCCTGTTGCAACAGCGGGCCGCGCTTCAGTGGCCACGGCTGCGCGTGGAGCAACGGCCGGCCTTACCGGGCCTGGGGCCGGCCGTCCAGATCAATGAGGCTTTCACCGTCAGCGTCACCGATGGCCGCACGGCGAGCCAGTTGGCGGAGCTGACGGCGGCGGATGCCTTTGTGGTCGATGTCGCCCTGAACTACGCCGACACGGCGTATCTGGTGGCAGCGCACAACCGCCACGCCTCTGCGGCCAATAAGGCGCTGTTTTTACGCCTGCTGCACACGGCAATCCCGCAGGTTGAATTTATCAAGGACTCCCCGGCGCTGATCGTCGCCCGCGTCCTCAGCAGCCTGATCAACGAGTCGGTGATCATGGTGGAAAGCGGCGTCTGCAGCCGGGAAGACATCGATGTCGCCGCCGTCGCTGGCGTTAACTACGCCGACGGCATTTTCGGCTGGCTCGATAGCCTGGGGGAGAAAAACGTCAGGACGACGCTGAGCAACATGGCGCAGCTGCTGCACGCGGCACGCTATGCGCCGCATTACACCCTTCTGCACGCCGCGCAACCGGCGCTGATGACCACGCCTTAAGGATCCATGATGAGCATTAACGATGACGGCGTTTATCTGATCGACGGCACGCGCACGGCGATTGGCGCCTATGGCGGCAGCCTGGCGCATACCCGCCCCGACGACATGGCGGCAACAATCATTCGCAGTCTGCTGCAGCGCCATACGGCGGCGGAAGCGAAGCTGGACGAAGTGGTGCTGGGCTGCGCCAACCAGGCCGGCGAGGACAACCGCAACGTCGCCCGCATGGCGGCGCTGCTTTCCGGGCTGGATCCGTCGGTGCCGGCCATCACCCTCAACCGCCTTTGCGCCTCTGGGTTGGATGCGGTGATCTACGCCGCGGCGAAAATCCGCAGCGGCCTTAGCGAACTGATTCTGGCCGGCGGCGTGGAAAGCATGAGCCGCGCGCCCTATGTGCTGAGCAAGGGCGACACGCCGTTCGACAAGGGGGTGAAGCTGTATGACACCACGCTGGGATGGCGCTTTGTTAACCCGCGGCTGGCGGAGCGCTACGGCAGCGATCCGCTCGGCATCACGGCAGAAAACGTGGCTCAACGGCAGCACATCTCGCGCGAGGAGCAGGATCTGTTCGCGCTGGCCTCGCAGCAAAAGGCCCGCCGGGCGATCGACAGCGGCCGGCTGGCGCGGGAAATCACGCCCGTGGACGTGCCGGCGGATCGCAAGACCACGCGTACATTCGCGCAGGATGAGTTCCCGCGCCTCAGCACGCTGCAGCAGCTGCAGGCGCTGAAACCGGCGTTCTCCGCCGGCGGTTCGGTCACCGCGGGCAACGCTTCCGGCATCAACGACGGCGCCGCCGCGCTGCTGCTGGCTTCCGGGCGCTACGTGAAACGCCAAGGGTGGCAACCGCTGGCGGAGATCGGCGACAGCGCGGCCGCCGGCGTTGAACCGGCGCTGATGGGGCTGGGGCCGATCGCCTCCACCGAGCGCTTGCTGCAGCGCGGCGGGTTCACCTTGAACGACTTCGACATCATCGAGATTAACGAAGCCTTCGCCTCACAGGTTCTGGCGGCGCTGAAACACTGGCGCATCGACGCCCACGACGCGCGGGTCAACCCGAACGGCGGCGCCATCGCGCTCGGTCACCCGCTGGGGATGTCCGGCGCGCGCCTGGTGCTGTCGGCGGCGCTGGAACTACGCGATCGGCAGGCCGGCAACGCATTGGTGACGATGTGCGTCGGCGTCGGTCAGGGGCTGTCATTAAACCTTAAAGCCGTTTAACACAAGGAACATACGATGAGCGTACTGAACATTCTTGAAGAAAAGCTGGCGGAAACCAAAAAACAGGGGCGTTTTCGCGAGTTCCTCAACCTTGAACGCGGCGTGCAGGACAAACCCTGGGCCACCAGCCACGGGCACCACGGTGAGCGCCGCCTCAACGTCTGGTGCTCGAACGACTATCTGGCGATGAGCCACCACCCCAAAGTGCTGCTGGCCACCACCGAAGCGGTTAACCGGGTCGGGCTGGGCACCTGCGGCGCCCGCAGCATTTCCGGCACCTCGGTCTACCACAGTGAGCTGGAAACGCTGTTGGCCAGCGCCTACGGCAAAGAGTCGGCGCTGCTGTTCACCACCGGTTTCGGCGCCAACGACGCCACCTTGTCCACCCTGTGCGACGCCATTCCCGATCTGATCGTGTTCTCCGACGAGCTGAATCACGCCTCGATGATTTACGGTATCCGCTACAGCAAAGCGGAGAAAAAGATCTTCCGCCACAACGACGTGGCACACCTTGCCGAACTGCTGCAGGCCGCCGATCCGGCGCGGCCAAAGCTGATCGCCTTCGAGTCGCTGTATTCCATGGACGGTGACTTCGCCCCGCTGGCGCAGATCGTGGCGCTGGCGGAGCAATATCAGGCGCTGACCTATCTCGACGAGATCCACTCCGCCGGCGTCTATGGCGAACGGGGGCTGGGCTACGCCGAACAGCTGGGCCTGCTGGATAAAATCACCATTATTCAGGGTGGGTTCGGCAAATCTTACGGTGCGGCGGGCGGTTATATCGCCGCGCCCCGCTCGGTGGTGGAGGCGGTGCGCAGCTGGGCTCCGGCATTCGTCTTCAGCACCTCGTCGCCGGCGCCGGTGGTGGCCGCCGCGCTGGCCAGTTTTAAATACAACCTCGAGCATGACACCCAGCGCAAGCACCTGCTGGCGATCGTCGATCACCTGAAAACCGGCCTGCGCGCCGCCGGCATCCCGCTGGTGTCGGCCGACAGCCATATCCTGCCGCTGCGGGTCGGCGATCCGCACCGCAACAAACACATCAGCAAAGTGCTGCTCGATGAGCATGATATTTACGTGCAACCGGTCAATGCGCCGACGGTGCCCGCAGGCAGCGAGCGGCTGCGGGTGACGCCGACCTCGGCGCACTCCCATGCCGACGTGGAGACGTTCCTGGCCGCGCTGGGGCGGGTCTGGGCGGCGAACGATCTGCGGAGGGCGGGATGACGTTAGCGGATTATAACGGCCATCTGGTCACGCTCTGTCTGATGGCGACCGGCACGTTCGCCATCGGCACCGACGCCTTTATCGTCGCCGGCGTGCTCAGCGACATTTCCGACACCTTTGCCGTCAGCCCCGCGCAAGCGGGGCAGTTGATATCGGTATTCGCACTGGCTTATATGCTGTTCGCGCCGCTGACCGCCTGGCTGCTGGGCAACGTCAACCGCAAGCATATCCTGCAGCTGGCGCTGGTGCTGTTCATCGCCGGCAACCTGGCCTGCGCCTGGGCCACCAGCTACCTGCAGATCTCGCTCGGCAGAGTGCTGGCCGCATTGGGAGCAGCCTGTTACACGCCGCAGGCCGCCGCCGCCGCGGTGGGGCTGGTGGCGGAAAAACGCCGCGGCCTGGCCATTTCCATCGTCTATGGCGGCATGACGTTGGCTATTGCGCTCGGCATTCCGTTCGGTACCTTTCTCGCCAAACTGATCGGCTGGCGTGAAATCTTCCTGTTCATCGCCCTGCTGGGGGCGATTGCGCTGCTGGGCCTGTCGTTGGCGCTGCGCGCCATCGCGCCGCCGGGCAAGCATTCGCTGAAAGAGCGGCTCGCCCCGCTGCGGCAAAAGGCGGTGCTGACCACGCTGCTGATCACCTTTTTCGCCGTTTGCTCGGAACACATCGTCTATAGCTACGTCAGCGTATTGCTGAAAAACACCCAGTTCGGCCCGCAGGCGATCCTGCCCCTCGCGCTGCTGGTGTTCGGCATTGGCGCGGTGATCGGCAACTTTGCCTCCGGCGCGTTAACCGATGCCCTCGGCAGCAAGTTCGTGCTGCTGTTTTCCGTGGCGATCCAGACGCTGTCCCTGTTTCTGCTGGCCTTTTATGTCACTTCCCCCTGGTGGGTGCTGGCCATCTTCCTGGTCTGGGGCATCACCGGCTGGATGTACCTGGTGCCGATCCAGCATCACCTGTTGTCGCTGTCGAAACGCTTTGGCGCGCTGACCGTGTCGCTCAACAGCTCGGTGCTGTACGCCGGCATCGCGGCGGGCGGCATGCTGGGCGGCCTGACGCTCTACGCGCTGCCGGCCCATTACCTGCCGCTGTTTTCGCTGCCGCTCGGCGCCATCGCCCTGCTGCTGACACTGCTGTTTTTCCGGGGAGAGACCGGCAATGAGTAAAGCCCTTCCGGTGCTTTATGAGCGCCATGGCGAGCAGGTTGCGGTCATCACCCTCAATCGGCCGGAAAAAAAGAACGCCATCAACCTGCAGATGGCCGAGCTGATCCGCACTTACCTGCGGCAGGCGGATAACGATGACTCGGTGCGCGCGATCGTTCTGGCCGGTCAACCGGCGGTATTTTCCGCCGGCATGGATGTCGACGCCTTCCGTCAGGGCGAACTGCCCATCGTCACGCCGGAGGGGTTTGGCGGGCTGATCCATGCGCAGATCGCCAAGGTGATCATCGCCGCCGTTGACGGCATCGCGTACGGAGGCGGCTTTGAGCTGGCGCTGGCGTGCGATCTGATCGTCGCCGGCCAGAACGCGCGCTTCAGTTTCCCCGAAACCGGGCTCGGGTTAGTCGCCGCACAAGGCGGATGCGCGCGCTTGCCGACGCGCATTTCCCCCTATGTCGCACTCGACTGGCTACTGACCGGCAGAACCGTCAGCGCACGGGAGGCGCTGTCACACGGCGCCATTTCCCGTATCAGCGAGGGGGCGGCCCGGGAAGAGGCGCTGCGCATCGCCGAACAGATCGCCGCAAAAGATCTTGCCGCCAGCCAAACGGTGAAGGCCATCGTGCGCCAGGGGCTGGCACGGCAAGAAGCCCCCTCATTCGCTTTTCAACAAGGCCCGGTCGAGCGCCTGCGCCAGGCTGCCGCTCGCCGATAATTCTCCCGCCGGTTCGCCTGAACCGGCATTTCCCGCTTTTCCGCCACCGCTCATTTTACGCAGCCCATCTCTCGGTGCCGGGCTACACTGCCGTTAGCCCTAATGCGCTGATAAGGAAAAACAATGCGCCATTTGCCTCTGCTGACCCCCAGACTTCGCCTGCGCCCGTTCACCGCCGACGATCTGCCCGACTTTACCGCCTACCGCAGCCACCCGGACGTGGCGCGCTATCAAAGCTGGAGCGACTACAGCGCCGCCGATGCGCAGGCCTTTTTCGCACAGCAACGGCGGCTCGAATTCAACCGTGACGACAGCTGGTTTCAACTGGCGGTCGAGCGCCGCGAGGACGGCGCGTTGCTCGGCGATATCGCGGTGCATTTCTTCGATGAGGGGCGCCAGGCTGAACTGGGCGTGACCTTCGCGCCCAGCCACCAGCGTCAAGGGCTGGCGCGCGAGGCGCTGAACGCCGTCATCGCCCTGCTGTTCGGGCCGCTGGCGAAGCACCGTATTACTGCGGTGGTGGACGCGCGTAATCTTGCCGCCGCCACGCTGTTCGGCAAACTGGGTTTTCGGCGCGAGGCCCATTGGCGGCAAAACGTGTTTTTCAAAGGCGCGTGGGGCGACGAATTCGGTTTCGCTCTGCTGCAAAGCGAATGGCGGGAGAATGCAAAGCATGACGCTGCTGAATAAATACCTTGGGCAATACCAGTTCTCGGAGCGGCATGCGATCGCCATCGCCGCGCCACAGGCACGGATCCTGGCGGCCGTGGCCGCTTACGATCCCAAGCACGACCGTTTTTTCCGCAGCATGATAGCGCTGCGCGAGTTGCCCGCGCGGCTGATGCCACGCAATAAACCCAGCCCGCCGCCGTTTGGCCTGCATAACTTTTGCCTGCTTGAGCAAGATGACAGCGCGTTGGTCTATGGCCTGATCGGCCGCTTTTGGCAGGCTGAATACGGTCTGGAGCAGGTCGCTGACGGGGCGGGCTTTCTGGCCTTCGTTAAGCCCGGCGTCGCCAAACTGGCGCTGGGTTATGTCGTGAGCCCTCTGCCGGACGGCCGCTGCCGCCTGGTGACGGAAACGCGCATCTTCTGCCCCGACGACGCCAGCCGGCGGCGGTTTACTCCCTATTGGTATGCGATTCGCCTGGTCAGCGGGCTGATACGCCGCCGTATGTTGCGCGCCATTAAAACAGTCAGCGAAAAGCCGGCGGTGAATCATTCACCAGGCTGATTTATTTAAGAGCATTCTTAGAGAATGAAAATCATTATCAGCCTATTTTTTAATCACAACAAGATAGTAGTGAGAAGCCATTGACCCCGCCCCCTGCGGGGATTTTTTCGCCTATTTATCACCTGTTTCAGGAAATACCTGCATAAACAGGAAGGTGCAAGGCTTGCGCTGATGCTGGTTGATCTGCGGCACCAGCCGGGTGAAATGCTCGGTCTGGCAATGCGCATCCAGGGCGGCGCGATCCGGCCAGCTTTCGATAAAAATAAAATGCCCGGGATCCTGCTGGTCGATACACAGCTCATAACTGATGCACAAAGGTTCCTGCCGGGTTTTCTCCACCAGCTCGCGATACCATGGCATAACGGTTGCAATGTGTTCCGGGTGGATAAAATCTTCAGCGATAACCTTCAGCATGTAGCGCTCCTGTATTTTGTTTTGCCGCGTTTCACCTTATATCCCCCCCTCACGAGATGAAAGCGCCTTTCTCCGGGTCTACCACCGGGTTGCCAATTCGGTGATAGCGCACACAGATCGCGATCAAAGCGCTTGAACGCGCCATAGCCCTGTGTGAACTTTTAATTAACAAGAAAGCAACACACCATTCACCGTGGTGATGTCTGCACCAACCTGCCGGCTCGATACGCGGCGTTTTTTTCGCCCCTAAAGGCCTGACCATTAGTCCTTTAGACCTTTAAGGCTCACGAAAAAATCCGTGGTTACCGCCGTGTTGCGGGCAACGGCATCAGGACGGTCCTGTGACCGACGTTTGTCATTCTCAGAAGAGAGGTTATCGCCAGTGAATCACGCCACCTATGCCGCTCCAGCGCTCAACGCCGCCATCCGCAAAACCTGGCGCAGACTGGTGCCCTTGATGTTCGCCATGTACTTCATCGCCTTTATCGACAGGGTTAACGTCGGCTTTGCCAAGGACGCGATGGCCATCGATATCGCGCTGTCGCAATCCGCCTTTGCCCTGGGCGCCGGGATATTTTTTGCCGCCTATGCGCTGTTCGGCATCCCGGCCAACCTGCTGATGAACCGCTGGGGCGCCAAACGCTGGCTCAGCGCCACCACCGCGCTGTGGGGGGCGCTGTCGGCCTGTACCGGGCTGGTGACCAACGAACAGCAGTTTATCGTCTTGCGCTTTCTGCTGGGGATCGCCGAAGCCGGCTTTTACCCCGGCATCCTGCTGCTCGCGTCGATCTATTTTCCCAATAAGGTGCGCGCCTCGGTGATCGGCATTTTCGTGCTTGGCGTGCCGGCGGCCCTGACGCTCGGCTCGCCGCTGTCGGGAGCCTTGCTGGAGATGCACGGCGTGCTGGGCAAACCCGGCTGGTTCTGGATGTTCGTGCTGGAGGGGCTGCCGGCCGTCGCCCTCGGCGTCTTCGCCTTTTTCTATCTCGACGATAGCCCGCAGCAGGCCCGCTTTCTGACCGAGGAAGAGCGTGCGGCGCTGGTGGCACAGTTGGCCGCCGAACAGCAGCAGACCGAAACCAGCAGCGTCAAAGCGGCGATGAGAAGCGGCAAAGTTTGGCATCTGGCGTTGATCTACGGCACCCTGCAAATCGGCGTGTACGGCCTGATGTTTTTCCTGCCGTCGCAGGTCGCCTCGCTGATGGGCACCCATCTCGGCTTCAAGGCCTCGCTGGTGGCCGCCATTCCCTGGGCGTTCTCCGCGCTGGGCGTCTATTTCCTGCCGCGCTTTGCCGACAGAAACACCGCCAGAAGATTACCGATCGCCGTCGGCTGCATGATCGCGGCGGCGCTGGGGTTGGTGGTCTCTTCCTATGCCGGCCCTTTGCTCGCTATCGTCGCCCTGAGCTGTTGCGCAGTCAGTTTCCTGGCGGTACAGCCGATTTTCTGGACGTTTCCCGCTCAGGTGCTCACCGGCCCGGCGCTGGCGGCCGGCATCGGCTTTTGCACTACGCTCGGCGCCGCGTTCAGCTTTTTAGCCCCGCTTATCCGCACCGAGGCGGAACAGCGTTTTCACAGCCCGCATGCCGGGCCGCTGGTGCTGGCCGCTTTCTCGCTGCTGTGCGCCGCGCTGTTGTGGGCGCTCAGAAACCGGCGCGCCGAGGTAAGCAAGCAAGACGCAGAGATTGCCGGATAGCGGCGCGTTATTTAACCCTTATTGAACCTGCGGATGGGACACTGGCACTCAGCCCCCTCGCCCGCAGGTGTTAAATGGATGAATTGACGCACATTATCGCCAAATACAGTCCGGAGCCGGAGATGTTGCTGCTGCTGATTTTCCTGTTTGCGCTGGGTAAATCCGTGATCTTCGTTTCCTCCATCCTGCCGCCCGCTTCGGTCACGCTGCTGATGGGCATCGTTGCCGGCAAGCACGCGCTGCCCCTCGGCGCCGTTTGGGCGGCCATCGCCCTCGGCGCCGCGCTGGGATCGATCTTGTCGTTCCACTGCGGCGCGCTGCTATGCCGCCGCGATCTACGCCGCCGGCTGCCGGCACGCTTTCACGCGCCGCTGCGCAAAGCCCAGCGCGCCTTGCAAAAGAGAGGGCTGCCGCTGCTGTTCGCCTCGCGTTTTCTGGCGGTGATGCGCTATACCGTACCGCTGATGGCCGGCATGCTGAAACTGCCGCTGGGGCGCGTCTATGCCACCGCCGCGCTCTCGGCTGCCGCCTGGGCGCTGATCTTGATGTCGGCTGCGCATATATTCCCCGTACCTTGACCTGAAAGATTCTTGGGCAAATGTTCGGCCCATGCGCCGACGTTGCGCCAGCGCACAGCCTCTCTTGCCGTATAAACTGCGGTGCAACATCGCAGTTTGCGCCAGATCACCTTTCTGAACATCAGTCGAAAAATGCGAATTTTTTTGCAGAATGCGCGCTTAAAACGGCGCAATGAGGAAACAAACAGAGAAAAGTCCGAGCGTAACACGCTGATTTGGTTGGCGGGTCGTACAGAGTTCGAACCTGTGACCCATTGATTAAAAGTCAACGGCTCTAGCGACTGATCGAACAACTCAACGCGCTAAACTGTCTTACTCGCCGGCGCCGCTGTCGAACGCTTACACCCATTACTTTTTCTCATGCGAATTTTACAACCCTTTGTTTAATCAACGAGATAAGCCGCATAAGGTCTGTTAATCCCACGTTTTGAAGAGTAATCTTCCGCTCCCTGAACGTCCGATTTGCCTCCTCCGTGTAAAGATTGATCGACTTTTATCCCGCGTATAAATGTTGTAAACATGTTGCACAAAGGTGGCGTTATTGCACTACCTTACTAAAGCCGGACCAACCGGATAAATGTATAAAAAAGAGCCACTTCAGAGCTCGCGACTTCACTAATGACAGGTAAAACAGGACATCATCAGATGGTAGATCACTCTAAAATAGCGACTGACGCGACGCCCGCTTCAGAAGATCATCTACGGCGAAACCTCACTAACCGACATATTCAACTGATCGCCATCGGCGGCGCCATCGGCACCGGTCTGTTTATGGGCTCCGGTAAAACCATCAGTCTGGCCGGCCCTTCGATCATCTTCGTGTACATGATCATCGGCTTTATGCTGTTCTTCGTGATGCGCGCCATGGGCGAGCTGCTGCTGTCCAACCTGGAATACAAATCGTTCAGCGATTTCGCCGCGGACCTGCTCGGCCCGTGGGCCGGTTTCTTCACCGGCTGGACCTACTGGTTCTGCTGGGTGGTCACCGGCATCGCCGACGTCGTGGCGATCACCGCCTACGCCCAGTTCTGGTTCCCCGAGCTGTCGCAGTGGATCGCTTCGCTGCTGTGCGTGCTGTTGCTGCTCGGCCTTAACCTGGCGACGGTGAAAATGTTCGGTGAAATGGAGTTCTGGTTTGCGATGATCAAAATCGTCGCCATCGTCGGGCTGATCGTCGCCGGGCTGGTGATGATCGCCATGCAGTTCCAATCGCCGACCGGCACCGTGGCCTCATTCACCCATTTGTGGAATGACGGCGGCATGTTCCCGAAAGGCATCAGCGGCTTCTTCGCCGGCTTCCAGATTGCGGTATTCGCCTTCGTCGGCATTGAGCTGGTGGGCACCACCGCTGCGGAAACCAAGGATCCGGAAAAATCGCTGCCGCGCGCCATCAACTCGATTCCGATCCGCATCATCATGTTCTACGTGTTCGCCCTGATCGTCATCATGTCGGTGACGCCGTGGAGCTCCGTGGTGCCGGACAAGAGCCCGTTCGTTGAGCTGTTCGTGCTGATCGGCCTGCCGGCCGCGGCCAGCGTGATCAACTTTGTGGTGCTGACCTCAGCCGCCTCTTCCGCCAACAGCGGCGTATTCTCCACCAGCCGCATGCTGTTCGGGCTGGCGCAGGAAGGCGACGCGCCGAAATCGTTCGCCAACCTGTCCAAGCGCGCGGTGCCGGCCAACGGCCTTACCTTCTCCTGCATCTGCCTGCTGGGCGGCGTGGTGCTGATTTACCTGATCCCGAACGTGATGACGGTCTTCACCCTGGTGACCACCGTATCGGCGATTCTGTTCATGTTCGTCTGGACCATCATCCTGTGCTCGTACCTGGTCTACCGTAAACAGCGCCCGGCGCTGCACCAGAAATCGATCTACAAGATGCCGGCCGGCAAGCTGATGTGCTGGGTGTGCATGGCGTTCTTCGTGTTCGTGCTGGTGCTGCTGTCGCTGCGCGAAGACACCCGCCAGGCGCTGATCGTCACCCCGCTGTGGTTCATCGTGCTCGGCCTGTCTTACGTGTTCCTGCGCAAGAAGAAAACCGCGTGATGCAAAAGGGGCGGATATCTCCGCCCCTTCCTGCTTTCTATGTCTCTGCGCTAATCCGCTTCCGTCGCCACCGCCGCTTTATCCCTGCGCCGCACGCGCAGCTCGCTGACCACCACCCCGATTACAATTAACGCGCCCCCCAATAACGCCACGCCCGGTAAACGCTCGCCGGCCAACCGCCCGACGATGCCCGCCCAGACCGGTTCGCCGGCGTAAATCACCGTGGCGCGCGTCGGCGAAACGCTGCGCTGCGCCCAGTTCATGGTCAGCTGAATCAAGGCGCTGGCCAGCCCCAGCCCAATGGCGCTGTACAGCAGGTAATCCGAATACGGCGGCGGCGACTCGCCGGTCGGCGCCATCATCAAAAAGGAGGCCAGCGAGGCGGTCGCCAGCTGCACAATGGTCACTCGGCGAATATTGACCTTGCCGGCGAAGGCGCCGATCAGAATGATCTCTGCCGCCATGCCCAGGGTGCCGGCCAGCGTCAGAATTTCACCGAGGCTCAGCGTCATGTCGGTGCTGCTCGGCGCCGCCAGCAGCATCAGGCCGGTGAAGGCCAGCAGAATGCCGATCCACGACATGATGCCGGGGAAGCGCCCCAGCACCAGCCATTGCAACAGAGGCACGATCGGCACGTACATGGCGGTGATAAACGCCGATTGGCTGCTGGTGATGGTCTGTAGGCCGACGGTTTGCATGCTGTAACCGAACATGATCGCCAGCCCGATCAGCACGCCCGCCTTCAGTTCATACCGGGTCAGGCCGCGCAGCACGCGCAGCGAAAACAGCGTCAGCGCCAGCGTGGCAGTGGCGAAACGCAGGCCGACGAAAAAGAACGGCCCGCTGACCTGCATCGCGTGATGCACCGCCAAAAAGGTGCCGCCCCAGATCATGGTGATGAAAATCAACACCGCTTCCGGCAACCTGATTTGCGGAACCACGGCGGAAATAAAGGATTTTTTTGCTGCTGACACCGGCTTGCCCTTCCTGCTGAGTGCAATATAATGCACAGATCCTGCCAGTATGAGATAAAGTCCGGCGATGAGCAATACGGCGCATAACGCAAAAACCGATCCCCCCAAGGTGCTGCAATACCTGAGCAGCAATCTGCGCGGCTACCGCCAACGGGCGGGCCTGAGCCAGATGGCGCTGGCCGAGCTTTCCGGCGTCAGCCGCCGCATGCTGGCGGGCATCGAGGCCGGCGATCGCAACGTCAGCCTGGCGGTGCTCGACAAGATCGCCGCCGCCCTGGCGATTTCTTTCACCGATCTTATCCAGGCGCCGGAAGCGCGCGGCAGCCATCTGGTGGGCGAGTTGGCCTGGCAAGGCGCGCAGCCGGGCAGCCAGGCGCTGTTCGCCGCCAGCGTGCCGGCGCGGCAACGTGCCGAGCTGTGGGAGTGGACGCTGATGCCGGGCGAGCGCTATGACTCTGCCCCGGACGCCGAAGGCTGGAGCGAAATGATCTACGTGATTGCCGGTACCCTGACGCTGGAGCTGGAACAAGGCACGCTGACGCTCAGCGCCGGCGCCGCACAAACCTTCAACAGCGATCAACGCTACGCTTACGCCAACCACGGCAACCTCCCCCTGCGCTTTATCCGCAACGTCGCCTTCTGACCGCCCGCCGACCCGCGCCGGCACGCTGGCAGGAACAGCGGCTGGCGCACAAGCTGCGGCGCTTGCCCTGAATCCGCCATCCAACAAAACCAAGTTCGTCATTCGCTTCTATGCTTATCAAGGGTTTTTGTTAATCATCTGAGCGGGAGTACGGAACATGACGAAAGTGTTGGTGCTTTATTACTCAATGTACGGCCATATCGAAAGCCTGGCGCAGGCGGTGGCCGAAGGCGCGAATCGGGTTAACGGCGTGGACGTGACGATTAAACGCGTGCCGGAAACCATGACGCCGGAGGCCTTCGCCAAAGCCGGGGGCAAACAACATCAACAGGCGCCGGTCGCCACCCCGCAAGAGCTGGCGGACTATGACGGCATTATCTTCGGCACGCCGACCCGCTTCGGCAATATGGCCGGGCAGATGCGCACCTTCCTCGATCAGACCGGCGGTCTGTGGGCTTCCGGCGCGCTGTACGGCAAGGTAGGCAGCGTCTTCTCCTCCACCGGCACCGGCGGCGGCCAGGAACACACCATCAGTTCCACCTGGACCACGCTGGCGCACCACGGTTTCATCATCGTGCCGATCGGCTATGCGACCCCGGAGCTGTTTGACGTTTCGCAGGTGCGCGGCGGCACCCCGTATGGCGCCACCACCATCGCCGGCGCCGACGGCTCGCGGCAGCCGAGCAACGAAGAGCTGACCATTGCCCGCTATCAGGGCGAGCACGTGGCAAAAATCACCGCCAAGCTGAAAAGTTAAGTCCCCTCCTGCGCCTGTGATTCAAAGGGCCGCGCATTCGCACGGCCCCATCTTGTTGCCGACACGCCGCAAGGTTAGAATGCCCCTCCCCCGGCCATTCAGCGTCTGAAGGCCAGGCCCGAATTCGTTCTGCCCGTCGCTCATCCGCTTTCAGCCCGAGGACGGGCGTTCTGTTTTTTGCGCACAGCGAAGGGAATAAGTCAGTGTCTAAAGATTTTGATGAACTAATAAGAGACATGGATCTTATTATTGAAAATGTAGACAGCTTCAAGGCTCTGGCTCCGCGCGCGCCCGAGCCGGCTCCGGCCCCGCCGCCGCCGGTTCATCACTACGACTCGTTCTGCGAGAACATCGCGCTGAAAGTGGTCTTGAAGGTGCTGCTGTCTTCGGTGGACAAAATAGTCAAAGTGCAGATCGCCAACAAGGTCGAGCAGGAGATTACCCAGATCGAACAGCAGGTGGTGCGCGCCGGCGGCGGTCCGGTGTCGCCGGACGATCTGGCGCAGATGACGCACTATGTGCGCCGTACGGTCAACGACCTGCTGGAATAACGCCCCCGCCATACTTATTAGGCGATATGAATTTTTACGTTATTTTTATATCGCCTGCTTTATGCTTGATACACTTCAATAAATTGACGCATTGTCGGCAGGCATTCCGAGCAACAGTATGGTCAGAACCAAACAGATCCTGGTCGTTATTCATCTTTGCAGCTTTTTGGTCCTTCTTTACAGCCTTTCAATGATCCCGCCCCTGCTGATGGGGCTGTTGTATAAAGAAAAAAGCGCCTTCTCATTTTTCTATACCCTGGTGGTGGCCGCCACGCTCGGCGGATTGGGCTGGTTCAGCACCCGGCAGTCGAAAGTGCAGCTGCGCACCCAGGACGGTTTTCTGATCATCGTGATGTTTTGGCTGCTGTTTTCCGCGATCAGCGCCCTGCCGCTGTGGCTGGATGACACGCTGAACGTCCGGCTGGTCGACGCGATGTTTGAGGGAGTCTCCGGCATCACCACCACCGGCGCCTCGGTGCTGAATGACGTCTCGAACGTGCCCAAATCGTTCCTCTATTACCGTTCCCAGCTCAATTTTATCGGCGGCCTCGGGGTTATCGTGTTGGCCGTAGCCGTGCTGCCGCTGCTGGGCATCGGCGGCGCCAAACTTTACCAGTCGGAAATGCCCGGCCCGTTCAAGGAGGAACGCCTGACGCCACGCCTGGCCGATACCTCGAAAAACCTGTGGTTGATCTACCTTGGGCTGGGGTTGGCCTGTACCGTCGCCTTTCGTCTGGCGGGCATGCCGTGGTTCGATGCGCTGTGCCACGGCATTTCCACCGTGTCGCTCGGCGGATTTTCCACCCGCAACGAAAGCCTGGGGTACTACGACAGTTCGGCGGTGGAAATGGTCGGCGGCATTTTCTCTATGCTGGCGGCGGTGAACTTCACGCTCTATTTCATTGCCGTCGGCCGTCGCAGCCTGAAACCGCTGTACCGCAGCCCCGAGCTGCGCTTTTTCCTGTTGATTCTGGCCATCGTCGTGGCGATCGTGTGTATCGAGCTGTACCGCTCGGGCATGTACGGCGTCAAAGACGCCTTCGTGCACGGCTTTTTCCTCACCAGTTCGATGATGACCGACAACGGTCTGGCCATCGCCGATTACACCCGGATCCCGTCCCACACCATCATGCTGCTGCTGGCGGCGAGTTTCTTCGGCGGCTGCGTCGGCTCCACCTGCGGCGGCATTAAAGCGCTGCGCTTTCTGATCATGTACAAACAAAGCCGGCTCGAGATCAACCAGCTGGTGCATCCCAACGCCATGTACACCATCAAGGTCGGCAATGCGCCGATCCAGGATCGGACGCTGCGCTCCGTCTGGAGCTTCTTCTTCCTTTACGTGCTGTTCACCTGTCTGTTTATCTGGCTGCTGAACTTGATGGGCTATGATCTGGTCACCGCTTTCGCCACCGTCGCCGCCTGCATCAACAATATGGGGCTGGGGTACGGAGAAACCGCCGCCGGTTTCGGCACGCTGAACGACGCGGCAAAATGGCTGATGTGCGCCGCCATGCTGCTCGGCCGCCTCGAGATCTATCCGATGTTGATCCTCTGTTCACGCGCGTTTTGGCGTTTTTGATAGTCCGAGCGGCGTACAGGGTGCCGTTCCGCTCTGTCAACGCCGACACATTCACAACATGAATGTGTTGCATTGTTGTATTCGTTTCACTGCGATAAGTTTAATTCACTGTAAATATATACAGTATTTTTTAACTTATTGAGGATATGAATATGCGTTTTAACAACAAGATGTTGGCCCTGGCCGCCCTGCTGTTCGCCGCGCAGGCGTCGGCCGACACGCTCGAATCCATCGACAACTGCGCGGTCGGCTGCCCGACCGGCGGCAGCAGCAACGTATCGATCGTGCGTCACGCTTATACGTTGAACAACAACAGCACCACCAAGTTCGCCAACTGGGTGGCCTATCACATCACCAAAGACACGCCGGCCAGCGGCAAGACGCGCAACTGGAAAACCGATCCGGCGCTCAACCCGGCGGACACTTTGGCGCCCGCCGATTACACCGGCGCCAATGCGGCGTTGAAGGTCGATCGCGGTCATCAGGCGCCGCTGGCCTCGCTGGCGGGCGTTTCCGACTGGGAGTCGCTGAACTACCTGTCCAACATCACGCCGCAAAAGTCCGATCTGAACCAGGGCGCCTGGGCGCGGCTGGAAGATCAGGAACGCAAGCTGATCGATCGCGCCGATATTTCCTCGGTCTATACCGTGACCGGGCCGCTGTATGAGCGCGATATGGGCAAACTGCCGGGCACCCAGAAAGCGCACACCATCCCCAGCGCCTACTGGAAAGTGATTTTCATCAACAACAGCCCGGCGGTGAACCACTATGCCGCTTTCCTGTTCGATCAGAACACGCCGAAGGGTGCCGATTTTTGCCAATTCCGCGTGACGGTGGACGAGATCGAGAAACGCACCGGTCTGATCATCTGGGCCGGTCTGCCGGACGACGTGCAGGCCTCGCTGAAGAGCAAGCCCGGCGTCCTGCCGGAATTGATGGGCTGCAAAAACTGACGAAAAAACCCGCCGCGGCGGGTTTATTTTTCATACGGGCGCCGGCGGTTTATTCCGCCAGCGCTTTTTGCGCCGCGGCCAGTTCACGCTGCCGGGGCGACGCCACCGCGTGATCGCGCGCCAGCAGCGTATACACCGTCGGCAACACAAACAGGGTGAACAGCGTGCCCACCAGCATGCCGGATACGATCACCAGCCCCAGGCCGAAGCGGCTGGCGGCGCCGGCGCCGCTGGCGAACAGCAGCGGAATCAAGCCGAACACCATCGCCCCGGTGGTCATCAACACCGGCCGCAGGCGAATTTGCGCCGCCTGCAAAATCGCGGCGCGGCGCGTCAGCCCCTGATGCATCTGCAACTCGTTGGAGAACTCCACCATCAAAATGCCGTGCTTGCTGATCAGCCCGATCAGGGTCACCAGCCCGACCTGGGTATAGATGTTCATCGTGGCGTAGCCCAGCGCCAGCGGCAGCAAGGCGCCGCAGATCGACAGCGGCACGGTGATGAGGATGATCAGCGGATCTTTCAGGCTCTCGTACTGCGCCGCCAGCACCAGATAGATGATCACCAACGCCGCCAGGAACGCGAATGCCAGCGCGCTGCCTTCCTGGGTATATTGGCGCGAATCCCCCTGCCAGTCGTGGCTAAACTCGGCCGGCAGCGCATTGGCCTGCCGTTCGAGGAAGGCCACCGCTTCGCCCATCGAAACACCGGGCGCGGGAATGGCCTGCAGGGTGGCGGCGTTCTGCTGGTTGAACTGGGTCAGCTTGTTCGGCTCGACCTTAACGGCCACCGACACCACGGTGGAGAGCGGCACCAGCGTATTGTCCTGCGTGCGGACGTACTGTCGCGCCAGCGCCTGCGGCGTCAGCCGCTGTTCGCGCAGGCTCTGCGGGATCACGTCATAGGCGCGGCCGTCCATGCCGAAGCGGTTGAGGTAGTTTTCCCCCACCAGCACCGCCAGCGATTCGCCGATGTCGCTCATGCGGATCCCCAGACTGTTGGCCTTGGCGCGATCGATATGCACCTCCGCCAGCGGGTTGTTGTAGTCCAGATCGCTGTCCACCACCATAAACAGGCCGCTGTTTCTGGCATTCTGCTTCACCTCTTCCAGGGTGCGATACAGCTGCGGATAGTCCTGCGGCGTGCGCAGCACCATCTGCACCGGCAGCCCGCCGGTGGAGCCCGGTAAAGCGGGCAGTTGGAAGGCGAAAATGCTGGTGCCTTCGACGTCGTTCACCGCCCGTTGCAGATCGGCCTGCACCGCCGACGCCGAGCGCTGGCGCGCCTGCCACAGCGTCAGGTTGATGCCGCCGATGCCGGACGCCGTGCCGTCGCTGCCGTTGATGATCCAGCGGCTTTCGGTTTCCGGCATGCGGTTGTAAACCTCGTCCAGCTTGTAGGCAAAGCGTTCGACATAGTTCAGGTTGGCGTGCTGCGGCGCCTTGATGGCGGTCAGTACGATGGCCTGATCCTCGGTCGGCGCCAGCTCGCGCTGCGGCATCAGGTACAATAGCGGCAGGCTGATCATCACCAGCAACGCCAGCGCGCCGGTCAACCAACGGTGGCGCAACGAAAAATCCAGCGCGCGCGCATAGCGCCGCGTCAGACCGCCGAAGAACCACTCGGCGGCGTGCGCCACGCGCCCTTCGCTCTGTTTGGCCGGCAGCAGGAGCGAGCTCATCACCGGCGACAGCGTCAGCGCCACCACGCCGGACACCACTACCGCCCCGGCCAGCGTCAACGCAAACTCGCGAAACAGCGCGCCGGTCAGCCCGCCCATCAGGCCGATCGGCGCATAGACCGCCGCCAACGTCAGGGTCATGGCGATCACCGGCCCCGCCACCTCGCGCGCGCCGATCATCGCCGCCGCCAGCGGCGTTTTCCCCTCTTCGATATGACGATGCACGTTCTCCACCACCACGATGGCGTCGTCCACCACCAGGCCGATCGCCAGAACCATCGCCAGCAGCGTCAGCAAATTGACGCTGAAGCCGAAGGCCAACATCAGCCCGGCAGCGCCAAGGATCGACAGCGGAATGGTCACCACCGGGATCAACACGGTGCGCAGCGACCCCAGACACAGGTAGATCACCGCCACCACGATCACCAGCGCTTCGAGCAGGGTATGCACCACTTCATCGATCGAGGCCTGAATAAAGCGCGCGGTTTCGAACGCCAGCGCCATCTTCACGCCCGGCGGCTGCATCTTGTCGATCGCCGGCATCAGGTGGCGAATGCCGTCGACGATCACCAGCGGGTTGCCGGTCGGCGTAGGGAAGACGCCGAGGAACACCGCCGGTTCGCCATCCATCAGGGCGCTGGTTTCCGTGGCCGCGGCGCCCAGCTCCACGGTGCCGACGTCTTTTAAGCGCACCAGGCCATTGCCGTCGTTGCGCACCACCAGATTGCGAAATTCCTCAACGCTGGTGAGATCGGTATTCACCCGCACGTTGGCAACCACATACTGCCCTTTCACCTTGCCCGGCGCCGCCTGGTAGTTGTTGCGCCGCACCGCGTCGGCCACGTCGGCGGCGGTCAGGCCGCGGCCGGCCAGCCGATCGCTGTCCAGCCACAGGCGCATCGCCATTTTTTGCCCGCCGAACACTTCCACCTTGGCGACGCCGTCGATGGTGGTGAACATCGGCTCCACCACCCGCGTCAGGTATTCGCTCAGCGCCGGCGTGGACAGCGTTTTACTGGAAAAGCCGACATAAGCCACGGCGGTGGCCTCACCGGCGGAACGTTCAATCACCGGATCGTAAGCCTGCTCCGGCAGCTTGTAGCGCACCTGATTGACCTTGGCCATCACTTCGGTCAGCGCCTGGGTGGAGTCGCGGTTCAGCGCCATGCGCACCGTCACTACGCTGCGCCCCTGCACCGAAGAGGAAGAAAGGTAGTCAACGCCCTCGACGGAGGACACCGCCTGGGCGATCGGCTGCGTGACAAAGCCCTGCATCAGCTCGGACGACGCGCCGGGATATTCAGTGCTGATGGTAATGGTCGAGTTTTCCAGCAGCGGGTATTGGCGGATCGGCAACTTGCTGAGCGCCAGCGCGCCGAACAGCAGGATCAGGGTGCTGACCACCAGCGCCAGCACCGGCCGACGCACGAACAGATCGGTAAATGTCATCGGTCTCTCCTCAGGAACCGGCCTGGGCGGCGTTCAGGGTATCCTGCGCCACCGGCTCGGCCGCCATGCCGTCGCTCAGCTTGAGCTGGCCCGAAGTCACCACCCGATCGCCTTCCTGCAGGCCATTGACGATCTCGACGCGCCCGTCGTTGCGCTCACCCACGGTGACCGAAACGCGCTTGACCGTCATGCCCTTTTCACCCTGCTGGGCCAGAAACACGGTATCGCCGTAGGCCGTGTAGGTCAGCGCCGTTTCCGGCACCGTCAGCACCGCCACGCGCTGCTGCTGCGTGACGCGAATGCCGGCGTACATGCCGGCCTTCAGCAATCCCTCACGGTTGGTCAACGTCGCCTGCACCTGCACGGTGCGGGATTTGCCGATCATCGGGTCGATAGCGGTAATGACGGCGGGGAAAGCGCGATCGGGATACGCCCCAACCTGCACCGACACCGCCTGGCCTGGCGCCAACCCGGCGCTGCTTTGTTCGTCCAGCGAAAAGTTGACGCGCAGCGTATCGGCGTCCACCAGGTTCGCCACCGCCTCGGCGGCGTTAAGATATTGCCCTTCATGCACGCGGCGAATGCCGATGACGCCGGAAAACGGCGCGCGGATCGCCTTCTGCGCAATTTTGGCCTGCGTTTCCCGCACCGCGCCAAGCGCCATATCCCGCTCGGCCAGCGCATCGTCCAACTGTTGCCGCGCAGTGGCGTTGAGGTTCATCAGTTTTCGCATGCGCCCCAGCAGCAGATCGGCGTTGCGCAATTGCGCCTGCAGACGCACCAGCTCAGCCTGTTCGACCGCATCGTTGAGCTGCACCAGCAACTGCCCCTGCCGCACCGTTTGGCCGGATTCGAACAGGATACGCGTGATGCGGCCGCTGGTTTCCGCCGCCACCTCCACCTGGCTGGCCGCCTCCAGCTCGCCCACGCCGGCGTAGCTGCGCGCCGCCTGTTCACGCAGTGCGGGCGCCAGCGCCACTTTCACCGGCGGATAGGCCGGCGCGCCTTCGCTTTGCCGCGCGGTGGAACGCATCGCTACCGCAGCGACGACGAGTACCGCCAGCAGCGCCGCGATAATGAGATATCGTTTCATCATGCAGCCTCACGCGTGTTGGCCAGACGTTGACGCAAACGGCTGGCGATGGCCGTCACCCACAGCCCGCCGATCACCGTGATGTGTTCCAGCGCGAAGTAGAGAGAAATCTGCATATTGGGAGCGGACATATTCCAGAAGGTGTGGACGATCGCGATAGTCAGGATCAGAAACACCGACAGCATGCCGGCGCCCAGCCACACCCACCGGTTCAGCAGGATCAATACCGAACCTGTCAGCAGCACCGCCGCCGACGCCAGGTTGAACAGCCAGGCCGGATGCAAACCGGCGGCGCGCATCTCCGCCAGGCTCCCTTCGATGTCGAACAGCTTGGCGAGCCCCGACGAGATGAAAATCACCATCAAGCACAGACGTGCGAGCAGCCAAAGCCAATAACTGTCCAGAGCGGTGTTGATAAAGCGTTGCATAACGGTTTCTTCCTGATTTTACAGCCAAAGCCATCCTTCTCCCCAATAAGACGGGGGCAGGTCTCGAGAGATGCCGGTTGCCAAGCCCGGCAGGCTGAACTATAAAACCTCAGGTTAACTTGAGGTCAAGTTGAGGAAGATAAAATGGCAAGAAATGAACCGATTGACGCCAATCGGCTATTGACCGTCGGGGAAGTGGCGAAACGCAGCGGCGTGGCGATATCCGCGCTGCACTTCTACGAGAGTAAAGGGCTGATTCAGGCGACGCGCAACGCCGGCAATCAGCGGCGTTATCCGTCGGTGGTATTGCGCTATATCGCGGTGATCAAGATCGCACAGCGCGCGGGCATTCCGCTGGAAGAGATCCGCGCCGCGCTGAGCCGTTTCCCCATCGGCAGCAAGCTGACCTCAGAACAATGGGGAGTGCTGTCCTCCGCCTGGCGCAAAACGCTGGATGAGCGTATTCAACGGCTGACGGTACTGCGCGACCATCTCGATAGCTGCATCGGCTGCGGCTGCCTGTCGCTCGCCGACTGCCCGCTGCGCAACCCGAACGATATATTGGGCCGGCAAGGAGCCGGCGCGCATATTTTCGAACACCCGGATGGGCAGTGACAGGCGGCTAGGCAACCGGCATCATCGAGAGGCGGCGATTGGCTTCGGCGAATACCGCGACGCTGTGATCGATAAACGCCCGCACCGGCGGCAACAGGCCTTTGCCGCTGGTGAACACCAGATGAACAATGCTGCTCGGCGCACGCCACTGTGGCAGCAGACGCAGCAGTTGACCCGTTCGCAATTCGTTGGCACACAAATGGATCGGCAAAAACGCGACGCCCATCCCGGCAATCGCCGCACTATGCAACGTGCTGTAATCCCCGCAACACAGCCGGGGGACGTGAACGAAAGTACGTTGATTGCCTGCATTATCCTCGAATTCCCATCGATCGCGATCCAGCCACTCCCCCATCGACAACGTCGGCAAGCTGGCCAGCTGTTCGAACGACTGCGGCAAGCCGCCGGCTTTCTCCACCAGCTGCGCGCCGGCGACCAAAATGCGTTGCCGTACGCCAAGATCGCGCTTTATCAATGATTGATCCTGGTCGAAATGACTCGTAATGCGAAACGCCACATCGATCTTTTCGTTGATCAGATCCACATGGCGCTCATGGATCAACAGTTGTACGCGCACGTCCGGGTAACGCGCCATAAACCCCAACAGCAGATGGGAATTATAATACTGCATCAAACCGGGCGGCGAACTGATGCGCAGGCAGCCGCTCACTTCGTCGCGCGCACGGGCGACAATGGCATCGGTCGCCTCCAACCGCTCGATAATCGCCTCACACTGCCGATACACATCGCGGCCAATATCCGTGACGCGGAAACTGCGCGTCGAACGTTCGATTAACCGCGCACCGTAACTCGCCTCCAGACGAGCCACGCGTTTGCTGAGTTTGGATTTGGCTTCGCCGCTCGCCCGCTCGGCTGCGGCGAAACCACCATGTCGCACCACCAAAGCAAACAGTTGAAGATCGTTCAAATCCTGCATGCCCCCTCCTTATCGTTTCCAGTTTGGAAACGATGCATTACGCTTTCAGGCACTACCGCGCCGACACCTCGCTGCTTATCCTTTAGCATAACGAAACAAAAAGATTCAACCATAGCAAAGAACAAGCGTATTGCGCTTGGGGAGAACATCATGAAGAACGTCATGTTGAAAACGATGCTGCTAGGGGCTTTTGTCTTTTCAGGCGCAACAGTCGCGGCAACGCAAATCAATAGTCAACAGGCGGACGCCCTGACGCCGCGCCAGGTGATTACCGTTAGCGGTGCCGCGAATCTGAGCGATGCGGAAAAGATGTTGGCGGACAAAACCGCCAAGGCTGGCGCCCGTTACTACAAAATCATCGCGATCGTAGGCAATAACAAGCTGCACGCCAGCGCGATGACTTATCAATAACCAACCCCGGCAGCGGCGGCTGCCGGTTTTTTTGCACCCGCCCATTCATCAGGGATAAATAATGTTCAGCGTGGCCGAGGTGTTGATTTCACCCTGCGTCACGCCATCGCGCTGATAAGGGTAATAATAAGCGCCCATGCCGATGATAAAGTGACTGTTCAGGCTGCCGCCGGCGGCGACGTGAAACAATGAGGTGGCGCTGCCGCGATCGACATTGGAGGGCGACAGTATCACCGGCGAGCTCGGCATATCGCGTTTGACCAGGCGCAGCCCCACCCCTTGCGCGCCGCTCGCGTTGGCATTGGTCAGCACGCTGGCGTCGGAGGCCAGCAGGTTATTGCTGGACAGGAACATCTCGACGGTACGATCGGCGATACCTTCCTGCTGCATGTTCTGGCAGCTGATGTTCAGCGAGAACGGCGTGTAGCCGGGTTGGTTGTTATTCAGCACCTGCGCCACGCCCATTTTCGGCAATCTGACCGTCAGGCCGGCGTTGTCGAAACGGCAGGTGGTGGTTTTGGGCGCGTATTTGATGTTCATCGGCTGGCCATACATATCGCGTTCGTCATAAGGCCAGTTGCCGGTCAGGAGCCAACTGAGTATTTTCCCGACTTGCTGCAACAGCCAAATCGGCAATTCCCATATCTTTATGCCGGTAATGTCCGAGACCATCAGCGCGTCATCCAGCATCAGCGTATCCCCCGGCACCACACGGCCATTTTTGGGCTTCGATTCTAATGAGTAGCGCACGGTCATCGGCGTATTTAACTCGGCGGCGGAATGTTCGCCGCGCTTTGACAGTTCACGATCGCCAATCTTATTGACGATTTGCGCGCGTATCCACTGCGTGCCGTTGTTAAAACCAAAAATAGCCGCATTCTTATTATCGGGCGACAGCTTGAGCGTATAGGTAAATTTGCTCTTTGAAGAACTGCAGTCGAAAGTGCCGACATATTGGGTGCTGTATTGCTCCTCCCACACCGGGGTGTTGGCATTCAGCTTATCGGAGAGATCGACATTCAAAGCCGGTGCAAATGAGATCCCTTTGCCAAAACAGGTGGCATAGCTATAGCCGCTGAACAGTCCGGACAGCAGCAGCAAAAAAATCAGCCTGATCATAGGTTCGGTTATCCTGTATTAGCGGCAAACGCCGGGCGACGCGTCGAGCGCCAGAGTCGGTTTGGCGATGCGGCAACGGCCGTCGCGCAGTTGCACCGTCAACGCCGTTGGCGGCTGTTCGACGCGCAGGTACAGCACGCTGGCCTGGCCGACAAAGCCTATCGACCGGCCGTTTTCATCCAGCACTTCGGCGCCGAACGGCAGCGGTGCACCATCGGCGCGCTGCGCCCGCAGCTGGAATGGCTGACGTTGATCGGTTTCGAATTTCAGGTAGCTGACCGCGCCGTAGTAAGGCACGTGGTTGGCGACGTTGCCGCTGATTTCCGCCCCGCTGCTGTGGCCGGTATCCGACAGCGTGACCGAGTTTTGCCGGTATGGCGTGGCATAGGGCACCAGCGCCAGGCCCTGGGCGTTGGTCACGATGCTTTCATCACCGTTGACCATCAGCCCTTCGGCCTGCGGCGCCTCGACCACCGTCATGGTGTTGCCGATTTCGTTCGACGCCAGCACATGCCAGGGGATCGCCACCAGGCTGCCGCGCGCACTGAGGCCACTCTGGCGATAATCGTTGCCTTCGCTGTAGGAGACGCCAAGCGTCGAGACACGGGTGCGGTAGGCCGCATTGACGCCGGCCATGTTGTCGCCGCCGCTGCGATTGCTGCCGTTCAACGAGTAGCTCAGACGGTTGGACTCCAGCGCGTTGCCGCTCAGGCTGACCGTGCTTTGCTGATAGTGAGAGTCCGTCGCCGACAGGCCGGTGCTGAGGTAGGCGTTGTTGTCGAACACCGACAGCGGCAGGCTGAACGACAGGTAATAACGCGTCTCTTCCTCACGCTGGCTGTTGCGCACCCGGCTGGCGGAAACGGAGTAGCTGACGCGCCCCAGATTGTTGGAGTACCCCAGCTGGTATTCGCGGCTTTTCGCGTTGGCCGTCCAGTAATCGCGCTGGGAGCCGGAGAAGAACAGCGTGCCCCACCCTTCGTTAAGACGCTGGTTCAGGTTAAGCGTAAAGGTATTTTTCGGCCGGGCGGACCGTAGCGCATCCCAGGTGTTCATATCCAGTTCGGACAAACCCTCCTCGTCGCGCCAGCGGTCAAACTGCCGTTCCAGCTGGCGGTAACCGTCATTAGAGTAAATGGCGTCGGTAAAGCTGTAGTAACCGCGGGTGGAGTAACGGTAGGCCGCCAGCGTGAAGTTGGTCGCGGTGGCATCGAGAAATTTACTGTAGGCGATACGGAAGCTCTGCCCGCTTTCACGGCGGTTTTTCAGGCGGGTATCGGCATGCGTCAGGTCGATGGACACCGCCCCTATCGGCAGGTTCCAGCCGCTGCCGAGCAGCCAGGCCTGATAGTCGTCGCTCAAAATGCTGCCGGCATAGCCGGTTACCAGGTTGTTGAAACCGTACTGCAGGGTGCCCTGCACAAAGCCGGGATCGTAATCGGTATTGCTTTCGTTCACCTTGCCGGCCAGCACGCTGTATTGGCTGACGCCCTGTTTCAACATGTTGGGTACGGCGGAAAACGGCACGCTGAACGACTGTTCACGCCCATCCGCCTCTTTGACCGTTACCCACAGATCGCCCGCCGAGCCGGTCGGCTGAATGCTGTCGAGGGTAAAGGCGCCCGGCGGCACGTTTTCCTGGTAGATCACGTTGCCGTTCTGCACCACTTTCACCAGGGCGTTGGTTTGCGCCACGCCCCGCACGATCGGTGAAAAGCCCTGCTGCGAGTTGGGGCGCATGCTGATGTCCGACGCCAGCGCCACCCCGCGGATGCGCACCGAGTCGAACAGATCCCCCGGCGAATAAAAATCGCCGGCGGTCAGGTTGGATTTGATGTCGGCGAAGCCGCGCTGCAGATAGCGCGTGTTATTCTGCCAGTGGCTCCCCCGCCCGCTGCCGTGGCGAAAGCTGCTGCTGTCGCGAAATTGCCAACCGGCCAGATTGATCCCGGATTCCAGCCCGGTATAAAAATCGTCGTTGTTGCTGCGATTGCCGTCGCCGCGCGCCTCGGCGTGGTAGTACGTCGCGTTGTAGGCCAGCGTCAATGCGGAGATGCCGCGATTCCAGAAGGCTGGATCCACGTATCCCGCCTCCGATCGGTTGACCCGCGCCTGCGGCACCGTCAGCCGCAGGCTCAGCGCGCCGACGTCCATATCGAACCGGCCGCCCTGCACCAGCGTGGCGATCGACAGCGTCGTCTGGGGCGCCTGAGGCGTCGGCAATTGACTCAGATCGATGCCCAGCCGCTGCGCATCCTGGTAGTCGATTTGGATATCGTCGCGTTGGGTGCCAAACAGCAGCGCATAGCGCCCTTTCCAGTCATGGTTGACATACACATCGATCTCCTGCCGGCCGGCAGGCATGTCATTATTGAGGTAAAAACGCGAGAGATCGGAATCGCGCGATTCGCCGGCCAACAGCGACGTATCGAACGTCACCGTCCAGGCCGTATCCGGCAACAAGAATGAAGAGGCGGTCAGCAGCGAGAGGACTTTTTTATTCAGCTTCATTGTTGTTCTTTCAGGTTAGTGTGCGGTGATGGCTTTAGACTTGTAAGCCCCCAGATCGTCGATATACATCAGGTCATAACGGGCGTTTTTGCTAACCGCTCGTTTGCTGGCGGCAAACTGGGTGGAAAACGGCGCGACCATCAGCGAATCAACCAGCAGATGCTTGTCCGCACCCTGGCCTATATTCGCTACCGTAATGAAATACGGGCTTTTATTGATGACGTTGAAGCCTTTGCCATTGGCTTGCAGCGTCAGTTCTTCCAACGCATTTTCCACGCCGCGGGTTAACGCCTGCGGGCGGTAGAACAGTTTGATGCGCGACTTGATCGCCAGCTGCAGCGTATTGGTGCCCTGCAGGTTTTCCGGCGTCGGCGGGATATCCAGCACGTTGAGGTAGAACACCGATTCACGATCCGCCGCCAACGCGGCGCCAACTTTCTGAATACGCAGTTGCTGCCCGCTGTTGCCGTTCACTTTCACCACCGGCGGCGACAGCAAAAACGGCACATTGGCGGTTTCCGGGGTGGAATTGATATCGCCGTCGTCGATCCAGGCCTGAACCAGCGAGGGGTCGGTACCGTTATTCAGCAATTGGACAATCACGTCCTTGTTGTTTGCCGGGTAGATCACCCGCGTGCCGTTAACCACCACATTGGCCTGCGCGCCAACGGAACCCAGCAACAGCGCCGCTATCATCATGTATTTTTTCATCGTTCCCCCGGGTGGCCAGGCCCTATCAAGGGCCTGGCTGTCAGCGCGATTACAGGTAAGAAATGGTGTAAGTCACGTTGGAGCTCAGAGCGCCCACTTTTGCCGCTTCGGCGTTGGTTTTGTAGTAGTACGCGTCCAGCGTCAGGGTTTCTGAATCCGGCGCCTCTTTGTCGCCCATGATGTCGGTGACATAAGGCACGTTCAGCTGGATCGGGGTGGAAGAACCGGTTTCCGCCAGAGAGAAGCCTACGTTCTTCGCGACGGAAGCGTCGTTCTCGTTGACCGAGTTGTTCAGCAAATATTTGCCGTCGGTGGAGATGTTATCCGCGGAGGAGAAGTAGATTTTCAGCGGGGTGCCTGCGGTACCGGCCGCCGGCGAACAGCCGGAGAAGGTCAACGAGAAGGACTTCTTGTTCTTGGTGATTGGCCCGACGGTGTTACCCGCGTCGGTCACCGAGATCGGGCTCAGTGCTACGGTGAAATCCGCGCTCTTGCCGCCGTTAATCGTACAGGTGGTGTCGGTAATGGCGCCGGTAAAGTTAATCACGCCACCGGCGGAATTGTCTTCAGCAAAAGCCACAGGCGCAGCGACCGCGGCCGCCATGATTGCAACAGAAAGCATCTTCTTCATCATGAGATAAAACTCCATAACAGTTTGGTTTGAGAGAATAAATAAAAAGCAGCCGCTGCTGGCGGGATGAAACAATCCCTCCCCGTAATACAGAGGCAAAAGGGTGAACACATTCCTGTTTTTATAAAATCAAGCCATAGCGTTATTCATCAGCCGATAATAAAAGCGACAAAATAACGAACTCCTAGATAACCGCCGAGAAACCGGATGAAATGTCCAATAAATTGTGCACCCGATTCTTCAATCCCATTTTGCGTAATGCACTGCATTTCTGCGTGCTGACCGTTTTTACGCTTTTATCAAGCATTCGGGATACCTGGGTCACCGTATAGCCGAAAGAAAGCAAATGAAGCGTTTTCACTTCACTTTCAGTCAGGCAACTTTTCGTATTGCGGGCCGCCCCACCCTCAACGTTTCCATTTAATGCAGAATGCTGCGAAATATTAGCCAGCAGCAAAGACAATTCCTTATTCATGTCGGGAACTCGCACTCTTTTATCGAGCACCACCACATCACGCGTGACAGAAAGAAATAACAGACGACGCTTCTCTTCTGTCGTCAAAAAAATTTTCACGCCATGAATAGCAGACAATAACGCTGCCGCCATGCTGAAACGCAACAGGCTTTTTATCGCATCATCGACGATCAGAATATCCTGGCAATTTCGCCCCATGGCCAAAGGCAGATCGTCGTAGTAAGCAATAACGTGATCCTTATGAAAAATCCTTGGCGCCAATATCCTTTTCATCGCCTCTCTGAAAAAGATGTTTTCAGATACGATACCGATACTGAGCATACTTCCTCCATCCATGGCTAAAGAAAACGGCGATGCCTTGCACTAAATACCTGCCGTTTTCTTGGAAAAATCGCATTGCCGTTTGGGAGCCATCAATAAGCGCCCGGCACATAAGCAGGCGCCGTAAAACACTAAGATAATTCTGCATCAAATCATTAACAACAGGAACATTATTTTTATTAACGCAAATTTTAATTATTATAATCTAATAAATTAGATTTTTTCAGAATTTAACTCTGTTAAGCATAATAAAAAGAGCAATGCACCATGCATTCTGTTCGTCGAAGAAATAAAAAACACCCTGAATTATTTATGTTTCCCTCCCAGAACCTTGACCTGACCGACGTTTCACTAAATACTAGCCGCGACCTGGAAGCCTATACCATTATAAAAACCTGAATACATGAAATATATTATCGACCTCTGCGTAATCTATGACGCAAATGCGTGTCGTCTCCAACTCATTGATAACGATGAGTCATCGATACGGATATCCAATCCGGCCTCGCGCCTGTTAATTGAAATGCTGACTCATCCGAATATCCCATTGAAACGTGAGGTATTGATAAAAAAGGTATGGGAAGAGTATGGTTTTTCAGGCTCATCGATCAGCCTCAATGTAGCCGTCAGTGAAATAAGGAAAGCGTTCAAACTGCTGGGGAGAGAAACCTCCCCGATAAAGACCCTGGCGAAAGTCGGTTTTTGCTTTACCGCCATGATTGATATTTACCCATCACCGCAGGCAACCGTTAACGAAACTCCCCCTTATTCCGCCTCAGTGCCGCTTTCGTCTTTCCCGTCGGTTGCCGAATCACATAACACGCCGCCGCAGAAACAGGTAAATATTCGCGCTATTGCCGCTATCTGCGGCGCATTTATTCCGCTGTTGTTCGTCGCGGCGTTCTATCCTGTTGAACCGCCTGATCAACCCAGAGAAAATTTAATCTCGTTAGGGAAAAAAGACCGCTGCACCTTGTATTCTCTGGATGCAGACAAGCATATTGATGACGAACTGGAAAAGCGCATGGTCAACCAGGCGCTAGAAGATAGCGGTGTGGATTGTATAGCCAGTAAAGCGGACATCTATTTTTCCTCCGTAAAACACACGTTGACTTATAACACCTTCCTCGGTGTGTGTTATCTCGGCTCACAAGATCGATATACCCAGTGTGTTACCTACAAAATTCTCAACGGAAAATAAATGGCCGCATTGCTCAACCCCAAAATGCTGACTATCGGATTTTTGGCAGTGATTCTCTTCATTGTGCTGTTTCGCATTTTAACCCCCGCCGCGCCTGTGCATATGAATTGCCAGGCCGATACGATCACTAAAAAACGATTAGCTTCAGGCGATGACCTGGAATTAAAAGTGACGGGTAGTTTATTCATCTATGACGAACATCATGCCATGATCGTGCAGCGTGGGGACATCACCGTGAGAGGAAAAACCTACAGCCTGGATAGGAAAATAAACTTTGATATAAAGAGGTTAGATCACGGGTTTTACATGACCACCCACCGAGAAATCAGTAAAACGCCCGACGACAACGCGCCGGATGAGCTGACCCAGGAAATCCCCATGATCTCTCTCGGCATTAAGAACGGCGTTTTTTCGATGCGTAAAGCTCGGCAAGATGCGTACATCGTTCATGGCGTGCTTTTCCCGGTAACGCTATGCCGTTAACCTGAGAACAGAATGCCATAGAGAGACAGCGAAGGATCGCAATGGGGCGCGCTTATGGCAAACACGCCCCAGATACCGATTGGGGAGGAAGGGCTATTTTACCGACATATCCGTACGGACGATGCCATGGTTTTTCATCACCTCTTCCATGGTGAGGTTCTCATCATACGGCGTATCGTCCACCACGACGTCTTGCGGGCGCACATAAGGTTTGGTCGCGCGTTTGAACATCCACCACCACACGAATACCAGGAAAGCGCCGGACTTCAGAAAGATCATGGTCCATAGGGCGACTTGATACCAGTTCATCTCTGTCTCCATAAGAGCATTAAGCGAAATCGATAAGGCAGCGTTGTTTATCACCCCGGCGGTGCCTGACAGCAGCAGGCATCCGAGCAGCCAACCTTGATGACCGCATAATCTCACCGATGCGTGGCCCTTATCAATAGCCGATCGCGTTTCCTGCAAAAGCGCCTCGGTTTCTGCGCACGCAAAAACAAAAACCCCGTGCTCAGTGAGCACGGGGTCAGAATGTATGGCGGAGGAGCAGAGATTCGAACTCTGGAACGGTTTCCCGTCGACGGTTTTCAAGACCGTTGCCTTCAGCCACTCGGCCACCCCTCCGCAACGACGCGCACTATAAACAGACCTCATTCGCTTGTAAAGCCCGGGCGCGTTCAACCGCGCGAAAAATCGGCGAAGACGCAGCAAACGGCGAACAAACGCGCGTCCGCTCCTCCCTGCTGTTGCAACAATGATAACTAAGGGTAAAGATTGGTAAACAAACTTTAATCAAGCGCTTGCGCTGCCTATCATCGGGATTATTTTGTGATGGCTTGATAAGAGAGAGCATTATGGACCGCATTGTCGTCTCATCTTCTTCGCGCGACTCGCTGCTCAGCACGCATAAAGTCCTGCGCAACACCTATTTCCTGTTATCCCTGACGCTGGCTTTCTCGGCGCTGACCGCGACCGCCAGCACGATGCTGGGGCTGCCGGCACCGGGCTTGCTGCTGATGCTGGTTGGCTTCTACGGCCTGATGTTCCTGACCCATAAACTGGCCAACAGCCCGGCAGGCATTCTGGCGGCGTTTGCGCTGACCGGTTTCATGGGGTATGCCCTCGGCCCCATTCTCAGCTCGTTCCTGAACGCCGGCGCGGGCGATCTGATCATGCTGGCGCTGGGCGGCACCGCAGCGGTGTTCTTCTGCTGCTCGGCGTATGTGCTGACCACCCGTAAAGACATGTCATTCCTGTCCGGCATGATGATGGCAGGTTTTGTGGTACTGCTGGTGGCGGTGATCGCCAACCTGTTCCTGCAGATCCCTGCCCTGCACCTGGCCATCAGCGCGCTGTTCATCCTGTTCTCCGCCGGCGCGATCCTGTGGGAAACCAGCAACATCATTCACGGCGGCGAGACCAACTACATTCGCGCCACCGTTAGCCTGTACGTGTCGCTCTACAACATGTTCATCAGCCTGTTGAGCATTCTGGGCTTCGCCCGCAGCAACTGATCGCACGTTACACCAGCTTTCCAGGCCCCGCTCCGGCGGGGCTTTGTTTTTTGCGGCTGAAAAAATTTGCTAAACTGGCGGCCGTTCCGAATTATCCGTTATCGAGGCAGTATGTTGGAGTTTGAAGGTCAGGTTATCGACACTGACGCGCAGGGTTATCTGAAAAACAGCGCCGACTGGCATGAAGGGCTGGCGCCGCTGCTGGCCGCGCAGGAAGAGATCGTGCTCACCGAAGCACACTGGGAAGTGGTGCGTTTCGTGCGCGACTTCTATCAGGAATTTAATACCTCACCGGCTATCCGCATGCTGGTCAAAGCGATGGCGCAGAAATACGGCGAAGAAAAAGGCAACAGCCGCTATCTGTATCGCCTGTTCCCGAAAGGGCCGGCCAAACAAGCCACCAAAATCGCCGGATTGCCGAAACCGGTAAAATGCATTTGACCGCTCTGCCCGCAGCGCCGCTGCAGGCGAGCGTTTAATAACGAATGCCAAACCCGCTGTAATCAGCCAGGCCCTGCGGCTCCACCAGCACGCGTTCGACGCGCGCGCTGCGCGGGCCGCCCTGTTTCAACCACTCCAGCAGCTTGTCCACCTGCGCCTGTGTGCCGCAGGCCACCACCTGAACACTGCCGTCATCGAGATTGCGCGCATAGCCTGTCACCCCCAACGCCTCGGCCTGCCGCTGGGTGGAATAGCGAAACCCAACCCCCTGCACCACGCCATACACATACGCAGCAATGCAAACTTGTGTCATAATCGCCCCCTGTTATCTTGTCTAAAGAATAAGTATGTATTGAGTATAGAAACTCAATCAAAAGATAAAGAGGCAAGGAGCCAGAGGACAACAATTTGTATAATAGAGGCTTACGTAAAAAGTAGACGGCCGAGCTCCCTCGGCCGGGACAGACTTGCTATTTTTCGGCAGGTAGCCAGTTGGCCCTTTCCCCGTAAAAGAAAGAGTCGATAAATCTGCTTTTGCCACGCAAGCGGATAAATATGATGACCAGAGCGAAAATAATGGCCGTTACGCTGAGATAAAAACCTAGCGTATCCTTATCGACCATTGCTCCGACAAGCAAAATGGGTAACACATGCCAAAGATAAATAGGTAGAGATACCTGCCCCATTTTGACCACAAAGCCCTCAATTCTCAGCTTCAGGCGTTTACACAAACTCACCATCAACAGCAACAGCGCAGCATTAAAGGCAAACCATGAGGCTGCATCCAGCAGTGCCTCGTTCGGTTCATAGTACCCTAATATGCCTACGACCAACGCGATAGCGAACAACGCCAGCGGGTTACCGTGAAAATTCTTATCCCCGACCAGGAAACCTAATAAAAAGAAGGAGTAGTAATAATAGAAACGCTTATCACCAATGAATTTCAGCCAGGCATATTGGTTTTCCAGCGTGTCGGTGTAACAGTACCAGACAATAGATAACGCCGCGGAAGTGAACAGAAAGAAACCAATTAAGAAATTACTCTTGTAAATGACCATAGTATATAGCACGAATATGATCACTGCTGGGATATACCAAAGATGATAGTAGGGGTAAAGAAATAGACCGATGAACTGCTTTAAACCGACTTCTTCTGAGGAGTAAAGAGAATAAACGCTGTAAACAACGAACGCCAACATATAAGGAATTATCATGCGCCACTGATACTTTTTCAGCACGCTAATCACACCGCCATCAAGAAAATAACGCCGAACAAAGTAGCCCGTCACCCCTAGAAAAAGCGGCATATGAAAATAATATATTGCCCCACGCAAACCGACATCAGCGCTGCCTGGCAATAAATGTCCCACGATGACGAGCAAGATAAGCAACCCTTTCAAAAAATCAAACGACAAGCTTCTTTCTTTAGACATTTAAGAAAAATCCTAATATCTGCATAATAAACATCAGGTGCTCAATAACAGATTAAGTTAAGATTTTTGCCAATGAGAAAAACCCTAAAACTCACAAAAAACCTACAAATCACTTACAACTCCATCAACCAGCAGATAGATTTCCCTTCGTGAGACAAACGGAAACCTGTAGCCAATCACTCACAATCGTGCAAAAAAAAACACTAACAATCAGTCGATTAAAAAATGGTGATTTTCAATCCACGTTCTTGAACGATGAGATTGCTTACTCACAAGAAAGTGCCGTCACCCTGTCATCGTTGTTCGCACCTGACGTCGAGCTGCCACGTGACAGCGCTATTCCGCTTTCAAGTTACAGACGTCTGCCCTATCATCACTTATGGGAGAGATGATAATGGTTTTTATTTTTCAAGTTTTCAATGGGTGTTGTAACATCTGAAAAATCAATCGACTTGCGAACGACTTTCGTTTTAAAACGATCATCGTATTCGACCTGAGCACTCTTTACCTTTAAGAGCATTTCAATCATTCTGTCCGCTTGATTACCGTCGAATCCAAAAGAGCGGTTGCCGTAAAATCGCTCACCATTAATCGACACAGAACCTGAATTAGGGTTGGCAGAGGGAGGGAATGAAATCTTATAATGTCCACCCTGGACAGAAACCTTTAATACCCCATCACTTATAGCATTTTCATCTTCAATAAAAACCCACTCGTTAGCGAATGCTATGTTAGCCGAAATCAAAAAAATGAAAAATAAAAAAAATCTCACCGGTACATTCCCTTTACGTTATATTGTAAAAACATCCAAAATCTTTTTTAACGCGAATAAAAATATAACTCTTCAGCCTTACTTTCTCTACCCCCTCCTGCCGAATACTGATGGCTATAGGCAACGAAGCACCTTCACACGATAATCAACGCACCGTCATCTCTGCTTCGCTATCATACACCCATTTAAGCTGCCATTTCTTCAGTTTGAAGGCTGCACTTTCTCTCTCTTCGGTGCGACGCCCGCAGAGATAACGCGATACAATCCGAGCCAACGCGGTAGTGAACGCTGTCAGATTCAGCTATGATGACGAACTTATTTTGGCAAACGCTTAATCCAGCCAATTAACCCATTGAATAAAAAGTAGTTTAACCATGCGCTTATATCTCGCCAAAGGACGTGAAAAGTCCTTACTCCGTCGCCACCCTTGGGTGTTCTCCGGCGCCGTTCAACGCGTTGAGGGCAAAGCCCACTCCGGTGAAACCATTGATATCCTCGACAGCCAGGGTAAGTGGCTGGCACGCGGCGCCTATTCGCCCGAGTCGCAGATCCGCGCACGCGTCTGGACCTTCCAGCAAGATGAAGAGATTAACATCGATTTCTTCATTCGCCGCCTGCAGCAAGCGCAAAGCTGGCGCGATTGGGTCGCACAGCGCGACGGTCTGGACGGATACCGCCTGATCGCCGGCGAGTCCGACGGCCTGCCGGGCATCACTATCGATCGCTTCCAGAATTTCCTGGTGCTGCAGCTGCTGTCCGCCGGTGCCGAATACCAGCGCCCGGCCCTGCTTTCCGCCCTGCAGCATTGCTACCCGGAATGCTCGATCTACGATCGCTCCGACGTTGCGGTACGTAAAAAAGAAGGCCTGCCGCTGGCACAGGGCCCGGTATTTGGCGATCTGCCGCCGGAACTGCTGCCGATCACCGAACACGGCATGAAGCTGCTGGTGGACATTCAGCAGGGGCACAAAACTGGTTTCTACCTCGACCAGCGCGACAGCCGCCTGGCGGCGCGCAATTACTCCGCCGGCCGTCGGGTGCTGAACTGCTTCTCCTACACCGGCGCCTTCGCCGTTTCCGCTTTGATGGGCGGTTGCGCGCAGGTGATCAGCGTGGATACCTCGCAGGCGGCGCTGGATATCGCCAAACAGAACGTCGAGCTCAACAAGCTGGATCTGAACAAAGCGGAGTTCGTTCGCGATGACGTGTTCCAGCTGCTGCGCAACTACCGCACTCAAGGCGAAAAATTCGATCTGATCATCATGGATCCGCCGAAATTCGTCGAGAACAAGAATCAGTTGGCCAGCGCCTGCCGCGGCTACAAAGACATCAACATGCTGGCGCTGCAGCTGCTGAATCCGGGCGGCATTCTGCTCAGCTTCTCCTGCTCCGGCCTGATGCCGACCGACCTGTTCCAGAAAATTTTGGCCGACGCCGCTGTAGATGCCGGACGTGATGTACAATTTATAGAGCAGTTCCGACAGGCTGCCGATCACCCGGTGATCGCCACATACCCTGAGGGGCTGTATCTGAAAGGATTCGCTTGTCGGGTGATGTAACTTGAAATGCGCTGCCCTGCCCCCATATATGAGCAAGGCATTGTTTCTCAGGAGGTCATCATGATTGCCAGCAAATTCGGTATCGGACAACAGGTTAGGCATAAACTGCTGGGGTATTTAGGCGTCGTGATCGATATCGACCCGGAATACTCTTTGGAACAACCCAAAGCTGACGAAATAGCGGCGAACGATGAACTGCGTTCAGCCCCTTGGTACCACGTGGTGATGGAAGACGAGGAAGGCCAACCGGTACACACCTATCTGGCGGAAGCGCAGCTGGATAGCGAAGCCCAGGAGGCACACCCCGAGCAACCATCGCTGGATGAACTGGCGGAATCCATCCGTCACCAGCTACAGGCGCCACGCTTGCGCAATTGACCGCGCCAAGACCTGAGAAACCCGAGAGGGCCCGGCATCGCGCCTGGCCCTTTTTATTTAGCGCTCCAACCCTAAGCGCGGGATTTCGATTTTCGGACAGCGATCCATCACCACACGCAACCCGGCCTGTTGCGCCAGCGCTGCCGCCTGCTCGTTAATCACCCCTATCTGCAGCCAGAGCGCCCTGGCGCCGATCGCTATCGCCTCTTGCGCTACGCCGTAAGCCGCTTCTGAATTGCGAAACACGTCAACCATATCCACCGGCTGCGGGATAGCGGCCAGCGTAGGGTAAACCTGCTGCCCCAGCAGCGTCTGCCCCGCCAGTTTTGGGCTGACCGGGATCACCTGATACCCTTGCGCCAACAGATACGCCATCACCCCATAGCTGGGCCGCGATGGGTTATCGCTGGCACCGACCAGCGCGATAGTTTTCACCTGTTGCAACAGCTCAACAATCTCTTGATCTTGCATCTTCAACTCCCGTTTATCACTGCGTCACTTTCCATTTCGAGTGTAACCGATCGGCATTCGTTCGGTTAAACGCAACGCAAGGGAAACTTCACCGCAATCTTATGGTCAGAGGCTGTCGCGGTTCAGCTGCGCATGGTCATGTCTAATCGCGATAAAATATGTAAAAATGTAAACAAAATACCCGATTGAAAAATTTTGACACAACCTATGCCGTGTTCAACACTTAGCGTTACGCCACTTTATAAGGAGATAATGATGAAATTTGGTCTGGTGGTTGCGGCGTTGCTCAGCATCAGCATCAGCATGCCTGCCGCGGCTACGACCCTGAAACTCTCCCCGGACATCGACCTGCTGGTGGTCGACGGCAAGAAAATGACAGGTTCGTTGTTAAAAGGCGCCGACAGCCTTGAACTGGATGGCGGGCAGCACCAGTTGCTGTTTAAAGTGACCAAAACCGTACGTTCCGGCCAGCATACGCAGGCCTATGCTTCCTTGCCGCTGGTTGCCACCTTCAATACGCAAAAGATCAGCCAGGTGGCGATCGAACTGCCACGCATCGAGAACGATCGTGATGCGCAACGCTTTGACAGAACGTTGAATTATCTAGTGGTCGATAAGGACGGCAACACCCTGCCGTTCCGGCATGATGTGCTGCATCCCGACAGCGTCACCTTCAATACCGATTTGGAAAAGGTGATGACCGATTACAACCGCCAGAACCGCCCGGCCTCCGTTCCGAGCTTTGTTCAGGCGAACACGGGCAATGCCTCAGCCCTCGCGTTGGCCGGCGCGCCGATAAACGCCCCGACGGTGACGTTGAAAGGTGAAAACGTGTCGGAACAAATGCTGCAATACTGGTTTCAACAGGCCGACAAGGAAACACAGAAGCGTTTTCTGCGCTGGGCCAATAAACAACCGATTCGCTGATCCCTCCCGGCGCCTTTCCCCGTAAAGGCGTCTTTTCTTCGCATTTTCAAGCGCAAACGCTAGGCAGTGAAAAACAGTTTCAGTAATCTGTCGCACATTCCCCGATTAGCGAAGGACACCGAGATGGAATTGACCACCCGCACTATCGCCGCGCGCAAACACATTGCGCTGGTGGCGCACGATCACCGCAAACAGGCCCTGCTGGAGTGGGTAGAAAGCCACAAGACCATTCTGGCGCAGCACCAGCTGTACGCCACCGGCACTACCGGTAATCTGATCCAGCGCGCCAGCGGCATTCCCGTCACCAGCATGCTGAGTGGCCCGATGGGCGGCGATCAGCAGGTTGGCGCACTGATTGCGGAAGGCAAGATAGACATGCTGATCTTCTTCTGGGATCCGCTGAACGCGGTGCCGCACGATCCGGACGTGAAGGCGCTGCTGCGGCTGGCGACCGTATGGAATATTCCGGTGGCCACCAACCGCTCGACCGCCGACTTTCTGATCGACTCTCCGCTGTTCAAAAGCGAGGTGGAGATCGCCATCCCCGACTATCAGCGCTACCTGCAAGACCGCCTGAAATAGTCCTCGCGGCCTGGCAGCCGCCAGGCTCAGGCTTACGGTTTTTTCTGCACCGGTACGCCAAGATCTTGCAGGTGTTCAACGAACACCGAAGGACGTTCACGATCCTGCAACAGCCATACCTGATGTTTAGCGCGCGTCAACGCGACATACAGCAGACGGCGCTCTTCGGCATCCGGGAAATCCTCCGGCTGCGGCAGCAGCACCTCTTCCAACACCGACTCGCGCGCCACGGCGGGGAAGCCGTCACGCCCATCATGCAAACCGGCGATGATGACGTATTCCGCCTGCTGCCCCTTGCTGGCGTGGATGGTCATAAATTCCAGATCCAGCTTGGGCCAGCGGGTGGCCGCCTTCGCCAGCGCTTCCGGTTTCAGATGATGGTAGCGCGCCAGCACCAGGATGCGCTCATCCGGCTTGGCGTAGCCGCTCAGTTTATCCAGCAAGGGCTCCAGCTGCTCGTGCGGCAGGATCGCCACCGACTTTTTATTGCCCTTGCTCAGGCTGTTGAGCGGTTTTTTCAGCTGGTGCGGGTTCTGCTGCACGAACCGGTTGGCCACCTCACCGATACGTTCGTTGAAGCGATAAGTGGTGTCCAGCGCGCACTGCGCCCCTTCGCCGAAGTGGGTGGCAAAAGCCGTGGTTAACGTCAACTCTGCGCCGCTGAAGCGATAAATCGCCTGCCAGTCATCCCCCACCGCAAACAGGCAGGTCTGCTTGTTCTGCCGACGCAGCGCCGCCAGCAACAGCGCACGCTGCGGCGAGATATCCTGAAACTCATCGACCAGAATATGTTTCCACGGGCTGACGAAGCGCCCCTTGTCGAGAATGTTGACCGCCTGATGAATAAGGCCGGAAAAGTCCACCGCTCCTTCCTCTTTCAAGGCGCTTTTCCAGGCTTTCAACAGTGGCGCCATCAGCCGGATGCGTTTCGAAAACAGATCGCGGATTTCTTCATCCGCCTGCTCAATCATTTCCGCCTGGCTGCCGCCGTGCATGCGCATCAGCCCCAGCCAGCGTTCCAACCGGCCCGCCAGCCGGTCCGCCAGGCGTTTATCCTGCCAGAAGTCGCCTTCCGGCACGTCCCATTCCAGCTCCTCGGTCAACCATTGACGCCACCCCTTCGCCTGGGCTTTTTTCTCTGCACATTGCTCGCGCCAATGGGCAATCAGCAACGCTTTGCGCGCGCTGGCATCGGTTTCCAACCGGCTGATCGCCGGGGCTTTGCGGCTGCCTTGTTGAATGATCTGCAGCGCCAATGCATGGAATGTTTTGGCCTGAATACCTACATCGCCCAAACGTTCTTTGATGCGATCATTCATCTCACTCGCAGCCTGACGGCCGAACGCCAACAGCAAGATTTGGCCCGGCTCCGCCTCCTGACGGCGCAGCAGCCAGCCGGCGCGCGCCACCAGCACCGACGTCTTGCCGCTGCCGGCCCCCGCCAATACCAGGACGGAATCCTCGCCGTTGACCACCGCACGGCTCTGAGAGTCATTGAGCGGTGAGCTCTCGACGGTCTGGAAGAAGTCGTGATGTTGCTCCAGCATGCGATCGGCCCACTGCCGGTTGCGTTGGTCGACACTGCGTTGCCCCTGCTGCAGCCATTGCAGACACAGATGGTAATCGACCCGGCAGTTATCGAATTCCTCCAGGCGCACCACCGGCATTGGCAGCGCGGAGAAGGCTTCACGGATTTGCTGCTGCAGCTTGCCCAGCTCAGACTTTTTGAACCATTTATCTTGCTGCTCAATGCGCTGAATCTGTGCCACCTGCTGTTGCAACACGCCGGCACTGACCTCACTCATTTCGGCGCTCCACTGCTGCCACGCCTGCTGCAGATAGTGATAAAAACGCTGCGTTTCCTGCCACTCGGTGCCGTGCAGTCGCACCACTTTTTCGTCCGGCAATTCAAATTCCAGCTCGCCCCAGACGATGCCGCGCTTGCACCTGACCTGAATCAGTTGATTGAAGGGGATCAGGTATTCATGTTTTTCCCCGCTCACCTCAACGCCGGCGTGCAGCAACCGCACGCGGTTATAAGGGTGCTGAGCCAGGTGTTTCCCCAGCGATGTCGCTTTAAGTTCCATATCGTCGCGCCATGACTATGTTGAGATTAAATAACGGATATCTGCCAGTTTACCTGCGATAAGCAGTGGCACTCTAGCGCTAAAAAAAGGGTAGAATAGATTTTGCGTTTTTATCGTGAATACGCCCGCATCGCGGTTTGGCCAACATTAGAGCAGAATGACGTCTATGCGTACTGTACTGAATATTCTTAATTTTGTGTTGGGCGGTTTCTTCACCACGCTGGGTTGGCTCATCGCCACGGTGTTCAGCGTGCTGCTGGTCATCACGCTGCCGCTCACCCGCTCCTGCTGGGAAATCACCAAGCTGTCGCTGGTGCCGTTCGGCAATGAGGCAATCCACGTCGATGAGCTCTACCCGGAAAAAAGCAATGCGCTGCTCTCCGCCGGCGGCTCACTGCTCAACGTTATCTGGCTAGTGCTGTTCGGCTGGTGGCTGTGCCTGTCACACATCGCCGCCGGTATCGTGCAGTGCGTTTCGATCATCGGCATTCCGGTCGGCATCGCCAATTTCAAAATTGCCGCCATCGCGCTGTGGCCGGTGGGGCGCCGCGTCGTCTCGGTAGAAATGGCTCAGCAAGCGCGTATTGAGAATGCTCGCCGCCACTATCATCAGCGTTAATTTTTTCTCCGTTTGAGGAGTTTTTCGTGCGCTCTTTTGCACCCGCAGTACGTCGTTACACCTATAACAGCAATCTGCTGTATCACCTGCGCATCCTTATTGCGCTGATCGGCACCACCGCCGTTCCCTGGTGGCTGGGCATTCCCAAGCTGACCATCCCGCTGACGCTGGGCGTGGTGGCAGCGGCCCTGACCGACTTGGATGACCGCCTGGCCGGCAGGTTACGCAACCTGCTGATCACGCTGGTGTGCTTCTTTGTCGCCTCAGCTTCAATCGAGCTGCTGTTCCCCTATCCCTGGTTGTTCGCCCTTGGCTTAACCACGTCGACCTGCGGTTTTATCCTTCTGGGCGCCTTGGGGCAACGTTACGCCACCATCGCCTTCGGCGCACTGCTGATCGCGGTTTACACCATGCTCGGCACCGCCATGTACGATGCCTGGTATCAGCAACCGCTGCTGCTGGTGATCGGTGCGCTGTGGTACAACCTGCTGACGCTGGCGGGCCACCTGCTGTTCCCTATCCGGCCACTGCAAGAGAACCTGGCGCGCTGCTACGATCAACTGGCCAACTATCTGGATGCCAAAGCCAACCTGTTCGATCCCGACGCCGAACGCGACGCTGACCTGCCATGGATGGATGTTGCGATGGCCAACAGCGCGTTGGTCGCGTTGCTTAACCAGACCAAAGCCTCGCTGCTGACGCGCCTGAAAGGCGATCGCGGCCAGCGCGGCACCCGCCGTACCTTGCACTACTATTTTGTCGCGCAGGATATCCACGAACGCGCCAGCTCTTCCCACGTTCAGTATCACGCGCTCAGCCGGCAATTTCGCCACAGCGATATTTTATTCCGCTTCCAGCGTTTGCTGAGCATGCAGGCGCGCGCCTGCCGCCAACTGGCACAATCGATCCTGCTGCGGCAAAAATACCAGCACAACCCGCGTTTTGAGCCGGCCTTCAGCCGCATTCAGGAGGCCTTGGCGCGCATCGCCGAAACCCAGGGCAATTCAGAACAAACCAAGGCGCTGGCGCACCTGCTGAAAAACCTGCATGCGATCGATGCGCAGCTGGCCAATATTGAGTCAGAGCAGACGCTGGCAAACGGGCAAGCGGAAGAGAACAGCCTGGCCGACGATCGCTTAACCGGCTGGAGCGACATCCGTCTGCGCATCAGCCGCCATTTGACGCCGCAATCGGCCCTGTTCCGCCACGCGATCCGCATGTCGGTGGTGCTGTGCGTGGGTTACGCTTTCATCCAGTTCACCGGCATGCAGCACGGTTACTGGATCCTGTTGACCAGCCTGTTCGTCTGTCAACCGAACTACAACGCTACCCGCCGACGCCTGGCGCTGCGCATCATCGGCACCCTGGCCGGTATCCTGATCGGCCTGCCGATCCTCTATTTCGTGCCTTCACTGGAAGGACAGCTGGTGTTGATCGTCATCACCGGCGTTCTATTTTTCGCTTTCCGCACCGTCCAGTATGCCCACGCCACCATGTTCATCACGCTACTGGTCTTGTTATGCTTTAACCTGTTGGGTGAAGGATTCGAAGTAGCCGCCCCGCGCGTTTACGACACCTTGTTGGGCTGCGCCATCGCCTGGGCGGCGGTCAGCTTTATCTGGCCGGACTGGAAATTCCGCCAACTGCCGGCGGTGGTGGATAAAACCCTGAATGCCAACTGCCGTTATCTGGACGCCATTCTGGTGCAATACCACCAGGGTAAGGATAACGGCCTCGCCTACCGCATTGCGCGGCGAGATGCCCACAACAGCGATGCCGAACTGGCTTCGGTCATCTCCAACATGTCCGCCGATCCCAAGGTCGACAAGGAATTGCAGGAAGCCGCCTTCCGCCTGCTTTGCCTAAACCACACTCTCCTGAGTTATATCTCGGCGTTGGGGGCGCACCGCGAGCGGCTGAATACCCCTGTCACCCTCGATCTGCTCAATGATGCCGTGTGTTACGTGGACGGCGCCTTGCATCAGGAAGAACGGAACAGCCAGCGCATTGCGCAAGCGCTGGAACAGCTGGCGGAGCGCATTCGCAGAGCCGTTCCGGAACCTGAAAGCAAAGAGCAGTTGGTGTTGCAACAGGTGGGGTTGATGCTCGAACTGCTGCCGGAGCTCACCGCACTCCACGCCCAAATCAATAAGGCAATCTAATTATTCAGGGCTCGCTCGATGGGCCCTGAACCACTGGCTCATGCCCATGGCGGCGCATCGCCATCGTATGATCGAACCAGCGCACCAGTTCGTTGCGCAATTCGGTCGGCAACGCCGCCTGATGATAACCGGCTATCGCGCCGCCCAGCGACAGCAGCACGCGCAGCCCCAGATTGGTCTGCTGTTGCAGCAGGCGGAGATAGCTGCGTTTAGCGCCTTGCAGCCGCAGGTCATAGGCGTTGCGGATACCCGCTCGCCATAGCAAGCGCTCCATGTTGACATCGATATTCGGCAACGCCTTCAATCGACCGTGATCGCCGGCCTTAAGCCGCTGCTCTCGACGCGCTTCCCTGACGGCCTGCCAGGCCAGCCCCACCAGCTCGTTGCGTTCCCGCCACAGCGACTCGTCAACCCAGTAATAACGCAAAGTGATGGGCACTCCGCGCTTGGAATAGACCATATTGACCATCCCTCTGGCGCGAAAAGCCGGTTCCATGCTCGCCGTAGCCCGCAGGTACAATTCTCCTTCCGCTATCACTGCAAACATTACCCCCTCGGCCAGCAGGCCGTAGCCGCCAAACTGTGACCGCGTGGTGATGGCGCCCAGCGCCGCGAAGCAATTTTTAGCCTGTGCGATCCTTCGTATCGACATCCTTTTCATAGCGTTTCTCCTTTTTAGGTTCTGACCGTATTATTTCTCTCATCAATGAAAAAAGTAACGTGAACAACTAATTAGAAAAATACGCACTATCCGCCCGCCTGCCAATCACAAAAACCGCCGGTACAAAAAATGATCGCAATTATGCGAGCCGCTACGAAAATTTGGGTTGATCTTATCCTAAATCAGAGATACTGTATAAACATACAGTAACACGACGGGCGGGAACTTTATGCGTACTCAATCACTCTACCAACCTCATTTCGGCCATGGCTCTTATACAACGCGCAATGTTGCGAAGAACACGGATGTCGGCAAAGAGAATGGCTTGATCAGTGAACTTGTTTACAGCGAGCGCCAGCCCGCAGTGGCTCAATTGCTGTTACCCCTGCTGCTGCAATTGGGCAAGCAGTCTCGCTGGCTTCTGTGGCTGACACCGCAGCAAAAATTAAGCAAGCAATGGCTGCAGCAATCCGGCCTGCCTGTAGATAAGATGGTGCAATTGAGCCAGATCAGCCCGGTGAATACGGTCGAGGCGATGGAAAAAGCACTGCAAACGGGAAATTACAGCGTGGTTCTCGGTTGGTTGCCCGAGCTAACGGAGGAGGATCGTCTAAAATTAAGACGTGCGGCAGAATTGGGTAATGCCTATGGGTTTATCATGCGGCCTCAACGTGACATTAACCCGACTCACGGACACTGTTCCACCCTAAAAATTCACTCTTCTTTGTATCATTAAGTAAATTTAGGATTTTTCCCATCATTTTCGCACCCCATAAGCAGAACCTTTGCATGGGAAGGCAAAAAGCGAGTCCGGCTGCGGTTTGGCAGGCAAAAACGTTCGATGAATCGCCGTTTTTTTAGGCTAAGAATGTTAGCAAATATGTACGATTCCGCGTTTTTTTTTAGAGCCTTATCACATCACACTTGTAACTTTCGCGCCACGTTGTAGACTTTACATCGCCAAGGTTGCTCTATAACGTCAGAAAAACTGGCGAGTAACAAACGAGGGCTTAAACCTTGGCGAAGGAATTTAACCAAGGGCTTAAACAGCTTTAAAGCTCATTGCCTATTTGGATGATAACGAGGCGCAAAATGAAAAAGACAGCTATCGCATTAGCAGTGGCACTGGCAGGTTTCGCTACCGTAGCGCAAGCCGCTCCAAAAGATAACACCTGGTACACCGGTGCTAAACTGGGCTGGTCCCAGTACCACGACACTGGTTTCTACGGTAACGGCTACCGCGTAGACAACGATGCACGTAAAGACCAACTCGGTGCTGGTGCATTCTTGGGCTATCAAGCTAACCAATACCTGGGCTTTGAAATGGGTTACGACTGGTTGGGTCGTATGAAATATACCGGCCGTAACACCGGTTCCTTCAAAGCACAAGGCGTTCAATTGGCCGCTAAACTGAGCTACCCAATCGTTGACGATCTGGACATCTACACCCGTCTGGGTGGTATGGTATGGCGTGCAGACAGTGACGGCGTAGGCTCTAACGGCGGTAACCACGACACCGGCGTTTCTCCGCTGGCTGCTGTTGGTGTTGAATACGCACTGACCAAAAACTGGGCTACTCGCCTGGATTACCAGTTCGTAAGCAACATCGGTGACGCAGGTACCGTTGGCGCACGTCCAGACAACACCATGCTGAGCCTGGGCGTTTCTTACCGCTTCGGTCAGGATGACGTAGTTGCTCCAGCACCAGCTCCGGCTCCAGCTCCAGTTGTTGAAACCAAGCGTTTCACTCTGAAGTCTGACGTGCTGTTCAACTTCAACAAGTCTACTCTGAAAGCAGAAGGCCAACAGGCTCTGGATCAGCTGTACAGCCAGCTGAGCTCCATGGATCCTAAAGACGGTTCCGTAGTTGTTCTGGGTTACACCGACGCCGTTGGTTCTGACCAGTACAACCAGAAACTGTCCGAACAACGTGCACAGAGCGTTGTTGACTACCTGGTCTCCAAAGGCATCCCGTCAGACAAAATTTCTGCACGTGGTATGGGTGAAGCAGATGCAGTTACTGGCAACACCTGTGGCTACAAATCTGGCCGCGCTACCAAAGCTCAGATCGCTTGCCTGGCACCAGATCGTCGCGTAGAGATCGAAGTTAAAGGTATCAAAGACGTTGTAACTCAGCCTCAGGGCTAAGTTTACTCGCCTAATAAAAACCCCGCATAGCGGGGTTTTTTTTCGTCCTATTGTTGAAACCAAGCGCAACAAAGGCGCGCTCACGCACTTACTTGGGATCTTTGCCAAGAATCGCCTTCAAGTCTTCTTTCAACGACGACATCTGGTTCGCATACTTTTCTTTGCGTTCAGCGTCTTCGATAAGCTGCACGACGGTTTCCGACAGCGTAACGCCACGTCGGCGCGCCAGGGCAGCCAATCGTTGCCAAACCAAAAACTCCAGATCGATAGATTTTTTACGCGTATGCTGATGTTCTGCGTTAAAATGACGTTTACGGCGGGCGCGGATCGTTTGTTTCATCCGGTTATCCAGTTCCGGATTCATGTGAGCGGCAATCCATGCAAGTACCTTTACCGGCTCATTTTCCAGCTTCAGCAGCTCGTTAACCGCCTCCTGAGCAGCGCTGTTTTCAATGTAGCGGGTAATGAGTTCCCCTTCCCGATGCTTCTTCACCAGGTACTTCCATTTCCAACCGCTCTCCAGATTTTCCAGTTGCTGATATTTCATCTTGAGCTCTTCAGTGACCGCGTAACTTCAAATAAGCATAACAGCTTTGCGCCAAATTTCCCCGGCAATTAAGCCGTCTTTTAGACTGTTTTTTGCACAGTCACCGCGCGATGTCAAACTCCCTGATGCCAACTGGCACTCCGCATGTATCAAGCCGCCGTTATTCTTGTATAATCGCCCTTTCCCTTTTTAACGATTGCATCTAACACTTTGACCAATAACCGACTTGAATGGCAATCTTTATTGCCGGACGTAACGCCTTATCAGGCGATATTTGATACCGCCGCTCAGTTGGCACCCGTGCCCTTTTCCGCCATTCAGCCTCGGCTGGAAAATGCCCTGACGCTATTTTGCCACCCCCAATCGCCACCGCGTTTCATGCTGTTGAAGGCGCAAGAAACACGAGAGTATCTGGAACTGATCGCTCACGCCGTCACGCCACTGCTGCCGAAAAACACGGCATGCTGCGGCAGCCACTATGTCATTCAGGATGGCAAAGTCAGCGTAGAGCCGGCCAGCCGTGGCGATGAACCTTTTGCCGCCGGCGGCGCTTGCCTGTTCCAGGAGTGGGTTGAGCCGGAGCAACTGTTTGGCTGCGTACGGATCCACAATGGCGACATCACCCTGCAGCCGGGTCTGGTGCACCAGGCCAACGGCGGCATTTTGATTCTGTCGGCCCGCGCCCTGTTGGCTCAGCCGTTGCTATGGCTGCGGCTGAAGCAAATGATCGGCCAACGTCAGTTCCATTGGGTTTCGCCAGACGAAACCCGCCCGCTGCCGGTAGCCATTCCGCCAATGCCGCTGGAGCTGCGGCTGATTGTGGTCGGCGATCGCCACGGCCTGGCCGATTTTCACGATATCGAGCCGGAACTGAGTGAACAAGCGGTCTACGGTGAATTCGAAGACGATCTGCAGCTGACTGAAGTTGATGATATGGCGCAGTGGTGCGGCTACGTCAACGGCGTGATTGCCGACCAGCAGTTGCCGGTGCTGGCGAGCGACGCCTGGGCGCCGCTGATCGTTCAGGCCGTGCGTTACAGTGGCGACCAGGGCATCCTGCCACTCTCGCCGGTTTGGCTTGGCCAGCAGCTGTCCGAAGCCGCACTGTATGCCGAAGAAGATCGCATTACGGCCAAAGCGTTCGAAGCGGCGTTAAATGCCCGCGAATGGCGTGAAAGCTATCTGGCCGAACGTATGCAGGATGAAATCGAGCTGGGCCAGATTCTGATTGAGACCGAGGGTGAAGTGATAGGGCAAATCAACGGCCTGTCAGTCCTGGATTATCCCGGCCATCCACGCAGTTTTGGCGAACCGTCGCGCATCAGTTGCGTTGTGCACCTCGGCGATGGCGAGTTCACCGACGTCGAGCGCAAAGCCGAACTGGGCGGCAACCTGCACGCTAAAGGCATGATGATCATGCAGGCGTTCTTGATTGCCGAACTGGATCTGGATCAGCAGTTACCCTTCTCCGCTTCCATCGTCTTTGAGCAATCTTACGGTGAAGTAGACGGCGACAGCGCCTCGCTGGCTGAACTGTGCGCGTTGATCAGCGCCCTGTCACAGCAACCGATCACCCAGCAGATCGCCGTCACCGGCTCCGTCGACCAATTCGGCAACGTACAGCCGATAGGTGGCGTTAACGAAAAGATCGAAGGTTTCTTCGAGGTTTGTTTGCGCCGCGGCCTGACGGGTAAACAGGGCGTCGTATTGCCCGCGACCAACGTGCGCCACCTGTGCCTGCGCCAGGATGTCGTCGACGCGGTACGCGAAGGGCAATTCCATCTGTGGGCGGTAGAGAGCGCGGCGGAAGCCTTGCCTTTGCTCACAGGTTGCCTCTACTCTGACGAACAACAGCCGAACTTGTTGGCGGCCATTCAGGAACGGATTGCGCAGGTGAGCCTGCAGGAACGCCGTCGTCCGTGGCCGCTGCGCTGGCTCAACTGGTTCAACCACGGCTGATCGGACTTGTTCAGCGTACACGTGTTAGCTAACCTGCGTCCTTCATTAAAATAAGGCTTACTGAGAACATGGTAGATAAACGCGATTCCTATACGAAAGAAGACCTCGAAGCATCCGGCCGTGGCGAGCTGTTCGGCGCCGGTGGCCCACCGTTGCCGGCAGGTAACATGTTGATGATGGACCGCGTGGTCAAGATGACCGAAGACGGCGGAACTCACAACAAAGGTTATGTGGAAGCGGAGCTGGATATTAATCCGGACCTATGGTTCTTCGGTTGCCACTTTATCGGCGATCCGGTCATGCCAGGCTGCCTGGGCCTGGATGCGATGTGGCAGCTGGTCGGTTTCTACCTCGGTTGGCTGGGTGGCGAAGGCAAAGGCCGCGCGCTGGGCGTCGGTGAAGTCAAGTTTACCGGCCAGGTGCTGCCAACCGCGAAGAAAGTGACCTACCGCATTAACTTCAAACGCGTCATCACCCGCAAGCTGATCATGGGCGTCGCCGATGGCGAAGTGCTGGTTGACGGCGAAGTGATCTATACCGCCACCGATCTGAAAGTGGGCCTGTTCAAGGACACCACGGCGTTCTGATCACGCTGAGGAGAAGGCGGCCATCGTCTTGTTTTCTAATCCTCTTCGCATGCCATCACGCCTAGCGTGATGGCATTTCTTTCACTTCTCGTTTAAAGACTACTCACCTCCTTTAATTGCCCGCTGCCGAAACGTTTTTTCCCCCTGTCTCCACCCTATTCCTACCCGAACGCAGGCCAGTTGAGCGAGGCCCCTCCCCGCAGCCCGCACCGACGCGATAGCGGTTTTTTGCATCCGGTCATTTTCTTGCCCCTCAAAATCGCCTAGTATAGCCATCATGTAACTACAATAAATGTATCCACAAAGAGGCGATATGCAAAAAACCCGCTTTAGCGATACACCTTGCCCCGTCGCACGTTCGTTAGATCGCGTCGGAGAATGGTGGAGCATCCTGATCCTGCGTGATGCCTTTCAGGGATTGTCCAAGTTCGACGAATTCCAACAAAGTCTGGGGATTTCACCCACTCTCCTGGCCCGACGCCTGAAGGATTTAGTGGCCCACGGCATTCTGCATAAGCAACGTTATCAAACGCGGCCGGTTCGCTATCAATATCTGCTCACCGAACGCGGCAACGATTTTCTTCCCGTACTGGCCGCTCTCTCACAATGGGGCAATCGCCATTTGATCGACGGTGACATTAGCGCCTTGTTAGTCGACGGCCGCACCGATCGGCCGATCCAGGTCCAGTTGATCAACGTCGAGACCCAACAGCAGGTGCCGCCGCAGTTTATTACGTTGGCACCGGGGCCTGCGGCAAATGACGGCATACGTCAACGCGCCGAACTAATGCGGCAGCGGCGCCTCGCCGATTTATCCGAACTCACCAAGGAGCAGTCATGAGCAATCGTCGTATCGTTATTACCGGCATGGGCGCCGTTTCACCGTTAGGGTGCGGCGTGGAGACCATCTGGCAACGTTTATTAAAAGGAGAGTCCGGCATTCGGGCTTTGCCTGACGAGATCGTTGCAGATTTGCCGGTCAAGGTCGGGGGGCAAGTCTCCGAACTGGCGCAAGATGCCGAGGCGGGATTCAACCCAGACGCGTCCGTCGCCCCCAAGGACCAAAAGAAAATGGATCGCTTTATACTGTTTGCCATGGCGGCGGCGGATGAAGCCGTTCGTCAGGCCGGCTGGATAGCCGATACGGAGGAAAAACAAGAGCGAACCGCCACCGTCATCGCCTCGGGCATTGGCGGCTTCCCGGCCATTGCCCAGGCAGTGCGCACTACGGACAGCCGCGGCGCCAAGCGCCTGTCGCCATTCACTATCCCCTCTTTCCTGGTCAATCTGGCGGCCGGTCACGTTTCCATCAAGCATCACTTCAAAGGCCCGATTGGCGCACCGGTCACCGCCTGTGCGGCCGGCGTGCAGGCCATTGGCGACGCGGTGCGTATGATCCGCAATGATGAGGCCGATATCGCCCTGTGCGGCGGTACCGAAGCGGCTATCGACACCGTAAGCCTGGGCGGATTCGCCGCCGCGCGCGCCATGTCCACCGCACCGGCCGAGTTGGCGCGACAGGCCTCCCGGCCTTTCGACAGCGCCCGGGACGGTTTTGTCATGGGGGAAGGCGCCGGCATGCTGGTGATTGAAACGCTGGAGCATGCGCGGGCGCGCGGCGCTACGCCGCTCGCGGAAATCGTCGGCTATGGCACCAGCGCCGACGCCTACCACATGACCTCCGGCGCTGAAGACGGCAACGGCGCCTATCGGGCGATGAAAATCGCGTTGAAGCAGGCGAATGTCGCCCCAGAAGAGGTTCAGCATTTAAACGCGCACGCGACTTCGACACCCGTAGGCGATTTAGGCGAAATCAATGCCATCAAGCACCTGTTTGGCACCGCCGGGACTGTCGCCGTGACCTCGACGAAATCAGCGACCGGGCACCTGCTCGGCGCCGCCGGCGGGCTGGAAACCATCTTTACCGCCCTGGCTCTGCGCGATCAGATAGCTCCTGCAACGCTGAATCTGGACAATCCCGATCCGGCGGCGGCAGGCTTGCATCTGGTCGCGAAACGGGCTGAATCGATGGACATGACCTACGCCTTATCAAACGGCTTCGGCTTTGGCGGCGTGAATGCGAGTATTTTACTGAAACGCTGGCAGGACAAATAAACGGCACAAACAAAAACCTCCGCCAAGGGCGGAGGTTATTCCTTTTATTTGACAGGGAGCCGCTTAAGCGGTCACAGCCCTGTCTTCCATGGCTTCTCGCCAACCTCCCAGCCATTGAGACCGGGCGTCCACCGATGATTGGTAGGGACAATGTTCCCTGGAACGCCCTAAAATACCTGCCTGATACCCTCTCGAATGCGCCCTTTCCAGACGATCGCGTTTCTGTCTCTTCATGCCTCGTTTCCCTCATTTTGGTCTGGTGGAAAGAAAACAATGGCTGCTTTTTGCGCAGCCACGAGTAATCAATAGCGCTAAAAGAAGAGAAGATCAATGCGCAAAATTCACGCCAATGTCATATTTGTGAGCTACGCCCGAGGAAAGTGCTAAGTGGCTGATCTGCCGGGGAAGGGTTTAACCTTTTGAAATTAAATAGAAATCCCTGCCAGCGAAAAAAAACGAATTTTCACGCTGACAGGGATTAGACGATTTTAGACCAAATTATGACTAAATGCCGCCCATCTGTGCTGCGATAGCCTGAGCTTCCTGCTGCCAGCCCTGCGCCAGGGTGCGCACCAGGGCATCATAGCCGTCCTCGCCCTGTTTCAATTCCAGGCTGAAAGGCCGTTTGATCAAGCGCCCCTGGCGGTTCAGC